>DAIUDD010000013.1:0-4888 GCA_036845805.1 Patescibacteria group bacterium | reverse complement strand
GGCGGAGTTGTTTTTTTTGTTGTTTAATTTTTTGTTGATTCATATTATTTAGCGCTTTTTACTTGTTTGCCGGCTTTACGACGAATCACTTCATCAACATATTTAATTCCCTTGCCTTTGTAGGGTTCTGGTTTTTTAATTTTTCTAATTTGAGCTGCTGTTTCTCCAACCAATTGTTTGTCAATACCAGAAATGATTAAAGTATTCTTATCAAATTTAGCTTCAATGCCGGAAGGCAAGGAAAAAGTAACTGGATGAGATAAGCCTACATTAAGATTTAAATCGCGGCCTTTAGCTTCCCACTTATAGCCAACGCCGCTGATTTCCAGCTGTTTTTCAAAACCATTGACCACTCCCTCAATCATGTTAGCAATTATTTGGCGGGCAGTACCCCAAAGAGAGGCCTGTTTTTTTTCTTGAGGATTTTTAACGGCGACGGTTAGGGTGTTAGCCGATATTTCAATGATTATGGTGGAGGGAAATTGATATTTTAATTCTCCTTTTGGTCCTTTTATAATAACCAAATTAGCGCTCGAGGTGATCGAGACGGCAGAAGGGATGTTAATTATTTTTTTACCAATACGTGACATAAGATTGTTAATAAAATTTTTTTAATTAATAAATTTCGCAGATAATTTCACCGCCCGTATTTTCTTTTTTTGCTTGATGATTAGTTAAGAGGCCTTTGGGTGTAGAAAGAATGGCCAGGCCATAATTATTTAAAATAGTAGGAATGTTTTCTTTGGTAACATAAACACGCCGGCCAGGCTTAGAGATTCTTTTAAGATGGGTAATTTTGGGTTGGCCATTTTCATAAAGTAGATTTATTTTTAGCAGATCAAAACCGTGGCCGCGAGTTTTACTTTCGGCAGTGATTTTTTCTATCGCACCAAGGTAATGGGCTTTTTGTAAAATTTCAGCAATTCTAAATTTGAGCGATGAAAATGGCAAAAGCACCTCAGCTTTTCTGACTTTTTGGGCGTTTCTTATTCTTGTTAACATGTCAGCAATAGGATCGGTATACATATTATAAATTTTTTATGATATTTTTTATTATTGAGAGTTTAAATTAAATTTTACACTTAAAACTATTTACCAAGAAGATTTTTTAATGCCAGGTATTTCACCCTTATTGGCTAATTCTCTAAAACAAATGCGACACAAATCAAAGTCGCGCATAAAGGCCCGTTTACGGCCACACAATCGACAGCGATTAACTTGTCTGGTGGAAAATTTTGGTTTTTTTCTGGATTTGGCTTTTTGTGCTTCAGTGGCCATATAATTAATTTACAGATAATTAATTTAATAAAAATAGTTAAGAAATGTTTTCCTTTTTAAAAGGAAAGCCGAATTTTTCTAGGAGCAATTGACCTTGGGTTTTGTTTTTAGCCGTGGTATTGACGGTTAATTGTAATCCGTGAAGCATTTCAACTTCAGAAGAATCTATTTCCGCAAAAGCGATGTGCTCTTTAAAACCAAGATTAAGATTACCCTGCTGATCAATGGAGCGGTAGGAAAGGCCGCGAAAATCTCTGACCCGGGGCAAAGTGATATTAATTAGCTTATCGACAAAGTCATACATTTTATTGCCGCGCAAAGTAACCGTGGCTCCAACCACATTGCCTTCACGAATTTTAAAGGCAGAGATGGCTTGGCGCGCTAAGGTAAAAACTGGTTTTTGGCCAGAGATGCGCTGCAGAGTTTTAGCTACTAATTCCAGATATTTATCTTCCCGTTTATTGGCAGAAATGCCCACATTAATGGTAACCTTGCTTAAAGCTGGTAGAGCCAAGGAGTTGGTTAAACCAAGCTCTTTTTTAAGCTCGGGTACGATAATTGTTTGATATTTGTTTTTTAGGCGATTCATAAGATTAGATAACAGATTGACATTTTTTACAAAGGCGCTGTTTTTTTTCTTTTGCTAATTCGCCATCAGTAATGAGGCGATAGGCAATACGCGTATTTTTGCCACAACGCGGGCAGACAAGTTGCACCTTAGAGATATCGAGCGGGGCAGGAAACATAATGCGTTGACCTTTTTCTCCACCACGTTTAGGACGCAGGTGTTTGAAGCGCAAATTTAAACCCTCGACTATTACTTTGGCGCTAGTGGTGGAATGATTAATAATTTGCAAAATTTTACCGCTTTTACCGCGGTCTTTGCCAGCTAATATCTTAACTTGGTCGCCTTTTTTTATTTTCATATATTTTTATAAAACTTCGCTTGCTAAGGAAATAATTTTCATAAAACCTTTGGCGCGTAGTTCTCTAGCAACTGGTCCAAAAATTCTGGTGCCTTTAGGTTCTTTGTTTTTAGGATCGATAATAACAGCAGCATTGTCATCAAATCGAAGATAGAGACCAGAGGGCCGGCGAATTTCTTTTTTGGTTCGGACGATTACCGCTTTAACCACATCGCTTTTTTTGACTGCTGAATGTGGCGCGGCTTCTTTAATAGCGCAAGTGATTATATCGCCAACGCGAGCATATCTTTGACGATAACCACCGACAATTTGAATCAGCTGAAGTTTTTTTGCTCCAGTATTATCGGCAGAGTTAATCATTGATCTTAATTGTAACATAGATGCTTAGTTAAAAAATAATTTTTATTAGACTTGGTGATAAACAACACGCCATTTTTTCTTTAAAGACAACGGCCGGCACTCTTGAAAAGTGACTTGATCACCAACGTGAAATTGATTTTTTTCATCGTGGACATGATATTTTTCAGAAACGGTATATCTTTTTTGGTAACGGGGGTGGATTTTGGTACGATTTACTTTAACAACGATAGTCTTGTTTGATTGATTAGAGACAACTAAACCACTAAATTGGCGTTTAGCTGGTTTTTGGTTGTTTGGGGATAAAGACTTGGCGTTCATATTTAATTATTTTGATTAGTTAATTTTAAGGCTGTTTTAAGGCGCGCAATATTTTTTTTGATTTGACGAATTTGACGAATATTTTTTAATTGTTTTTGAGATATTTTAAAACGCATGGTTTGATAATCACGACCGGCATTATTAAGAGCAGTTTTTAATTCAGCGTCTGATTTTAATTTTAATTCAGAAAAATTTTTTTTCATAAATTACTTTTTAATTACGCGACAAATAACTGGTAATTTAAAACTGGCCATATGTAGGGCTTGGCGGGCCACGCTTTCTTCTAAACCATCTATTTCTAGCAAAACCGCGCCTGGTTTGACATCAATCACATAATGATCAACGCTGCCCTTGCCTTTACCCATGGGTGTTTCTGCACCTTTGATAGTTACAGGCTTATCAGGGAAAATACGGATCCAAATTTTTCCGCCTTTTCTAATATAGCGCACTAATACGCGACGAGCAGCTTCAATTTGTCGCGAGGTTACCCAAGAGCCAGTAATGGCTTTTAGACCAAAAGAGCCAAAACTAACAGATTTGGTTCTGGTGGCTATTTGGCCAGAGGTGCCGGCGCTTTTGTGCCATTTGCGATGTTTTACTTTTTTCGGGCTAAACATAGGAATTAATTGCTAGTGTTTTTTTTATTTTTTTTAAAATCACTGTCATTATTAAGTATGAGTTCTTTTTTCTTATGAAACAGTTCACCTTTATAAATCCAAACCTTAACACCAACAGTACCAGCGGTAGAAGTATAAGCTATTGCAAGACCGTAGTCAATATTGGCGCGAATAGTTTGTAGGGGAATTTCGCCTTGGACAAGTGTTTCTTGGCGGGCGATATCAATGCCGTCAAGCCGGCCAGAACAAATTACTTTTACACCTAAAGCCCCAGCTTTTAAAACTGACTCCGTGTGTCGTTTCATGGCGCGTCGATAAGGAATTCTTTTTTCTAATTCATTGGCAATGTTTTGGGCGACAATAGGAGCAGAAAGTTGAGGACGGCTAACTTCTTTAATATTTAATTGTAATTTTGTTTTACGTGATTTTTTATTTTGTCCTTTAAATATTATTTTTTCAACTTGTTTTTTAATTTCTTCGATGCCGGCACCACCACGACCAATTATCACACCGGGTTTAGAAGAATAAACAGTCACAATTAAACTATCCGGAGATCGTTCGGTGACGATTTTTTCCAGGCCGGCTTCTTTTAGTTTTTTATTAAGGTATTTTCTAATTAGGACGTCTTGATAGAGTTGTTCGCGATAATTTTTTCCTAATTTAAACCAGCGCGAATCCCATTCTTCGCTAATACCGATCCGGAATACTTTTGGATTAACTTTGTGACCCATATTTTTATATTAGAATTTATCGTTTAATCGTTAAGTAATAATTTAACCAATAGTTTTACGCCGAAATATTTTTTTTAATGATTTGGACGAGCTGCCTTTAGTATTATCTTTGCCCTCATTTTTTAGACTTAAATCTTTAATGTCCTTTTTGGTTGGTTGATGATCATCAGCCTTATCTGAAAAATCGGAGGCCATATTTATTTCTTTTGAGGGCAAGGATTTTTTAATTTCTTTAAGGTCATTAACAATTATAGCATCGGTTTCTTTTTCTGTTTTAATTTTTGTTTTGTTTTTTTCTTTTTTTAAAGACCCGGCCGTAGGATTGTTTTTATCAACCAAAATTAAAGTTAGATGAGAGCTTTGTTTGCGCACAGGGGTGGCTTGACCGAAAGCTTTAGGCATCCACCGCTTAAGAGCCGGCCCTTCATTGACTTTTAATTCTTTAATATAAAGATTATCTTCTTTTAATTTAAAGTTGTTTTTAGCATTAGCGATGGCGCTGCGTAATAATTTTAATAATGGGCGGGCAGATTTTTTATTAAGGTAAGCAAGTTGCTGTTCGGCTTCTTTAGCAGTTAAACCACGCAACAAAGCAGCCGCCAAGCGGACTTTACGAGGTGAAATTTTTAAATAGTTTAGTCGAGCAGAAATCATAAAT
>DAIUDD010000012.1:0-5253 GCA_036845805.1 Patescibacteria group bacterium | reverse complement strand
GCGGACTTTACGAGGTGAAATTTTTAAATAGTTTAGTCGAGCAGAAATCATAAATTAAAATTATTTAGCAGCTGGACTGGCGGAAGCCGGTTTTTCAGCTGAACTTTTTTCAATTTCTTTTTGCATCCGTCCACCGTGTCTAATGAATTTTCTGGTGGGGGCAAATTCACCAAGCTTGTGGCCAACCATATTTTCGACGATCGAAATCGGCAAATGTGTTTTACCGTTATGAACACCAATAACAAAACCAACCATTTGTGGGGTGATGGTAGAATCACGTGACCAAGTTTTGATAATAGTTTTATCCCCTACTTTTAAACGGCTGATTTTTTTTAGCAGACGCTCATCAACGTAAGGGCCTTTTTTTAAACTGCGTGACATATATTTTTTAATTCAAAATTTAAAATTAAGGAATTAATTATTTTTTTCGTTTTTTTAAAATTAATTGATCGGTCCATCTTTTTTTTCTGGTCGGCACCCCGAGAGCGTGTTTGCCCCAAAGTGTTTTAGGATAAGGCATGCCGACTGGATGACGGCCTTCACCGCCGCCATGAGGATGGTCTACCGGATTCATGGCTTTGCCTCTAACAGTTGGTTTAATGCCACGATGACGGGTGCGACCGGCTTTGCCCCAGCGAATTAGCTTATAATCAGGATTAGAAACTTGGCCAATGGTAGCGGCACAATCTTCTTTAACGAGACGAATTTCACCAGAGGGCATTTTTAATTGAGCGAAACCGTGATCAATATTTTGTAAGATAACCATATTGCCAGCGCTTCTAGCAATTTTAGCACCCTGACCAGGCTCTAATTCAACGTTATAGATCATTTGTCCTTGAGGGATGTGTTTTAATGGTAAACGATAGCCGTTTTTTATTTCTATTTTATTTTGTGAGGAAATAATAGTGTCCCCTACTTTTAGGCCGTCGCCAGCAATAATGTAACTTTTTTCATGATTAGCATAGGCAATTAAAGCAATACTGCAATTGCGATTAGGATCATATTCTAAAGCAATAATTTGGGCGGGTTGATCGAATTTTTGTTGTTTAAAATCAATTAGACGATAAATTTTTTTGGCACCACCACCACGATGACGCACAGTTATTTTGCCTTGATGATTACGACCGGAGAGTTTATTTAAAGCAATAGAAAGGCGTTTCTCTCTTTTTTTGTTTTTAGTTAAATCATAATTAATCAAAACGGAAGTGTGCCGTCTGGGATTAGTGGTTGGTTTGTAGAGTTTAATGGCCATAATTATGAGTGTTCGTAAAGATCAATTTTTTCACCGGGTTTAAGAGTAATTATTGCTTTTTTCCAATTTTTGGTTCGACCGGTAGTTTTACCATAGCGAACTTTTTTGCCTAATTGTTTAATAATATTTACTTTAACAACTTTAACTTGATAAGCATTTTCGATCGCTTTTTTAATATTAATTTTATTAGCTTGATTGGTAACAGCAAAGACATATTGATTGTTGGCACCAAGATAGGCGGTTTTTTCGGTGACAATTGGTTTAATTAATAAAGACAAAAGCTGATAAGAATGATTTTTTTGTTTAAGCGGTGCTTCAAATGGAGCCACTTTTTTATCAGTAGTTTTATTTGTTTCTGTTTCTGGTGTATTGGCAGGTGATTTTTTACTAAATAAGCCCATATGCTTTTATTTAACCTTTAAGAAATTTTTTTCAATAACGGGAAGAGAATTTTCAATTAAGATTAAATTTTTATATTTTAAGATATCTAAAGTGTTTAGGGAGTTGGCAGTAGTAATTTTAAGGCCATTAATATTTTTACTGGCGCGGAAAATATTTTTATCACTACTTGGTAAAACAATTAATAAAGAGAGACGGTATTTCTTTAAGTCAAACTTTTGATTTTCATTTTTTTCGTCATTTGTTTTTGGCGAAGCATGGCGAGTAGATATTTTTTTAAGAGCCAATATTTCTTTTAAATTATTAATAACAGTCACGATTTCTTTAGTTTTGCCTTGAGTTAAAGATAATTGATCTAAAAGAGTAAGACATTGTGATTGATATTTATCAGTCAAACTCATTAAAAGTGCTTTGGTTTTCATTTTTTGATTGACTTTTTGTTTAAAATTGACCGTATTTCTGGGTCCAAAAACCACACCTCCGCCAACCCATAGCGGTGATCGGGTAGAGCCGTGTCTGGCGCGGCCAGTGCCTTTCTGACGCCAAGGTTTTTTGCCACCGCCCCTAACTTCGCTTTTTAATTTGGTATGTGCAATTCTTTTTCTCGAGTTAGCCATTTGTGCTATCACCACCTGATGAAGGACGGACTCTTTTGTTTTTATTCCAAAGATAGCTGGATTTAATTCCAGTTGTTTAATTTTTTCGCCGGTTTGGCTGTAAACTTGAGTTTTTAAGCTATCAGTGGCCATAAAATTTTGACATTGTTTATTGGTGTTCACTTTCCACGCTTGGTTGATTGTCTTCTTTCTTTATTTCTTCATTTGTTTTTTCTGTTGTTTTGGCGTTGTTAAGGGAATTTTCTGTTGGTTCTTTTTCAACCTCCGGAGAGTGTTGAGTTTTTATTTCTCCGGCCCCAGTTATTTCTACCAAACTGCCGCGAGTACCAGGCACCGCACCCTTAATAGATAGAATATTGTTTTCTAAATCTACTTGCACAATCTCTAAATTTTTGACAGTGATTCTTTCAAAACCCATATGTCCGGCCATGCGTAAACCCTTAATAACTCTCTGTAAGCCACCAGCGCCAATAGAACCGGGCATTCTTTCCTGATCTTTGTGGCCGTGAGTTGATGGGTGGCCATGGAAAGAATGGCGTCTGACCACACCTTGGAAACCTTTGCCTTTGGACGTACCAGACACTTTAACCAAATCACCAACTTTAAAATTTTCTAAAGTGATAATGTCTCCTCTTTTTAAATCTGGATTGTCTTTAAGGCGAAATTCTTTTTGCCATCTTTTTTGATCTAAATCTTTAAGGTGACCACGCAGGGCGGCTGACATTTTTTTCTTTTCACCATAGCCAATCTGAATAGCTTGATAGCCGTCTTGAGCTGACGTTTTAACTTGAGTAACAACACAAGGGCCAGCTTTAATTAAAGTGACTGGTACAACAGTACCGTCTTCTTTAAAAATTTGCGTCATATTTTGTTTTACACCCAAGATAAATTTCATATAATAACAGATTAGCACGGATAATAATTGGTGGATTTTTGCGAATTTAAAATAAAAACTGGTTTGGAATTAAACCAGCTTAAAAAAATATCCATCAGCGCCATTGATTATAATGACAACAATATCTATGGAGATAAATTTTGAGAGCTATTTTTTTAAACTGGTTTTTGAATTCATTAATTAAGTAATTGCCAACAGTAATCTTTAAGGAGAACTTCATTGGCTTTTCTTAATAATGCATTTATTTTTATGGAAAGATTGAGATCCTTATAAATTTTGTGTCACATTTTAATTTCGACGTCGACCCCACTGGGCAGGTTTAAGTTTGATAATTGGTCAATAGTTTTAGCGGTGGGGTTAAAAATATCAATTAAGCGCTTATGAATACGCATTTCAAATTGTTCGCGCGCGTTTTTATGCACAAAAGTGGAACGATTAACTGTGTATTTTTTTATTTCCGTGGGTAAAGGGATGGGCCCGCGTACTTCTACACCAGTTTTTTTAACATTATCAATAATTGTTCTAACTGATTGATCAATCACCTTGTGATCATAAGCACGAACTTTGATGCGCACTCGCTGGCGTACTTCATCATTGCTTTTGTTAATTTTAGAATCAGACATGTAGTTAATTGATAAATTACCACTAATTTTACTTCTGAATATTTCAGAAGCAAAATTAGAAGCCCGACCATATTAGTCAGGCTTCGTAAATAATTACTTAATAATTTTACTGACCACGCCAGCGCCAACAGTGTGACCACCTTCACGAATAGCAAATCTTTGTTTTTCTTCCAAGGCCACCGGAGTGATTAATTTAATTTTTAAATTGTTTATAGTATCACCCGGCATAACCATTTCAGTGCCTTCGGGTAATTCAATTTCACCAGTAACATCAGTGGTGCGAATATAAAATTGTGGCTTGTAGCCTTTCATAAAAGGGGTATGGCGGCCACCTTCTTCTTTGGATAAGACATAAATTTCAGCTTCAAATTCTGAGTGTGGAGTGACACTGCCGGGTTTTGCAAGAACTTGACCACGGGCAATATCTTCTTTTTTGGTGCCGCGCAAAAGAATTCCAGCATTATCACCAGCCATGCCCTTATCTAAAGATTTATTAAACATTTCAATGCCAGTAACGACGGTTTTTTGGGTATCACCTAAACCAACCAGTTCTACTTCGTCATTTAAACTGACTTGACCGCGTTCAATTCTGCCAGTGGCCACTGTACCGCGACCCTCAATAGAGAAAATGTCTTCGACCGGCATTAAGAATGGTTTATCGATTTCTCTTTTTGGTTCAGGAATATATTCATCTAATTTGTTTAATAATTCCAAGACAGCTTTATAATTGGGATCTTCTTTGTTACCGGCTTGGGAGGCTTCCAGGGCTTTTAGAGCTGAACCACGAATAATTGGCACTTCATCGCCAGGAAAATTATATTTTTTAAGTAAATCTCTGACTTCTTCTTCTACTAAATCAATTAAATCTGGATCATCAACTTGATCTACTTTATTCAAAAATACAACAATGGCTGGCACACCAACCTGATAAGCCAAAAGAATGTGTTCACGAGTTTGGGGCATTGGGCCGTCAGCGGCGGAAACGACTAAGACTGCGCCATCCATTTGAGCGGCGCCGGTAATCATGTTTTTAATGTAGTCAGCATGACCGGGACAGTCAATGTGCGCATAATGACGTTTATCGGTTTCGTATTCGACGTGGGCAGTGGCAATGGTAATACCACGGGCTTTTGATTCAGGAGCTTTGTCCAAATCATCAACACCCTTTTTTTGGGCGATTTTACCTTCCACGTTTAACACGTTTAAAATGGCCGCCGTAAGAGTGGTTTTACCATGATCTACGTGGCCAATAGTACCCACATTAACATGTGGCTTGGAGCGTTCAAATTTGTCTGCCATAATTATTTTTAGTTACTAACAACCCCGCCGTTTCTTCAAAAAACCAGTAAGTATGATTTTTTAAGGAAAATAGCAGGTTTTGACCAGCTGTTAGGCTTAAATTATATTTATATTAATTAATGTTTATTTTACAATATTTTGTAAAACTAAGCAAGTAATAGTTTAGCA
>DAIUDD010000011.1:0-12740 GCA_036845805.1 Patescibacteria group bacterium | reverse complement strand
GATGGTTATGTGTTTTTGTAGGGACAGGTCGCGACCTGTCCTTTTATAAAATATTCGACTATCGGCGATATTATTAACCGCCCCCTCTGCCCCACTCACCGCAAGGGTGGTGGGGCATGAGGCCCCGCCTTCATAAGGCGGGGATTAATTACCTGTGGATAAAATGGTTATTTTGTTATAATATTATAATTTATTAATCTAATTATTTTAGCTAAAATTAGCTATTTATTTAATTAAATAAGCTAATTTTGATATAAACTCTTGACAAATATTTAAAACTGTGCTATACTTATAATTGAGAATGAGAAGAGAGAAAAAGTGCTTCAAAGGGTTAACCCCTAAAGAGCGCTAAAACTTAGGTTCATAACTCTTAACTCTTCTCAAAAGGAAGGGTTTTTAATTGGTCTAGAAACAAAAATGTCCTTTAACAATTATATATAACCTTGCCAGTAGGCTCATGCCTTAAAAACTAAGAGCGGCTAAAACTATCTTGTTTTATTTGCTCGATAACTTTAAGGCAGCAGCCTACTGGCACGGGGCTGGTAGGAAAAAATAAAAAAAGGAGTAGAAAATGAAAATTTTAATTATTGAATCCGAAGAAGTTTTGACGAGTGCCAATATGGTTGCTCGTCTAAAAGAAAAAGTTATGCCTATTTTTGAACAAGGACACGATGTGATAGTAACAACAAAGCGTGAAGCCTTAGAGCATTTTAATGCTCACATTGTGCTCACAAGAGATGAATCTATGGAGTTTTCTGAAGTACTAGTAGCTGCATCAACCCTTGCGTATCAAGGCAAACTTTTTCCTGAGTTTATTGGTTTGGTCACGGCCTTGAGCAGTGATTCACTGGCGGCCAATCCAAACAATATCTCTTCTTGGCAGTTTAAGAAATCATTGCCATTTGGTTGGTACACAATTGATCCAAATTTGGTTACACAAGAGGAAATTGTAGATTGGATGAAAGTGTTTGAGATTGTAGTCGAACATTTCAAAATTGTGTATACCATTGAAGAATGTAAGGCTCACTTAAAAAAGTGGGCACAAGATTACAGATTAAACTGGGAAACGATCAAAGAAAGTCAGAAGGTTATTAATTTGATTAAATATCTTGATTCTTTTTCTCCGGTCGAAGGTCTTTCTAACGAGAAAGGAGATGTTTTTATCTCCGATGCTCAATGGAAGGATTTTTACAAAAAGGCAAAAAAAGTCTTTGCAAGCATGAAATAACCATTTCCCTCACTCGCACAAAAGATCGTGTGGGTGAGGGACTATTTTCTAAGATTTTAAAATTAAAATTTAAAGTTTTGGAAAATAGAAATAAAAATAGTTCTTTAAACTCGGCCACGGAGGGCAGTGGCACTATTAACATAATGGAGGACATTATGTCTAACGTTGAAGTAAGAGAAACTGGAGAACGCGAGTTTATGGAAAGCACCTTTGGTGTTTACGGTTTGTTTGTAAATAACCAAGAAGTGCACAAGGATGCTACACAGATCCAAGTTCTCCACGAGTGCCAAGGAAAGGATGGTGGAGTGGTGGCTGTCTATTATGCCAAGCGGGCTATAGATATTTATATCCCGACTTTGTATAAGCAAGCTGCCCATCGCTCGATTCAAGAACGTAAAGGTTGTGGAGTGCAGTATGTTCATGATCTGACCGTTGTGTGTGTTAATGGAGGTGAAGTGGCGCAGGAAAATCTGATGCACTTCAATGATTCTGGCATGCAGCCAGAGGAGTGGGCGCTGGATACCCATGCGATGGCTGGCGCAGAGCTGGTAGTTACATTCGGTAACCGTTACCAACCAGAACGGAGTAATTCCCAGACGTTTGATTTGAGTAAGTTTGTCTCAGCAAAAGCTGAGACAACTGGCAAATTGAATGTTGGGCGGGTAAAAGCGCTCATAACTCAAGTTTCCACACATTTGGGTTATGATTACTGCTATGATCCTGATTTCCCAAAAGAGAGAAAGGATATCTGCGCAATCCGTTATCTTTCGGAGAATGGGTCAACATATGGGTTTGACACTATATATCTAGTGTGGAAGGACAAAGACGGTGAAATTCACCATCGTGAATTAACCAACTCTCGTTCCACGAAGGATTATTTGAGTGTCAACAAAATCTATATTGAGAAAGGAGAAGTTGTGGTGGAAGTTAGCCACCAGGGAACGTTCAGAACTGAACTTTCCGAGCTGGATCTTTCGTAAAGAAAATCCCTTGCCACAAAACATCGTGGCAAGGGACTATTTTCTAAGATTTTAAAATGATTAAAATTTTAGAAAATAGAAATAAAAGTAGTTCATTAAAATATTAAAATAAAGGAAAAAAGAAAATGAAAGAGGTCAGAATTCTTTTAGTTGATGATGAAGAATTATATCGCAAATCTTTCAAAATGGGTTTGTCGCTGCTTCATCGTCATGGAATTGAGCCGGTGATTTTTGAAGCCGGCGATTTAGAAACTGCGTTGGGAATTTTAAATTTCCAGTCAGTCGGGCTGGTTTTAACAGATGGGATTTTTCCGGCTAAACCGGACAGCTACATTGGCGACGGTCATGGAAATTGCACAAAAGAAGATTTTCATGGCAATGAAGTGGCTGCGGAAGCGCGAAGGCTTGGAGTAAAAGTTATAGGAATTAGCTCCGAGCCGAAGTTATTCCATGAGGTTAACGTGGTTTTTAAAAAACCCGTTGATTTAATGGAATTAATTCAGAAAATTGTTGAGCTTTTAAAATAAAACTCGGCCACGGAGGGCAGTGGTAAAAAAGAAAAAGGAGGCAAAATGTTTTTGGTGGTAAAAACAAATAGACCAGATTTATCTGGTCAAGAGCCAGCGTTTGTCCATCAACATATCCCTGTATATGGGGACATGGAAAAAATTCAGCAGTTGTTTGCTGAAAAAACACTGGCAGTAATTCCAGCGCGGCATGCGCTGGGAATTACTGGTCCGGAATACATTCCGTCGACCGTGCCGCTAGCTTTGCGGCCCAAAGAATCTGATCACCGAAACATAATTGAGTTTCGGTGCGATTGTGGCGAGACCATTGAAGGTGTTGTTTACACCGACGACGGGATTGTCATCGTATTGAGCGACGGTAAAAGTTTTCTAATTTCCTTTGTTACTATTGAGGCGCAATGTGCCAAAGGTAACAAAGAACAAATTTTTACCAGTCGGCTTTAATCAAATCCTCTGCCGTAGCACATCGCGGCAGGGGTTTTTTATTTTCCTTTAAAATTGCTATACTAAGATTATGGAAAATTTAATTAAAAAAGGAATAATTAGACCAGACAATGTGGTTCAAGAAAACGACCCGTTGATAAAACTAGAGGAAAGAGAACGTGAGTGGAGCCGAATTTTTAAAATTTGGTATGTGGAACCGGGTTTAGAGTTTGGCCAAATGCAACCAGAAAGACTGGTTGATGATTATGAATTACACAATGGACCAATAGAAACAGATCAACAGTTGCGTGCTTTTATTGATTGGAGAAATCAAAAAAAAGAAAAAATGGTTGGTGATGCGGAAAAATATTTAGCTGAGAGAGATAAATTAGCTCAACTAGAAGATAAGCGGATAAAAGAAGTGCAAAAAGAACCAAAAAAGAGACCGTTTTTAGTAAATTTTATGAATGGCGGTGATGTGCGTGGGGCAATTAGTTGTGAATATGATATTTCACATTCTAACCCACCAGAGATAATTATAATGCGCCAAGATAAAGAGGCTTATGGAAGTTCTTTGGGATCTGGCGCAGTGGCGGCGGTACGGCGTTTTATTCATGAGGCAATAGTGAAAAACAATTTAACAGACAAAGAAAGCATATTACAACCAATTATTGTGGTGGTCTGCCAGGATGAGGAATTAAAAACAACATATTTAGAACAAGGCGCAAATTTAGTGGCGGAAGATTTTCAGATTGATGATATTGAAAAAATCGCCCAATTAGCAGCAAAAATTAAAAGTGACCCAGCTTCATTGAATACAGAAGGATTTTTGGCTGAAAAAATAGGTTTTTATCAACAAATTGTAGATAATGGTTTTATGGGCGAACGGGGAGAATTATCAGCTGACACCGAACAAGAATTAGAAATTTTAAGAAAAATTTTTCAAGAGAATAATATTCATAAAATTTTAGATGTGGGCAGCGGGAGCGGTCGATTAACTAATGAATTAGGAAAAGATGAGACTTTAGAAATAGTGGGAGTTGATGCTAATGAAAAATTATTAAAATTAGCGCAAGAAAAAAGTCCGGATTTAGAACGGATTAAATATCAAAAAGGCAGAATCACTGACTATGTGTTATTTAATGAGGAATCGAAAAAAATGATGGGTCAATTTGAAGCAGTGACTTATACCTGGAATACAATTTTAGAAGCGTTTGGGCCAGGTAATTTAATTAAGACATTAAATAATGCCTGGCTGGCTTTGAAAGAAGGTGGGCAATTGGTTTTTGATTTACCAACCAGAGAGAATTCTTTTATTAAAGACGGCTGGTATCATATTCCAGCGGGTGAGGCAGGTGATTATTGGGCATATATACCAACACAAGAGGAAATAGAATTTGTTTTAAGGATGACTGGTTTTGATTTAAAGACAATAAAATTTAAAAAATGGGCAATAGCGCCTTCGGAGGAATATCCAGATGGAATTAAAAAGATAACAGTAGTCGTTAATAAAAAATAATATTTAATATATGATTGTAGAAAATTTAAAAAAATTAGAATTGAATAATAATGAAGCTCAAGTCTATTTAGCAGCTTTGGAATTGGGTGGTACTAGCGTACAAAATATTGCCAAAAAATCTGGGGTGCATCGAGCGACCACTTATGTGGCTTTGCAAAAATTAGAAGAGCTGGGTTTAATAATTACAGAAAAGAAAGGCAAAAAAACAATTTATGCCGGGCAGTATCCACATAAGCTTTTAACTAATATTTTAGATCGGCAAAACGAGTTAAAAAAAAGAGAAGCGGAAATAATAGACATGTTGCCAGAGTTGAACGCGATTTTTAATTTTTCTTTAGACAAGCCAAGAATTAAGTTTTTTGAAGGCAAAGACGGAGTAAAACAGATTTATAAGGATACTTTAAGCAGCCAAGAAAATATATTAGCTTTTTTATCAATTAAAAAATTTGACCCAACTTTATTAAAAGAATTATATCAGGAATATGTGCCGGAAAGAATTAGAAAAGGCATTAAGGCGTTGGTAATTGCTCCGGGTGAGAAAGAATCTCAGGATTATCAAGAACGCGATCAAAAAGAATTGCGGGAAACAAGATTGGTTGATCCAAATAAATATCCTTTTTCGATTGAAATTGATATTTATGGCGGCAATAAGGTGGCTTTTATGTCTTATTCTTCGAAAGAAATGTTTGGGGTGATTTTGGAAAGCGTGGAAATACATAAAACAATGAAACTTATTTTTGAGTTGGTGTGGGCGAATATTAAATAAAGAATAATAAAAAATTACCTCTCCCTGCCCTCCTCTTATAAATGGGAGGGGAATAATCTATGTTGTATTTTATTTTTGGGCCAGAAGAATATTTGGCCCAGCAGAAAATTAAAGAATTACAGAATAAAGTTGGTAAGGTGGCAGAAGAAAAGATAGATGGCACCAAAGTAGAATGGGGTGAGTTGCAAAATAAGTTAACTGCCGTCTCTTTATTTAATAAAGAGCGTTTTTTAGTAATTACTAATTTAACTAAGAATAAAGAACAGAAAGAGTGGGCCGAGTTTTTAAAAGAAAAAAAAGAAATTAGTGACACCGTGATTTTTTATGAAGCAGAGCCAGATAAAAAAACATCATTGTATAAATTTTTAGCTAGTTTAAAAAATAAAATAAACTGTGAAAAACTAGAGGGGGGTGAATTAAAAAAATGGTTAAAAGAATATGTTAAGAATAAAGGTGGACAAATAGAAGAGCGCGCCTTAGAAGCTATCTTGGAGGAAAATAATAATGATTTGTTTTATTTAACTAACCAGTTTGATAAATTATTAGCTTTTAACAAAAATATTACTTCCAAGAATGTCCGACTTTTAATGATCGGGGGTTTTGATGAAAATATTTTTAGTTTAACTGATGCGTTGGGTCGGAAAGATTATGGCCAGGCGTTAGAATTAATTACAGCGCAGTTACAAAGCGGAGCCGAGCCATTATATTTACTGGCTATGATTGCGCGGCAGTGGCGCAATTTAATTTTAGTTAAGGAAGCCGAGGAAAAATATCAAGGTAATTATCAAACCATGGCACGGGAACTTTCCATGCATCCGTATGTGGTACAAAAAACAATGGCGCAAACAAAATTGTATAGTTTTAAAGAATTAGAAAGCGGTTATCAAAAAATATTAGAGACAGACGTGGCATTGAAGTCGTCAGGAATTTCTTCGGAAATATTGTTAACTAAATTAGTCGGGGTGATTAATAATAAGTAAAGTGATAAGTAATTAGTGACCAGCGAAAGGGAGAATGACTTTTTTTGTTAGACTAACAAAGATAGGGCGGGCTTGAAAAATAAAGTTAAATTATTTATAATATAAAAGTAAAGGTCCAGGATAAAATATTAATTTAAAAAAGTAAAAATATGAATTTATCATATATTATATTAATTGTAATAGCTTTGATCGTGGTTTGGCTAATTAGCGTTTATAACAGCCTAATTCGGCTTAATAACCGCACCAAGGAGGCTTGGAGTGATATTGATGTACAATTAAAAAGGCGTCATGATTTAATTCCTAATTTAGTCGAAACAGTCAAGGGTTATGCCACGCACGAGCGTGAACTTTTTGAAAAAGTTACTAGCGCTAGAGCAGCGGCCATTAGCGCGGACAGTCCACATCAAAAAGCAGCAGCAGAAAACGCTTTATCAGGCACCTTAAAATCATTATTTGCGGTAGCAGAAAATTATCCAGAATTAAGAGCTTCGGAAAATTTTGCTAAACTGCAAGATGAGTTAGCAGATACGGAAAATAAAATTCAGGCTGCAAGAAGATTTTATAATGGTAATGCCCGCGATTTTAATACCAA
This sequence comes from Patescibacteria group bacterium, assembly GCA_036845805.1. Taxonomy (GTDB): domain Bacteria; phylum Patescibacteriota; class Patescibacteriia; order UBA2196; family UBA2196; genus DAIUDD01. Next base: position 5,725 of record DAIUDD010000011.1, on the reverse strand, counting down.
AATGGAAGTATTCCCAAATAATTTGATTGTCAGTTGGTTAAAATTTACTAAGTATGATTATTTTGAGGCCGGGGCAGAAGAAAAAGAAAATGTGGAAGTGAAGTTTTAAAATAAGGGAAGTAAAAATAAAACACCCTATTTTATTAGGGTGTTTTTGGTTTAAAGATATTTTCTTTTATCTCCCCCTTGGAAAAGTGGAGAGCTTTTTAAAATGAAAAACGCTCCGATTGGCATCGGAGCGGGGTTTGATTAATAAATTTGGATGCGATCCCCAAACCTTTCTCGGAGATTTTCCGCTTCTTTTTCCGTTTGAATGGTTGGTGGCCTTCCATCAATAGAAACCATCACGTGTTTGGTTTTATGATGAACAACACCATTCTTCGAAGTTTGGTGGTTGGCGTTAGCATGTGAACTGCCACCAGAAAAAACGCTGCTATAGCCCTTATAACCGAATCCGTTGCCTTTTGACATAAAAACTCCCTTGTTGAGTTCTTCTTTTTTTGTGATTGCCCGTCCTCCCAACAACCTAGGAGAACCCAATAGAAAAAGAATTTTATCCTCCTATTTTTCTTAAACTTATCTATTTGTGGGTACAAATATTATGATATCAAATTAAGAAAAAAGTGTCAACACAAAAAAACACAAAAATAGATTTACGATTTACCCGCCCGCAACGCTTGAGCGTAGCGATAGCGGGCAGGAGATTTATGATTTTAGAAGAAAAAAATAAAGATATAAAATGTCAATTCAGTAGTTTAAACTAAAATATAAAAATACAGAAAGTGTATAAAAATTAAAACAAAAGATATTAAGAATATTAAAATTATTCAAAATGAATGCTGGTTTCAAAAGCAGTAATTTTGTTTTTAATAGCCGGATGATTTTTTAATTCCGGATCATTTTTTAAAATTTTATCAACCCAGGGTTTGGCTTGTTTAATAATAGGCCAATCGGTGAGTTTAGCAATTTTTAATAAATCATTAAAACCAGATTGTTCCAGGCCATAAATTTCACCGGGGCCTCTAAATTCTAAATCTTTTTCCGCCAGTTCAAAACCATTTTTGGCTGTTAACATGGCATGCATTCTTTTAAGAGTGGTTTCGCTTTCTGATTCCGTCATTAAAAAACAATAGGATTGATTGGTGCTCCGGCCAACACGGCCGCGGAGTTGGTGCAGTTGAGCTAAGCCAAAACGTTCAGCAGATTCAATCATAATAACCGAGGCATTGGGAATATCAATCCCAACTTCAATGACCGGGGTGGCAACCAATATTTTTAATTTATTATTTTTAAAGTCGGCCATAATTTTTTCTTTTTCTTTTATTTTAAGGCGGCCGTGCAACAAACCAATTTCAAATTGGGGAAATATTTTTCGGTCTAATTTTTCAAATTCTTCGCTAACAGCTTTAACACCTAATTTGTCAGACGGGTCAATTAGAGGACAAATAATAAAAGCTTGACGGCCAGTTTTTATTTCTTGGGCGATAAATTGGTAAACCTCGGCCCGTTTATCTGGGCTTATGACTTTAGTAACAATGGGTAGGCGGTTTAGGGGCATTTGATCAATAACCGAGAGATCCAGTTCGCCATAAAGAGTTAAGGCCAGGGAGCGAGGGATGGGGGTAGCGGTCATGGAGAGCAGGTGCGGCATAATTCCTTGACTATTTTTTTCTTTTAGGGCTTTTCTTTGGGCCACACCAAAGCGGTGCTGTTCATCAATAACAACAAAAGATAAACAAGGAAAGTTAATGTCTTCTTGAATTAAAGCATGAGTGCCAATAATAAAATCTATTTTTCCGGCAGCTAATTTAGCTAGCAAGTTTTTTTTGGTATTTTTTTTATTGTTAATTAAAGACAAACTGCTAGTTAAAAGCGCTAAAGAAAAATTATAATTTTTAAAAAAATTTAAAAAATTTTGATAGTGTTGGACAGCTAAAATTTCGGTGGGGGCCATATAAGCGACTTGTTTTTTGTTTATTAGCACATTAAGAATGGCCAGAGCCACAGTAATGGTTTTGCCAGAACCAACATCGCCCTCCAGGAGGCGGTTCATGGGCGTGTTTTTACCCAAATCCTGAATGATTTCCCAGGCAGATTTTTTTTGGGGCAGGGTGAGAGTAAATGGCAGATTAGCAATAAATTTTTTGGTAGCTTCAAGATAAAATTTGATGATGGTGGTTTTGGTTTTAGCATTTTCCACGCGAATTAAACCAGAACGCAGTTGCATTAAAAAAATTTCATCAAATTTTAGGCGGGTAGTGGCTTTTTTAAGATTTTCTTTAGAGATGGGGAAGTGAATTTGGTGGATGGCTTGGGCCAGAGAAAAAAGTTTTTCCTGTTTAATAATCTCCTGAGGTAACCACTCGGTTAACTTAGCAGTACGGGGGAGAATTTTTTTTAAAACAAAACGAATTTGTTTCTGGCTTAATTTTTCAGTGGCGGAATAGATGGGGACGAGACGGTTAGTATGGGTGGTGGGGTGATCATATTTACCGATTTTTTCAAAATTGGGATTATGGAATTCAATTAAATGATGATCGGTTACGATAGGTTTGCCAGAGAGATAAATTTCATCGCCTAAAGCAAGAATTTTATTAAGATAGCGCTGGTTAAACCAAACAACTTTAATTTGGCCAGTATCGTCTTTGGCTATAATTTCAGTAATTAACATGTGGCGGCGGAAAGAACGGCGCGAATTAATTAATTCAATTTTAACTTTTAAGGTAGTTAAGGTGTTAGGGGTGATGTCTTTAATTTTAATTAGATGCGAATAATCATCATAACGAAAAGGGAAATAAAAAAGCAGGTCAGCAATGGTTTCCAGACCTAATTTTTTAAATTTAGGCGCAAGGGAAGCGCTGATTTTATCTAGATCTTTAATTTGGGCAGTTAAATCCATGGTTTTATTGTAGCAAGGGCGAGTAAAAAGAAAAAGAGCGACAATGATTAGCGCTCTTTTTCTTTTTATTTTTTTGATAAATATTTTTCCCTTTTACACTGCCCCCATGAGGAGTCGAACCTCAATTACAAGCTCCGCAAGCTGGCGTCCTATCCATTGAACGATAGGGGCAATTTAAAAGGGAAAAAATAAAAAAGATATTTTAAGTGAAAAACAATAAAGATTTGAGTAAGAAAGAAAAACAGGGATTATATTTTCAAGACTCGGGCCAAGGCTTCGGAGGTAGATTCATTTTCTTTTTCTAAATCTTCGGCCAAGTATTTTTTTAGAAAATTACGAATCAAAAGAGGATTTTGATTTATAAGCGGAACGGATAATGTTGGCTTGAGGGAAGATTTAAAAGAGAAATATAAATTTTTAACTTCTGGGGGTTCATAGAGCAACCAAAAATTTTTTATTTCTTTAAAAGCATAGTGACGGCCTTGAATTTCAAGGCCATCTGGCGAAATAGTAAAAAAAATTTTTTCTGTTTTTTTGTTATTATTGATAAAAATAATAACGGCAACCATAATAATGATTAAGCCAAAAAGAAAATTGGCAGTCAAAATTGCATAAGCGAGCATACCAAAAAAGAAAATAGCTGTCCAGATATACCATTGACGGCCACGATTTGGTTTTTGATAATCAGGAAAAGACCAAGAAATTTTTTGGGTGTCCATATTTTTGTTTTTAATTTAAATTTATTGATGGGCTGATTAGTTTTAGTGTAAATTGTAAAAATTGGCGGAAGGGGCGAGATTCGAACTCGCGGTCCGCTATTAACGGACAATTGCTCTCCAAGCAATCGCACTAGGCCACTATGCGACCCTTCCAGAATAATCTTTTTACTCGTTTATTTTAACTGATTTTTTATAAAAAGAAAAGATAAATTGATTGGGCTAATAAATAATTTTGTGAGTTAAAAATAAGATTTATTTGCTATTAAAATACGGGGCTTGACAAAAATTTTAATTTGGGTTAAAATATAATCATTAAAAAATGATTGAAAATAGTTAAATATAATATTACTTTTTTGGATTGGAGGAGAAAATGAAAAGATTTTTTTTGGTTTTTTTGGCTCTGGCTGCAGTGATGGTGATGGTGGCTGGATGTGCGACGGTGCGCATTTACCAGCCGTCCACTGCTAATTCTCCGGGATATTTTTATGGCCAAGGATATACCCCGGAAGAAGTGACGGCGGTGAGCAAGGCTTATCTGAATTTTCAGAAAGGCCAAAACATGACTCCGCAAACGGCGGCGGTCATTGCGCCGGCAGACCGGACCACCGTGAGTGCCCATTTTTATGGGCGCCTACCGGAGCCGGAGGCACAGCCGAAAACCACGCCTGCGCTGTCGCCACAACAGCAGCGGGCAAAAATATTATACAACCAAATGATTGGAAAATAATCGTTTGGTTGTTGTGGAACGGAATCGAAGAGATTCCGTTTTTTTATTGCTGGGATCATCGCTTTCGCCCGCTCGTCAATTGCTACGCTCTAGGCGTTGGCAGGCGGGCGAGGATGACAGAATAATAAATTGTCATGCTGATGAAAATCAGCATCCATATAATATGGATGCTGGATCCCGATTTTTATCGTGATGACAAAGAGAGACTTGGGATGAAAAAATAAAATAAAAAAACCGCTGGGAAGCGGAATAAAGAATGGAAGTTTTATAATTATCTAACTTGGATTAAGTAATTATTTTTTCCACTATTTGCTTAATCACATAGTTAACCAGCGCGGCGGAAACAAGAATAATGGCGACGCCGATGGCTGCGTCTTTAATAATGCCCAAGGCTTTTTTAGCTTTATCTTGAGCACCACCGGCAGTCATATAAGTAAAGCCGCCATAAATTACCATAATAATAAAAAAGAGACCAAGCAAAGAAAGAATAACATTGATTATATTAATGACAATATCAAGCGGTTCGCTTGCCACTGGTAATTGAGCGCCCTGATTAAAATCTGTTAGATTTTTTCCTATTTCAGAAAAGATGTCGGCGTGGACAGGAAGAATAGAGATAGAAAAAAACAAAAGTAGAGAAACAGATATTAAAATTTTTTTATACAGAAGCTTCATGTGGGGTTTTAGTGAGGATTATATTAATCAGGACAACTTCCTGCTTGTCAAATACACTCGGTTGTTGTCCCTGTTGGAGGGCATTTTTTATCACAATCTTCTTTTGTGTTGTTTGGGTAATAAACATAACATGTACTTATTGCGGGTTTTACTTTACAACAACCATTGGTGCTAGGATCAAAAATTGCTCCTTGGTTCTTCTCCAGTATTTCTAGAATCACATGGGTCTGAGATAAATGAAGCACTACATTCACTCCACCCTGTTGTTGGTAAACTTATTAAAGATTGTGTGTTATCACAAGAACAGTCTGATTGAGTGGTGGTTATTTTTTGGTAGCTATATCCAGGTATGCCCGATATTTTATATTTTAATTCACAACAGCCAGCCGCTGGTATAGGATAATAAATAGAAGGACTTGAGGTGTCTTCCCCACCGCCACCAACACTAGCACCAACTTGGCTTAAAATGAAAGAGGTTAGAGTATAGGCGGCGAGGATAATAACAACGCCAACAACGGCGCTGGTGATAATGCCAGTGGAAGTTTTGATTTTTCCAGAATCGCCTTGAGCAGTCATACGCAAGAAACCGCCATAGATTAAAAGGATGACAAAGACAACCCCAAGAAAACCAAGAATAGCATAGATTATTTGACCAATAATTTTGGCAATGGAAGTTTCGGCTGGCAAACCAGCTGCACTTCTGGT
>DAIUDD010000010.1:0-16909 GCA_036845805.1 Patescibacteria group bacterium | reverse complement strand
TAATGGCTACACTTTCTCTAACTTTGTGTTAGATGCGACTCAATCTGGCGAAGATGTTAAAGTGACACAGTTAAAAGTTAAGCACACCACTTCCGCGGCCAATATCCATAACTACATTACCGGTATTACCATCTATGATGGCACGACCGCTTTAAATCCAGGCCAATCTGGTGAGAGCTCAACTTCAGCTTCTACCGCCACTTCTACTATTACTTTCACTAATCCATTGATTATTCCAAAAGGCACAGCCAAGACTTTAACCTTGAAAGGCGACATCTCTGGTTCAGCTGCTAATAGTTCAACACATCAATTTGGTTTAGTGGGTACTGATTGTGCAACTGCTTACGGTAATTCAACCGGTAATAGCATTACACCTTCGAGAACAAATAGTGATGGTCAAACCATGACTATTACTACTGGTGGCACTATTAAAATGTCTAACTCTGGTTCTAATCCAGCCACTGGATTAGTAATTGCTGATTCTACTAACAGTGTTGGAGTTTTCACTTTTGAATCTTTGTATGAAAATATTGAGGTTCAAAAACTTGGTTTCACTATTGCTGGTTCAACCAGTGCCTTTCATAATGTTGATTGGTTACAGTTATATGAAGGTTCAACCCTGCTTGGCGAAATTCAAGTTACTGGCGCTAATGCCACTGTTTCCCCGACTAGTTTAGTAATAAAGAGTGGTACAAGCAATGCCAAGACTTTAACCTTAAAAGTTAAGACACACGCTGTTGGTCAAGATCAGTCTGGTACTTCTGGTGAATATTTCACTGTTAAGATTTCTGGTTTAGAAGGTAAAGGTGTATCTACTGGTTCTACTTCTATTACCAAGACCGGTTTAGATACCACCATTACTAATAGTCAGTATATTTATAAGACCGTGCCGACTGTGACCAAAGTCAGTTTATCTGGCATGTCAAACGGCACCGAAGATTTGTATAAATTTACTGTGGCTGCCAATTCTAAGGGTGATGTTGGTTTTGCCAAAGCAACCTTTGCTGTTTCAACTACTACTGCCACAATTACCAATTTCATGTTTTATGAAATTTACGGTGGTGCAGAAACCAACTTAACCAATACTGCTTTAACCAACAACTTTGAAGGTTTAACCCAGGGTTCTGATGGTAAAAATGGTAAGTTTGCGGTTAATGTTACTTTCACTACCGCATCGGCTTTGGGTAAAGAATTAACCACGATCGGTGCTGGTGAATCTAAGACTTATGTCTTAAGAGGTGATGTAACTGGTTGGACAACTGGTTCATCCATCCAAATTCAAATGTTGGGTGATAATGCAGCTCCAACTGTGGCTGACTTTGATACGGTTGATACCGCGGCAAGCGACAACTTTATCTGGTCCGATTTGTTCCTTGGTTATGCTACTGTCACCGCGACAGGTGCTAACGAATGGACTAATGGTTACAAGGTGTTTGCTACCTCTTCTCAATCATTCTAATGATTGATGGGGATGGGTAAAATTTTTAGACACCAAACAGACAGGGAACGTTTATTCGTTCCCTGTTTTGTTATTAGAAAGCGAGAAATTTAAATTTGAGATTATCTAATTCCGTGAACATGTAATTTTGAAGGAGATAATAGCAAGAATGACAATCATAAAAAAGTGTGTTATAATGGAGTTATTAAATAAAGTAAAAAATATGACCTTAAATGTTAAAAAAATTCAATTTATTATTTTGGCGTTAGTTGTTTTATTGGCTGGTTATTTTGGTGTGCGTGAGTTTTTATTTAATAAACCAAATATTTTGGAATCGCAGATGGCTGATAGTTTTTTTAATTTTAAAGTAGTCCGGACGGATTTAACTAATGAGCAGATAGAAAGTTATCGCCAAGAATTTAATAGTGATATTGAAGAAATAAATAAGACTGTGGATAGATTTAATTTTGGTGCCTTTAATAACATGGCCATGATTAAACAAATTTTGCATGATTATGAGGGGGCACGTGATATTTGGCAGTATGTCGGTGAAAAGAGGCCAGTAAATTCTTTATCTTTTTATAATCTAGGTCTTTTATATGCTAATGATTTAAAAAGTAACGAGCTAGCGGAAAAAAATTTATTGCAAGCATTAAAAAACGCGGAAGGCGAAGCTGGCAATGAACAATATTATTTAGGGATTGCTGATTTTTATACTTATAATTATCCGGAAAAAATTGCGGAATTGGAAAAAATTTTATTGGCCGCCTTAGAATCAGAGCCATATAAAGAAAGTCAGACAATATTAACCCTTTTGGCAACTTATTATCAAAATCAAGGACAAAAACAAAAAGCCCTTGATTATTGGCAAAGAGTATTAAAAATTGATCCAAATAGTGAAGCAGTGAAGGCGGCGATTAAGAGTTTAAAATAATTTTAAAAATAAATAATATGAAAAACAAAAAATATTTATGGTTGGCATTATTAATTTTTACTCAATGTTGGCCAAGTTTGTCTGTGGCAGCAGAAGGGGGGTTAATTAAAAGTAGCCGGAGTTCGGCGGTTTATTATGTGGCTCAAAACGGGCTACGTTATGTTTTTCCTAATCAACAAGTTTATGATTCTTGGTATAGTGATTTTTCTTCGGTAAGCACGATAAACCACGAGGAATTGATTGCTAGAAATTTGGGTGGAGTAGTGTGTTATAAACCAAATACCAGCTTAGTTAAAATAGTTTCCGACCCGAAAGTTTATTGGGTGGGAGAAAATTGTTTATTGCGCCATGTGCCCAATGAGACGGCAGCGGCTAATTTTTTTGGATCTGATTGGATAAAAAAAATTGATATTTTGCCAATAGTATATTTTGATGGTTATACTATTGGTGAAGAGTTGGCTGAAAATGGCAATTTGCCAACTGTGGCAACTGATTTGACCATTGATATTAATCAAGTAATAACAAGTACTAATAATACCAATAATAACGATGCAACTAACAATACAGATAATATTACAAATAATACGAGCACAGAAGTGATAGTAGACGAAGGACAACAACCAACGTCAATAAAATTAACCGTAATTTATAGCGTTACTTCTGGTAAAGCAACTTTAAGCTGGCTGACGATTGACGGTAATACTAATTATGGTTTTGGCATTATAAAAGCTGCCAAGGATAACCCGTTATCAAGCGATGGTGATTTTTATAAATTAACAAATTCAACAGCCGAGTCTTATGATTGGGAAAATTTAACTAATGGAGATTATTATTTTCGTATTTGTCGATTAAACAGCGATGGTTCTTGTGGCACTTATAGTAACACACGCACTATTTCTGTTGGTTCAACTAATCAAACGTCAAATATTGCTTTAACGGGTCAGGTTAGCGGTGATACAGCAATGTTAAATTGGCAGATTAATTGGTTAAGCCCTAGTGGTGGATTTTATGTGGTGAAAGGGAATGAAGAGAATCCGCGCTATCCGGCTAACACTTATATTTGGCTAGATAAAACCAGAGACGGTTATAATTGGACTGGTTTATCATTAGGCATTCATCATTTTCGGGTTTGTAGTTATGATACTGTTGCCACACTTTGCACACCATATAGCAATGATTTAAGTTTAACAATTAAATAAAATTAATAATATTATAAAAAGTAAAGACAGGTTTTAAACCTGTCTTTTTGATTTTTTCACGCATAAGGGGTCCCCTCCTTTTCAAGGAGGGGACTATTTAGTTATTTTACCTCATTAAATTGATAAATTTTAAACACTGGCTGATTATTTTTATTATAAATCATGACTGGTAAAATATTATTTTTTTCCATAATTATTTCTAGATTTTTACCGCTTTTTGTTAAGTCTTGCTGTCTAAGATAACTATTATTAGTTAGAGCAATAAAATAAAATTTAGTGATACCAGTTTTTTGATACTCGGGGAGTTCTTGGTTGTTAATAATATTTAAAAAATCATCAGCCGTAATAATGGGCCACGATTGATAAATAACGCGGCGGTGGAAAAGCCAAAGCGCAGCCATATCGTTTAAATTAGCGTCATAGACAATTAGCGCAGGGAATTTTTGGTAATTATTTTTTGTCGTTCGAGCCAAATTTTTATCTTTGATGGTTTGTAAAAATTGATAGCGAGGCGAAAAGGACAAGGCAGGTGTTTGGTGTAAGAGTAAGCGATTAAGATAATTATCTAAATCGTGCAAGCCCCAATCCTTTATTTCATAATAGATTGGTGACCAAAAAATATTTTTTTGGCCAAGGGGCGGTGAGATAAAAATGGTGTTGAGGGTAAAAAATAGTTCACTAAAGAAAATAAAAATTAATAAAACAAAAAATAATCTTTTTAAAATTGATTTTTTAATTAATGACCATATAAAAATAATAAACCAGCTAGCAGTAAGAGCCAAAAAGGGGATTAAACAGCTAATAAAGCGTAACTCAGCGCCAATAATAAAAAACCAGAGGAGCCAAAAGATAAGGGTAGTGAGGAGAATAAGGTTTGAGCGATTTTCTGGCTGTTTGATATTTTTTAGCCATTGCCAAATGAGAGCAAAAAAAGAAGTGAGAAATAAAATAAATAAAGGCCAAGAAGTGCCGGCTTTAATTTGTGGTACAATTTCATTAATGCGTTGTTGAAGACCGCCAGCCATTTCGCGGCCGAGCCGTATTTGCCATTCAGGCACATTTTGGCCAAAAGCAGCGGATAATTGAAAATCAAGATGGCCAAAAGTTTGCTGCATTTTTAGATTATAAACAAAACTGGGGCATAAAATAATGATAAAAATTAAGAGACCAAAATAAAAATATTTATTTTTTAACCAGGGCAGTATTTTTTTTTGCGAGAGAGCAATAATAAAATAAAGCGGAAGCGAAATCAGGGCAGTGTATTTAACAAATAAAGATAGGCCTAAAAAAATAAAAAACCATAGCAGGTTTTTTTCTTTTTCCCAAGAGAGCAGAAAAAAATAAAAAGATAAGAGCATGACCGCGATTAAAAGCGATTCTTGTAATCCTAAGCGCGAAATCCAGACGTGATAGGTAGTAAGCGCCATTATCAGGCAAGCAGTTAGGCCGGTGGAATTGTTAAAAAGTTTTTTGCCAATTAAATAAGTTAAATAGAGAGATAAAAGTCCAAACAGAATAGTAGCTAGGCGTAGGCCCCAGATATTAATGCCGAAAAGAGAGAAGAAAAGATGCGAAGTTAAAAAAAAACCCAAAGGATGGTCGTTCATGGATAGGTGTAGCCAGCTTGGCACTCGATCGACCCATTGCCAAGGGCTAGATTGAATAGGGGAAGAATCAAAATCAATTAAACCAATGGCGCGGATAGCTAAAGACGCTTCATCAGTGATAACATCAGTTTTGGTAAATTGGTAAAAACGCAGAAAGGCGCCCAAAACAAGAATTAGGAGTAAAATAAAGAGTTGTTTTTTGGCCATATTTAAGGGTTTAAGGGCTGTTAAGTTAATTATACCAGCGTTTGCCTTTTTGGTTAATCTATTTTATAATTAAAGCATAAAATAAGCCAAAAATATGCCAGAAAATTATTCTGATGAATATCAAATCCGCCAAAAAAAATTAGCGGCGATTATTAAGTTTGGGATTAATCCTTATCCATCAAAATTTGAGAAAAAAGACGAGGTAATTAAGATAAAAGAGGCCAAAGATGGAACAAAATTAAAAACCGCTGGGCGAATGATGACTATTCGATTAATGGGTAAATTGGTTTTTGCTCATTTGCAAGATTGGAGTGGCAAGGCTCAAATTGCCATTAAAGCCGATGAAGTTGGCGACGAACAATTTAAATTGTTTCAAGATATTTTTGATATGGGTGATTTTATTGGAGTGGAAGGCGAGATTTTTACCACACACAAAGGAGAAAAGACACTTTTGGTGAAGAAGTTTGAATTTTTGGGCAAGGCACTCCGACCGCTGCCAGAAAAATGGCATGGTCTAAAAGATGAAGAAGCCTGCTATCGTCAAAGATATTTGGATTTGATTGCTAATGAAGCAACAAAAGAAAGATTTAAGTTTAGAAGTGATTTTATTAAAACTTTACGCGAATTTTATTGGAGTCAAGGTTTTAGCGAGGTAGAAACGCAGACTTTAATGCATTCACCAACTGGCGCTTCAGCCAAACCTTATAAAACTCATAATAATGGCTTAGATATTGATGTTTTTTTGCGGATTTCATTGGAATTGCCCTTGAAAGAACTAATTGTTGGCGGTTATGAAAAAGTTTTTGAACTCGGCAAGGTTTTCCGCAATGAAGGTACTGATCCATCGCATTTACCTGAACACATGAGTTTAGAGCATTACGCAGCTTATTGGAATTTTGAAGACAATATGAATTTTACAGAAAAGATGTTTGATTATTTGTTTAAAAAAATGAATTTACCAAAGAAAGTAAGGGTTATGGGTAAGGATGGTAAAAATAGAGAAGTGGATTTTACTACGCCATGGCCGCGAGTTAATTTTATGGAATTAATTAAAAAAGATTCAGGCATTGATATTGAAAAAATAAGAGAGGTGAAAGAATTGCAAAAAGAAATAAAAAATAAAAAAATAGAAATTGAAGAAATGGAATACTTGAGTTATGGCAGTTTAATAGATGCATTATATAAAAAAGTTTCTAGACCAAATATTGTTGGACCAATATTTTTATATAATTATCCAGTGGAACTGCAACCTTTGGCGCGCCGAAGTGATGCTGACCCAACAAAAGTTGAGCAATTTCAACTCTTGGTTAATGGTTGGGAAATTGTCAAAGCTTATTCAGAATTAGTAGACCCAAAAGATCAGGCAGAAAGATTTAAAGAACAAGCCGAAGCGGCCAAGAAAGGCGATGCAGAAGCGCAGGCAGGTGATGATGATTATATTCTGGCCATGGAATATGGCATGCCGCCAATTTCTGGTTTTGGACTTGGAATTGAGCGCTTAATTACTCTTTTGACCAATCAAACTAATTTGCGCGATGTGGTTTTGTTTCCATTGATGAGAACAGAAAAAGAAATTAAGAAATAGAGAAATAAAGAAATTAAGGGAATAAAATAAAAATATTTATTATTGTCATTCCCGACTTGATCGGGAATCCAGAAAATATGTCTTTAGAAAATCCAGAATATACAAAATTTATAAATAAATTTGGTGAAAAAGGACGAGAAACAATGGGGAGTTGATGAGTTTTTGTATTTGAATAAAGAATTTATGAGGAACGAGTGGGGGGTTGAGGAATTGTCGAATATAGAAGATTATCAGCTAAGAAATATTGCAGAGCAAGTTATAAAAGAGTACAAGGAGAGCAGGAAAATGGCCGAAGATGGATTAACTAAAGCAGCAGTTAATCCAGAGGAGGAAATAGCTTATCGTTGGCTTTTGGAGCTTTATGATATAAACAGGGGTCAGGTTAAGGATTTTGAGAATTTTAAACGAGACTTAAGAATAATACGGGATAGGGCACATTTGTTATAAAATAATTTTATGCCATATACCTTGGCGGCTAGGAGAGAAGTGAATTAATAATTATGCCTGCCCCGCTTAGCTTGTCGAGGCGGGGGAATAATGAATTATGGAAAATGAATTATCTAAATTACAAATATCCAGAGAAAAATGTTGGCAGTTGGTGGAAAAATATGTATCACCGGAAGGTAGGCTACATTTATTGAATACAGAGGTGGCCATGGCAGTGTTGGCTGAATACTTTGGTGAAGATAATCATACCTGGGCGATGTGCGGTTTACTTCACGATATTGATTATGAACAGATTACTGGCAAAGAAAACATGGAAGCGCACATGAAAGAACATTGCGGAGAAATGACAGAAAAATTTTTAAAAGAGATTGATTTTCCCGATGATTTGATTCGTGCGATTCAATCGCATAATGAAATTCATAATATCCCGCGTGATTCCAGATTAGCCAAGGCACTATTTGCCGTTGATGGCTTGACTGGGTTTATTGTGGCGGTGTCCAAAGTCATGCCGGATAAATTAGTGGCTTCAGTAAAAATAGAATCAGTGTTAAAAAGATTTAAAGAAGCCAGATTTGCCGCGGCAGTGAATAGAGAAAATATTTACACTTGCGAGAGTGAACTTGGAATACTAAGGGAGAAGTTTGTGGAGATAGTACTGGAGAGTATGAAAAAGATTTAAGATTTAAGAATTAGGATTTAAGAATCAAGATAATTTTATTGTCATTCTGAGTGGAGTGAAGCGGAACGAAGAATCTCTACTGAATTAAAAAAGAGATCCTTCGCTACGCTCAGGATGACAAAAACTATAATACATAATTAATAATTAATTTTTAAAAATTATGTGGTACACAATTTTAGGGATTATCGTGTTTCTTATTTTAATTTCATTGCGCCAGGTTAATCAATATGAAAGGGGAGTGATGTTCACTATGGGACGCTATACGGGCATGAAAAATCCGGGCTGGAGAATTGTCTGGCCGATTTTTCAGAGTATGAAAAAAGTGGACATTCGTGTCAAAGCCGTGGATGTGCCAGATCAAGAAGCGATTACTAAAGACAATATTTCCGTGCGCGTGAATGCGGTGATTTATTATAAAATCGCTGATGCCGCCAGAGCAGTAATTGAAGTGGAAAATTTTTATTATGCGGTTTCACAGTTAGCCCAAACAACTATGCGCAATGCGGTCGGCGAGGTGGATTTGGATCAGTTATTATCCAATCGCGATGAAGTTTCCAAAAGAATTCAGATGGTAGTGGACGCGGCTACTGACCCATGGGGCATCAAGGTAGATTCGGTCGAATTGAAAGATATTAATTTGCCAGAAGACATGAAGAGAACAATTGCCAAGCAGGCGGAAGCCGAGCGCGAGAGAAGGGCAGTGATTATTAAAGCTGAAGGCGAGGTGGTGGCCGCAGAAAATATGGCCAAAGCGGCGAATATTTTGGCTGGTTCACAAGGCGCACTACATCTTAGGACTTTGCAGACAATTAATGATGTTTCTTCTGATCAATCAAATACGCTGGTGTTTGCGATTCCGTTGGAAGTGTTGCGGGCATTTGAGGGGATAAGAAAACAGATTTAAGATTTAAGAATTAGGATTTAAGAATCAAGAATATTAATTTTAAATTTTAAAATAAATTTAAATTTTTAATTTTAAAAACATGAAAAAATTTCTCATTTCTTTTAGTAATAAAAGTGGGCTTATTGATTGGTGGTCTTTAAACCATCTAATTTCGGGAGCGGTGTGTGGCTTTATCTTTATATTTTTAAAAGAGACTTTCCCGTGGTTAAAAGAGCCAAAATATTTTTTTGGCGTTGGTTTTATATTATTTACTTTCTGGGAAATTATTGAGATGATTATCAGATATTTTAAAAAATATTTTACCGCTCCGATAATGAGACCTTATGTAGAATATGAGAGTAATCTTAATGTGATTAGCGATATTGTGGTTTGTTTGATTGGTTTATCAATTGTATACGTGATATTTAACAGAAATTAAAATAATAAAATTTTAATTTGTAAAAAATATGTTAGACATTAATAAAATTCGCGTTTCAAAAGAAGAAGTGGAAAAAGCTTTGTTAAAAAGAATGGACAAGGTGAATTTGGATGAAATTATTTCTTTGGATGACCAGCGGAGGGAATTAATTCAAAAAAGTGACGAGCTAAAGGCTGAGAGAAATAAATTTTCCAAGACTAAACCGACGCCGGAAATTATTGAAGAGATGCGCGTAGTAGGGGAGAGAATTAAGGAAAAAGACGAAGAACTGGCCGAAGTAGAAGCAGAATTAAAAGATAAACTTTCTGCTTTGCCGAATGTGCCTGCAGAGGATGTGGTGGCGGGCGGCAAGGAAAACAATAAAGTAATTAAAAGTTTTGGTAAAAAGCCTGAATTTGATTTTCAGCCTAAAGATCATGTGGAATTGGCCACCAGTTTGGGTTTGATTGATTATGAGCGGGCAGCCAAGATGAGCGGGGCTGGTTTTTGGTGCTATACGGGTTACGGGGCGCTTTTGGAATGGGCACTTTTAAATTATTTTATAGAGTTTCACAAAAAGAATGGTTATGAATTTTTACTCTTACCATATTTATTGAATGAAGCTTCGGCCTATGCTTCGGGCCACTTGCCAAAATTTCGAGAAGATTTGTTTTGGGTTGAGGATGGTTTGTGCTTAAATGCTACTTCGGAAATGATGATCAATAATTTTCATCGCGATGATATTTTTAATGAAAAGGAATTGCCAAAAAAATATTATTCTTATTCGGCTTGTTTTCGGCGGGAAGCGGGTAGTTATAGAAAAGAGGAAAGGGGAATGGTGCGAGGGCATCAGTTTAATAAAATTGAAATGTTTCAATTTACTAAACCAGAAGATTCTTGGCGGGCTTTTGATGAATTAGTTGCAAATGCGGAAAAGATGGTGGAAGGTTTGGGTTTGCATTATCAAACAGTACAACTCGCTGCGGCTGATGCTTCGGCGGCGATGGCCAAAACTATTGATATTGAAGTTTGGATTCCTAGTATGAATATTTATAAAGAAGTGTCTTCGGTGTCTAATGCCCTTGATTATCAAGCTAGACGGGCTAATATTCGCTATAAAGGTGAAAATGGCAAGAACGAGTTTGTGCACACCTTAAATGGCTCAGGATTGGCCACTTCCAGACTTATCCCAGCGATTTTGGAGCAATTTCAAAAAGAAGATGGAAGTGTGGAAGTGCCAAAAGTTTTGAGAGAGTGGGTGGGGAAGAAAAAGATAGAAATAAAGAAATAGACCTGCCTGCCGGCAGGCAGGGAAATTGAGAAATTAAGGGTAATAAAGTAGCAGAGTAATAAGGTAATTATAATTTTTTATTTGTCATCCTGACGAAAGTCAGGATCTCAAAAATTAAGGTTATCTTGAAATAAGGAGATGCCGAAACAAGTTCGGCATGACAAAATTTGGTAATAGAAAAAAGTTTTTTGAAAAAATAAAAAACCCTCATTTCGAGGGCTCAGACTTTAACTTTTAAGGTAGGCATTTTTTCCTCCTTTCTCAAAGTTAAAGGTTAACGGTTTTTAGATGAGGCCTGCTTTTTCAAAAGCGGCCATCATCATTGACGATGGGGCATGATCTGAATATTTCAGAAAAAATCCATCGCCAACAATTTTTTCGGCCATAGCTCTGCAACGTGGACAAATATATCCAAGGGAATATTTGCTTAGTTGCTTTTTCTCGTGGCCAGTTATTTTTCTCGGCCAGCTATCCTTTAATTTAAGAGTGTACATTTTAGCAATATCACCCTTAAAATGGCAGTTAATGACCGAGCACTTTTGATTGGAAGCCATTTTTTTCACCTCCTTTCTTGACTTAAGACTAGCATATTATTATTATTATGTCAATAGATAGTTGAATTTAATTTATTTTTTATCTAATATTAGCAAAAAATGAGGCACAGAGATTATAAAAAACCAATAGAATTGGTATCACCAAAACAACGGGTGGCGGCGCGGCGCAGCGAAAAAATAAAACATTATGGCAAAGTGTTTTTATTTTTTTTAATTATCATAATAATTATTAGTTTGATTTATTTATTTTTATTTTCCCCAGTTTTTAAGATTAAAAAAATAATTATTAATGGCACAGACAAAGCAGAGGAGGTGGGTCAAATAGAAAAAATGACGGCGGATTATATGGCACAACGTTGGTTTATTTTTTCTCAAAAAAATTTATTTGTTTTTAAATCGACGAGATTTGTGAATTTGCTAAAACAAAAATTTGTGGTTAAAGAAATTACCATTAATAAAAAACGGCCAAATATTTTGATTATTAATTTGACCAAGCAAAAGCCAGTTTTAATTTGGCGTAGCGGAAATAATTTTTTTACAGTTTTAGAAAATGGATATTTATTTCAGCCAGTTAATAATTTGGTTGATTATGTTTTACCAATTGTCACCAGTGAGAGCACATCCACCGATATTTTGTGGCAAAAAGAATATATTAATACTAAACAAATAGAATTTATTAATAATGTTTTTAAATTATTACCGTTTTATTTAAAAGAAATAAAAATAAAAGAGTTTGTGCTTAGTGAAGATAAAAACAGTCGTGATATTAAAGTTATAACAGAGCGAGGGTGGTGGCTTTTGTTTAGTTTTGATAGTGTACCAGAAGAAGTGTTGACTAGCCTGAAAACAGCCTTTGAGAGCGAGATAGGAAGGACCGGGGGATTGCAATATGTTGATCTTAGAATAAAAGATAAAATTTATTATAAATAATTATTTAATTAATTAGTTATTATTTAATAATTTATTTAAATTTTTAAATAAATTATCTCTTACCATAGGGAAGAGATAATAATTAAATTTAATTAAATGTCGTATAAGATAGCTTAAACGACGCTTAAGATGGAGGGTTTGCCTGTATTAGCTAAAAAGTCCATATCTGGCCTTTTGATCACCAAGACTCCCCTAATGCTTAAAAAATAAAAAAGTCCTGATGAATATTATAAATATTATCAGGACAATATTATTTTTTATTTATTATTTTTATTAATTGGAAAAAGCCATTTATCAAACACTACTCTTTTGATAAATAGGCCCACTCCAATGCCGGCAATGTTGGCAGCCATGTCTTTATAGCTAAAACCACCACCGCCCCAGAAGCGGCCGTATTTTTCATATGGAATTAGGGCATCTTTGACCTCCCAAGCCACGCCAAGGGCCAAAGGCAGCTTCCAGTCATCAAGTATGATCGTGGCCGTGGTATAACAAGTCAAATGTTCCAATTTATCATATTGACTGATAATACCACTTCCCCATTTGGAATTAAATTTGTCGTGATTCCAGGGCAAGGTGCGCCATTGGGCAGAGGCAAGGTTATTAATAATTGTTATTAAAAAAATAATTATTATAATTATTTTTTTCATATTTTTCCTCCCAAGTTTGATTGTTAACGCTAGTATAGCGGGTTTTGAGTTGTTAGTCAAAAATTTGTGATTGTTGGGGAAATGTCGTATAATATGTGTATAACTTAAAATAAAAAGTGTTTAAATATGTTAGGAAACAAAACAATCAAGGCCTATATTATTGATTTTTTAGAGTGGGCGGCGGTGGAGAGAGGATTATCAGAAAAAACACAACAAAACTATCGTAATTTTTTAAAAAAATTTGAGTTATTTTTGGCACAGCAAAAGAAAGATGACTTAAGGCCGCACGAATTAACTAATGATGATATTTGGAAATATCGTTTATTTTTATCGCGGCAGAAAGATCCTTTTACTGGCCAAGAATTAAAAAAAACCACCCAAAATTATTATTTAATTGCCCTGCGATCATTATTAAATTTTTTTGCCGAGCGGGATATTAATTCATTACCGAGTGAAAAGATTAAATTGGCGCGAGAAACTGGCAAAGAAAAATCAATACATTTTTTAAAAATAGAACAAATTGAACGGCTGCTTTTGGCGCCCAATGTTAATAATCGCCAGGGTTTGCGTGACCGAGCAATCTTAGAAACTCTTTTTTCAACTGGACTTCGGGTGGCGGAATTGGTGGCTTTAAACGCAGATCAATTTTTAAACATTAACAGTAAAAAAGATTTGGAAATACAGGTAATTGGTAAAGGCAATAAACCACGTACTGTTTATTTTTCGGCGCGGGCCCTAGAATGGTTAAAAAAATATTTAGCCGCAAGAGAGAATGATTATAAGCCGTTATTTATTAATTATCGAGCCAGAAGCTCTTCAGATAAACGTTTGACGGTTCGTTCGGTTGAGCGCCTGGTTAAAAATTATTGCAAAATTACTGGTTTGCCTTTAACCACCTCCCCTCACACCTTAAGACATTCTTATGCGACTGATATGTTAGAGCAGGGCGTGGATTTGCGTTTAATTCAGGAATTTTTAGGACACAGCAATATTGCCACTACCCAAATTTATACTCATGTGACCAATAAAAAACTGCGCGATGTCCATCGGCAGTTTCACTCGGGAGATCGGATGAGAAATTAAAATTATTTGTGAAGGCGGGGTTATAGAACCCCGCCTTCAAGGTTAAAAGTAATACTGTTTTAAAATATCATCTTTTTTTATTTTCTTAATATTTTTATTAACTTGACGGTAGAAGGTAGGATAGTGCCGTCTGGCAATAACTCTCCCTTGCCATTTTTGTAAAAAGGGTGGTTTTTGATTATGCGCGATTTCGTGGGCTAAAATATTTAAAATTGATTTCAAACTTTTGGGCCGGCGATGGCGCGGAGTGTAGATATCAATAGTAATAGATTTTTTTTTAAGATTAGTATGCGCTAGAACATATGATTTTTTTAAATTTAACACTCCCCTGCCCGCTGTATCAATTTGGCGGCGCATGGTTTTAAATTGCCATCCTGTTAATTTAAAAATTTCTTGCAGGCGATTAAAAATAAGAATAATTTTTTGTTCGTGGGAGGGGGTCATAAAGAGTATTATAGCATACTGTTGTCATCCTCGCGAAAGCGGGGATCTAGGAGACATGATTTATAGCAGAGAATGATTTTCTGGATTCCCGATCCACCGCCAATGGCGGGGTAAACGGGTCGGGAATGACAAAAAGAGTTATAAGATAGATGGCACCAAGGCGCCGAGGTTGGCAATTTTGATGACATAATTAATTAGAATATTTAGAATAAGGGCGAGTGGCCAGATTAGAGGCTGATAAATTAGACCGATTAGAATCATAATCATGGATAAAGCAGTAATTATGGGTATTAGAGGAATAACTAAAATATTAGTTAGGGGCGCAATCAGAGAAACAGTATTAAAATTATAGGCAATTAAGGGCCAGGTAAAAATTTGGGCGGAAAGAGTTAAAATAATTAAACTCTTAAGACCCCAGTAATTTTTAAACTGGGTGGTTTTTTTCTCAAGATAAGGGTATAAAAAAATCATGCCCGTGAGAGCTAAAAAAGACAGTTGAAAACTTAAATCAAAAATTAGTAGTTTGGGATTGATAAGAAGCATTAAATCGGCAGTTAATAAAAGCGCATTGAAAGAATGGGTCGGTCGGCCGATTTTTTGGCCATACATAAAAACACCAGCCATAATTAAAGCGCGAACCGCCGGTGCGGGCGAGCCAATCATTAAAATATAGATGGTTAGAATAGCCAGCCCCAAATAGAAAGCACGGCGGCGGGAAAGACCAAAAAAATAACACAGATACCAAAGAAAGCCGGCCATTAGAGCAATATTTAAGCCAGAAATAGCAATAATATGACTTAGACCAGACTGGGCAAAAGCTTGGTTAATGACCGGCGGTATTTCACGGCGAAAATTAAGAATCATGCCAGCAAGAAGTTCGGCCGCGGGCGAGGAAATATTTTGTTGAATTATTTTTTGGCCCTGGCTTTTAAAATTTATTAATCGCTGCTGAAATTTTTGCCAGAGATTTTGATTAGCGGGAGGGATGATTTTAACACCAACGGGCAGATAACACAAAGCATCAATTCCTTGACCGCGCAGATATTTTTCGTAAGAGATAATTTTTTTATCCACCTCTCCCCCGGGGGGAGTTGGCGGAGAAATAAGGCAAGATAATTTAATAGTCGCGCCATAAGATAAATTATATTGATATAAGGGAAAATAAACTAATAATTTCCCCGTTAATTTAACTGGGTTATCTTTTTTATTTAATATCAAATGATCCAAGGCCAAAGAAATAGAGTGCTCTCCCCTACTCGGTTCATGACTGACGCGGCCAGTTAAATTAGTTTCTTGATGAATAAAATTTTGAATATTGTTGGGCGCTTGAAGATTTAAGTCAGCCAAAAAAAATCGCCAGCAGCCGAGAAAAACAAAAACCGCGCCTAAAATCAGGCGGCGGTAGTTGGTTTCTTTTAGAAATAGAAAAATAACAGGCAAACTGACAATTAGAATAAAGAAATAAAAGAGTGGAAAAGTAAAAAAAGAAAAGAGAGCCAGCCCGCTTAAAAAACACCAAGAGAAATATTGAAAGACAGCGGCTTTAGTGGATAAATGAAATAAGTTTAGAAACGCATTTCTGATAATTTTCATAGTCATTTATTTCTAAATAGGAACGGCAATTTTTATCAGAAACTGTTTTGTTTTTAAGATAATGATTAAGATCGTAAGCGATTAAAAACGATAAGCAGATAATAATTAAACAGAAGCCGACAATCATTAAATAACACAGCATGAGAATAGAAAGCGGCATGGTTAGGCGATGAGCCATATTAATTTTAACAGAAACAACGGCTTAAGAGATAGAGGACAAAAAGTAGAAATAAACTCAGATAAATGACCACAGTGCCATAGCGGTGGGAAATCCAATTAGCAAAAATTAAGGCCATGATAATTAGATAGACCAAAATTACGATTAACCAAACCCACCAGAGCCAAGGATGACACCAGATAAAAACAATCACCGGCATTAAGGCTAAAAGTAAGCCAAAGAGACGCCACCAATGTTTCCGTTCTTTAATAAAGAAGTTCACTATTAATAATAGCAGATAATCAACCAAAAGGGTAATCAAAAGCCAATCGGGCGCTGACAAACGACAAGAATTTTTTAAAATTAAGTAAACAAGGGCAGTTAAAAGTCCAATACCTAACCAGCCGAGATTGGGCCAATTGTTTTTATGTTTTTCTATGGGTTGAGTTAATTGATTATCAGTATTGGTATTATTAACCGCTGGCTGTTCTGATGGCGATTTTTTAAATTCTTGGCAATATTTTAAAATATACCAATAAATTAAACTGATTAGAGTTAAAAGCAAGATAATTAAGAGCCAATCAATATTATCACAGGTGGCACACAAGGGTATGGTTTTTTCACCTTCGACTATGCCCGGCGTGGTAGTTGGCCGTGTGCTAGGAGTAGTCGTTTCTGGTTGATTGGCTGGGCCAAGAGCCAAAGGACCGGTTGATTCACCGCCAATGGCACCAGTGGTTTCTTCACCAGCGACTTCACCGCCAGTGCCACCTTCTTCGTTGGGAGTGGTAGGAGGTATATTATTTTCGT
>DAIUDD010000009.1:0-34209 GCA_036845805.1 Patescibacteria group bacterium | reverse complement strand
GATGTTAATAATATTTTACAATTTCCAAAGAATTTTCCGGCTTGCCAAATTTTTAAATTAGAAACAAATTATCGTTCTGGCCCAGAAATTTTGACTTTAGCTAATAATTCTATTGCCAAAAATTATAGCCAGTTTAAAAAAGAATTGATGACTGTTAAGGAAGCAGGCGACAAGCCGTTTTTAGTGGAATTAATAGATCCGATGAGTCAAGCCGAGTTTGTGGCTGAAGAAATTTTGGCCTTGCACGAAGAGCGGAATTTGGCTTGGAAAGAAATCGCTGTGCTTTTTCGTTCACATTATCAGAGTTTGGAATTGGAATTAATATTACAGCAAAAACATATTCCGTATGAAATGCGGGGCGGTTTAAGATTTTTTGAACAGGCACATATTAAAGATGTTTTAGCTTTTATTAAGATTTTAGCGAACCACAAAGACGAATCTGCTTGGCGGCGGATTTTGGCACAGTTTGAGGGCATTGGGCCGGCACAGAGCGATCGTCTGATGGTTTGGTTTAATAAATTTAATGATTTAACCGAGCTATTAAGAGCTCAAGAGCCAGAATTTTTATCTAAAAAAGCTTTAACTGGCTGGCAGATGGCAAAAAATTTAATAGATAAAATATTAAAAAAGGAAGAACCGAGCGATATCTTAAATATTATTTTAGAGCATTATTATTTTGATTATTTGGCTGGCGTTTATGATAATGCGCTGGAACGGGCTGAAGATTTGCGGCAATTGGTTTTATTTAGCCATAATTATAAAAAAATAATTGACTTGTTAAACGATGCGTTGTTGACTGAAAACTTTCGCGGGCAAAAACCTGGAGAAAAAAAGAAAGACATTGAGGCGGTTGTTTTATCAACCATCCATCAAGCCAAGGGTTTGGAGTGGCCAGCAGTGTTTGTGATTGGTTTAGCCGAGGGCCAATTTCCCAATAGTCGCCTGTTTAGCCGGCCACAAGAATTGGAAGAAGAGCGGCGCTTGTTTTATGTGGCAGTAACCAGAGCGGAAAAATGGCTTTATTTGACTTATCCGGTTTTTAATTCCTATGGCGGCACAGTAAACAAAAAATCGCAATTTATTCGGGAACTGCCGGAAAGTGTGTATGAACTAGTGAGAATAGAGGAGAGGGTGAGGGAATAGCCATTAAAACATAAAAGCATGAAAACATTAAAGCAAGAGCGATGAGATATGAGAATAGTGTCAGGGTGCCAGAAATAAAACAAAGAATAGTAAAAGATATGCTATAATATAGTTATAAATAATTATTTTATATGCCTAATCAAAATTTAACTACTGAAGAATTATTGCAGAAAATTTATGAAAATACAGAAAAGACCCGCCATTATATTTTATGGGGGCGGATTATGAGTTTTATTTATCTGGTTGTAATTTTAGTGCCGCTTATTTTAGCCATTATTTATTTACCGCCATTAGTTAATCAAGCCCTTAAACCATATCAAGAATTGATGAATTTAAGTGGCCAAGGCAATACTAATGTTTTAGAAACATTAAAAGAGAGCGGCATTGATTTGAATCAATTATTAAAAGTTAAACCATAAGGGGTGATAATTTTAAGGACAGGTTTTTGACCTGTCCTTTTATTTTCCCAAAAATCGGTTTTCCAGTATAATTAAGGCACAAGAGTATGAATTTTACAGTTAAAAAAAATCAATCTTATTACGGCGTCACCAAAGAAAAGTGGTGGGCTTTGAGTAGAGAAGCGATACAAGAGAAGCTGGAGATAATGGGCAACGGTTTAACTAGCGAAGAGGCAGAAGAACGACAGAAATTTTATGGTTTTAATGAGCTGCCAATTAAACAAAAAGATGGACCCCGAGAAATGTTTTGGCGTCAAATAAAATCAGCTCTGATTTATGTATTAATCGGAGCCAGTTTTATTAGTTTTATTTTAGGAGATACGGTTGATGCCATTATTATTTTAGCAGTAGTGGTGATTAATGTGGGCATTGGTTTTTTCCAGGAATTTAAAACAGCTCGAGCGCTATTAACACTTAAAAAAGCAGTAATTAGCTTTGCTAAAGTTAGGCGTGACGGAGAGGAAAAGTTAATTCCGGCGGAAGAGTTGGTGCCTGGTGATTTACTGATGATTTACGCGGGTGACAAAATTTCAGCTGATGTTCGTTTGTTTAAAACGCAACAGCTAAAAGTTAATGAAGCAATTTTAACCGGTGAAGCTGAGATTAAAGAAAAACAGGTTGGCGTGTTGGCGGCAAAAACTATTTTGGCCGAGAGAGATAACATGTGCTTTATGGGTACTTGGGTAATGGCTGGTTCGGGTGAGGGAGTGGTAGTGGAGACTGGGGTTAAAACCGAGGTGGGGCAGATAGCCGAATTAATGAGTACCACCAAAGAGGGGGCGACACCCTTGCAGCAAAAAATTAATCACTTTGCTAATTTTTTAACCAAGACCATTGTCTTGGCTTGCATTTTAATTTTTTTGGTGGGTTTAATGTTAAAACATAATTTTATAGAAATGCTAACCACCGCAGTCGCGATAGCAGTAGCGGCTATTCCAGAGGGGTTGGCGATTACAGTGACAGTGGTTTTGGCCATTGGGATGCAGCGAATTTTAAAAAAAGGAGCAATTGTTAAGAATTTGTTGGCCACAGAAACTTTGGGTTCAACCGAAGTAATTGCCGTTGATAAAACCGGGACTTTGACAACTGGTGAAATGCGGGTAGTAAAGATAGTAACTGCGGACACAGAGTTTCAATGGGAAACTGGCGTACCGGAGTTAACGCCGGAATCAGCAGCGGAACAAATTTTTGTGATTAGAATTGGGGTGTTGTGTAATAATGCTTATGTAGCACAGCAATTAAATTCTGATCAAACTGATTTGTTGGGCGATTCTACTGAAAGGGCGTTATTTATGGCTGGCGAAAGTTTGGGTTTGGCGAGAGATTTGTTAGAAAAACAACATGTTAGAATAGATGAAATTCCTTTTAATTCCAAAGATAAGTTTATGATGACTTTGAACAAGTTTGACGAGCAACATAATATTATTTATTTAAAGGGTGCGCCAGAGAAAGTTTTGTTGTTTTGTAATTATATTTATTCACATCATGTTAAAGAACATCTGGAATTAAATAGTTATCGGCGAGAAAAAATTGTTAATGCGGTTGAGGAGATGTCCAGTGCGGGCTTAAGAGTGGTGGCGGTAGGCTATAAAAAAGTATCTGTCCGTGTTAAAACCATTGGCCATGATATTAATTTGACAGAGATTGATACAAAACAGTGGGAGCGTCTTAATATGCGCGACTTATATACTAATTTTGTTTTGGTTGGTTTAATTGGCATTGTTGATCCGATTAGAGAAAGCGTAAAAGAAGCAGTATGTTTGGCTAAAAAAGCAGGAATTAAAACGATTATGATTACTGGCGATCATAAATTGACTGCCAAGACAGTGGCAGAAAAAATTGGATTTAAGGTTGATGACGGACATGTAATTAACGGCGAGGAGCTGGATAAATTAAGCGACACTGATTTGTTAGATAAAATTGAAAAAATTCAAGTTTATGCGCGAGTGACGCCAGCTGATAAGATGCGGATTATTAAAGCTTGGCAAAGTAAACAGGCAATAATTGCTATGACTGGTGATGGTATTAATGATGCACCGGCTTTAAAGCAAGCCAATATTGGCTTAGTGGTTAATAACGGTAATGATGTGGTTAAGGAAGCGGCCGATATGATACTAATAAAAAACGATTTCGGCACGATTGTGGAGGCGGTGAAACAGGGCCGGATTATTTTTGAAAATATTAAAAAAATTATTTTATATTTTCTTTCTAACTCTTTGGTAGAAATGATGGTGATAATTTTTTCTTTAATTGTGGGTTGGCCATTGCCAATTTTAGCCACTCAGATTATTTGGGTAAATTTAATGGATGATTCTTTTTTGGGAATGTCTTTAACAAATGATCCAGTTGATTTTAATGTAATGAATAAACGGCCGCAAAAAATTACTGAGGAAGTTTTAAATAAAAAAAGAAAAAAGATTATTTTAATTACCAGTTTATTTTTATCAATTATAATTATTTTTTCTTTCTGGTTATTTTGGCAAAACAGTTTAGATAATTTAAAATTAGCCCGCACCGTGGCCTTTGCTTTATTGGGTTTTAATTCTCTTTTTTCTATTTTAAGTTTGCGTAATTTGTATCAGCCGGTTTGGCAGACGAAACCGTGGCAAAGCCCCTGGCTGATGGCGGCAATGGCGCTTGGTTTTTTGATGCAGATTTGGGCAGTAGAAAATAACTTTTGGCAAAATATTTTAACGACCCAGAAATTAAATTGGTGGCAGTGGCTTTACGTAGTTTTGGCAAGTCTAATGACAGTGGTGGTGATTGAAGTAGTTAAAAGATTTTTTTATCCGATTAAAAAGAAGAATGTTAAATAGATTAAAATTTGGCTAGTGAGCTAATTTTGACTAAAAATAGATAAAATCATATACTTAAAGCATTAAAATTAACTAAATTCAAGCTCAAGAAGGGCTTGGATTAAAAGAGAAACATATGGAAACGTGTTGCGAAGATTTAAAAAAACCACATTTTTGGTTTAAACTTTTGTCTTTATTGTGTGTGACCGCCATAGTGATTGTGGCTTTGTTTGTGGCCACCGAGAAACAAGACATGGAATATCAATTTTCGGCTACTGCTACGGGCAAAGTTTTTGCCAAGCCAGATATTGCTAATTTAACTGTCGGTTTAAAGACCGAAGCTAAAGCGACAGCGGCCGAAGCAGTTAAGGAAAATACCAAGAAAATGAATGAAATTGTTGAAGCTTTGAAAAAAGTAGGCATTGAAGAAAAAGATATTAAGACCACAAATTATAGTTTAAATCCGGTTTATGACTGGTCAACAAATCGGCAAGTATTACGCGGTTATGAAGTTTATCAAAACGTGACCGTTAAGATTCGCAATTTGGATAGGATTGGCGAAGCTATTGCTAAAACCACGGAAAAAGGCGCTAATCAAATTGGCAACGTGGAATTTACGATTGATGATGAATTTGAATTAAAAGCTGAGGCGCGCAATGAGGCCATTGAAAAAGCAAAACAAAAAGCTAAGGAGATTGCCGAAAAAACTGGCATTAAGCTTGGTAAGATTATTAATGTTTATGAAAATCAGGTTTATTATCCTAGCTCGGTAAATTATGCTAAAGAGATGGCTTATGGTATTGGCGGTGGCGGGGCAGTGCCAGCGCCAGAAATTCAGGTGGGTCAAAATGAAGTGAGCGTGGAAGTGACAGTAGTGTGGAAGGTAAAATAAGGACAATAACCAAGAAACAAGAAACAAGCTCCAAATAAATTACAAATATCAAATTTCATTTTAAAATTTTGATTATTGGAATTTGAGTTTTGTTTGTATCTTGGAAATTATATCTTGGAAATTTAAATTTTTATGTCTAAAAAGAAAATTGTTATCTTAGCTATTGTCATTTTTGTTGTTTTTGCTCTGGTGGTTATTTCGTTGTATGGAAATAAAAAAGTTTGGGGTTGCCATTATGCTTGGGACTATTACCATTGTCATAAATTGTGGGAATATATAACAAAATATCATATTCATTAATATTATGTTCATTAAAGATTTAGCACAATATAAAGACAAAAACGTAACCCTCAAGGGTTGGATTTATAATTTCCGCTCGTCGGGGTCAATTATGTTTTTGCAATTGCGCGACGGGGCCGGGTTTTGTCAGTGTATCTTGGAGAAAGAGATGCTGAAACAAGTTCAGCATGACAATCAAAAAGCAGAAGAAAAATGGAATGAAGCGCAGAAAATTACTTTGGAAACTTCGATCGAATTAATTGGCACAGTGTCTGAACATCCAAAACACTTGGGTGAATTTGAATTGCAGGTCAAAGATTTTAAAATTTATCAAATACCGGTGGAAGAATATCCGATTGCCAAAAAAGAACATGGGCCGGAATTTTTGTTGGACAATCGACATTTGTGGCTGCGTTCTAGGAGTCAATGGGCGATTCAGAAAGTGAGAGACACTTTAATTCGCGGTTGTTATGAATGGATGCACCAAAATAATTTTGTAAAATTTGATTCACCGATTTTGACGCCGGCGGCTTGCGAGGGTACAACCACTCTTTTTGAAGTGGAATATTTTGATTTGGGCAAGGGCTATTTGTCACAATCCGGACAATTATATTTGGAAGCAGCGATTGGCTCCTTGGGGAGAGTATTTGATTTTGGACCAGTTTTTCGCGCGGAAAAATCCAAAACCAGACGGCATTTAACCGAATTTTGGATGATGGATGCCGAAGCGGCTTTTTTAGAACATGAAGATAATTTAAAAATTCAGGAAGAATTAATTAGTTTTATGGTGGCTAAAGTTTTGCAGGAAAACCAAGAAGAACTAAAAATTTTGGAGCGCGATTTAAAACCTTTAGAAAATATTAAGCCGCCATTTTATAGAATTACGCACAGCGAGGCGGTTAAAAAGTTGCACGAGCTGGGGAGTGATATTGGTGAGATGGATGATTTGGGCGGTGATGATGAAACAATTTTGACCAAACAATATGACAAGCCGATTTTTGTAGAAAAATATCCGGCTGCGGTCAAAGCATTTTATATGAAGCGCGATCCAAAAAATCCAAAATATGTTTTAAACGCGGATTTGCTGGCGCCAGAAGGATATGGTGAAATTATTGGTGGCTCGCAAAGAGAAGATGATTATGAAGAATTGGTAAAAAGAATCAAGGAACACAATCTACCAATGGAAGCATTTGAGTGGTATATTGATTTACGCAAATTTGGCTCTGTGCCACATTCGGGCTTTGGTTTTGGCTTGGAGCGGATTGTGGCGTGGGTGTGTGGATTACAACATGTCAGAGAGACGATCCCGTTTCCGCGGTTAATTAATAGAATTACGCCATAGTATATTGCAACATGCTTGCCCCGCACCATTCGAGCAGAGCGAGAATCGGTGCTGGGGTGCGTGAAACGATTCCGTTTCCACGCATGATTAATAGAATAACGCCGTAAGAATGAATTATGAATAATGAATTATGAATTATGGTAAAATTTAAAAATTAATTATTTAATAATTAACTCAAAAAATATGGATAATCAAAATCCAAACAATCAAGTGCCGCCGATTTCTTCGGTACCGTCGACTGGCAATAATGCGGGTGGTCAAAATAATTCTGGGCCACAAGCCCCAGCTAAAGGATTAATGGAAACTCTGGAGTATTATTTTGTCACCAAAGCTCCGTTTCAGATCCCGGCCAATATCAGAGAATTGATCGTGAAATTTACTCCTTGGATAAACGTGATCTTTTTATTAACCATTGTTCCTTTGGTCTTGACAGTGGTAGGATTAAGTTCGCTTTTTACTTTTTATGCCGGTTCATATTTTTACCATGCCGGCTGGGGAGTTTATAATATTATCAGTTTGGTGACTTTGGTTTTGGGTATCATGGCTTTGCCGGGTTTATTCAAAAGAACAATAAGCGGCTGGAAGTTTACTTTTTATGAGATAGTCGTGTCTTTTGTGGGCAGTCTTTTTTCCGGCAGCATTATTGGCGGTTTGATTAGTTTGGTGATTGGTTTGTTTGTTTTATTTCAGGTTAAGTCTTATTATAAATAAAATTTATATCTAATCTTATGCAAAAAAACAATGTTTACAAATGCAACATCTGTGGTAATATAGTGGAGCTCACCCACGTTGGCGGTGGGCCCCTGGTTTGTTGTGGAGCGCCAATGGAACTTTTGGTAGAGAAGACGGCTGATGAGGGTTTGGAGAAACACGTGCCAGTGATTGAAAAAATAGAGGGCGGATATAAAGTGAAAGTGGGTTCAGTGCCGCATCCAATGGAAGGCACACATTATATTGAATGGATAGAATTAATGGTGGGTGATAAAGTTTATCGTGAATATCTGAATCCGGGCCAAGCGCCGGAAGCGGTTTTTATGTTGGAGGCGGAAAATGTTTCCGCGAGGGAATATTGTAATTTACATGGGCTTTGGAAATCTTGATGGTTGATGTTAAATTTTAAAATAAATTAGATAAAAAAATGCCAACAATTAGTCACATTTTTCAACACGTCAGACAATATGGTTTAAAACATAAACCGCTTTATGCCCTTTCTTTTATGGTTTTGTTCTGGTCGATTTTTGATGGGATTATTTCATATGTGACGCCACTCGTAATTGTGGAGCACGGGCTTTCCAAGACAGTGATGGGTATAATTTATGGCAGCTCTTCGGTGGCCGGAGCTCTTTTTGATTTTTTGCTGTGTCGATTTTTTAAAGATACTCATTTTCGGCGGGTTTATTTAATAATGTTTGTGATTTGTTTTTTTTATCCTTTTATTTTGTGGCAGGCAAGCGTTTGGTGGCTTTATTTAATTGCCATGGCTCTTTGGGGTATTTATTATGATTTACATAATTTTGGTGATTTCGATTTTGTCAGCCGGCAAAGTAGAGAAGAAGAACATGCTTCAAGTTTTGGTGTAATCCAAGCTTTCCGTTCCGCTGGTTATATGATTGCACCTTTGTTGGCGGGGTTAGTTATTGGCACCTGGCTAGAAAAACTTGATATCAGGCCATTTATGTTGGCTTTAATTTTTCTTGGCATTGCTTTTATTTTTTATTTGGTTTTGGTTAGATTAACAAGAAACGAAAGAGTCGATTTTGAAATTAAGCGCAAGCAAAAAGTTGCCAATATTGATATTATAAGAGAAATTAAAATATGGAAAAAAATTGTTATTTTGTGTTTGCCGGTATTAATTTTGATTATGATGTTAAATGTTCTAGATGCTTTTTTCTGGACAATCGGACCTTTAATTGCTGAGGGAATTACTAGTCTAGAAGGTTTTAACGGCTTATTTATGGTTGCTTATTCTTTGCCAGTTTTATTAATTGGCTGGTTTATCGGTTTGGTGACCAGAAGACTGGGCAAAAAAAAGACAGCTTTTTTATCTTTTTTGTTAGGTTCATTGATTTTGTCCACTTTTACCTTATTTACTAGTCCCTATTATTTAATAGTAATTATTTTATTAGCCTCTTTCTTTTTCGCTTTGGCTTGGCCGGCTATTAATGGGGCATTTGCTGATTATATTGCGGAAGCGCCTGAAGTGGGTAAGGATATTGAGGGAGTGGAGGATCTTTTTACCAATATAGGTTACATTATCGGTCCAATTATTGCTGGTGTTTTGGCGGATGTTTTTGGTAATGAATCAGCCTTTTCTATTTTTGGTTTAGTCGGCGTGGCAGTAGCTATATTATTATTAATTATTACACCTAAAAAGATCAAAGTTAATCATGTTGTTTAATTTATGTTGGGATGTGTGGTGTGGTAATATAATTATTTTATATAATAAATAATAAACATATGAACCGAACTATCTCTATTGAGACAATAAAAAAAGTCGGCGAAACTGTAAAATTAAATGGCTGGGTGAATAACCGGCGCAATATGGGCAAGATTGTATTTTTGGATGTGCGCGATCGGTGGGGCATAGTGCAGGTGGTGTGCGTGCCGAGTGAATTAGATGAGGTATCGCAAAA
Organism: Patescibacteria group bacterium; assembly: GCA_036845805.1. Lineage (GTDB taxonomy): Bacteria > Patescibacteriota > Patescibacteriia > UBA2196 > UBA2196 > DAIUDD01. The sequence continues at coordinate 24,667 of DAIUDD010000009.1, read as the reverse complement.
TGCTTTGAATGAAATTCGGTCAGAGTTTGTATTGGAAATTGAAGGGGTGGTGCAGGCGCGCGGAGAAAAACAAATTAATCCAAACTCGTCAACCGGCACAGTAGAAGTGCTGGCCAAAAAAATTGTGGTGTTGTCTAAAGCAGAAACACCGCCGTTTGAAATTGACAATGAAAATTTACAAGCTAATGAAGAGTTGCGACTGAAATATCGCTACCTTGATTTACGGCATGAGCGAATGAAAAATAATATGCTCGCGCGTTCCAAAATGATGCAGTTTGTGCGCGATTATCTGCATAAAAAAGATTTTGTGGAAATTCATACCCCGATTTTATCAAAATCCACACCAGAGGGCGCGAGGGATTATTTGGTGCCATCACGTAAATTTATGGGTAAATTTTTTGCCTTACCCCAAAGCCCGCAACAATATAAACAAATGCTGATGGTCTCTGGGATGGAGAGATATTTTCAAATCGCGCCATGTTTTCGTGATGAAGACGCGCGGGCTGATCGCAGTCCGGGCGAGTTTTATCAAATTGATATGGAAATGTCTTTTGTGACACAAAATGATATTTTAAAGTTGGCTGAGGATATGTTTACGAAAATGATTAAAAAATTGTGGCCAGAAAAAAAGATGACTTTTAAAAAATGGCCGCGCCTTAAACATAAAGAAGTAATGGCCAAATATGGCACAGATAAACCCGATTTAAGAAATAACAAAGACGATAAAGACGAGTTAGCCTTTGCTTGGGTAGTTGATTTTCCACTTTTTACCGAACAAACGGAAACAGATTATTTTCATGGGGCAGGCGATAAATGGGCGCCATCGCATCACATGTTTACCGCGCCAAAGGAAAAAGATATTCCCATGCTGGATAAAAATCCGGGCAAGGTGCGCTCATACCAGCATGATTTGGTTTTAAATGGTTTGGAAGTGGGCGGTGGTTCGATTAGAATTCATGACGCTAATTTACAGCGCAAAATTTTTGATTTGATCGGTTTTACAGAAAAAGACAAGGAATCTTTTGCCCATTTACTCAAAGCGTTTGAATTTGGTGTACCGCCGCATGGCGGCATTGCCCCTGGTTTTGATCGGTTACTTTCAGTTTTGCAAGGCGAAAAAACAATTAGAGAAATTATTGCATTTCCGCTTTTAGCCGACGCCCATGATCCATTGATGGACGCGCCAAGCGAGGTGAGTGAGAAGCAGCTAAAGGAATTAAATATTAAAATTAATAATTAAAATATTTTTTATGGAATTAGAAGAAAAGTTAAATTTATCATTAAATAGATATCCGAAGCCGCTGATACCAGAAGGTTCAGGAGACAAACAACAAGACCAAATTGATGAAATTAAAAGAAGACGGAGAGTATCTGCAGAAGAAAAAATTGGTAGAAACAGAGAAGAATTAGTGGCAGAAGCCGAAAAACTCTATAATACTGGTAGTGAGATGGACAGAGATAAGGCTGATGAGCTTATGTTAAAGGTAAAAATAATTGATAAGGAATCACTGGGAGAATAACAAGAAAAATAAAGAATAAGGAATAAAGTTATAATTTAAAATTAGAAATGAAATATTAAAATAATTTATGCGAATTTGGGATATTGAACCAAAATTTTTGTGTCGCAGTCACCTTCTTGGCGAACACCGGGAGTTGCATGCCATCTGGTCTGTTATTGTGAAAAACAAAAAAGGTTATAGTCAGCATCCGGAAACAAAAAGATGGCAAGGAAAATTAAAAGCGTTATATTGGCGACATGAAAAATTGGTTAAAGAAATGGCGCGGCGCGGTTATCAACATTATTCTTTTTTAGATAAAAGATTAGCGCGCGGAAAAGCCAAACAAAATTATTTGTTAGATTCATTGACTAAACAACGAAATCTGTTAAAGAATAAAAAATGCCCGTGTTTTATCAAAACGAAAAAGGAAACCCAATGAATAATAAAAAAATAATTTATTTAATAATCATTATCTTTTTTTTAGCGGGATTGTTTTTGGTGTTGATGCGCGGGCAAGAAGATACTTGGCTTTGTGAAAACGGAACATGGGTAAAACATGGCAATCCCAAAGCGCCAACGCCAGATAAACCATGTGCGGGGAGCAAAATTATTGATTTTAATTCCTGCATGGCCGCCGGCCGGCCAGTGATGGAGAGTTATCCACGCCAATGCCAAGGTGAAAATGGCGAGAATTTTGTGGAAAATATTGGCAATGAATTGGAGAAAATAAATTTAATCAGGATTAATAATCCGCGGCCAAATGCCACAGTTTCCAGTCCTTTAACTATTTCTGGCCAAGCGCGAGGAAATTGGTTTTTTGAAGGCTCCTTTCCCGTTAAATTATTAGATAAAAATGGTCAGGAGTTAGCCAGTGGCATAGCTGAGGCAAAAAGTGATTGGATGAGTGATGAGTTTGTTGATTTTAGCGCGGAATTAAATTTTGTGGCCGAATCTGGCGAGAGTGGCATTTTAGTTTTAAAAAAAGACAATCCATCGGGATTACCAGAAAATGACGATGAATTAATAGTGCCAGTAATTTTTGGCGACAATAATAATGTTACGCTAGAAGTTTATTTTAATAAAAAAGATACTAATGAATGCAATCAGGTTTTTAAAGTAATAAGAGAAGTGCCGCCAACTGTGGCTTTGGCCAAGGCTGCTTTAAGTGAATTAATAAAAGGCCCAACCGAAGCAGAAAAAGCTGAGGGTTATATTTCGTTAATTAATTTTGAAACAAAGATTCAAAAGTTAATAATTGAACAAAATGTGGCCAAAGTTGATTTTAGCGCTGATTTAGAGAAAGGAGTTGGGGGGTCTTGCTGGGTTAGCGGTATTCGAGCCGAAATTATTGAAACATTAAAACAATTTGCCAGCGTGAAAGAAGTGATTATTTCGATTGATGGCCGGACAGAAGATATTTTACAACCATAACTTGATTTTAATTTTTACTTGTGCTATAATGAAATTATTATGAAAAGATATTTAAGAAATAATAATAACAATAATAATAACCGCTTTAAACGGCTGGGTTAATTTTACTTTAATTATAATAACCCGGCCGATCAGCCGGGTTTTTTTAAATAATTTTGTCTTTTAAATTCCAGGGTAGTTCCGTGGTCCCGCATAAATCTCTGGGGTAGTTTAACGGTAAAACGCTACGCTGTTAACGTAGTTAGTGAAGGTTCGATTCCTTCCCCCAGAGATTTGTGCGGGGATACTCCGCCTTTCACGAAGGGTGGGGCCTGCCCTCGGAGTTTAGGAGATAAGAATTAAGTTTTTAGTGTGTTATTAAAATAAAAAAACACCAGGTGAGAGGCCGGTGTTTTTTTAAATAAGAAATTATGAAAGATGAGCAGAGACTAATTTAGTCATCTCAAACATACTAACAGTACCTTTACCGCCAAAAACAGCTTTGAGTTTTTCATCGGCATTAATATTGCGTTTGTTTTTAGCATCTTGCAAGCCGTTTTTCTTAATATAGTCCCAAAGTTTTTTAACCACTTCAGAGCGAGGCATTGGACCCTTGCCCACCACAGCTTCGAGTTCTGAGCTGAGTTTGAGGGGTTTCATGAAGGCAGAATTAGATTTAGCCATAAATTTATTTTTAATTTTTTAATTATGAAAGATAGTAAAAAATAGTTTACCTATCTATATTATAGCTGATAATTAAAAATTTGTAAAGCCTTTATTAAGTGGGTAATTAATCATGAAAAAAAGCGACTTGCTTTTTTGGGAGAAAGTGAAATAATAAAGATATGAGATAATTAATAATTAATCTTAAAAGTTTATGGTTAAAAAAATTTTTTATGTTTTTTTGATGCTTGTGTTTTGGACGACCTTAAATATGCCAGTATTAGCTAAACAGTCTGAACAAATTTTACCAGAAGAAGAGGGAATTTATAATATACCCGGCCGGCCTGATTTGAAATTAAGAGTGTTTGTTTATCACGGCAAACCCGATAAACCAGTTAAACCCACGCCAACGGAGCCGTCTCTAATTTGTCCGGTGGCCGACCCAGATTCTAATGCGACAGTGGAAGGGGCGGGTTGGGTGTTGCCAAGTTCTTGGACTTATCGCTTAAATTCAAACAGTGTGCCGACAACTGTTGGCTCGGATAATCTGGCCAATATAACTATTAGCGCTTTTGATGAGTGGCTGGAAGCAATTAATAATAAGGTTAAGGTGGTGCGCGGCGCAGACACAACAATGGCAAAAGCTCAACTTGATGGACAAAATATTATTACTTGGGGTCGAGCTTCGGGCAATGCTTTAGCAGTGACTTATATTTGGTATAATAATCAGGGGGTAGCAACAGAAATTGATACAATTATGAATAAAAGTTTTACTTGGTATTGGTCTAATAACCAATCCTGCGCTTATGAGGGAGTTTATGATGCCCAAAATATTTTAACGCACGAATTGGGCCACACTTTTGGCTTGGATGATCATTATACGAGTGAGTATATTAATAATACGATGTATGGTTATGGTGCAAAAACAGAGACCAAGAAGAATACTTTAACAGTTGGCGATAGAACAGGCGTTGCTAGTTTATATTATTAATAATTTTGTTTTATGAATAAGAAATTTTTAATTTATCTGGTTGTTTTAGTGGTCGTTGTATTGGCCGGCGCTTATTGGTATTTTTCTTCAAATCAGGTTTTGGCGCCAAGCGATGGAGAAAAAGATAAAACAAAAATTGGGTTGACCAAAGAAGAGGCACGCGCGATAGCGGAAAAAAGCGATTGCCTTAAAGAAGGGCCTTTAACTGAAGAAGAATTTTATAATGAAAATTCACAAACTTGGTGGTTCGGCTTGAGAGCGGAGAAAACTGGTTGTAATCCGGCTTGCGTAGTTTTTGAAGAAAATAAGGCAGCAGAAATAAATTGGCGCTGCACGGGCTTGGTCTTGCCAGAAGTTTCGGCGTCAGAGTTAATTAGAGATATTTTTAGGGCTAAATATGATCGCTATGCCGGTACTTTAAGTGTAACTATTAATCAAGAAGCAGAAAATCATATTCGTGGTGAAGTAATTTTTGAATCGGGCATGCCGGGTGGAATTTTTTTAGCCACCAAAATAGATAACGACTGGCAAGTAGTACATGAAGGCAATGGCGAGATTCCTTGTAGTTTGTCTAAATATGGTTTTCCGAGCGAAATGTTAACTGACTGTGCTAAATGAAAAGATTATAATTAGATTTAATAATTAATAATTAAAATCCTGATATTTTTATATAAACAGGATTAAAAAAAATAATATGGCTGAACAATTCGAGAAAGGCATTAAATTAATAAGTGGTCTAAGCGAACCCCAATTAATGATTGTTAGAGGAGCAATTATTGACTATTTAACAAAAAACAACTTAAACGTTGATATGGGTTTGTTAACAATTGAAAATATTGATCACTGGATAGATGAAAACAGAGATTCCGTTGCACCAGAAAAATTGTCTGATTTTCCGGCTTTGGGAGAAGAAATAGCGCAAGATTTTGTGCCCAAACAAGGAATTGAAGCTGATATGTAACAGATAATAAAGTTACTTCACAAAAAACGATTTTGGGTGGGTTAATGTTTTTTGAAGGGAATAATTGAGTGATGAAGAGAAAAAAATCCACCAGAAGAGAAAGAATAAATATTTTTTAGCTGTTTTTGATTATCTTTACCATTGGTAGTATAATTAAATTAAAATATATAATTAATATAAAATCATATGGAAAATAGAGAACTACCTAGTTCGCAAATGAGTGAGGAGATGTTAGAGAAACAACGTCAAGAATTAATTAAAATTGTGGGAGAGCTTGAGGAAATTCTGAGGAAGAGAAGTCAAGAGAGTGATCGTAAGGTGTTATTACATGAAAAAACAATGTGTGAAATTAGACTTTTTGAATCTTTAAATAGACTTAAACAAGATTGCCAGTTCTTAGAACAAGGAGTGCCAGTAGTTCATGATAAAAAAGGAGAGCCAGTATTTGATTTTACTAATGAAGAAGGCGAAAATAATACTATTAAACAGAAGGAGACGGAGATGAAATTTAGTAGGATAGTTGATGTTTTTGGGGTCGGGGGATTGAACTTGTTGGAACATCATTTGGATGTTGTAATTGCTAAAAAAGCTAGAGAAATAGCCACACCTGGTGTTTATACAGAAGGTATAAAATTGTGGAGTCAAGAAATTCATAGACTTTGGAGTGTTAAGAAAAAAATTGGGTCTGGTATAGAATTGGTGAAGAATATTGATGATAATAGTCCTCTTTACACTAATTATGTTATAGCCTATGGTCGTTTAAACGAAGATCAGGAGCAGCAACAAAAAATAATCAATGAGGGTTATTTTACTAAGGAAGATTTAATAATTTTTTCTGAAGCTTTGGACCTTTGTATCAAAGAACATGAAGAAGAGTTAAAAAGCAAATCAGCGGAACATCGCCGTAAAAGGATAGAAGGTGACCTTTTTTTGGAGAAGTCCCTAAAAGAAAAAATTGATAGATTTATTGAGAATTATAAATAATTTTTATTTTTCCCCGATCACAATTTGATTAATCCAAACATCCTTGTCTTTGATAAGGATGTTTTTGCTTACAGTAAAAAGATTTTGTTTAAGTTCTTCAATGATTTTTTCTGGCCGGTGATAATATGATTCAACAATAATTTTGCCTTGCTTGGTCTGTAATTCTGGCGGTTTTTTTTGATTAATATTTGTCAGAGCCAAGAGACCACCTGGTTTTAATACTCGATAGCTTTCGGCAAAAAAATATTTTAATTCTTTAAGGTGCACAATTAAAAAAGCCGCCACAATAACATCGAAAGAATTATCAGGAAAGGGGAGTGCTTTGGCATCGGCGGTGATGGTTTTTATTTTTTTATTTTTTTTGCTTAGGATTTTTAGGATTTCTGGAGAGATGTCTAGCGCCGTAACATCAACTCCTTTTTCTGCTAGGCGTATGGCCAGCCGGCCAGTGCCAGCGCCGACATCGAGAATTTTTTTATTTTTAACATCACCCAAAAGCGGTAAGAGTTGATTTTGTTCAAAAGAATCTAAAAAAGCCAATTTTTTATCATAAAAATTGGCATGCAAATCATAACCAGTTTTGGAATTAACGACTTTAGGTTTTTTCATAGCGATTTTGCACAACGTTTGCGGACGGACGAAGATGCCGAAGACAATTTTTGTCAGGTTCTACAAGAGATGATCCACTTATCTGTTGTTGGGCGATGTTTACGGCCGATCTTTAATATAAATTATAAAATCAAGAGTAAAAAAAAGAAATTTGTTTCTAATAATCTTATAGGTAGAGATCCCGGCATGATGAAGCATAGTCTTTAATTCTTTTAATGCTAATAAATTCATATAATTGCCAGTAGCCCATCTCTTACCAATAAGTGAAAGATATTTGTCAAAAATACGTTTCGGTAAAAAATGCAATAAAGGCGTATGAGTGTGGACTTCAATGGGAAAATATTTGTTTGGGGTTGTTATAAAACTTCTTTTTGCTACTCTTTGTATCTCTTTTAAAAAAAATATTTGTGCGTCCGTATCACCAACATGTTCTATTACTGCATTTGACCAGCAAATATCAAATTCCTTGTTGTCAAAGGGGAACTTTTTACCATCATACTTTAAGGCCTTTACTCGCGGATATCTTTCAAGAAATTTTTTAGGCGTATCAATTCCTAAAGCAGTTATATTGTGAGGATATGGATAATTTTTTTCTAGAAAATTATCTGTCTTGCTATACTCGTTTTCACTAAAACCAACATCCAAGATGGTGGTTGTTGGAGCTGGATTTAATAACTTATTAAACAATCTCCATTTTTTTTCTCGATTAAGGGCGGATATTTTGTATGCGATTGACATAATTATTTTTTCTCTTGTTAGATTATGAAATTTAAATTTTGTACAACGTTTCGGCATATCTGAAGTTTTGCCGACTTCCTTATTGTTTATAAATGGAGGCGAAATTTGGGTGAGCGAGCTAAATAAAATTATTTAATTTTGCTTCCTAGCACTAAAAATACCCGCGATACCCGAACCGACTGCCACTAATCCCAAGGTGTAGACAATCTCTTTCCAATGATTATCGGTTAATATGCCTATAATAAATAAAACAACAATAGCGAATGTGGTATTAAAAAACATTATATCCCATGCATTTCTTTTTTTGTTTAAATAAATTATTACTCCCGCAAATACCAATACTACTATTAAATACAAAATTTTTACACACATAAGTTTAAATTAAATAATTTTATTTAGCTCGCGAACCAGATACGCCGTGTTAGGCGATGTTCGTTTTTGGCCCACTATCATTTTAAAAGTGGTATAGAAAATAATATAAAGCTGGAAGGGCTGCGAGAGTTAAAAAGGTAGTAATATAGTATAAAGCGTTTTTGGGCATTTCCCGCGCCATGCTTCTGGTAATCTTTTTGCCAGTTTTTATTTCCCACAATAAATCAGGGAGTCTTACAAACATTAACACTAACGCAATAAAGGTAACGCCTATATTCCAAAAGTGAAAAGTCGCATAAAGATAGCCAATAATGACTAAAAACGCGATGAGATTTAGCCATTTATCAGCACGTTTAGATTTTGCAATTTCTTTTTTGATAAAATCATGTTTAGTTTCAGCTTCTATTTTATCGAGTTCCGGATTTATAAAAAATCCTCTCACGAGCAGCCCTAACAGATTTACGCTTAACCACATTAAAATGAAGTAAAATACTATTGATATTAAGATGTGAACGATGATCATATTTTTAGGTTATCTATTGTTGAGGCCAAAAACGAATTTCGCCTAACGTATCCGAATAAACGAAGTTTTTCTGAAGCGAAGCGAGGAAAAATTTGCGAAAAGTCCGAGCTGAGGACTTTTCCGTTTATTCGGTGTTGTCCGAGGGTTCTTTTGCCCCTCATTATTATAAGTATATCAAATAAAAGGGCAAAAGAAAGCGCAGCGCCCCCTTGAGTTTCAAAAAAACAAACTTACCTTATTAAAAGAGCCCTTTTGGAATTTTTTTGTCACGGGGTTGACAGGCAAGCTATTTTCTGCTATACTACTTTGACGCTTAAATTTCACATTTTGCGTACAAAACTGACCTTAACAAAGGAGGAATAACAATGAAAATGAAGGATTTCGGAGCAGTCAATTATTCAAAGACTGAAACACCGCCTGGATACAAATGTTCGAAGTGCGGAGCAACCGGCGTGAAACTCTGGCGCGACTATCAGACATTCCTCGATCATCAGTCATTGCTGTGCCTGAGTTGCGCTTGCAAGGAACAGAAAAAGATCCGCACGCCTTCCGATGATGGCCGTTCGCTTTACACGGACAAGATTCATTATTGGTGTCGATCCGCAGACATGCCTCATGATCATTGGAGTGGCTACGATCCGGCTAAGGGCATACCATCGGATGCCGTTGAGATAAGATCAGAACGGGAGACAACGGATCAAATCGGATGGCGTGTACCCGCTGTTCCGACAGAAGATGGTGACACTTTCTGGGGTTACACTTCCGTGCCACAAGCCGGTTGCGATTGGTGGGCAAGCCTCCCGTTTTTGCCAGCGTAACGCGTGATAACACGCGAACTACCCTCGGTCAAAATGCTATCAAACATGATAACAGGCCGAGGGTTTTTTCTTTTCCAAAAAAAATTCCAAAAGGGCTCAAATATAAATAAAAAAAGTTTGTTTTTTTGAAATTTCGGACAACTGGTTGCTATCTTTACTTTTTAGTGGATAATAATTAAAATTTGTATGTTATCTATATTTGATGGTATAATAAAATATATGGAAGACCTCATTAATATTATAATTCAAGAGCTAAAATTACGCAATTACAGTCCTAAAACTATTAAGGCCTATGCTTTTGTGGCCAAAGATTTGTATCTTTATTTTAAAAAAAGTTTGCGAGATTTATCTAATAGTGAGATAAAAGATTATTTATTAAAAAAACAAGCAAGAAATTTGTCTAGCCAAACCATGGCTCTTTATGCCAACGCCATTAATTTTATTTTTCGTGAAATATACAAAAAAGCAGATTTTGAAAAATTACATTATCCTAAAAAAAGTCAAAAATTGCCAGTGGTTTTATCCAGAGAAGAAATTAAAAAGATAATTAATAGTATTGATAATTTGAAGCACCGTTTAATGATTGCCCTAGCTTATGGAGCCGGATTAAGGGTGAGTGAGGTGGTAAAATTAAAAGTTTTGGATATTGATTTAAATGAATTAACTTTAGTTGTTAGACAGGGTAAAGGAAAAAAGGATCGTTTGTCTGTTTTATCAAAAAATCTTCTGTCGGATTTGGAAAAAATAATAAGTAGTAAAAATGGCAATGATTATGTTTTTGAAAGTGAAAGAGGCGGGGGATTGACTGAAATGAGCGCGCAGAAGGTTTTTTATCAAGCCTTGAAACGGGCAGGCATAAAAAAGCCGGCTTCTTTTCATTCCTTGCGCCATAGTTTTGCCACACATTTGCTCGAAAATGGGGTAGACGTGCGCTATGTGCAAGAACTTTTGGGGCATGCCAATATTAGAACCACCCAGATTTATACTAAAGTAACTAATCCCAGTATTAAAAATATTAAAAGTCCACTATAATTAAGATATGCGCTTATCTAATCTACAAAAATATATTCTTTTAGAATGTGCCGAAACTAAAAAAGGCATGATTTCGCGTGGACGATTAACTGGTTTTTATGATAAAATAAAAACAGAAAAAAAAGCTAAGCAGGAAATTTGGACAAAAATTATTACTCAAAGCATTGAGCGATTGATTGACAAGGAATTTTTAATTGGTTTTGGCGAGCGTACCAGATATAAATGGTTTATTAAAGAGATTAAATTAACCACCAAAGGCAGAAAAGAGGCGAAGCGATTATTAGGGGAACAGATGAGAATACCGTTTAGAAACAATAATCGCAACTAAACGCGACTGATAACGCGACTTAACTCTAAAATATGGAAGGTAAATTTTTATATGAATGAGAAAGTAGATTAATTTATGATGCTTGTCATGAAGTTTGGCATGAATTTGGTGGTAGCTTTAAAGAATCAGTTGTAGATAAATCTTTAACAATTGCTTTAAAAGATAAAAATCTAAAAGTAGAAGATCAAAAAAGAGTAGACTTGTTTTTTAAAGGAGAAAAAGTCGGAACTTATGTAATTGATAAAGTGGTTGATAATAAGATTATTATAGAAATGAAGTGTAAAATATTTTTAACCACACAAGATATTAAACAATTTTGGTATTATTTAAAAGCTACTGATTATAAATTGGGCTTTCTTATTAATTTTAGTCCTAAAAAAATAGAAATAATTCGTCGAGTTTATGATACAGCTCGCGTAAAGTCGCGTAGTTAAGTAGCATAAAGTCGCGGTATAGTTATGTTAACCCCATTTTTATTCAAAGTCATTTATTTTTACTTAATCAGTGTGGCCTTGGCACTTTTGGAAATTCAAATCGAGGGTCCTCATGGCTGGGCAGCTAAATTACCGACTTGGCGACCCAAACCAGATTCAAAAATTGCCAAGTTTTATGCCAAGATAATGAGCAATAAAGAATTAACGGGCTATCATTTTGTCTTAAATATTTTCCTTTTGCTTTTTATGCATTGGCCATTTGTTTGGTCATGGAGCTGGAGTATTTATGAAGAATTAGAAATCATGAGTTTGTTTATGCTTTTTGTGGTAGTTTGGGATTTTTTGTGGTTTATTATGAACCCACATTTTTCTTTACACGATTTTGGGCCAGCTAAGGTTTGGTGGCACAAGAAATGGACTGGCCGCATTCCCACAGATTATTTTTTTGGTATCGGCGCGGCTATCATCCTTTTTATACCAGAGATTATTTATTTGGATGCTTTGACAGGAATTTATAAAGTTTTAATAATGCTGGGAGTCAATACTGTTTTAACTTTTTTAATTATTAAAATTGATCCCTATACTTATAAAATTTAAATTATATGAACAAAAAACTTTTAAAAAATTTGGAAGAATCAAAATTAAAATTTGAATTGATTAAGCATCGCAAAGTTTTTACGGCCCACGATGCCGCGGCCACCATGCACGTGAAATTAAATACGATTGCCAAAAGTTTATTGGTCAAAACTAATAAACCATTAGAGCACGGTAAAAAACCTTATGCCATAGTGATCGTGCCGGCAGATAAAAACATTGATTTGAAAAAATTAGCCAAAGTGATGACGACTAAAGATTTGCGGATTACCAAGGTTGATATTCCGAAAGAGGGCGTAATGAAATCACAATTTAAAGTTAAGCCGGGCGCGATGGGCGCTTTTGGCACATTATATAAGCTGGCCGTTTTTGTGGACAAGGCCTTAAAAAACGAAGCAGTTTTTTCAGCGGGGGCGTTTGATGAAAGCATCAAGATTAAAGTTGGAGATTTTATAAAATTGGAAAACGCCAAGATCGGCAATTTTAGCGTGGCAAAGAAAATAAAGAAAAATAAAAAGAAAAAATAATTTATTTCAATGGCATTTGTTCCTAAAATAGGTCAATTTGAAGGTCCACTGGATCTATTATTGCAGCTGATTGAAGCAGCAGATTTAGATATTACGGAAGTTTCTATCGCCGACGTGGCAGAACAGTTTATGCAATATTTGGCGCGAGTGGAAGAAAAAAATCCGGAAGAATTAGCGGATTTTTTGGTGGTGGCGGCAAAATTATTATTGATTAAATCAAGGGTTTTGTTACCCAGTTTAAATTTCGGAGTGGAAGAAGAGGAAGGTGATTTGGAACAGCAGTTGCGCATCTATAAAGAATATTATGAAGCCAGCAAGAAAATAGAAGAAATAATTGCCAAAAAAGACGTTTTGTTTTTGCGCGAAAAGATTCCTTTGGATTTAGAAGTAATTTTTAATCCGCCCAAAGACATAAGCGGTGAAAAATTAAAAAATATTTTTTTAGAGATTTTGAAAGAAATTGAGCCAATGGTTAAGTTGCCACAACGGCAAGTAGCCAGGGTTATGTCTATTAGAGAAAAAATTGAACAAATCAAAAATAAAATTTTATCAGCCGTAAGCATTAACTTTAAAGATCTTTTAATTGGTTCAAAAAATAAGACAGAAGTGATTGTGACGTTTTTGGGTTTATTAGAGTTGGTTAAACAGCGAGCAATCACGGTTAAGCAAGATAAAATGTTTGATGAAATTATCATAGAAAAAATATGAATTTAAAAACACAAATAGAGGCCTTATTGTTTATTAGTAATAAACCTTTGCCAATTAAAAAATTGGCCGAGTTAACCGAACGATCAAAAACAGAAGTGGAAACCGCCCTGATGGTCTTGCAAGAAGAATATAACCAGGCCAGCGATAAGGGTATTAGAATCATGATTAATGATGGGGTGGTGGGCATGGCGACAGATGCTAAAACGGCTGGGTTGGTGGAAAAGTTTTTAAAAGAAGAATTAACCGGTGAAATGACCCGGCCACAATTAGAAACTTTAACCATTGTTGCTTACCGGGGACCGATCTCGAAAATGGAATTAGAGCAAATTCGGGGGGTGAATTGTTCTTTGATTTTAAGAAATCTATTAATGCGCGGGTTGGTCGAATCAAGCGTGGATAGAAAATTGGGCGCGCCGATGTATCGGGTGACTTTGGAATTTGTGCGTTATTTGGGCTTGACTGATATTAAAAATCTGCCAGATTATGAACGACTATCAAAACACGAGACGTTGGAGCAAATGTTGAAAAGATGAGGCAAGATTTATGAAGTAAGATTTATGATTTAATAAAAAAAACGCTTCGGCAAGGGGCGTTTTTTGTTAATGTCATACTGATGAAAATCAGTATACAGAAATAAATGGATCCTGACTTTCGTCAGGATGACAAAACGTTGTTTTATCATTTTAGCATTAGTAAACTGGGCTTGAGAAGCATAATGGCGCCTAAGATAAAAAGGATAAGAGCGCCAATCAAGTGAGAGTATTTAGCGTATTTTTGGTTGCCAATAAAGATTTTAAAAGTAAAGCCGGCAATTAAAAGTACAACAATATCATCGAGCATATAGAAAAAATCATAAGCCAGAAGATATAAATAGTAACTTAATTTAGGCAATTGACTTTGTGAAAGTATCTGCGTGTAGACGGCCGGAATGCCAGCCGAGCAGAGGAGTTCAATTAGGTTAATACTAAAAGCAATAGCGGCAATACCAATAACAATGGCGAGAGTTTTTTCTTTGAGCAAAGTTTTTTCCAAGCGAGCAATAATTTTACTTTTGGTTTTTTCCGAGGTAACTTCGCAGGTTAGATCGGCTTTTTTTCTGTTTTTTAAATAATCTTTAAAGAAATAGATACTGATGCCGAGTGCGAGTAAACCGATAATTATTTGGATGATTTTTAAATAACCGACAACAAAAAAAGCATTGAGCCAGGCGCTTAAGAATAAAAAATATGAGATGGCCGAGGTAATGATATAGGTCCAGCCAACCAGCCACATCTTTTTTTTGTCTTTGGAATTAATTAAAATGGTGATTAGAATTAGAAGCGCCCACATGGAACAAGGATTAAAACCGTCAATCGTGCCAAGGACAGCGGTGAGCGCGGGGAGAGAAATATTTTTGAGATTAATTTCACCCAAGAGCGGCAGTTTTAATTTTTCAGTCTCGGGTGTGGCGGGGTTATTATTTTGGCCCAAATATTTATCCAAAGCTTGTTTTATTTTTTCGCCAGTGGTGTTTTCGTCTCTAAAACCGATAATGACATCATTGCCAATCACAGTAACTGGCACGGAACCAAATTCGCGCCCGATTTTTTCTTTAGTTGTTTTTAAAAGCAGCTGGTAATTTTCTTGATTAGACCAAGTTTCATGAGCGAGCCAATCAATGGCTGGATAATTATTTTTTATTTTATTCCAAAATATTTCTTCATCGTGGCAGTGGGGGCAGCCATCACCATAAAAAAAATAGACTGGTTTTTTTTCTTGAGCCCCAGCTCTATCAATGTTAAAAAACATCGCTCCAAAAGCGATTATTGTTATTGATAAGATAAATAAGATTTTTTTGGTTTTCATAATGGTGTTTATTATAATATAAATTTCTAAGATGGTCAATTTGGCTACCCACTGGACAAAAAGTGTTGTTTTTGGTAGGATATTTTTTGTCCGTAGAAAACAAAATTATTTAAACAACCAAATCAGTTTACGGAGGAAAAAATGAAGTCGAAATTGGAACAAAAAGATCTTTTTGAACTAGTGGCGCCAGGAGTCGTATTCTTTTTGCCGGATAATGCCCACATAGAAAAGGCTCGACATGAGCCAAATCCAAAGGACCCAAACGCACCAAAACAGCAAAAATGGGTTGTCCGGATTATCAGGGACAAAAATAGTAAGGGTTTCTTGCGAGCAGCCACCGCCCAAGATGCCCAAGAATTCTTGTTTTTACATCAAAAAAGTATAACAGGCCTGGTTGCTCATGTGGACGAGGAATCACTGGGGGGCTGGGTGAAAATCCAGTGGTCCTATAAAAATCCAATCAGCAAAAAAAAGAACATTTCGCTTATTCCAATATCCCAATCAGTGGAATAGACTTCAATCTCTGTTAAGCCTGGTCTGTTGTAAAAGATCGGGCTTTTTTATTTGCCAAAATTGGGGAAATTTTATACAATAAAATAGCAAAACAACTTAAATGGATGAGGTCCTCACTTTTGTGAGGATGACATTATTTTCTTTATGTTTAATTTACCAGAAAAAGAACAAGAGATTTTGAAGTTTTGGCAAGAGAAAAATATTTTTAAAAAGACCTTGGCTCAAGAAGCGCCCAAGGGTGATTTTATTTTTTATGAAGGCCCGCCGACCGCTAATGGCAAGCCCGGCATTCATCACGTGGAAGCGCGGGCGTTTAAAGACGTGATTCCGAGATTTAAAACCATGAATGGCTTTCGGGTGGAAAGAAAAGCGGGCTGGGATACACACGGACTGCCGGTGGAGTTGGAAGTGGAAAAAAAATTAGGATTGAAAAACAAAAAAGAAGTGGAAGCTTATGGCATCAAAGAATTTAATGAAAAATGCAAAGAAAGCGTGTGGCAGTATGTTAATGATTGGGAGAAGATGACGGAGAGGATTGGTTTTTGGATTGACATGGAACATCCTTATATTACTTATCACAATGATTATATAGAAACTTTGTGGTGGATTATTAAACAAGCGCATGAGCAAGGTTTAATGTATCAAGGCCATAAAGTAATTCCGCAGTGTCCGAGATGCGGAACAGCATTGTCGAGTCATGAGGTGGCGCAAGGATATAAGAATGTAAAAGAAGAAAGTGTTTATATAAAATTTAAACTCAAAGATGAAGAAATTAAGAAATTAAGAAATAAAGAAATTAAGGGAAAAGAAAATGTTTATATTTTGGCGTGGACGACCACGCCGTGGACTTTGCCGGGTAATGTGGCTTTGGCAGTGGGGGAGGATATAAAGTATTCCGTAATTAGTAACAAGGAACAAGGAGAAAGTTATATCTTGGCTAGTGATTTGGTGGAAAAAGTATTAGGCGATAAAACCACAGGATCTTTCTCTGTTGTTCAGGATGGCATTTTGGGATCGGATTTGGTTGGTTTGGAATATGAGCCGTTGTTTCCCGGAGTAATTAAAGGTGATGAAAAAAATGCGGCCAATGCCTTTAAAGTTTATGGGGCTAATTTTGTATCAACCGAAGATGGCACGGGCGTAGTGCATACAGCGGTGATGTATGGGTTAGAAGATTATGAATTAGGGGAAGAAATTGGTTTGCCAAAAGTTCATACAGTAAATTTAGATGGGACGTTTAATAAATTAGTGCCACAATGGCAAGGTAGATTTGTTAAAGATTGCGATAAAGAAGTAATTGCTGATTTAAAAGTAAGAAACGTTTTGTTTAGGACAGAAGAATATGCGCATGATTATCCTTTTTGTTGGCGTTGTGATACACCTTTAATTTATTATGCCAAAGACTCTTGGTTTTTTAAGATGAGCGCGCTTAGGGAAGAGATGATTAAGAGTAATGAAAAAATTAATTGGGTGCCAGAACATATTAAAGAAGGTCGGTTTGGCGAGTGGCTAAAGGAGGTTAAAGATTGGGCGATTTCCAGAGAAAGATATTGGGGAACACCATTGCCGGTTTGGAAATGTCATAAGTGCGACCACATAAAAGTTGTTGGCAGTTATGAAGAGCTACCGGTTTTTCAACTACTAAAAAACACTTATTATTTGTTACGTCACGGACAAGCGGAAAATAATGTGCAAGATATTTTATGTTCTAAACTAGAAAATGATCGGTTCCATTTAACTGAACTTGGCCGGCAGCAAATTGAGCAACTGATGCCATATTTTATTAAAGAAAAAATTGATGTAATAATACATTCGCCATTTATTAGAACGACCGAGACTGCTACCATGGTGGCAGAAAAAATAGGGCTTCGATTAGAAAGGAGTGATTTATTGTGGGAGTTGGGCTTGGGGCTGGCCGAAGGTAAGGATAATCATGCATTTACTGAATTAGCCGGACCATTGGCGGTTCGTTTAAAAAACGGAGTACCAGGCGGAGAAAGCGTAGAAGAAATTAGGGAACGCATGGCTAAGTTTGTAAAAGAGACAGAAGAAAAATACCAAGGCAAAAAAATATTGGTGGTGAGCCATGGCGATCCTTTAGCACAATTAATATCTCTTTTAACAGGCAAAGATAGTTTGGAAGTGTGGCAAAACAATTATTTAAAGAATGGAGAGTCGATTAAGTTTACTAAGGCATTTAAACATCAAGAGTGGCAAAAATTTGATCCACACCGGCCTTTTATTGATGAAATAAAATTTAAGTGTGATAAATGTGAGGGAGAGATGACACGGGTAAGCGAAGTAATGGATTGTTGGTTTGATTCGGGGGCGATGCCATTGGCCCAGGACCATTATCCGTTTGAAGTAGAAGCGGGTGAATTTGAATTAAGCGGGCGAATGAATGCAAATTTAAAATATCCAGCTGAATTTATTAGTGAAGCGATTGATCAGACCCGCGGTTGGTTCTATACACTTTTAGCCGTGGCAACTTTAATAGGCAGAGAAACACCTTATAAAAATGTAATTTGTTTGGGCCATGTCTTGGATAAGAATGGCCAGAAAATGTCAAAACACGTGGGCAATGTAGTTGATCCATGGAAGGTGATTGAAAAATATGGTGCTGATGTGGTTCGATGGTATTTATATACCGTGAATCAGCCGGGCGACCCCAAAAGGTTTGATGAATCGTTTCTAAAAGAAGCGGGCCGGATGTTTAATACTTTGTTTAATGTGCTGACTTTTTATCAGACATATAAAGAAAAAGAAATAGAGAAATTGAAAGCTCCGCTTTCATCCCGCCATGGCGGGATGATTGCCGAAGCAACCAGAAACAAAGAAATTAAGGGAAATGAATTAACGAATGTGTTGGATAAATGGATAGCGGCGAAGTTGGATTTATTAATAAAAGAAGTGACGGCGGCTTTGGAGAGCTATGATTTATTTACCAGCGGGAGAAAAATAGAAGAATTTATTAATGATTTATCTATCTGGTATGTGCGTCGGTCGCGTGAGCGCTTTAAGAGTGAAAATATTGATGATAAAAATCAAGCTGTTTTTACTCTGGGCAAGGTTTTGTTTGAATTAACAAAAATTTTAGCGCCGTTTATTCCTTTTAGCGCCGAATATATTTATCAAGAATTGGGTAAAAATTGCGGCGCACTTAAAGAGTCGGTGCATTTGGAAGAGTGGCCGATGATTAATGAAAAATTAATTGAACAGTCGGTTTTGGATAATATGAGCCTGACGCGCCAGGTGGTTGAGATGGGTTTGGCCAAAAGAGCGGAGGCGGGGATTAAAGTTAGACAACCGTTAAATAAATTCAAAATTCAAAACCCAAAACTCAAAATTAAGGAAGAGTATTTAAATTTAATAAGAGATGAGATAAATGTGAAAGAGATTGGGCAGGAAGAGGGCCAAGGAGAGTTGGCAGTAGAATTAGATACAGAAATTACGGAAGAACTAAAAGAAGAGGGAATTTTGCGTGAGTTGGTGCGCACAATTAATAATTTACGCAAGGAAAGCGGTTTAACCATTGCCGACCGGATTAAGATTTATTATCAAACCGATGATGAATTAGTAAAGCGGGTTTTAGAAAAATACGCGGTGGAGTTAAGAAAACAAACTTTAGCCGATGAACTGATAAATAGCGATGGCGGAAAGGAGGTGAAGATTAATGAGATTATAACAAAGTTGAAAGTGGAAAAGGTATAAAAAGCGTCAGAGTGTCAAGAGTCAAAAGTGTCAAGAAAAATTCAAATATTAATAATTAATAAAATTAACAAAAAACATATGTCATTTTTTGAAAAAATGTTTGGAAAAAATGAAAAATTAGAAACTGAGCCGGTGGATATGGTGCAAATTGAGAAAAAGGTAGCTCAAAGATTTGGCCCCAGATTAAGCGAGTTGGGACCAAGTGGTTTGAAGTCTTTAGAATGTTTTTTTATGGCTTTTATTTTGTTGGCAGTGGCGGCCAAGGGAGCAGAAAATCCTGATGGCAAATTTATTAATGAAACTCCAGAACAAATTGCTTTAAACAAGATGGTGCCTTTGGAGCAGCCAAGGGATTTGTTTAAGGAGCTTTATGGCGACCGGCAGATAATCGATATGGATTTGCGATATTTGAATACTCAAGAAGATTATGACAAATTAGAAGTAGAAAATAAGGCTGGAAAAGTACGGAGTGCTATTACCGGGGGTTTTGGTGGTCATGAAATTGGCGGGGATAAAGAAAATTAAGAGAAAAAATAAATAATAATTAATAATAATTAAAATATATGTCAGACATTAGCCAGGAATTAAAAAACATTATTTTAAACCACCCGAAATTAAGCGAAGAAGATAAACAGCAATTGGCGGATTTGGTTGATGGTTTGGGCGAGGATGCGAGAAATTATTTTTGGAGCTTAATTAAAGATGAGCCGGAAAATTTGATGGTGATCAATCAGTATTTTAAAGAAAAATCAGCTGCTTTTGCCACCCATGATCCCAAGCAGATTGAAGATGTTTTAACCAAGCATTATGAGCAGATTTTAGCGATCGTATAGGTTTATAGTGTTTTGATAATAATAGATTTATAGTTAAAAAACAGCCCAGGGCGGCTGTTTTTTAATTTGCTTTTTAAGAATTTATGAATTAAGATAGACACATGTATTATAGTGATCAGGCAATTATTTTGACGCGCAAAATTTGGCGAGAAGATGATCTGTTAATTACAGCTTATAGTGAAAATTTTGGCAAATTAATACTTCAGGCGCGTGGTGGGAAGAAAATTTTGAGTAAACTGGCTGGGCATTTAGAGCCAGTTAGTTTGTCTTATTTAAATATGGTTAGGGGTAAAAACATTGATCAATTGATTGGCGCCGAAGTACTAGATGGTTATTGGTCTGTCAAACAGTCAATAAATAGGATTGTGGCTGCTGGTTGGCTTGTGAACTTGATTAATAAAATGGTTTTGGAAAAACACCCGGATAGGCGGATGTTTTTTTTAATTAAACATTATCTTGATTTTTTAAATAGAAATGAAAATAATATAGATCTGGCTAGTTTGGCAGTTGGCTTTAAACTTTGGCACTTGCTTGGCTTAAACCCCAGCTTAAAACAGGCGCGTTGGCAAAGAGAGATTGAATTTGTGGTTAAAAATGGATTAGCTGATATTTTTAAAAATAAAACAATTGTGAACCAAAAAGAGGCATTTAAACAAATTTTGGCACAAGAAATAAAAGAACATTTAAATAATTAAAATTTTATTTTTTAGGAACTTCATCCGGAGAGTTTTCTAATAGTTTTTTACTGGGAGAAAATTTGGGATTTTTAATGCGCCATTGCTCCACATATTGACCAATACCAATGGTATCTCTTTTAAGCGCGCGTGAAGGCATTTTTTGTGACCACTTAACCAGATCTTCAAAGTTAATTTTATATCTACCCTGAACCACAATATAGCGTAGTTCGCCCTCAGCAATAGCACGCCGAACAGAACGTTCATTAACGCCAAACATTAAGGCAGCTTGAGAGGGGGTAAGACGGACGATGTTCATAGATAACCATTGACAATTAACACCTGGCCATTAACAAAATTATTTAAAATGCTTACTATATTTTTTGTCCAGAATAGTCTTGACAAATTTATTGTTATTATGCTAAAATTAGCGAAAGTAAAAAATATGATTTTTGACTTATTTTAGCAAATTTGTCCAGAATAGTCCGGACAAATTTGTTTTAAGAGCTTATCTGTATTTGTTAATATTATAATAATTTAATTTAATTTGTCCAGAATAGTCCGGACATTTTTAGTATAAATCTTGTTTTGGCTATTGTCAAACAACATAAATAATTGTAAAATTTATATCATTACAAGACAAATTTGTAATATTTTTTTATCTTTAACGTCTCATTAAATGACAGTCAAAATTAGAGAACAATTGCTAATTAGAAGGATACAAAGAAATGACGGAGAAGCGTTTGGTGAAATATATGATCAGTATCTTAAAAAGATATACCGTTTTGTTTTTTTTAGGGTAAATACCAAAGAAACAGCCGAAGACATTGTACAAGATGTTTTTACCAGTTTACTTAATTATCTAAAAAACAAAGAGACAGAAATTAAAAGTTTACAAGCTTTTATTTATCAAATAGCTAGAAATAAGATTGCTGATCATTATCAAAAAACTAATCGCGAAGCGTTGGCGGAATGGCCGGAGAATGAAAGTGAAATTACAGAAAATAAAGAAGAAATTGATTTAGATGAAAACATGGATAATGAGCGAGCGCTTGAAAAAATTACAGAAGCAGTTAAAGAAATTAAAAACCAAGTTTGGCAAGAAATTATTATTATGCATTATATTGAGGATTTAAGTGTTAGCGAAATAGCAGAAATTTTAGAAAAGAAAACTGGCACAGTAAGAGTGATTTTACACCGAGCGCTGCAAGATTTAAAAAAACAAATTAATAAGATTAATAAATAAAATTTTCATGACTGAGAGAAAATTTACTCAATTAATGGCCGATTTAAAAAATGGGATAGAGCCAGATAAGGATTGGTCAAATCAGACCAGAGATTTTTTGTTGTCTCAAATACCAGAGACTAAGCCAGCTTGGGGCCTTAATTTGATTACCAATTTAATTCCAGTCAATTTAGTCTTAAGACCGGTGGCGGCTTTTAGTATGGTTTTGGCCTTGGTTTTTATTTCTTCTTTTGCATCAGTTAATGCCTCACGAAATTCCCTGCCGGGCGATGTTTTTTATCCGATTAAATTAACTGCCGAAAATCTTAAATATACTTTATCTTTTTCGCACGAAAGTAAAGCACGAGTAGCAATGAGTATGGTGGAGAATAGAGTTAATGAATTAAAGACCATTGCCTTAAAAGATGAGCCGATTAAAACGAAACAAGAAAAAATTACTCAGACAACAAACGAGATAGCTAATAATCTAAAAATAGTAGTGAATAAGGTTCAAGAATTGGATGATAAACAAGATAATGAAACAAAAATTAAGGTTTCTATGGCAGTTAAGGAAATTAATGAGAAATTAATTAATGTTAAAGATGAGATGCAGAATACTTTAGCGTCATCTTTAGATGAGGAATTAGATAAACAAATAGAAAAATTGACTAATGAAATAGAAAAGACAAGTTTGGATGTTTTGGCCGTTTTAAAAGATGAGCCGGTTGTTAATTTAGAAGAAAAAGATGGAGGCTCGGTGACGACAGATAAAGCTACTAGTACTAATACAACCACTGTAATTAGCGTGACTGAAAAAGATGAAAAACAAAATAATGGCACCTCTTCTGATGATTTTATTAAACAACTATTAGAAGAGACCAACAGGGAAATAAAAGAGCCGGAATTTAAAGTGGGTATTATACAATAAACCATGCACCATAAAGGTGCATGGCAAGCGCGAATTTTTGGGATGTTAATTATTAGATGTTTACCCTCTTATTTAATCTCCCCTTTCGAAAGAGGGGAGAGCTAACATTATATTTATAAGTTTCCTTCCTCCTAAAAGGTCGATCCCGAAAAAACGGGAGAGAAAGGAGTTAAAAAAATAATCATAACTAAATATTGCCAGTTTTATGAGTATCATATGAACCCATAAATAGTTGCAAATTTGTTATGATCAAAAGGATAAAAATAAAATTATGAAAAAGTTATTAACCATGGGTTTGGTGATTGCTACCATGTCTTGGACTTTGGGTTTAATGGGCATGGTAACTGTGCCAGTTGCCAACGCGGCAGCGGCCGGTGATTTGATCAAGACCCCAAACAACCCAGCGGTTTATTACCTTGGAGCAGATAACAAACGTTATGTGTTCCCAACTTTCAATACTTATAAGACTTGGTTTGGCACAAATTTTTCTACGGTCAAAACCATTTCTTTAACTGAAATGGGTAATATTAATATGGGCGGCAACGTGCCATATCGCGCTGGTACTCGTTTGATCAAATTAAGCAATGATCCAAAGACTTATGCCGTGGAACCGAGCGGAGTTATTCGCCACATTCCAACTGAAACAGTGGCCAGTGACTTATACGGTTCTCTCTGGTATAAATTAGTTGACGTGTTAGATGATTCATTTTTTGCATCAGCTTACACTTATGGCTCAGCTTTAACAACCTTATATCCAAGCGGTTCTTTGGTTAAGGAGCCGGGTGGATCTACCATTTATTATATTAATGGTACAGAAAAGAGACCGGTTGCTTCTGAAGCCGCTTTCTTGGCCAACAATTTTCAATGGGATAATGTGAGAACACACAGTTTAGCTGATTATTCTGTGGGGACTTCAATTACAGGCGCTGAATCAGCCCTTATCACCGTTGCTGGCAGTGGTTCTCCCATAACTCCAGAAGCTAATTCAACCGGCGCTTTAACCGTGTCTTTGGCTTCTGATACTCCAGCTGCGGCAACAGTAGTAAAGAATGCCACCCGCGTTAAATTCACTAAATTGAATTTCACAGCGACTGGCGGTGATGTAACAGTTGATACCATGACCATTCAAAGATATGGTTTGGCTCAAGATTCAAATTTTGCCAATGTCTATATTTTAGCTGCGGCAGATGAATCAATGGTTGGCAATGAAAAGACTTTAGGTTCAGCTCATACGGCAGTAGTTAATGATGACATTACTATTGCTAATGGCACAACCAAGTCTTATTATATTGCTGCCACCATGCACACCACCCTACAAGCCGGTGAAGTTGCGGGTTTGGGTTTAAGTGCCATTACAGTTAAGGGTTCTGCTAGTGTGTCTGTTTCTTTACCAGTGACTGGTAATAGCATGACCATGAACAATACCATTACACTTGGCACAGTAACTCCAGCTGATGGTGGTTCGGCTACAAGTGCGACCAAGCCAGTTGGCACTACTAACTATGTGTTTGCTTCGTTAAAATTAACTGCTAATTCCACCGAAGATGTACAAGTGGAAAAAATTCGCTTTTATCAACAAGGCACTGCAGCCGATGCTGATTTGGCAAATTTAAAATTAGTGGTTGATGGCAACGTTTTAGCGACAGTAGCTAAGGCAACTGATAAGGCCGTAGTATTTGATTTATCAAGCTCGCCATTTAGTATTACCAAAGGCAATAACAAGATTTTCGAACTCAAGGGTGATATT
>DAIUDD010000008.1:0-39631 GCA_036845805.1 Patescibacteria group bacterium | reverse complement strand
CGACTGTGAGTTTTTCACCATAGGTGCCTCCGGGGGTGGTGGTGGCGATGCCGATAGCGCCGGAAGACGTCAATCTCATTACTTCTTGAGAACTTCCATTCAAGGTGTTATGAAAAGACATATAACTATCAGCTGTTGCACCACTAAAAGTACTATAATCAGAAAGAACTTTAATAGAACCAGCATTTGTGCCAGATCCTGCTACTGAATCAAGAATAAAATTCATTGCAACCCCATCACCAGGATCAACGATCCCTCTGTTAGATAAAGTTAATAATGAAACTGGGTTATCATCATCATAACGAATAGTTAATCGCCCAGAAGAATCAAACTGTGCATTCCGAGATGCAACAGTATAACCAATTCCCAAAGAACCCTTAACTTCCAAAGTACTGGCAGGACTCTCCGTCCCTATCCCCACATTTCCCGAATCTGCGATAAATATTGTTGACGTGGCTTCGGCATAGCCACCTTCTCCACGGAAAGTATAACCTTCAGTCAGAGCCAGATTGCCAGCTTCGACTGACCCAGCTGGAAGATTGATCGCAGTATTAACGGTTAAAGTATCAATCGTGGAACTGGTGGCGTTTAGAACTGCGATTCTGGCATCAGCAATTGTCGTCAAACCGTTTAAAATTGAGGTAGTGTTAACAGTTAAATTATCAATTGAAGTTGTCGTCGCGTTTAATACTGCAATTCTAGCATCAGTAATCGTAGTGAGGCCATTTAAGATTGAGGCTGTGTTCACTGTTAGGTTATCAATAGTGGTTGAGGTCGCATTAAGAGTCGCGACTCGTAAATCACCGGCGTTGACTAAGTTAGTACCAAAGGTAGTGGTGGTAGCAATGGTAAAGCCGTAGTTGTCTTCAAATTCTTTTTGGCCAATAACTACTTTACTGGAAGTAGCCGAAACTGACAGCGGATAATTATTCAGTGTTGTTGACGCGACAACCAAAGAATAAGCTGGGGAGGATAAGCCAATGCCCACATTACCAGTATTTGTAACATTAAACTTTGTGATGCCACTATTTCTCAAGTCCATCAAATAGCTTTGACTAGAACCAAGGGTAGTTTCTGTTGCGTTTATCAATAAACCAACATAACTAGCTGACCCAGATTGAGTAACAATTGGTTTCATAACAACAAATCCCTGTTCTCCACTACTCGCTGCTATTTTCCCTGGACTACTGCTATTAGATCTAATAGAAAAAAAGTCGCCACTGGTTAAATCCGAACCAACCTGAGCAAAATCAAACGCCTTGGATCTATGATACATTGTCCCACTAACGTTATAAATATCATAGACAGAACCGCCAAAATCTATCTGGCCCGTTGGCCCAGATTCTAAATAAATACCACCGACTACATGTAATTTACTATTTGGACTATCCGTCCCTATCCCCACATACCCATTCTCATCAATAAAGACTGACGAAGTTGCTTCAGCATAGTTTGAGCTATTACCAGCGAATACATATCCTTGAGTCAAGGCCAGATCATTAGCACTGATTGACCCAGCTGGAAGATTTATCGCAGTGTTCACAGTTAAAGTATCTATGGTGGAAGAAGTGGCATTTAATACTGCGATTCTTCCATCAACAATGGTGGAAAGACCATTTAAGATTGAGGCAGTATTGACTGTCAGGGTATCAATGGTTGAACTGGTCGCATTTAATACTGCGATTCTAGCGTCAGCAATAGTGGAAAGACCATTTAAGATTAAGGCTGTGTTCACTGTTAGGTTATCAATAGTGGTTGAGGTCGCATTAAGAGTCGCGACTCTTAAATCACCAACATTAACTAAGTTGGTTCCAAATGTGGTGGTGGTAGCGATGGTAAAGCCGTAGTTATCAGTAAGAGTTCCTGAACCAATTACGGCATGACCTTGTAAATAAGCAGTAGAAGTAGAATTAAGATTCAAACTGCCAGCTACATCAAGAGCATATTGGGGATTTGTATTGGCGATGCCAAAATAACCAGAATCATTCATTACCATTTTTGTCACACCTTGTCTATTAAAATTAATACCAGAATATGAAACTAAATTTAATTGATTATTACTCCTTGATATACCAACATTTAAATTTCCCAAAGCAAACATTCCGTCAATAGGTATCGTAAAATAATTATAATGATTTTGAAATGTTATTTTATCAGTAAAAGTTGCACCATTTAAACTAAAATCCATAACAAAACTTCCAATATCAATGGAACCCGATTGGGCTGGTCTATTATACATTCTAAATTCGGTTGTTTTACTTAATGAATCTCCGGTAAAAAATTCATTTGCTTTAAAACTTAAAGGTGGAGAAATTTGTTGTGCCCCGCTTATGGCGGCTGTTGTATTTAATAAAAGGATTCCATTCGCTGAACTTTGAGTTGCGCCTATCTCATCTTTTGCAATAGTCAATAAACTTACTGGCGTCGCCGTCCCGATCCCCACCCGGCCTTCATTGGTATTCACTACTAAAGTATTTGAACCAATAGTGGTGGTGCCAACAATTTGCGCTTTGCCGCCAATATATGCCGTGTCAGTAGTGGTAATAGAATTAAAAGTGGAACCTTGAGCAAAAACTGCGTTGCCAGAAAAATATGTGGTGGTGGCCACTGTCAAGCCATAGCCATCTTGATAACTTGCGCCAACGGCGAAATGTCCAGCCGCATCGGCTTGCGCCAAAACTGCACCCGAACTATTTAATAACTGAAATAAATTTGCCGTGCCCTGATCCACCCCCGCTTTTACTGTCAAAGTAGAAGAGGCGTTGCCAGTGGTATCTGTCCCTTCAATCCAAATTGGAAAATTAAAATTAAAATTATTTTCACTTGCATCCCAACGCACTACCGCATTAGTTGCTGGCGCGCCTCTTTCAAAAGTCAAAGTTGAATCCTCGGTATCAGAAGAAACATTAGCCGAATTAATTGTGAAATCAGTCGAAGTTGTACCTGCAATAGTGGTTTCCTGAGCAGATAAAGTATTAACCACCATTTCATCAAAATATCCTATTGCCCAACGGTTAGCCGCCGAGCCAAGGTTATAAATATTACTTTGTGGAATTAAATCAGAATTAATTGTGGCGTTAACCGTTAAACTATTAACCACTGAACTACCCAAAACCGTGGAATTAGCCACGGTTAAATCTCCGCCCACATATAACGAACCCGTGGAAGTCGCGTTACCAAAATTTAACGCATCAATCAAAGATGAGGTAGCATTTAATACTGCGATTCTGGCATCAGCAATTGTCGTCAAACCATTTAAAGTCAAGAGATTATTAACTGTCAAATTATCAATGTTGGTGGTTGTGGCATTAAGTACACTAATCCGCGCATCGTTTAAAGAAGTTAAACCACTAAAAGTTGAAGTCGCGTTGACCAATAAAGTATCAAAACTGGACGAGGTGGCATTAATCGTTGTAAAACGTGCCGGGCCAGTGAAAAAAGATTCACCCACCGTGGTTAGTTTACCACCAATGTAGGTTGAATCTGTGGTGGTGATGGCATTAAAAGTAGCGCCACCACCAGTAATCGAACCAGTATCACCCACCGATAAATCTCCGGAAACATGAAATGAACCAGTTGAGGTGCCATTACCCATGGTTAATGAGTCAATCAAAGACGAAGTGGCGTTCAAGACCGTTATTCTTCCATCACTAATTGTGGTCAACCCATTTAAAACAGCCGCGCTATTAACAGTTAAATTATCAATATTAGTGGTCGTCGCATTTAAGACAGAAACCCTCACCTCTCCACCGGTTAATAATCCCGTCACATTCAAAGCACCTTGCAAACTTGCTGCACCCTTAACTGTTAACGAATTTAATTCCGTATTGCCAGTTACTGATAAACTACCAGCGCCTAAATATTTAGCATCAAAAACCGAACCAGCGCCTTGGCTGGCTGTTGTGCCCGGTGTACCCACGTTATAAATATTGGTGACATAATTTGCAGCGCCGCTTTCTCCTTTTGGTCCTGTTGGTCCAGCTGGCCCTATTAAACCCGGTACTCCTTGTTCGCCTTGTTCGCCTTTTTCTCCTTTAATTACAATTGTTTTTTCTCCAATTCTTTCCACCAACCTTTCACCTTGATAAATAATTCCGCCACTCCGTTGTTTAGCCAATTGAATAATCATGTCTTGCGTTCTTAAATTTTGTTCGAGATCGCGCGTCCACCAACCACCAAGCTTTTCGCCTGCTGCCACTGCCAACTGCCAAGTTGTTCTGCTCGACTTCTGACCAAAATTAAAAACTGGATGGAAAACAATTCCTTCGATTATAGTGGCTATTCTGTTTGTTAAAACTAAAATTTTATTTGGCAACCAACCTTTGGCTAATAATTCTTTTTCTGAACCAATAAAAAACCGGCCGGCTAATTGCCTAGAAAAGTTTTGGACTTTAACCAAACTTTTATTTACCCCTTCTGCTGTCATCGCGGCCACTCGCGCCAAATCATTAACCCATTGGTCAGCGTCGTGAGGAATTTTTAATAAATTAAAAATTAATTTTTTATTTGTCTGTAATGCTGTCAAAACATTTTCCTTGTTATCGCTCATTCCGAGTACCACGCCGTTTTTTGCTACCACCATATTTTTTGTCTCCGCCAACTTTTTACCAACCAATAAATCTTTTAAAGTTAAATTTTTTTGCCACCCTCCTAAAGCAGCCATCTTCATTGCCAATTTTGCGCTCCAGTTTTGTTTTTCTGCTAACCGGTTTACTTCGATATTTCGATTAGTTAATCCGTTAAAATCTTGAGCAATATTTTTAGTTACCTTTTTTTGTTCCTGCCAAATTTTACCAGCCGCATATTCCGTCGCTGCCGAAAAATTTTGTGCTGCCAAAACAACTTGATCCGTAAAAATATTTAAAGCCAATTTATCATTAAGATTTTTTAATCCACCCATCATCACCACACCGGTTTGCTGATTTAACTTTTCTATTTTTTTTGCGAGACTTAAAAAATCTTCCGGAAAAAATTGCGCCCCGGCGCTCGTTAGGGTCAAAGAAAAAATTATCACCCAG
This sequence comes from Patescibacteria group bacterium, assembly GCA_036845805.1. Taxonomy (GTDB): domain Bacteria; phylum Patescibacteriota; class Patescibacteriia; order UBA2196; family UBA2196; genus DAIUDD01. Next base: position 34,613 of record DAIUDD010000008.1, on the reverse strand, counting down.
ACCACGGACTTAAATAAAAAATCTTTTAGTTTTAAATTAGTCCAAACAAAAAAAACCGGCAACAGATCTTTAATCCATTCCCGATAAAAATTAACATGATAATATTTTCTTTTGGTCTCATCCAACTCCACCAAACTATCATCACTATTATCAAAAATATTTTTTATATTATTTTTTACATTATATAGCGCTACTAAAATTCTCTGAAAATAATTATTACTAACCCGTGATAATAAATTCGAAACCTCGCGCATTTCTTGGTTAAGTGAATGCTCCGCCACTTGCTGCTCTAATTCTTTTTCCAATTTTAAACCACCCTTAACATTGCCTTTTTTTTCAGCTGGGTGGGTAAAAACATAATCTGCTAACCAATCTTTGGTGGTAAACCAATTCCGTCCGAATTTGACACTCTTTAACTGTCCACGTCTGGCCAAAAGAGATAAATATTCTTGAGAATAATAACACAGTTTAGCCGCTTCCGATAATGTTATTAATCCTTGAATTTTTGCTTTCTCTTTTTTGCTCTTTCTTAAAGCAGAATTTTTTCTTTTAATTGTTTTCTTCCGTTGATCGAGCATGGGGTTATAATTATCATCGTCGGAAGAATACTTAACTACTATTTTTTTTAAAAAACTATTTTTAAAATATACAAAGATAAAATAATACAATATTTACTATTTACTATATATATCGAAAACTTAACAAAAGAGAAAAAATGTGCTATAATTAAAATGCCCACCCAAAAAGAGAAGAACAAAACATAATTAAAAATTGCGCTTTCCTTTTTTAATTTAATTTTTCTTTTTTGGCGGGTATTTTTTTAAAAAACCAGAAACTCCGAGTAAAATCGGGGTTTTTTGTTTAAAAAAGATCGATAAATATAGTTTTAAGGCTCAAAAAATAGTAATATCGTATTCTTACATATATATTATACACCCAAAAAAATATTTTGTCAAGAAAATTAACCCATCCGATATTGCTTTTTTTCCTAAAATTTAAAAAAACACATCTTCTTGTGTTAAAAATAAATTAACTTTTTGGCTTATTTAATTATTATAACGCTATAAAAAGGTGTTTTGATAATATCTCCATAAAAAACAAAAATAATCTAAATGGCCTTAAAAACAATATTTAAAGTATTAAATATTTTTTCATAATTAATGTTTTAGCTAAAATACTCTTAGCCTAACCCAAAAACTATTACCAACAGCTTATCCGATATTACTTTTGGCTTATTAAAAACAAAAATCAGACCTCTCCATGGTCTGATTTTGTATTATTTTATTTTGATTAACGGTTTTTCTTATCACTTTTCACTAATAACTTGTCATGCTTACTTATTAATATAATCCTTTATCGCCTTAACTATCTTTGAATCATCTTTTAGATCCTCAACAAAAAGGACTTGCTGGCGATTAATTCTCATCTCATCGGTTGGACCATGAACCTCATTACCTAATTTAATCAAAGATATCTCCGTGCCTTGTTTATTAATATTATCGCCACCACCTTGCTGAATCACACCTGGTGTTTGTAAATAATAAATGTTTTTAATAATTATTGTTCGACTGTTTTCGGTTGTCACTTTACCAAAATATACTTGCCCATCTGCTAAAAATATTGCTTGCCATTCGGTCTTATTTTCCGTCATTGGTTTTGTCTTTATAATCACCGCCGCTAACCCCAAAACCACCACTAATATTAATCCGACAAACCACCAATTTTTAAATTTTATTTTATGCTCTCTTTCCATCGGCCTATTAACTTGACTTAAATTTTGTCGCATTTGTTCGGCCCGCCAATCACTATTTGGTTTTTTAATTTCATCAATCATATGTTTAATAATTTATTTAATATTATTATCATAACACATCTATTTTTTAATTTCAAAATTTGTCTTTGTCATTCCGGCCCCCAAACCAGAATCCAAAAATTTTATTTTTAAAAGAGGATAAAAGTCATAATGCCAAATATTAAATCAAATCCTAAATATAAATTATTAAATTATTTTTAAATTTTTTAAATCTTATCTTGCGAGCTTTGTGAAGCCAGGTTAGAAATTAGAGACGATGGGAAAGTTAAAAAATTAAATTGAGTTAGTTTATGGTGTTGGTTCAAGGTTAAACCTTGAACCTTCATGAAGATAAAAAATTACTTTACTGCCTATTGGTTCAGAATATAACCCTGAACCAACAAAGGGCCTAGCTCCCGAGCCCTAATTTCTCCGCCGCTTCACTAGCGAGCGTTTCCCTGCCCACCATTACTACATGCAGAAGTTGCGAGCGAGTTTTTGCTCCTTTCTTTTAAAAGAAAGGAGCAAAAAACAAATTAAAAAAGAGTCCCAATTGCTCGGGACTCTTTTTTTTACTATTAATATTCCATGCCAGAATTAAAATTATTATGATTATGTTTTTCTTCTTTTTCTAGCAACTCTGTTACCGCCACTTCGGTCGTCAAAATTAAAGCCGCGATGGAAGCTGCGTTTTGCAACGCGGTCCGTGTCACCTTGGTCGGATCAATAATTCCGGCAGCTATTAAATCTTCATATTTATTTTTTTCCGCATTATATCCAAAACCGCCCTCGTGTTTTTTTACTTCTTCTACCACCACTGCACCATCCTTACCCGCATTAAGAGCGATTTGTCTCACCGGCGCTTCTAGTGCCTGACTTAAAATTTTTATTCCTATCTTTTCTTCATCTTCTGTTTCTATTTTTTCTAAAACCGATAAAGTTCTTACCAAGGCTACTCCCCCACCAGCCACGATGCCTTCTTCAACTGCCGCCTTAGTGGCCGCAATCGCATCTTCTATCCGGTGTTTTTTTTCTTTCATTTCTGTTTCCGTCGCTGCTCCTACTTTTAACACTGCCACTCCACCGGCTAATTTTGCCAACCGCTCTTGCAACTTTTCCTTATCAAATTCCGAGGTGGTTTGACTTAATTGTTCTTTTAACTGCTCCACTCTGGCCTTAATTTCTTCTGCCCGGCCTTCACCATCAATAATCGTGGTGTGTTCTTTGGTGGCTACCACCTTACGCGCTTGGCCCAAATCATTAATCTCTACTTTTTCTAAACTTAAACCAGCTTCTTCTGTAATTAATCTGGCGCCAGTCAAAACAGCAATGTCAGTTAACATTTCTTTCTTACGGTCACCAAATCCAGGTGCTTTAACCGCTAAGGCATTAAACACCCCTTGTAGTTTGTTTAAAACCAAAGTTGTTAATGCCACCCCCTCGATCTGATCAGCCACAATAACTAAATTTTTATGTCCAGTCTGCAACATCTTTTCTAATACCGGACGAATATCATCGACTGAGGAAATTTTTTGATCAGTCACCAAAATATGGGGTGTCTCCAATACCGCTTCCATTCTGGCCGTGTCTGTGATCATATACGGCGAAACATAACCCTGATCAAATTGTAACCCATCGACAATTTCTTTTTTTAAACCAAATTCCTGTGACTCCTCTACCGTTACCACCCCGTCTTTACCCACTTCGGACATCACCTCGGCAATCAAATTACCAATTTCTGGATCATTAGCCGAAATCGCCGCCACATGGGCAATATCTTCTTTGCCTTTTAAGGGCATAGAAATTTTTTCTTTTAATTCCTTAACCACTGTCTCCACACCCTTTTCTATCCCGCGTTTAATCGCTAATGGATCAGCCCCAGCTGCCACATTTTTTAAACCCTCGGTAATCATGGACTGGGCTAATAGAGTAGCAGTAGTTGTGCCATCACCTGCCACGTCATTAGTCTTGGCGGCCACCTCTTTAACCAACTCTGCTCCTAAATTTTCAAATTTATCTGGCAACTCTATTTCTTTGGCTACTGTCACCCCATCTTTAGTAATAGTCGGTGCGCCATAGGTTTGGGCCAAAACCACGTTACGTCCCTTTGGGCCCAAGGTAACTTTAACTGCGTTAGCTAATTTGTCCACGCCATTTTTGATTGCTTGGCGTGCTTGTTCAGTGTATAAAATTTGTTTAGACATATAAAAGGCTAATAAATACAAATTTAAACGCGAATCATGAAAATTATATTTTTAAATATTTGTAATAATTCGCAATTTATAAATTCGTATAATTAGTAATTAATTAATAATTGCAATAATATCTGGTTCTCTTAAAATCAAAAACTTTTGCTCTCCTTGTTTAAATTCGTCTGGCGCATATTTACGGAACAAAACCTTATCGCCGACTTTAACCGCTAATGGCAAACGATTACCGTTGTCTAAAAAACGTCCCGGTCCCACAGCCACAACCTCTCCTTTTTCCGGCTTATCCTTTTCTGACTCTGGTAAAACAATGCCACTGGTGGGCTTTTCTTCCTGAAGTGGTTTGACAATTAAATTGTCAGAAAGTGGTGTTAAATTCATATTATTATCTGTTTTTTGCTGGCCAGCTAAATTTTGCGCTTCACCAACAAAATTAATTATTTTGAAAAATATATCTTTTTGTCTATTGTCTATAGCTAAACATATTATACTTTCTTTAGCACTCAACTGTCAAGAGTGCTAAGATACATTCCATTGGCTCATTTTAAAACTTTTTTCTTTATTCGTCAAGCAAAAAACAGACTCTCGCCTGTCTTTATATCTCTTATCACAATAACTACTCTAACTTTTCTGACTAATAACTCTTTAATATTTAAAAACTTCTATTTTTGAATTTTGCGCTGTCATTTTATGTTTTGATTCTTAATTTTTGTTTTCTATCATTATTCCTATTACCATGGCCATGACCATCAACCCACTCGGCAATGTCCACCAAAAATGATCAAATAAAAATAAAAACAACAAACTACTCATTAAAACCATCTCTCCACCTCTCTTTCCCAGCCACCCCCAAAATCCCAACAACCCCAACCACCCAAAAATCCCTAACTCTGTGATAAGTAAAAGATAAACATTGTGTACTGGCTGATAATTATAAATTGCTTGGCCCGGATTTAACTTTTGGCTTACTGCGGTATAATTTCCCATCCCCACACCAATCAAGGGATTTTTTTTAAAAACTTGCCATGCCTCACCATAGCCCGCGATTCTGTCTTGATTTGATTTTATTTCCAATCTTGATTCGGTCATTCCCAATCTTGTTCCGACCAATGGCCAATAAGCAATCGCCAATATCACCAAGACCCCTAAAGCAAAAAACAAAATCTTAATTAGATCTTTAAAAATTAAAAATTTCTTATTATATATATAATGTATTATTAATCCTATTATTATTAATAACAATGTCAACCAACTCGCGCGTGAGAAAGTAAAAAACAACCCCGTTACCAATAATAAAACAATAATATAAAATATACCATTTATAATTTGTATTTTATTTCCAATTTCCAATTTCGAATTTCTAATTTTTCCTATTATCCCCCACAACAACACTAAAGCTATAATAATAAATCCGGCTAGCACATTGGGATGTGACAAAGAACCATAAGCTCTAAACCATCTCTCGCCACCAACCTCAATCACGCTTGCCCCTAGTTGATCTGCTCCGTGCCAGGCCAACCCCAGCCACTTACTAGCAAAAGCACTTTGCGTTAAAAATTGATAAATTCCTAAACCTGCTGAAATTGTAACGCCGATGATAAAGGCCCAAGCTATTTTTACTTTCGAAATCATTCCTCCTCCCAAACTCCCCAAAATCCACAAAATCACCGCCCCCTCCCCCAATCGCAACCACCAGTAAAAAGCCAAAAATTTATCTGCGGAAAAAATAATATTTAAAATCACAAAAATTGCTCCCAAAAAAATTAAAATATTATTTTTATTTTTTAATTTTTCTCCCTCCGAGAGACCTCCCAGCGGGAGGTAATTTTGAACTTGTATTTTATTTCGAATTTCGAATTTAGAATTTAGAATTTTATCAAATAAATAAGTCGCGGCATAAACCACTACCAAACTTATGAACACCATATCAAATGCATACAAGCTCATCCTTCCGTATTCCCAAACCCCATCTTTGGTTTGAGGATCATAAAAAATCCAACGCGTTTGCCATGGTAATAAAAAAACAAAAAGGCAACTTCCATAAATAAAAAAATTTTTTATTTTTTCTCTTAACTTATAATTCATACTGATTTATTTTCTCCCGCCATTTAATTAAGACTTCGGCGCGCCGGTCTAAACTATGAAATTTTAACATTTGATCATTAATAATTACACTTTTATCTTTATTCATCACTCTGCGCAATTTATCTGGCAAATACCAGCATTGAATTTTTTTTAACAACCTTTCTAAAAAATTACCCGGCCAACCAGGTTGTGGTTCTTGTTTTGTTGTTTCTTCTCTGATCACTCCAATTCCTGGCCAATTAGGTGCCTGGTTCTCCAACCACTGATTAGCGCTTAAAAATTTTTGCCAAATTTCATCACGGTTTAACAGTGGCTCAAGAAAAAAAGCCAACCAATAAACCAACAAAATATCGTGATCATCAATTTTGGTTGACTCTAAATTTAAATTATCGGCTGTTATAAAATAACTTAAACAAAATCTATCTTTTTTCACCCGCTCCGTCGGCCGCAGATTTAATAATTTCAAAGGCCACGCCGCCAAAAATCTAACCGTCCAAATCCTGCCCGGTTTGGCCACTATCAAAAAATCAATATCTGATTCTTTTTTTGCATTACCATAAACTATCGGCCCAATTAAAAAAACGCCCGCTATGTTTGGCAAGAACCTTAACCACCGACGCACCAATTTTTCCGCCCGCTGTCTCTTGCTTAACGAATAAATAATTTTTTCTTCTCTTGCCATAACGATCGCTTCCCGTCCAAATAAAAAATAATACTCTCCTTGTGTAGCTACCAATTTTTCTTCTACCACCGCCTTTAATACCTTAAAAAAATCTTCCTGTTCTATTTTTATTCCCGAAAAACTATACAAATAACGCCAAAGCTCTTCTTTGGTTAAAGGAAAATCAAATAAATCAAAAAAAACCATGGTTTCAATAATTGCCTTTCTTATTATCTTCTCCATAATCTAAGTTTAACACTATTTGTCCAAAATAAAAACCAAGCTGTTTTTATCATCCTGGCCATCTTTTTCCTATAAAATATTAAAGAGTAATAAAATTTTCCAACCCCCTTTTAACCGCCCCCATTACTTCTGCCTCGGCCTGGGTCAAATTTTTGTTGGGTAAAGAAAAATAAACTAAATCATTGGTGCCTTTTGGTTGCCATAATTCAGCCAAAATTTTTGCCTTCCCTTGCGCATGCCAAAGTTGTCCTTTAACTTCACCTTCCACTGTTTCATATAATAAAACCGCTGCCTTGGCCATCGGACTTTTACTGATCATCTCTTCAATTAGCCCATCTATTTCACCGACCTCAGCCCCAGTCTTAATAAAATCTCCTAATGGCACAGCGCTCCAAATCAATCCCAAAGAACGTTCAAATTGTAAACGGGCCAAAACTCGTCCCCACAATTTTAAAGTTGCCATTTTTTTTGTCCGATATAAACTATTAACTATCTTTTCTTTATCTGCGCCATAACTAACCAATTCTGATGCGACAAATAAAGTTTTCGGTGTTAGATTGATTTTTTTAAAACTTTCCGTCTGGTCAATAATACCAGCTAAAAGTATGGTTGCTATTTCTTTTGTAATTAAATTAGATTCAAAATAATTAATCAATTCATAAATTATTTCTGAAACCGCTCCCGCCTTTTGATCAATTAAATTAATTTGTCCATAATTTTCATTCGCCGGATCATTATCAATATTAATTATCGGCTTAGCAAAAAATAATTCTTTTTGTTCCTTAAATATCATGCCCAAAGATTCTAAATCCGGTGCGCCAAGAACTATAATTGCATCAAACCGATAATTTTCGTCCTTAACTGTCACTTCCTCTTTTCTTATCTCCCCCTTATCTGGTAATAAATAAATCAACAGATTTTCATCTTTAACATCATAAGAAAATTCATTAATTTTTTTTCCTTTTAAATCTACAGCGACCACGAACTGTCTGGTATTGCGTAAAGCTGGTTCAATCTTATTCCAACCATCAAAAAAAGACATCCGTTGTCCAAAGATAAAATCTTCCGCCACCACCGTGGCTTTTTTGCCCATTTTTTCTATTAATATCCCGAGAGCCAGCGCGGCGGCCGGTTCATCAATTGCTAAGCCATCTGCTCTTTTCTGTGGCGCAAAACAAATCAAAATATTAGTTACTTGATTAATCAGTTCAAAAAATTGTTGTTGGTTATTAAGTGCCATGGTCACGAAGTTAATTCCAGACAAGCCCAGAAAAAAATTAATAAATTATTTTAGTTTAATCCAAAAACCAACCCCTGTCAAATCAAATCTATATCCTTAAAGCACAAATATTATCTTTTAAATTTTTTCCTTTAATCCTCTGTTTTTTATTTCCTATTTCTTAATACTTTGACACTTGACATTTTTTGCGTTAAAATTAGTTAATAATATTGAATCTATGAACATCACTGAACTGGCTCGCCAAGTCCACATACCCGTTGAGCGCTTGCGTGAAATTTTACCCGAGCTCGGTTTTGATGTGGGTTTAAAAGCAATTCAAGTAGACGACCACACAGCTCTTAAAATAATTGAAAAACTTCACCACCCAAACATTAAAGAAAAATTTTTATTTCCTAAAAAAGAGGCGCCTTCTCCCTCAGCCGCTATTTCCCCGGCGGCAAACGCAGAAAAAAAAGATAAAACTATTTCCATCGGAGAAAAAATTGTAGTTAAAGATTTGGCCAATCTAATGAATTTACCGGTCACTCGTTTAATTTTAGAACTAATGAAAAACGGCGTCATGGCTTCTTTAAATCAAAGTATTGATTATGAAACGGCTACCATTATTGCCGAGGATCTTGGCTATCAAACAGAAAAAATAAATAACAATTGTCCCGATCCTGGCCAAGAAAAAAAAGACCGCGCCAGCTATTTTGTTGATGAAGAAAAAAATTTAATTCCTCGCCCGCCGGTTATTGTGGTTATGGGTCACGTTGATCACGGCAAAACGAAATTATTAGACGCCATTAGAGAAACCAACGTGGCTGATGGCGAAGCTGGTGGTATCACTCAACACATTGGCGCTTATCAAGTAAAAAAGAATAACCAAATTTTGACTTTTATTGATACCCCTGGTCATGAAGCTTTTTCTGCTATGCGCTCCCGTGGTGCCCAGGTTGCTGATATTGCCATTCTGGTAGTCGCGGCTGATGATGGCATTCAACAACAAACTATCGAAGCTATTTCCCACATTAGATCGGCGGGTTTACCTTTCATTGTCGCCATTAATAAAATAGACAAGCCCGATGCTAATTTAGACAAAATTCGCTCTGGTCTAGCCGATCTTGGACTGACTCCCGAAGCTTGGGGTGGTAAAACGATTTGCGTAGAAATTTCTGCTAAACAAAAAACAAATATTGATGGTCTATTAGAAACACTTCTTTTGGTTTATGAATTAGAAAAAGATAAAATCACCGCTAATCCTAATCGTGCAGCCGTTGGCACAATTATTGAAGCTCATGTTGACAAAGGCGAAGGTCCGGTTGCCACTATCATCGTTCAAACTGGCATATTAAAAATTGGCGACACTATTAAAATTGGTGATACGGTTGGTAAAATTCGTAATTTAAAAAATTGGCGCGGTCATAATATCAATCAAGCCCTACCATCTGATCCCGTTAAAATTATTGGATTAAAAAACGCGCCGGAAGTTGGTGAAATTATCCAAGTTCTAACCGATTTAAAAGAATGGAAAAAAGAAGCTAAAAAAAATAAGGGTTATAAAAACAATCTCGTACCAACCAAAAACACCTCTGTTCGTCCGGTCGAAGAAATAGAAAAAATTAAAAAAATAAATGTTATTTTAAAATGTGATGTTTTGGGTTCTTTAGAGGCTTTGGTTGAATCTTTAAATAATTTAAGCCAGCCAGAATTAATGATTAACATTATTCAAGCCAGTCTTGGTAATATCACTGAAATTGAAGTTGAACGAGCAGAAAAAGCTCCTGCCCTTCTGATTGGTTTTAATGTTCGCCCCACCCCACAAGCCGAAACGATTGCCCGAGATAAAAACATTACCATTAAAACCGCCCGCATTATTTATGAGCTGATTGATTATGTTAAGGCTGAAATGAATAAAAATTTTACCGAAGAAATTAAAGAAACAGAGCTCGGCCGGGCCAAAGTCATTAAAATTTTTCGCACGGAAAAAAAATCACAAATTATCGGTGTTAAAATAATCGCTGGTAAGATTACTAAAGAAGCCAAGATAAAAATCATCCGCCATGGGGAAATTATTGGTCAAACAATTATTAAGGAACTGCAATCCGGCCGCCAAGTGGTTTCTGAAGTGGTCGAGGGTCAAGAAGCTGGTTTGTTAATCGATGGGTTTAATCAAGCCGAGGAAAATGATGAGCTATACGTCTATCTGGAAGAAAAAATCCGCAAGGTCATTTAGCCACGACCGCCATAATCCGAAAAATTTTATTAAATAAATATGTCCACTACCCTTCTTACTATTGTTCTTATTGTCGGTTTTGCCATTATCATTTTTCTTCTCACCAGAAAAAAAGAAATTGATACCACCCAAGATGATAAAATTAAATTAGTCCACGAAGAAATTGCTAAAATAAAAGATGAAATGAAAGGCAGTTTGGAAAAAAACCTTGATTTTATTCAACGCCAAGCTTTTCAAACTTCTAACATCGTTAAAGATGTCACTGATAAATTAAAGCAATTGGAAAACACCAACAAACAGGTGGTCGATTTTACTGCCCAATTGCAAAATCTAGAAAAAGTCTTAAGCAATTCTAAAAATCGGGGCTCGCTTGGTGAAGCTGGATTAGAAATGATTTTAAGCAATATCTTGCCGCCGCAAGCTTATGAAATGCAATATCGTTTTAAAAACGGCGAGGCAGTGGACGCGGTCATAAAAATTAAAGATAATCTCTTGCCAGTGGACGCTAAATTTTCCTTGGAAAACTACCGTCGCATAATCGACGAAGCGAATGCTGAAAAAAAAGCTGAATTAGAAAAAGAATTTAAAAACGATCTCAAAAAAAGAATTGATGAAACGGCTAAATATATCAGACCGAATGAAAAAACTTTGGATTTTGCCTTTATGTTCATTCCGGCTGAAGGTATTTATTATGATTTATTAATTAATGAAATCGGCGCCGTTAAAGTTAATACCAAAAATTTAATTGATTATGCGTTTAATGAACGGCATGTAATTATTGTTTCGCCGACCACTTTTGCTGCCTATTTAAACACTGTGCTTCAGGGTCTGAGAGCTTTAAAAATTGAAGAATCGGCTAAAGAAATTCGTGCGCAAGTAGAAGATTTAAATAAGCATATCTTGAATTTCGATGCTTATATGCAAAAATTAGGCAATAACTTGTCTACTACTGTTAACGCTTACAATACTGCCTACAAAGAATTAAATAAAATTGACAAAGATGTGGTTAAAATCACTGGCCAAGAGAAAAAAATCGAGCCACTCACGCTCGATAAACCACAGCTTGAATAATTAAAATCCCCGCCTTTTCAAGGCGGGGTCACTCCGATAAATATCGGAGAGGGGGCGGTTAATATATTCGCCGATAGGCGATAAATCAAAATTAATTTGTCGGGACAGGCTTCTAACCTGTCTTTTAGCTTGACACAATATACTATCTAGGAGAAAAAAATGAAACTAATAGCCTTCATCAAATTACTCGGACATTATTTTCAACCTTATAAAAAAATCATCTGGCTGTGTATTTTTTTAGTCAGCTTAACTTCAGTTATCTCGGCTTTTATTCCTAAAATCTATGGCCACTTAACCGATCTGGCTCTCAGCGGTCAAACCAATCTCAAACAAATTGGCCTCATTATTCTCCTGTGGCTATTATTTGCTGTTTCGGCTAATTTAATGAGCCGTTTTGTTGATTACCAAGGTTCACAGCTTGGTTTTAATTTATACCGCAATTTTTTACTTGATCTTTATGAACATTACCTCCATCTGCCATTATCATTTCATAAAGAAAAAAAATCTGGTGAACAGCTGCAAAAAATCAGCCGCAGCGCTAGTTTTTTATGGCAAACAACTGAGGGCACGCTCTTTTACCTTTTACCAGCCATCTTAACTGCTCTAATTGTTTTAATCATAACTTTTTTAACTGAATGGCGTTTGGCTCTTATCCTTTCTTTAATTCTCATTTTTTATTCCTTTATTACTATCAAAAAAGTCCGTCCTATTTCTAAAGCCCGTCATCAAAGCAATAAATTTTGGGAAAAAGCTTGGGGTAATATTTATGATGCTGTCGGTAATATTCAAACAGTTAAAACTTATCAGAATGAAAAAAAAGAAAAAAACCGTACAATCCACGATTTGTCTTCTTTAGAAAATCGCGAGAAAAGAGTTTGGGCTGGTTATCGCAGTATGGATGCCTGGCAAAACAATATTCAAAGTATTGGCTTTATTGTTATTTTCGGCTTAGCTATTTATCTTTTGAGTCAAAAACAAATCACTGCCGGCGTCATGATTAGTTTTATTGGCTATCTTAATTTAGCTTTCCGGCCCTTTAATCAATTGGCTAATAATTATCGCCAAATTGAACAAGGTCTGGTTACTATTGGTCGCGCTGTCAAACTTTTAGACATCACTCCTGAATTATATAATCAAGGAAAAATAATACAAACAGTAAAAGGCTTAATTGAATTTAAAGATGTCGGTTTTTCTTATGGAGAAAAGTTGCACCGGGTGCTGCATGATATAAATTTTACTGCTTTGCCCGGCCAGATGATTGCTCTAGTGGGTGAATCGGGTGCTGGTAAAACCACTCTCTTAAGCTTAATTTCGCGCTACTATTCTTTGACTAAAGGAAAAATATTTCTTGACGGTCACGATATTAATGATTTACAACTATCTTTCTTGCGTTCCCTAATTGCTATTGTGCCGCAAGAAATTTCCCTCTTTAATGACACTCTCGGAAACAACCTTAAATATGCGCGCCAAAATGCCAAAAAAGCAGAAATTACCCAGGCGCTCCAAGCGGCTAATATTTGGGAGTTTGTGGAAAAACAGCCGAAAAAACTTGACCAGCTAGTCGGTGAACGCGGCATCAAGTTATCAACTGGTCAAAAACAAAGAATTGCTATTGCCCAAGCCATTCTAAGAAACCCCAAAATCTTAATCTTGGATGAAGCCACCTCTTCTCTGGATTCTCACACCGAACGGCTAGTCCAAGAAGCTCTTCATAAATTAATCTCCGGCCGCACCACTTTTGTCATTGCCCATCGCCTCTCCACGGTCGTACACGCTGATAAAATTTTGGTTTTTGACAAGGGGCATCTGGTTGAGCAAGGCACTCATCAAGAATTGCTGCAACAAAATGGCACTTACGCCAAACTCTACCACGAACAAAAATTCAAATGATCACTTAAAAATTTATCTGGACGGGTTTCGAACCTGTCCTTTTTTATTTAAATTATTCTATCAAGCCACAATTTTTTCCTTATTACTCTAATACTTTATTACTTATTACCTCTTTTTCCTTTTCTATGCTACGATAACTTTATATTTTAGTCCCATAATTCATAACTCTTTATTCATAATTCATCTTTATTTATGTCTTTAAAAGACCTTAATGCCGAACAACTTCACTCCGTCACTCACCAAAATGGCCCGCTTTTAATCGTCGCCGGCGCTGGCACTGGTAAAACCACGGTCATTACCGAACGGATAGCTTGGCTGATTGAGCAAAAATTAGCCGCTACTGATGAAATTTTAGCTTTAACTTTTACTGACAAAGCTGCAGCCGAAATGGAAGAAAGAGTTGATCGCATGCTCCCTTATGGCTACACTGATCTTTGGGTAATGACTTTTCATGCTTTTGCCGAACGCTTACTACAACTACACGGTCTTGATATTGGTCTAGCCAATGATTTTAAATTATTAAACCAAACCGCCCAATGGCTTTTAGTGCGCGAAAATTTGGACAAATTTAATCTTGATTATTACCAGCCACTGGGTAATCCCACAAAATTTATCCATGCGCTAATTAAACATTTTTCCCGTTGTAAAGACGAAGAAATCTGGCCCAGTGATTATTTAAAATACGCTGAAGACTTAAAAATTAATCTAGATTCCATGGAAGCAACTAAGGGACAAGCTTTAACAAAAAAAGCTCCCCTCCTTAATAAGGAAGGGCCACCGACACCAGTCGGTGGGGGAGGTAAAAAAGAAAATCAAAATGATCTTTCCGAAATAAACCGTCTCACAGAAATTGCTAATGCCTATCATATTTACCAACAATTATTATTAGATAATTCCTGTCTAGATTTTGGCGATTTAATTAATTACGCTTTAAAACTTTTTCGCACTCGGCCCGCAATTTTAAAAAAATACCAGACGCAATTCAAATATCTTTTGGTTGATGAATTTCAAGATACTAACTTTGCCCAATATGAACTGATTAAATTACTCGCTGGCGCCCAAAAAAACATCACTGTTGTCGGCGACGATGACCAAGCAATTTATAAATTCCGCGGTGCTAGTGTTTCTAATATTTTACAATTTAAAACCGATTTTCCTGAAAGCCAAGAAATTTTTCTTAACCAAAACTACCGCTCCAGCCAGAACATTTTGGACTTAGCTTATAATTTCATCCAACTTAATAATCCAGAAAGATTGGAAATAAAATTAAAAACCCAAAACCAAAATAATCAAAAACAATTAACCAAAAAATTAATCGCCCAAACTGATGTGCCAGGTATAATTGAATATTTCCACACTAAAAATGATTTGGCCGAAGCCAATCTGGTTGCTGATAAAATTTTGGAGCTTTACCAAAAATCGAAAAATCCCTCTTGGAATGATTTTGCTATTCTCATTCGCGCCAATAGCCATGCCGATATTTTTGCGACTGCCCTAACCAATAAAAATATTCCTTTTAATTTTATCGCCAGTAAAGGTCTTTACAGTAAAGAAGTAATTTTAGATATTTTTAATTATTTAAAACTCTTAGACAATTATCACGAATCGCCGGCGCTTTGGCGCATTTTAAATTTACCCGCCATCAATCTGCCGAGCACTGATCTTATGACTCTCTCTAATCTGGCCAGCCGCAAGGCCTGGTCTTTATATGAAGCTCTGGAACACGCCGCCACTTTACCCAAAATTCAGCCGGAAACCTTAAGAAAACTTAATAAATTATTAGGTTTACTTACTGCTCATACTGCCCTGGCCCGGGAAAAAAGTGTTAAAACTGTTGTCCTACAATTTTTGTCAGATTTTAACTATCAAAATTATCTTTTACAAAAAAATGATCAGGCCTCTTTTATTTATCTTAATCAACTGCTAACTAAAATCGATACTTTTGGCACGGACCATACTGATAATTCCATTAAAAATTTTATGAATCTAATTAATCTGGAACTGGAAGCGGGCGAAGAAGGCAGCTTATCACCAGAGTTAGCCGAAGGTCCGGAAGCAGTAAAAATCATGACAGTTCACGCCGCCAAAGGTCTGGAATTTGCTTATGTTTTTATTGTTAATCTGGTTGATAAACGTTTCCCTTCAATCAATCGCAGCGACGCTATTGAATTACCAGATGCACTGGTTAAAGAAATTATTCCAACTGGTGATGT
This sequence comes from Patescibacteria group bacterium, assembly GCA_036845805.1. Lineage (GTDB taxonomy): Bacteria > Patescibacteriota > Patescibacteriia > UBA2196 > UBA2196 > DAIUDD01. Next base: position 18,996 of record DAIUDD010000008.1, on the reverse strand, counting down.
CCACCTGCAAGAAGAAAGGCGCCTCTTTTATGTGGCCATGACCCGCGCCAAACATGGCCTCTTTTTTACTTCTGCTGAAAATTATGGCCAAGGCAAAAAAAAGAAACTCTCACGGTTTTTATCTGAAATCGGTTTTTCTCTTGATTTCATTTCGACTCCATCTTTGATAAAAGACGAGGGATGGAATCCCCTGACATTAAAAGATCTCACCACAAAAATATCAACCAAAAATTTATTGAATAATAACTTACCACTTACTTTTTCCTACTCTTCTCTCAAGGCCTTCGCTACTTGCCCCTATCAATATTATTTAAATTATATTATTAAAGTGCCAGTTAAAGGCAAAGCCAGTTTTAGTTATGGTAAAACCATGCACGCTACTTTACAAAAATTTTTCTCTTTTATTCTCGAACAAAAAAATTTAGTGCAAAATAACCTTTTTGTTCCCGGTACTTCTATTTCCGCCACCCCCGCCCCCTTGCCACCATTAGAACACTTACTAAAAATCTACGAGCAATCCTGGTTTGATGATTGGTATGAAAGTAAAACCCAAAAAGAACAATATAAAAAACAAGGCCAAAAATCTTTAAAAATAATTTATCAGCAATTATTGGCTCAAAGACCCAATGTTATCGCCGTGGAAAAAAATTTCAATTTAAAACTTGGCAATTATACTATCCGAGGTGTCATTGATCGAATTGATGAACCCGCTCCCAATAAATTTGAAATCATTGATTATAAAACTGGCACAGCTAAAAATGAAAAAACCGTAGAAAAAGACCAATTACTAATCTATCAAATAGCTGCCGAAAAATCTCTTAATTTGTCTCCTCATCAACTTACTTACTATTATTTAGATGATAATACGGCATTGTCTTTTCTTGGTACACCACAAGATTTGGCTAAAATTAAAGAAAAAATAACCACTTTAATTGAACAAATTAATCAAAAAAATTTTACCGCCACCCCTTCCGAATTTATCTGTTCTTATTGCGATTTCAAATCCATCTGTCCTCATCGCGCTTAATTTAATTTTTAATTTTGAATTTAATATTATGTCTTTCTCGTCTCTCGCCAATATCTTAAACAGCCAAGTTCACCAAAAAGGCCTGGCCCCGCAAATTGTGGCTACTTTAGTTTGCGAAGAATTTGATAAAATTGTCACGGAAAAATGGGGTGATAAAATGCAAAATAAAGTCAAAGCCCTTTATTTAAAAAATAAAATTTTAACTATTGCTTCTCTGTCCACTGTCTTTGCCCAAGAAATCCGCCTACATGAAACAGAAATTATTAAAAAAATTAACGATCAGTTTCCTTATACTATTGAACGTATTCGCTATCTCGCCTAAAATAAAAATCGGCCAGCACTTTCGCTGGCCGAATACTTTTGTTCAATTGAAAATTAAATTCGGTTCTTGCTCTCTGATCCATTGGATCAGTTTTCTTTCTTTTGGAAAATTGCCAAACTGGCCCAACACCACCACCATCCCATCAATCTTGATATAAATTATTGGGTCGATTGGTTTTGTGCTGGCAACTTCTTGCCGATCAAAATTAATTGCTCTGCCTTCCGCCGCTACGCAAATTTTATACATCAAATTCTTGGCCTTCACCAGAATATCTTTAAAATCTTGCCTCGGTTCGGGAAAATAAACCCATATTAGGTCTTCTCCCTGGTCAATTCTCTCTGGCCATATCTTTTTGCGCAAAACCCATTTGGGCATAATTGTGCAATAATACTTATTAATTTTTTTAGAATCCAAGCCAACGAATTCCAAAAGCTCCGACAGTATTAGTGCAATAAAACAAGAACCGATTAGTAGCGCCAAGCCACATATTGCGGTCAGTAAGATTTCAAGAACCCATTCGATCAACCCTGGCTGTTTAAAAAACCCAAACCACACTCGACCACCGATTATGGTTGACGCCCCTGCACCTGTCCATCCCAAAAAGTGTTGAATTTTTCTACTTTTTTTTTCTCTCTCTTCACCAGAGAGGGCGTTGAGCATAAAAAATATAAAACTCATGATCAACGCACTACTTAAAAAAGAAAGTTTAAAAAGCAAATCAAAAATCAACACCACTGGAAAAAACATCACAAAAATAATCGGTTCAATACCGGCACTGATTTTTTGTGCCGGCACCTTTCCATCCTGCTGAAAGTTCTCAAAACGAAAAAGTCCAGCTTTTTTTACCAACCCCTTCCAAACTTCTTCTGGCAGAATTGCCAAGGGGGTAATGCTCAACCCCATCATTTTCTTTGCCAGTTCCATCTTTTTGCTTAAAAAAGATTGGATTTTTGCTTTTTTTAGTTTCAAATTTTGCAAAACATCAGCAACGGCTTGTTGTGCTTCATCGTCGATCTCTTCGGTGTATCCAACCAAAAAGCCATTTTCAAATCTTGGGCTTTTAATTTTGGGGGGCATCGACGATTTTCTTTGTGCTACGATCTGTTCGTCAACTACCTCCACGGCCACCGCCGCTCTTTCTGCTACCACCTGATCGACTTTCGACCAAAACTCATTATTAGCTGTTTTCACGGTTCCTCCTGTAATTAAAAAATTTTGCTTTTCTTTTTTTTAAATAGCTACTTTAAAATATTCAACACAAAATTAACACTTTTTATTTTTTTTGTCAACCTCTCGCCACGGCCAAGCCCCAAATAATTTTTACTCCGGCTTCTTTTAAAACTCTGGCGCATTCATTCATCGTCGCCCCAGTCGTCATCACATCATCAATTAAAATTATATTTCTATCTTTTATCATTTCTAAATCTTTTAAATTTACCTTAAACGCGCCCTTAATATTTTTCTCTCTTCCCCAACTGTTTAACTTAACCTGCGGCTTGGTATTTTTTATTCTTTTAATTAAGTTACTGCTCGCCGTCATTTTTAATTCCTGCCCCACTAATTCTGCTAAAAGTTCTGCCTGATTAAAACCACGCCAAGCCCGTCTTTTTCTGTGCAACGGCACTCCCACCAAAATAAAATCTTTTATCGCGGGATAAACTTCGGCTAGTAAGTTAATTTTTATGATCAATAATTTGGCCAAAACTAAACTTAATTCTTGAGCAAAATTATATTTATAGGCATGAATTGTTTTTTGCAGCACTACATTTTGCCAATCACTAGCCATAATTATCGCCTCCAAATAACTCGGCGAAAAATCGATTAAAGACATATAACCGCTATCACGTGGTAATTTTTTCTCGCAGTCTTTGCATAACCAAGTCCCCTCATGACCACAGCCCAAACAATTAATTGGATAAATTACCTCTAAAAATAACTTTTTTATTTTTTGCCAAATTCTAAGCATAAAAAATAAAACGGCGCTGTCGAACAACGCCGTTTTTTTATCTTTTAACTTTTATTTCCACTTTGTTCTTTTGCCAACTCAAAACCGCTTGCTGTCCAGGCTCTATTTCTGCCCCGATAATCATCTCGGCCAACGGCTCTTCTATTTTTTGTCCAATCACCCTCGCCACTTGTCTGGCCCCGCTTTCTGGCGTATAGGCCCAATTAGCCAAGGGTTTTAATATTTTCTTAGTCCAAACTAAATTTATCTTTTTATGTCTTTCTAGGCGCTCGGATAATTTTTTTAACTCCAAGATAACTATTTTCTCTACTGCCGCCAAAGATAACGGCTCAAAAACAAAAACTCTATCCAGACGATCAACAAATTCCGGGCTAAACTTATTTTTTATTTCTCTCTTTAAATCTTCTTGCAATTTCTGAAACTTATCTGCTTCCTGCTTTTGATTAACTCCGTCTGCACCAAAACCAATTGCTGCCTTATTAAATTCCTGATTGCCAATATTAGTAGTTAAAATAATCACTGTGTTTTTAAAATTAACCCGCTTACCAGCAGCATCAGTTAAAAATCCTTCATCTAAAATTTGTAATAATGAATTAAAAACTTCCGGATGCGCTTTTTCTATTTCATCAAACAAAACCACGCTATAAGGCTGACGCCTGACCGCTTCAGTTAACCGCCCGCCTTCTTTATAACCAATGTACCCCGCTGGCGCCCCAATTAAACGGGCCACATTAAAACCCTCGGCAAATTCACTCATGTCAAGTCGAATAAGTGCTTCTTTCTCATTGTTGGTTTTAAAAAATTTAGCCGCCAAAACCTTGGCAGTCTCGGTTTTACCCACTCCCGATGGGCCCAAAAACATAAAACTGGCCAAAGGCCGATTCAAACCGGCCAATCCGGCTTTAGCTCTTTTTAAATAAAAAGCTATTTCCGCCATAATCTTATCTTGGCCAATTACATTTTCTTGTAAAATTTTGGTTAAATTAAAATGTCTAGTTTTCTTTTGTTCTATTAAATTTTCTACTGGTATACCCGTACTTTCACTAATAAGCTCGGCGATATCATTTTCTTTAATTTCTCCCAACCAAATATTTTTTTCTTGTTGCTTTGTTATTAAAATTTCTAATGCCGCCAACTCACTAGCTAACAATCCCGTTTTCTCTTTAATTTTTAAAGCCTCTTCATATTTTTCCTGGCGTACTAAATTTTCTTTTTCTTGTTCTAAATCATTAAATTTCATTTGTAATAATTTTAACTTCCGTGCTTGCTCATCAACCACCTTGGTTGTTAATCTTTTTTTAGCCGCCGCCTCATCAATCAAGTCGATGGCTTTATCTGGTAAAAATTTTTCTGGCAAATAACGTTCTGATAATCTAACCGCGGCGCTAATTGCTTCGTTGTTAATTTTTATTCGGTGGTGTTTTTCATAATTTTTTTTAAGTCCCTGCAAAATTTGCTCCGCCTCTCTTAAGCCTGGTTCCAAAACTTTTATTGTCTGAAACCGACGCTCCAAAGCCGGATCTTCCTCGATATATTTTTTATACTCATTAAATGTGGTCGCCCCAATGCACCTTAACTCCCCGCGCGCCAAAGCTGGCTTTAAAATATTGGCCGCATCTAATGTCCCGGTGGCCGAACCCGCACCAACAATATTGTGTAATTCGTCAATAAACAAAATTATTTCCGGCCGGTTTTTGACCTCTTCCATAATTTTTTTTAAACGGGCTTCGAACTCTCCGCGCATCATAGCACCAGCAATAAGTAGATTAACATCCAAGGCGTATATTTTTTTACTTAAAAGTATTTCTGGCGCCTCGCCATTTAAAATCTGTTTCGCCAAACCTTCCACAATCGCTGTTTTACCCACCCCGGAATCGCCTAAAAGCACTGGGTTGTTTTTGGTGCGCCGCAACAAAATTTGAATTAGGCGATTAATCTCTTTTTGTCGTCCAATAACCGGGTCGATGGTCGCCTGTACTACTGTGCTAGTTAAATCTTTAGCGTAAATGTCTAACATGCCCATTTTTTTGTTTCTTTTTATTTCTTTTTTTAGCGATTCTCCAGTAAGCGGATAAATTCCTTCTTCATTATTGTTTATTTCCTCCTCTACTTGATTAATTAACTCCTGCCATCCGCGATCATCACTTTTATGGCTAAGCAATTTACCAATCTGTTCCACAGTTTCTGACATCAAACCAAAATTAATTCCCGATTTAAAAACCAACTGTAATTGTTCTTGTAATTTATTTTTATCTACTTGATATTTTTTTAAAACTAAATCAATTTGTTGATCATTTTCTTGTATTAAAGAATTTAATAAGTGCTCTGTGCCAATATAATCATGTGCTAAATCCGCTGCCAAAAAAACCGCTTTTTCTAAAATTCTTCTGGCGGCCAAAGAAAATATTATTTCACTTTTTGTCCAAAAATTATTTCTTTCTTTGACCAATTCTTCCGCTTTTGCTTCTTCTTTTAACCAGCCGGCTTTATATAAAATTTCCTTAGCCATAGTGCCTTTAATTTCGGCTAAAGTTATTAATAAATCTTCTGGTTCCACCTCTTTTTTACCCAATTCAATACTTCGGTTTTGGGCTTGCGTCAAAACCTTCTTTAACCGACTCGTAAATTTATCATTATTTAAAATATTCATAAAATTCATTTTTTTATAATTCATTATTCATAATTCATATTTCAATTTTTTTATGCCATTTCTCTTAACACTCTAATTCGTTCTTCAATTGGTGGATGAGTAGAAAAAAGATGAGCTAAGCCTTTTGCTGCCCTGCCACCAAAGGGATTGGCAATATAAAGATGGGCTGTGGCATTACTGGCGCGCTGCATTGGTAATTTATAACTTGAAATCTTTTCTAATGCCCGCGCCAAACCATCTGGATAGCGTGTTAATAAGGCGCCATCAGCATCAGCCAGATATTCTCTTTTTCTAGAAATTGCTAATTGTAATAATTTAGCAATAATCGGCGATAAAATTAATAAAATCAAACCCACCATCATTAAAACACCGCCAAGCTGCCCGCCCCTCTCACTATTCTCGCTTCGTCGTCTCATGCCCGACCGCCACCACATGTCTGCCGCCATGGTCACTATACCAACCAAAACAATTACTGCCATCATTAAACGAATATCATAATTTTTAATATGCGACAACTCGTGGGCAATTACTCCTTCCAATTCTTCGTTTTCCAAACTCTGCACCAAACCAGTGGTTAGCGCTAAGCTGGCGTTTTTTGGATTCCGGCCAGTAGCAAAAGCATTAGGAAAATTATCTGAAATTAAATATATTTTCGGCACTGGCAAACCAGCAGTCAAACACAAATTCTCGACTAAATTATAAACATAAGGATTGTCTTCTTTTTTAATCAATCTGGCTCCCGTACTCAACAGCGCCACCTGGTCACCAAAATAATAACTAATTAACGAGATAGCAATCGAAATAATTATGGCTAAAAACAAAAAATCATAACTTTGATAATAAGTGGACAAAAAATAACCAATCACACTAATAAAAACAATAAACACCAAAAATAAAGCCCAAGTTTTTTGTTTATTAGAGTCAATTTGTTTATACATAAATTTTCATCCCCGCCTTTTCAAGAGTCGTAGCGTCGTAAAAAGCAAACTGCTTTGCTTTTTACAGCGAAGACGGGGTTGGTGTTATCCCGCAAACTCGGGATCACCAACCACTAAGGCCACTCCGGTGAACATCGGAAAGGGGGCGGTTAATACACTCGCCGCTAGGCGAATAAGGTAAATTTAATTTATTAACCCCCCCTGCCCCTCCTTTAAAAGGAGGAGACTATTTTATTTTTCCTTATTTCTTTACTTAAAAACTACTCTTTGTAGAGTAGCATAAAAAATTTAAAAAAGCAATTACATGCCTAATATTAGCGCAAATTTAAACGATAAACTTGTTTCGTATTGTTATCCCAAAAAACCAATATTTTTCCATCGTTTGTTAACATTAAACGGCTAATCGAAAAATTTTCTCTTTCTTGGCTAAATGGGTCAGCGATAAGTTCGGTTAGTCCACTAATTAAATCTATTTTATAAATCAAATCATCGCTGGTATAAGAAATTTCTGGATAAAGCCCAGCCCCCGTTGATAAATTTTTAGGTACCGCACAATAAACGATATCAGCAGTGATAAATAAACACTTATCAACCCAGGTTGACAAGCCTAAATTAAATTTATGCATACCAATATTATCGCCATAAGCATCAGCAATCCATAAACTCGGATTATAATTATTATCTCCACTCACCGCGTGGTACAAGATTTTGGTCCCATCTGGCGACCATAAGCCCTTAAAATTAGAGCCATCAACAATTAAAGATCTAAAATTTTCTCCTTGCAAACCAATAAAAAATACCTCTGTTTTGTCGAGGCCAATTGGTTTAGCATACATTGCCACTACTTCTTTGGTTGGCGACCAAGAAATTTGCACTGCTTCGCTCTCCCGGCCCATTGGCTCAATTAAATTGGCTGTACCACCATCAGGTCTTGCTACTACAATCCAATTATTATCTGGCTCATTGGTTATATATTTATAAGCCACTTGTCCATTGTTATTAAAATCTGGTGCTTCTACACTTTTACTCAAAGTTGTCTGTGTGCGCTTGATAAAATCATAAAAAATCTTACTGCCATCCGGATAAGTGATGATCGCCTGCTGTCCACCCTTACTCCAATAAACATTTTCTACTTGAAAAAATTCCTTGTCCGTCAAAAGAATCATCTCCCCAGTCGCCGCATCAACCGTATAAAATTTATTGTCTTCCGGATTATAAAAATTTAAATTATTGCCATTTTCTTGAATAATTGGATCTGTCACCTGATTAGCTACGATCGGGAAGGTGGTTGTTAAGCCGCCACTAGCCACTTCGCTTACTTCACCCGCGTCCGCCCCAATTTCACCTTCACCAGTTATTGGTAATTCACCTTGTTGCCCACCGCCACCTTCGCCCGGGCCAACTGCTGGTAAATTTCCGCCCGGCGTCACCACCGCCGGAGGCGTCACTATCGGAGTTTCACTCTTAAAAAATAAATAATACAAGCCAAACCCCAAAGCCAGACACAAAATTAAAAACAAAGCTAAAATAGCTATTTTTTTCCAATTTAAATTATATAAAATTCCTATATCCATAAATTATTATTGACATTTTTTCTCTGCGCTTTTCCAAACACACGCACCACCAAGTGCACACACATTGCTACTGCAAGTATCATAATTTTTATAATCAGCGCAATTTTTAACTGAGGCACAAGTTATGGTCTCCGCCACCAAATCAGAACCATTGTAATTCGCGGCTGGAACAGCCCTTTTATACTCATCAGCACTCTCATTTTTACAACAAATATATGAAGAGGTCTCATTATTAGCATAAATACTATCAGCACAAATCCAAGTGCTACCCGTACCCTGTGCTCTAAAAGGTTTTTTAATGCCATCATCAATCATCCAACAACCACTTATATTTGTTTTATCATATTGTTTTCCTGATAAACAGCTGGTTCTCTGCCAGCCAGACGGGCAAAACAACCTGTTTCCCCATTCACACTGATCACCGGCGTTCGTAATTTTCCAAAAATTGTCTACTTGCTTAAAACACGAGCCTGATCGCAATCCTGGCCTATCTACATAAATCATCTCATTAAAATTGGCACAAGTTTCTGCTGTGGTATGATCCTGTTTATAACACTGATCTTTAAAATCAACACAATAACTAAAACCACTTTCCGTAAAACAAACCTTCGTGTCTTCACAATAACCCCCGATACAAGTCCCCAGTCTAATCTTGTTTCCACCACCAGCACCTCCTTTTTCATATCCATATTCATATTTTTTTCCGCAAATAAACACCCTTCGGCTATCCGACCAACTATAACCATAATTAGAATCGCCCCAGTGCCCTTCATCATAAATAACTGTTGGATTCGTAGTGTTGTTTTGGTAATATTGGGTTAGACCGGTACAATAAGTTATGTCTAAAAATTCCTGTGTATTTACTGGCTCTGGCGTTGTCATTTTTAAATTAATCAAATTTGGATTGATGGTTTGTAAAATTAAATATGATAACAAGGCCAAAATCAAACCTGAAACCGCCGAAGTAATAGTTGCTTTAGCGTCTTGAATTGTACCGGCATTGCCCGCCGCCAAAATCCATTTAAACCCGCCGACTGTAATCATAATAAATGCTAAAACTGCAATTACGGCAATTACAAACTTATATAACTGTTGAATTAAAGCTGGTAAATCTGATTCTACATAATAGCATCCATTAAGTGATTTGGTAACCCCAGGAATAAAAACCTGCATCCGGATATTCTCTTTCGGTCCGCCCAAACAACCTTCTTTAGGCAAAGTGTCTGAATACGTATCAGCCGCTTGAATTATATTTGGCATAATCATAACTAAAACAAAGACAAAAGAGAATGCCACTAAATTAATTTTTAAAAATTTTTTTATCAACATAAAATTTTATTTTATAAACCTTAATATTTTCCGCCTTACTCCATTTTTTTCACTCAATCCCCGCCACCCACACCACCACTTTAACCACCCCCACCCAAAACATCACATGTTACACCCAACAAAGTTGCCCACCAAGTGCCCACGGATTTAGCCACTTCACATGGTTCAGCCACAATATAAATAATGAGAATTAAAATCACTGTGCCAACAACCACCCAAAAAACCACGGTCCAAAACGCTGGTGACATTAAAATTTTTTTCAAAATAGCTTGTTCCACTTTCTTTTTTGCTTCAGTCTTTGCTTTATCCACCACTATTTGCTTTGCTTGTGCTTTTATTGACTCTGCTTTATCTCTGGCTAAATGGTCCGCATTATCTCTTTCTATATTTTCACCATTTTCAGCTTCACCTTCTTCAATTTCTTCCTCCTCATTTTTGTCTTCTTCATTTTCTGGCCCACCAATCTCATTCATCTGTCTCTGCCAAGCCATTTCTTGTTCTTCTTGATCTAAATTTTGTTCTTCTTCCGTCATAATATTATATATTCTGTCATCATGAATAAATGACTTTTTGTTTGTCGTCCCGAGTTCCCCACCATGATTAGTGGGGGATCAAAAGATCTCTGTATTGTCATCCCCGCAAGTTTGAATTTGCCAGTGGCAAATCAAACAAGGATCCATGTCTTATTCCATTTATTCCTGGGTTCCCGATCAAATCGGGAATAATAAATAATATATTGTCATCCTCATCCCCCGATTGGCAAAAAAGGATCTCTTATAAATTTTTTCAGATTCTTCGCTTCACTCAGAATAACAATAATATCTGCCCCTTATTTCTTATTTCTGGTTGCTTCAGCAACCATCCCGCCAGGGCGGGATGAAAGCGGAGCTTTCAATTTCTTTATTTCTAACACTACTTCCACGTAAACCGATTCACCACCCAAACTCCATCGACTTTAATCATTTCCAATTCAATATTTTGATAATAAACTCGGTCGTTAAAATCCACACCGACCACTTCATGGCGCTGAGTGGAAACCATAAACAATGCTTGCTCGCTATCATAACTTATCAGTTCTGTTTTTAAAGCCTTGGTTGTTAAGCCAAAATATGGTCCGCTGCTGCCAACATTAACTCGACCATTAGTAATTTGATTATCAGCCCACTTTTGCAAATCTTCTGACATAAATGCCTTCAAATCTACCAAATTTTCATAATTTGACTGATTAGAATACGAACCTAACCGTTCACTAAAAGCACTAGCCAATTGCCCTAATTGCGCTTTTTCTTTCTGCTCGCTGCTTGCTTCCGGAATTATTACTTCTGGCTCCTCGGTCACTTCTGTCTCTGGCGCAATCTGGGCTTCTTCCTGTTCTGGCACCACTACTACTGGCGGCTGCTTCTCATTCTGACTTTTAATTAAAAACCAAAAAAATCCAACCAAAATCATTGCTAAAAGCAACAAAATAATTAAAATAATATAAACTTTTTTATTCATATTTTTTATGTCATTCCCTTTTTGTCATCCCGTGCACCGACACGGGATCCATGTCTTTGTGGATGCTGATTTTCATCAGCATGACAATTATTATCTTATTCTTAAATCTTAAATCGTAAATCGTAAGTCTTGTCTTTTGTTTTTTTATACCGCAAACTCTGGTTCCTGTTGTGGCGGCGCCATTGGTCTAGTGGGCTCTATCGCTTCTTCGTTTTGATTTTCTCCGCCCAAACTCTCTTCAAATTCTTTCTTTGCTTCGTCTATTTCTAATAATTGTCTAGGATCAGTGGTGATAATTTGATCTTCCGTATAAGAAGCTACTACTTTAATTGCTGCGTGTTTCTGTCCGGCAAAAAAGATGCCCTCGCCGACTCCCGATTCTAATAATAAATATTTTTCTCCTTGTGTCAATTTAAAAGTTTTGGCCACTAAATCTACTGCCGCCGGCGATTGTTTTAATAATAAATACAAAGCAGTATTATTTAAAATTGCTTGGCCATAAGGTGAAGACAGAAAATCATTAACATCTTGAGTAATAGTTGTAATACCCAAATAATATTTACGGCAACGTTTAACTAAAGCAAAAATAAACTTGGCCGAATCTTCGTGCTGCATCAACCACCAAGCCTCGTCAATTACCAAAATTCTTTTTTTAATTTTAGAACGAACTTTATTCCAAATATAATTGATAATCGTATAAATCGCAATTGGTCGCAGCTCGTCCTCTAAATCTCTGACCGAAAAAACCACCAGCTGATTTTCTGTATCGACATTAGTATAATTATTAAGTAAACCAGCAAAAGTACCATGAGTAAATTTATCTAATCTCTCGGCCAGTGATTCGCCGCCCTGCATTCCTTGCAAAACTTCTTGCAGATCACTCATCAGTGGCATATCCTTGGCCGTTCGCAAATCACTCTCGGGCGTAATATCTTTTTTGGCATAAGTTTCTAAAAGCGCCCGATCTAAAAGTGAATCTTCAGTATGACTAATTTCACCAATCATAATGCGAATTAAACCCTTCAGAGTAATTACGGCTGAACGAATAATATCGCCGGTGCGCATTGTTTCCTCGTCTTCCGGAATGGGTAAATCAAACGGATTAAGCTTGCTCTGTGAGTTCAGAGAAATATTGACATAAGTACCGCCCACCGCTTCTGATAAATACTGATATTCGCGTTCCGGGTCAATAACTATCACTTCCGTGCCAAGCATTAAACTTCTTAAAATTTCCAATTTCACCGCATAACTCTTGCCAGCACCAGAAGTGGCAAAAACCACTGAATTAGCGTTCTGCAACGAAAACCGATCAAATAAAATTAAACTATTATTATGGCGATTGATTCCATATAAAATACCCTCGTCTGACGTCAATTCGGCCGACATAAAAGGAAAAGAAGAGGCGCAAGGTGATGATTGCATATTAAAACCTATTGATAACTCGTCATTAGCCAAAGGCAGACAGGAATTAAAACCCTGCTCTGCTTGCCAAATCGCCCGCCTGGTATAAACCATCTTGGTGCCAATAATATCTTCCACCGATCTCGTTAATTTTTCCAGCTTTTCCTTATCATCAGCATATAAATTAATATATAGTCCAAAGCGAAAAAACTTTTCCACGCCCTGCGTAATATCATCGCGCAGTTGCTCAATGTCTTGCAAGGCTGTTTGCCGCATTGGATCGCGTGGTGCGCCCTTTTCTTCATCTGCTGAAAGTTGTGCTTCTAACACCCCGACTTTATTGCGCAATTGTTTTAAAATTATTTTTGAGTCCAATGGATAAAAATACATTGCCACATCCATAGTGGCGGCATAATCAATCACTGGTTCAAACCAACCGACGCTAATATAGCGCGGATAAGTTACCACAAATAAAGTTCGGACCCACTTATTACCCAACTCTAAATGATCCGAAACCACTTTAATCGCCGCTGGCGCAATCAAATCTTTTAAACTTGCCACGCCTTCTTTGTAAGCCCGCTCTGCCGCCACTTCTTCTTTAGTCTTTTCTACTTTAGTTTGTTCAAAAGCTAAAATCTGTCCAGAGGTCGCTTCCGGTGGTAAATTATTTTCTATTTTTTTTTCTTTGCCAAACATATTTATTCGATTTGTAATTGACTTAAATCAGTTAATTTTTGTTGATCAAAAATATCTGGGTTATAACTATTATAATATAATTCCACCAAAGCCTGAGTATCAAGCTCTGTGGCCGCTAAACCCATATTAACCAGGCCCGACAACACTGTTTCCGTGCGCTTATTCAACTCTTGCTTTAATTCCCAAAACTTCTTTTCTTTAATGCGAATATTGGAAAGTGGTGAAAAAGCGTTCATTAATCTTTCGCCAAAACCCTTGGTTTTATCAGCTCCCGGTGAATAAGGCACTATTACAAAAAATTTCTTTGACATAATTTCCCCAATTTCCACTAATTCTTTCACAAATTGGCAATATTCTGCCGTTTGCATTCTTAATAATTCATTAGCCTGTTTTTTCTCTTTCTCGGCCAAATCATCTAAATAACGATCAATATTTAGCTTGCGCGACTGCACCACAATCTGCAACGGGTACTCTAAATAATTTAAAAAACTCACATAAGATTGAATGGCTGCTTGCTGTTCTTCTTCTGATTTTAAAGCAAAGTTAACCGATGAAACCAAAATCACTGCCCGCATGCTGCCATCGCGCAAAATAACTGTGCCGTTCCGGATCTCTGCAATATCCAAATATTCTTGAGTTGATGGTAATTTGTTTTTTGCCATAACAATCAGATTATTTCGTGAAAAAATTTTTATTAAAAATTTTTTCACTCCATAATTTTAACTTTTGACTTTTGACTTTTAAATTTCTTATTCCCCCTTATACTGCCCATGCGTATCTACAATTAAAGACAATTCTGACAATCTTGAACGTGGTAATGGCGGCTTAATTGGAGCTTTTTTAACTGATGGTGCTGTTTTTAATTCTTTCTCGGTTGTTATTAAAATATTTTTATTCCACACTCTTAAATGGGGTTTTTTATAACTATTAATTAAGTTTAATAAAAAATAATGAAATAACGCGCCATTAATTTTAACAAAGCCAAACAACAAAACTGCCGAACCCACCAACAAAACCATCAAAAGAAAAAACCCAATATCGCCATAACGAAAAGATAAAAATAAAATGATGCCGCCAACAACAATCAAAAAAAACTGCCTAATAGTAATCGGTCCCAAAATCTTTGGCTCTACTTCAATAAATTGTGGCACAATAAACTGATTATTCATATCTAATTATTATTGTCCGCGTGAGTCAGCGTACTAGTAGGTTAATTCTTCATTTAAATCAGCAATGGCTTGAAATTCTTCTAAAGTCAAAGTCGGCTGATGCGCCATTTGTTTCTGATTAATGACATCTTCAACTCCCTGGCCTGTTTCCACGCTTTTTCTACCAATCATCAAATATTCCTGATAAACTGGAGATAAACGCCAGTGGTTAATGCCTTCAGCTCTTTTTTCATAAGACTCATCTGTTAACAAATCTATTTTATCTTTTATTTTAGTCATAATCTCTTTAATATTTTTACCCCAAGCCCTAAAATTTTCTAAAGTAATACTGCCCAACTCTTCTGTCGGACCCATTAAACGACTTCTCGTTTTATCAGCGGTCCAAGACTGTGTTACTGTTTCCGCATAACTTAATTTTGTTGCTATTGGTGGCGCCACTTCTATTACTTTTTGCACATTCACTGGCAACTGTTTTGTCGCTGATATTGTTTTGGTAGTCGGCTCTACTTTTAAATTCTCCGCTGATTGTTGCCATTTAATTTCCTGACTTTCTGTTAATGGCTGCTGCTCACTCTTCTCAATTAAAGGTGTTTCATTTTTTACTTCCTTTGGCTCGATCCTCTTTTCCAAAAAAGATTTTTCTTTCTTTTCAAATAATTGCAGACGGTATTCTTCCATCACTCGCATTACCCGTCCTGCCGACTCTTTATCTAAACCCACCCCGCCCAAATTCGCCGGCCGGATTAAAACTTCTTTGGTTTCTAATAAATCCCTAACTTCTCTTAAACGCGATTCCATCGCTCTAACCAATCTTTCTCTGGCACCCCTTTCTACTACTACCCGGCTATCATTCATAATCTGTTCTACAACATGGAGAACCAGATCTCTATAATCTTCGGCTTGTTTTAAATTGGCCTGACTTTTATATTGTGCTGCTTCTTCTTCGTCTTCACGGTGAAAATAAAACGCTGGCATGGTCATTTCTTTAGCCATTGGTTTTAAAATTTCTTCTGTCTCTTTTTTTAATTCAACATTTTCTTCGGTTTTCCTTTGAGCCATGGAATTAACCTCTTGCTCATGAATTTTTTCTTTTGCTTGTTGTTTATCGCTTGCTTGCCCCGCCCCCACACCCATAGTGGGCATTTGCTGCTTTACCTGTATTCCTGCCGACGCCAAATCCACAGCTTTAAGCTGTCCGCTTTTATTTTTAATTAAAATAGTTGCCTGACTCATTTCTTTATTTATTAATTATACCATTTAACACACAAATAAACACTAATCGGAACACTAATTTAAAAAATAATTTCAAAATCCTAATGTCAAATATCAAATTAAATTCAAAGCTCAAATATTAAATATTTAATCATTTTGATTTTGACATTTATTTGACATTGAAAATTTGATATTTGATACTTTTTGTTTTTAAATTCTTTCCCAACTCGCTAACTCGTTAATAAATAACTTATCATTATAACACTTTGGCTCTAGTCTCACTCCCACACAAACATCCCTTTCTCTTCATCCCCATATGCCAAACTCTCGTATTCTTTTTCCCCCGCCTCCTGCGCTAAAGCGGAAAGTCCCGCCCCAATCATGGCGCTATGTTCATGATTAAAATTCAATCTTTTTTCCAACACAAATTGGATAAATTCGCTTAGATATTTCTTAGCCGCCGGTGCTTGCTTAAAATCATCCACTGCTTTTATACCCCGATGCCGCTCCAAATAACCGCCAAAAAAATCCAAATAACGCTGATCATTGCCAAAAAACTGCCGCAGTTTACCCGCCCCGGCTGCTACCCGTAAAGCCGCTACTGTCTTAATTTGATCCCCGGCATTAATAGCACTATAAAATTCATTTTTCCAAACTTCTTCCTGGATTTGCCCGTCGCCTCCCATTAATCTCGCTTTCATCATCTCTTCCCCCGCTAAAATATTTTGAAATAATGAACTATTGGCAAACTCGCTATATCTTCTCTCTAAAACCGGCACTGTATTTTTTAAATTCGTTATTTCCTTTTCCTCTCTTTCTTGTATTTGCTCTTTTTCTTTTTTATTTTGAGCATATAATTCCTGTAATTCTTTATAAACATCGCCGTAAACCAAATCAAACAATTTATCGTCCAAAACTATTGCTTTTTCCATTTCTATATCCAACCAATCATTCATATAATCCAATAAATCATTGCAATTAAAATCTCCATTTTTTGTGGCTTCCAAAATATCTAAAAAATTTTTTCTTATATTTTCTTCTGGAAAATTTTGCAAAACAAAATCATTCAGATTTTTAATTATCTCGGGCTTAGAAAAATGCGCTTGTATTTTTTCTTTTAAATTATCCATAAATTATTTAGCTTGAACCTGATTTAAGACTATATCAATTTGAGTAATAAAGGTTTCTAAATCTTCTTTTTTTGTCCCAACATCTAAAGATCTTGCTTTATTAACCAAATCACTTAGCTGGCCAACAAACAATTGGTCTTGATTGTGTTTTTGCGAATGTTTTAATGCTTTTTCTAGTTTAGTTATCAAACTATTTAATTTTTTTTCTCTTTCTTGCCCAGTCAAATTAGCACCTTGTAAGTCTCTAGCCACACTCTTAGCTCCGCTTAGCTCGTCTCTGTTTAGTACTCGATTTTCTACTACTCTATTTTTTATTCTTCCGCTTACTCTCTTAGCCAAACCGCTTTCTCCCACATTCCAATCAGCTCGTTCTATTAAAAACTTAACCTTGTCCAACAAAAACTCTGTTGCTTGACGATATTTTTCATGATCACCGGGGGAAATAGTAAGATATTTGGTTGGTTTAGACAAATTAATCAACCTCTCTAAAGTCTTTCCCAATTCAGAATTTGCAAAAATTTCTTCATAAGTATAATTTACACCTGTTTCTGGGTTAACTACTTCTGAACTACCTCTAGCTTTCGCTTCTGTTAATAAATCATTATAAAGTTTTTTAACATTTCCTTGTGTTCGGAAATGAAAATCAGTAAAATTTGCACTCCTAGCATCATTCACGGCAGTATATACTTCTGGCATAATTGCACTCCCTCCCCTGCCAACCGTTGGCCTTAATACATTTTCCTCAAAATCTTCATCAAACTCGCTTGGAGTTTCTCTGCCATACAACAAATCATCTCTTTGTTTTTCTTGTCTTTTTCTTTGTGAACTTTCACTTATCTTTTTTAACTCTCCATCACTATTAAGTCTTACAAACTCCGTATCTGCGCCTTCCATTGCCTGCTTATCACTATCATTCGCCTTTTCATAATCTGTGGTTAGACCAATTATTCCAGTCAGATCGTCCACCTTTTTTTTATAATCCCTTTTATGCATCAACCTTGCTTCTCCTGTATCTCTATTAAAAGATCTTGCTGTTAGCTTCTCAAAGAGTTCTCTATAATTTGCCACCTGATCTTCATTCAAAGTTAATTCGCCTGCTTCTGCTCTAGCCAATACTCTTTGAACAATTTTGGCATAACTGTCTCGACCGTCTTGATTCAAAGCACGCATATTCTTTTTTTTGTTTAATTCATCTAAAATCGCTAAAAATTCTGGCTTTGTCTCATCAAAAGCTTTAATTATTCCGCCATTATTAAAATCAGCCTCTTTTGTTTCGCTAAATTTCTTTCTTACCTCATCTTCTATGTTGTCCATATAAATCAATCTGCCTTGTGAATCTCTTTTTACTCCAAATTTAAACTGCGCCATACTGTCGCCAGAAGATTTCTGTGCGCTCATTAAATCTTCCATAAATTTCTTATAATCCTCTTCTTCGCGTGAACCACTATTTTCCTTTTGTACTCCTATTGCTTCTCGATATGTTTCTAAATCCTCTGTTCTTAAATTTGCATCTTTAGAACTGGCCATCTTCAACATAATTGCTCTGGCTTCATCCATTTTTTTAGCGCCAACAGCATTTTTAAAAAGTTGTCTTAAGGCGTCCTCGCCACCTTCTAACTGGCCTTTTTCTTGCATTTCTTTTTGTGTTTTCATGGCTTGTTTATACTGAAATTCTCTCATTGCCCCCGCGCCTCTTTTGCCGCCTAACAACTCTGTCATTCTGGCTCTGCGTAAATCTGCTTGTTCTTTTGAATACTCTTTATCCCCGCCAAGTGCTCTGCCCAATCCACTGGTTTTACCCCGTTGCACCAAAGCCCGCACACCTTCGCCCACATGCGAAACCTTGGCCCTCTCCCAGCCTTTCTTTCCCCACACACTTGGTCTCTTTGTCACCCACTTGCCGGCATTTTCTAATTTACCCATAAACTTACCGGCTAAATCCGCGCCCATCACTCCAGCTTTCTTAGCAGTCATTAAACAAAAAAGTAATAAAGCCAAAGTTACTAAATAATCAAACACCCGCTGGGGCGAAGAAATTTGTGAAGCAAAATAATTATAAGTCTCCGCGGTGGCTGTACCTGCTGA
>DAIUDD010000007.1:25503-40032 GCA_036845805.1 Patescibacteria group bacterium | reverse complement strand
GTCGCATTGCGGTACTCAACGCCACCTCTTCCACCATGGATAATCTTACTGTTAACACCGCCTCAACTTTAAATGGTTTAACCACAATTTCTGATGGAAGAATCGCAGTATTGAATGCCACTTCTTCTACCATGGATAATCTAACTGTAAATACTGGCATCACTGTGCCAGCAGACAGCATTTCCGATGATGAAATTAACGAGGGTGATACTTTTGAATGGACAGCCCTACATACTTTTACTGATGCCAGAATCGCAGTTCTCAATGCGACCTCAACCACTATTGATAACTTAACAGTCAATACTGGTGCCACTATTAATGCCGCTACTTTAAATGGACTTTCTACGATTGCAGACGGTCGCATTGCGGTACTCAACGCCACCTCTTCCACCATGGATAATCTTACTGTTAATACTGCCTCAACCTTAAATGGTTTAACCACAATTAGTGATGGCCGGATCGCAGTATTAAATTCCACTTCCACAAACATTGATAACTTAACAGTCAATACCGCTTCAATATTAAATGGTTTAACCACTATTAGTGATGGCCGGATCGCAGTGCTTAATGCGACCTCATCTCTAGTTGATACTTTTAAATCAGCTAGTGCTTCTACTACTGATAGTTTGTATGTTGGTGGTTATGCTTCCTCTACCGGAGGACTATTTACCCAAGGTAATGGCCACGTGGGAGGAACTTTTTCGGTTGATGGTACGGTCTCGGGAGCTGGGTTTACAACATTGCAGCAAAATTTTTGGAACACTACTTCTACCTGGGCTGGATTCCAGAGTGAATTTGACTCTAAATTAAATGCGACTAGCACTTTAGATTTAACAACTTTTACGGTTTCTGGTTTAACAACTTTGGGTGAAACCAGAATTACAACTTTAAACGCGACTACTTCTAATTTTGATACTTTATGCATCCAGGGTGATTGTAAAACAGCGTGGCCATCTTCATCGTCCGGAGGTCCTGGTGCTTGGGAAACAATTTGGACTAATGCTTTAACTCCAACGTCTTCTTCCGCCGGCATTTTTGTTAAAGCCAGTTCTACTTTTGATTCCACTTTAAGAGTTAATAATACTTTAACAGTAGTGCAGGCCTCGGCGGCTACTACGGGTTTATCAATCCAAGGATTTTCTGGAGCGACGGCTAATTTATTTCAAATTGCCAGTTCCACTGGCGCGATCATGACTGCTTTTACCGCTGATGGTGGTTTGTTAATGAACATTTCTTCCACCACCGCAATTAATGTACAGGACGGTTCGGGTAATGCTAAATTTCAAGTTGATTCCGCTTCTACTTCCGCCGGAATTGATTTAACCGCGGTAGCGGCGCAGAGCGCCAATTTATTAAATTTATATAATTCTTCCAGCGTATTTTTATCTGGCTTTACTGCCGCTGGTGGATTACTGATGAATATTTCTTCGACCACTGCTTTAAATATTCAAAATGGTTCGGGGGTGCAAAAATTTTGGATTGATTCTAATACTGGTAATGCCACTACGACTGGTAATTTGACGTTAAATTCAGCTAATCCACATATTTATTGGGCGCCAGCAGCTGGGGGCGATAAATTAAGAATAGATAGCAGCACTACTACTTTAGCTTCATTAGATATTGGTGGTAAATGGACAACAAAAGGTACACAAGTAGCAAGTACGGCGCCTGATTACGCCGAATATATTTTATCTTATGATCAATTGTCATCTGGTGATGTGGTAATGATGCCAGCAGATAACGCCACTTCTTCTGAACCAATTTTTGAAAAGGCAGTAAATAATAAACGGGGTAAATTAGCTGGTATTATTTCTGAAGACCCGAGTTTTATTGCTGGAGGACATCTAAAAGATGAAAATCCAGATAATGCCTATTTATTAGCGCTGGCTGGGCGCGTGCCAGTTAAGGCAACAACCTTAGATGGGGTTGAGCCAATTGAGGTTGGTGATTGGCTGACAGTTTCGGAAATTCCGGGCGTGGCGCAAAAAGCGACCAGTTCGGGCATGATGATTGGCCGAGCTTTAAGTTCATTAAATAATGACGAGGGCAAGGTTTTGGTTTTGATTAATACTGGCTATGCGGAGTTAGTTCCTAATGAAGCGACAACTTTAACTGTATTGGATAACAGTACAACAACAGAATTAATGGTGGTAGATAATAGTACTAGTACGGAAATAGTGGTAATTGATGAACCAAATCAGGCGCCGACGACCTTTGATAATTTATTAGTGAGCGGAACTTTACAAACTTTTGGAGAAACTACTTTTGGCGGACCAGTAAAGATGAATAATAAAACTATTTTTAATGATAAGATGACTTTGGCTGGCACCAGTGATGGAGTATTAGATTTATATATAAATGATAAAGGAGCAATTATTGAAGCCAAAGAATCAGCCCTATTATTGCAGGCTTCGGCGACTGAAGATTCAATAATAGTGTTGGAAAATCCAACTGATGGTAAGGTGGCCAAAGTAGTGGTTGAGGGACCAATGACGGTAGGGGTGCCAGTGGATCAAACAATGGTTTTTGATTATAATAATTTTGGCGGTGGCACGGCAACTTCAGGTGCAATGGCCACCTCGGGCGATGTCTTGGTTAGAGATGATTTAGAGGTTGGCGACACCGCTTATTTAAATAATGTGGTTTTGGGCGCTGGTGATATGGCGGAAGAAATAAAAGTGCGTGCTTTGGAATTAACAGAAGTTAATTTTGATTATGCCACCGATACTTTTGAAACGATTGATCCGAGCGAATGGACAAGCTTGCCAGAAACCGGCGATGTGTTGGTTATTGATCTAGATCAAGATGGCGTGGCGGTTAAGGCACATGAAAAAAATTCTAATAAAATTTTGGGAGTGGTGGCGCAAGTAGCAACAGAAACAGAGGCCACCACTACTGAAGAAACAACATTAATTAGACCATTGGCTTTAAGCGGTACAGTTTTGGTTAAAGTTTCTTTGGAAAATGGCGCGATTAGAAAAGGAGATTTATTAACTACAGCTTCAAGACCGGGCTTTGCCATGAAAGCGACAGATAAAAAAGCCGGCACCATTGGTGTGGCTTTAGAAGATTTTGTGGGCACCGGGAGTGAAACATTATTAGAGACAGCCACAGAAACGCCAGAAGAATTAATTGGGTTGGAGGGCGGAAAGATTGCAGTATTACTGGCAATTAGAAATAACGTGGTAAATGTTTGGGACGAGGCTGAAATAGCAGTAGTTGATAATATTAATACGGTGGAGAAAGTTAAGGTGGAAGATTATGATTATCAAGGCAATGTGGCGGTTAAAGATTTAATAATTACTGGCAAAGTATTAGTGATTGGGACGGCTGAATTTTTAGGCCCAGCTAAATTTAAGAGTAGTTTAGAATTGACTGGCGCAATAATTAAAGAATATGCGGTAGATCCAAGTGGTCCGGATTTGAATATTGGCGAAGCGGTTAATATTTCGGGTGAATTTATGGTAACCCGCGCTTATAGTGATGTGGTAGGAGCAGAAGGCATCTTTAAACCAGCCATTGGCTTGGTAGTGGAAATTATAGAGACCACGGCAGAAGAAGATTTGGCTTTGGGTATAACTCGGCGGGTTAAGGTGGCTATTGGTGGAACAATTAGTGGATTTAAGAATTTAGTGCCGGGCATGACTTATTATTTATCTTCATTAGAACAGGTGATGGTTGGCATGGAAAACAACAGCACATCTTCGAGTACGGAAAAAGAATTGGTTTCTTTAACTAATGTGCCAGAACAAAAAATTAGCAATTATATTCAAGCCATAGCGGTGGCGGAATCAAGTGGTGCGCTTTTGCTGATGCCATCACTTTCGGCACAAGAATATCAAGCGGGATTGAATTTGCCCAATTCTAATTATCAGCCGATTTATTTCACCGAACCAATAAATAATACGACCGATACAGAGGCGACGACAACGGAAGTGGTGGTGGAAGAAGAATCATCAACAACTAGTACCGCAGAAACAATCACTGATGTTTTACCAGAGGGAACAAATAATGTGGAAGGCGAACCGGTTGAGGAACCGGGAATAACTGAAAGTGACTCCGCTTTGACAGAAACAGAAACACCGACTATTAGCGAGACAGATAGCTCAACGGCGAGTACAAGTGAAATTACAGTCAGCGAGGCGCCGGTGACAAGCGAACCCAGTACAGATGAAATTGTCGTTAGCGAAACGCCAGCTACAGAGATACCGGCGGTAGAGGTAATGCCATAATTAATTTAAAATTTAAAAATCAAAAATCCTCGGCCTCGCCAAGCGAAGCGAGGCGGGCAAAATGGAAAATGATCACACATAATTAAATCCAAATTTCCAATGTCAAAAAAAATCCAAAATATTAATGACAAAAAAATAATTTGAGCTTTGAGTTTAGGATTTGATTGGAAATTAGGATTTAGGATTTGATTTTTGAGATTTACATTTTACATTTAATTTGGCGTTCAGAATGACAAACCAGTAATATATATAATAATGTATATATCATATATAATATGTATAATTGGATAAAAAATCAGCAAGGTAAAATTACTTGGCAGATGTTTATAGTGGTAATGGTGGTTTTAATTTTGGGGACGAGTTTGGGTTGGTGGTTTGTTAATGATAAAAATTATGATGATAAAAAAGAAGAAGGAGCGGTGATGAAAGTAATTCAACCAGATGATTATCAAAAATCATTAATTATTACGGTTTTAGATCAGGTGCTTAATATTACCCCAGTTAATGCGATGGGTGGAGAGAAAACCGTTTTAGCTGATGGAGTAATTAAATATTTTGAGGCTTATCCGGGGACTGATGTGGAACAAATAAAATATTCAAATAAACTCAAAGAATCATTAATATTAAAATCAGCGAACCATCCGGATAGTTTTGAATACAAAATAGATACGCAAAATTTTAATTGGGAATTTGATGGCGAAGGCAATATTATTATTAGTAGTAAAGATGAAATAGTAGAAAGTATGCTTTCGAGTGATGGTGATGATATCTCGGCAGAAAGAATGAAACAATATAGCAAAGAAAGGAGTAAGTTTTTTAAAATACCTAAACCATATATGGTAGAGACCCCCACTCAATCTTCCCCTTACCAAGGGGGAGATAAAGGGGGGGTGGATGTTGGCGAAGTAAGGGCAGAGATAGTGGGAGACCGATTAATTTTAACACTAGATAAGGAGTGGATAAAAAATCATCAATATCCGATTTTAGTGGATCCGACCGTGGAAAAAATGCCTAGAATGATTCAAGAGCTGAGCGAGAAAAGATCATATAACTCGATGACTTTTCTAAATGATGACGGTTCGTATACAACGATGGCCCACGTGGGGCACATAAATTATCGAGATGAAAATGGCGAATATCAATTGGCAGACACGACACTACAAAAGACAGACAATGGCTGGGTTCAAGAAAAGGCCTCGTACAAATCAGTTTTTCCAAAGTATGCTGATGAGTGGATAGAATTTGAAAATACATATGAGGGTGGGGGGACATCTTTTATGATGAAGCCAATTGCAGAACACGTGGGGGGGCGGTTGGTGACCGATAGTAGCGATATTTGGCATGACAAGAAGGTTATCTATAAGGATGCTTTTGGGGCGGCCAACGATTTGGAATTAATGGCAGGCAATGTGGGTATGTTTAAATATATAAAGTTAAATCAGAGACCCAATGATTTGAGTAGAGATTTAGAAATACCTTTTGAACTAAAATTGAATTCTGGAGAGAAATTGATAATAAATGGAGAAGAGTGGGATGGTAGTGAAGAGATAATTACTTCAGAAGAAATTGGTATTATAAAATTAGGCAGCAGGGCTTCTTTTTTGAGGAAGTTTACAGTCTGGGATAATAAGGGGAGCGTGGAAGATATCAAGGTAAAAATATCTAACCAGAATGGCAAGATATATTTTACTAAAATTTTGCCAAAGGATTTTTTGGAAACAGCAGAGTATCCGGTTTACACAGATTCTAGCGGTAGTTATTATTTGTCTGATGGGCAGGGTGGAGATGGTTTTTTGAGTTATAGTGTTTGGAGTTGGAGTGAGGCCCGTAGTGCAGCTACGGCAACCGGCGGTCAGACTACGGCGGCTGATAATGCTAGGGCTGGGGCCTCACAAGACACGGGTGAAGACAGATATACTATCAACAGAGCTTTTATACCAACTGATACTTCTGGTTTGCCTGATACGGCTAGTGTTTCTGCCGCCACTCTATATGTTTATTTTATAGAAAAAATTAATACTGATAATGATGGGTATGATTATATAAACGTTTTGCAAAGTACCCAAGCAAGTAGTACCAGCTTGGTCGCGGCAGATTATGATGCGATTGGAACCACCGAAGGGAGCACAGATACAGATTTGGGCACAATTGGGACTTCTGGTTATACAACCTTTAGTTTAAATGCCACCGGTATTGGCTGGATTGACTTGACTGGTTATACTGAGTTGGGGCTTAGGGAAGGACACGATCTTGATAATCATACGATTACTAATGATACAGCTGATTATCTTAGAGGATATACCTCAGAACAATCAGGAACATCAGCTGATCCATATTTGAGTATTACTTATAATGTGACAGGATCGATTACAACGGTGACAGATACACCTGATCCGACTAATCCGGGTCGGTCGGTTAGTTTTATAGTTGATTGGAGTGACACAGATACTGGGGATATGGTAAAGATAAAGATTTGTAAGACGAATTCATTGACCAGTCAAAATTGTGATGATGGTTATTGGGCGTCTTCCACTGCTTTTACATTAAACGATCCGGCAGTAGTAACTTATGATGTGGTAGCGGGAGACGCTGGTCAGACTAGAGATTATTGGGCTTTTGTGTGTGATAATAATGCGGGTTGTACAACCGGGACAAGCGGCACTTTTTCGGTTAATGCGCAAAGTGTCATACCCAATATTAAAGTCAGGGGAGGATTAAAGGTGCGTTAGTGTGATGTCGAATATTAACCTTGTCAAATAATTTTAAATTTTTAGAGAATAATATGTTTTATTATATTTATGTATTACAATCTCTTAAAAATAGTAAATTTTATACCGGCTATACAAAAAATTTAAAATTAAGATCTGAGCAACACAATAGAGGTTAGGTTGAATCAACAAAAGATATAATACCGTTAAAGTTAATCTACTATGAAGCTTCTTTAAATCAACAAGATGTGATTCATAGAGAGAAGTATTTAAAAACATTTTATGGTAAGATGTTCTTAAAGAATAGGCTCAAATCTTATTTGATAGAGTAAAGTTGAGCGGGAGGTTGAAAGTAAGGTAATTTGATGCCTAACATAAATTTGAGGGATGGTAAAAGGGTGAGATAATAAAATACAAGTTTGAAGCCAGAAGTTTGAAGTTTGATTGAATATTAAAGTTTTTAATTTAAAAATATTTATGGATAATTATAGACAAAATTTTGATCTAGAGGAAAGAACGGCCAAATTTGGAGAGGCGGTGATTAGATTTTGTAAAGCCACCGAACAAAGCAATATTAACAAATCAATAATTAATCAATTAATAAGATCTAGTACCAGTATTGGAGCTAATTATATGGAAGCAAACGGTGCCAGTTCAAAGAAGGATTTTAGAAACAAAATATTTATTTGTAAAAAAGAGGCACAAGAAACCAAGCACTGGCTTAGAATGCTCAGTTGGTGTGTAAATGAAGATAGAAAGCGAGGATTAAGGATGTTGTGGCAAGAAGCCCAGGAATTGACATTAATATTTGGCAAGGCGGTTTCTACTATAGATGGTAGGGGTGGGGAAAAACAAGAATAAAGTCCGAAGTTTGAAATTTGATTGAAGTTTAAAGCGAATACTTTAATATTTTAAACTTGATTCTAAATTTATACTTAAAACTTAAAAATTATTTATGAGTAGATGGCGGAAAAAAATTTATCAGTATAAAAAGAGCGTTTTGATAGGCGTGGTGGTTTTGGTCGTGGTCGGGGTTAGTGGATGGTTGACCTGGCGGGCGAATAATCCTCTAGTAGAGACAACAAAAGGCATTACCGTCATTAAAGAAGGAACCAAGGCGCCAGCGGTGCCAGCGGGCGGAGTAGTGGCGGTTTTATTGAATTTAGGCAATGAAAAAATAGACACAAATAAAATATTGGCCGAGGCTAAAATAGAAATTGTTGATCAGAATCAAAAAGAACAAATAGAAAATTTTTCATTAAATTTGGTGGCGGAGAAAAAGGGAAATTATCAATTACAGATGAAACCAAAAAATGGCGAATTTGTGCCGGGCAAATATACAGTCAAGGCCAGTTTTAATACGCCTACGGGGGTGAGAAATATTAAGCAGGATTTTCTGTGGGGTGTTTTGGCAATTAACCCTAATAAGGCAGTTTATCAACTGGGCGAAACAGCCAATCTAGCATTGGCAGTTTTGGATGAAGAGGGTGAGATGGTGTGTGATGCTGAGGTGGAATTAAAAATAGAAGATCCAAGAGGGGCAATAAAAATTTTGGGGACCAAAGATGGGTCAATTATGGTTAATGAAGAGTGTAAACAAAAGAAAAAAACCAATCGGCCGGATTACGAGGCTAATTATGAGGTTGGCGTTGAGGGTGTTTATCAGATGAACCTGACAGCGAAAACACCTAATGGCGTTTATAATATTGAAGATTATTTTGAAGCAAGAGAAAATGAATTATTTATAATTGAGAGACAGACAGCTACTCGTATTTATCCGGTTGATAATGAGTATGAAGTAAAAATAAAAATAACACCGCGAGAAAATTTTTCTGGCGTGATAAGGGAAATTGTGCCGGTAAAATTTGAGATAAAAAGTCAGATGGGCAAAGTGGAAGATATTCAGGGCAAAAAGACCCTTGTTTGGCAGGTAAATTGGCAAGCTGGCCAAACTTATGACTTTGTTTATAGTTATCTGGCGCCGGAGGTGTCTCCGGATTTTTATCTTTTGGGGCCGATGGAATTTTGGGCAAACGATGGGCAACAGATATTTTTAGAGAAACGCCAGTGGCAGATTGCGGTGGATAGCTTGACAGATTTTAGTGATACTTTTACGGAAGCGGCTGATAAAACTTTAGCTACCCGCGTGCCAGAAACCGGTGGCGGTTATACGGCTTTGATCACGACGGGCAGTTGTGCTTTATATGTAGACGCGACTAATGATAATATTAGTGCAGCGGATTCGATTGTGGGCGGTGGTTGTGGCGATTCTGAGGGCCAGCTCTTTCGGACTAATAGTGCTATCACCAACGCGGATTATACGGTGAGCGTGACTCAAAGCAATGGCGATACGGTAGACAATATGAATATTTTGGCTTGCCGGATAGTGGATGCTAATAATATGTATGCAGTAGTATGGAATGAAGCAGATTCGGATTTGTATATTAGTACAACCGCTGGCGGCTGGGCGACAATTGATACTACAGCTAATGTCGGCATTGCTGATGGCTCAACGGTAACTTTGAGTTGTATTGGCTCGACTATTAGTGTTTTAGTAAATGGGGCGGCAACGACACTTTCGGTGACTAATACCACTTTTGCCTCGGCTGGTTATGCTGGCGTTGGCATGGGGGCAGTAGCAGTTTCAACTCAAGACGTGTCTGCTCAGCAGTTGGATAATTTTACCGTGACTTCATATGCGACCCCGGCGATTAGTTCGGCGGTTGATACGCCTGATCCAACCAATCCCGGTCGGTCGGTTAGTTTTTTAATTAATTGGAGCAGTACTGATACTAACCGGAAAGTTAAGGGCAAGGTATGTAAAAGCGCTACTTTTTCCAGTCAAAATTGTACTGATGGTTTTTGGGCTTCTTCCACTGATTTTGTTAGCACCAACCCTATTACTTTGACCTATGATGTGGTAGCAGGTGATTATGGCCAGACGAGAAATTACACGATTTATCTATGTAGCGATGAAGCATATTGTTCGACTGGATCAAGTGGAACTTTTTCCGTTAATAATACGAGCGTGGTGCCAGATGTAAAATTTAGATAAGAATGATTTATGATTTAAGAATTATGATTTAAGAAAAATATGCTATAATAGTATTATGTTTGAAGATAAAAAAATATTAAAGATAAGATTTATCGCGTTAAGCGCTATTTTTTTGCTGGCTATTTTTTGCACGACTAATAATATTTTACAAGCAGAAGAAAATGCTGGCGGGGAAGTGATGAGCGCCACTGACACTAAGTTAATTAATGATGAATTAACGCAAAAAAGGACGCGGATTAATCAATTAGAAGAACAGATTAAAGAATACCAGAAAAATATAGATTATCACCGCAAACAATCTTTTTCTTTAGCCAACCAGATTAATATTTTAAGCAGTGAAATTGATAAATTGAATTCAGAGATTGATTTGAAAAATAATCAGATTGACGCGACTGAGTTAGAAATAGATACGACCGAGGAAAGATTGGCAGATACGGAAAAAAACATGGCCAGCGAAAAAGATGAATTGTCGCTGCTAATACGCAAGATGAATAAAATGGATCAGAAGAGTCCGGTGGAGATTTTATTATCAACTAATTCTTTTTCCGAGTATTATAATTATTTGCATACTTTGGCGGTAATGCAAGGCGAGGCAGGGGAGTCAATTGCCAGCTTAAAGAAGATGAAAGCTGATTTGGAAAATACTAAAAAACAATTAGCGGATAAACAAAAAGAATTAGAGAATTTTTTAAACGAATTAGACCAAAAAAAAGATAATTTAGCGACGCGCTCGTATGCTAAACAAAGCTTGTTAACAGAAAGTAAAAATTCGGAGGCCAAATTTTCTTCTTTAGTGGCGCAGTTAAAGGCGGAACAAAGTAGCATTAATGCCGACATTGTGACTCTGGAAAAGAAGATTCGCGCCAAATTGTCTCAGAATAAAAATCAATTAGAGTCTTTGGGCGCGGCGATTTTTAGCTGGCCATCGGTGACACAGATTATCACATCAACTTTTCACGATCCGGATTATCCTTTTCGTTATGTTTTTGAACATCCGGCGATTGACATTAAATCAGCTCAGGGCTCGCCAGTAGTGGCGGCGGCCTCGGGTTATGTGGGCACAGTGAGGAATGCCGGCATGGGTTATAATTATATTATGCTTATTCATGCGGATGGTTTTTCCACGGTTTATGGCCATTTGGTGCGCATGGTGGTAGAGCCAGATGAATTTGTAACTGCCGGACAATTAATTGGTTATTCGGGTGGCATGCCAGGTACCCCGGGCGCTGGGCGGATGTCGACTGGTCCACATTTGCATTTTGAAATTAGAAAAAATGGCATTCCGGTTAATCCGTTGGATTATTTGCCTTAAATTTTATGGCGGCCAAAAATAGAATTATAATTTGTTTTTTAATAATAGCCATAGCGGGCTGTTATTTTTATTATCTTTATGAAAATAAAAAACAGGAGGTGGTATTTTTAGATGTGGGTCAAGGCGACGCGGCTTTAATAAATTTACCGGGCAATAATGAGATTTTAATTGATGGTGGGCCGGGTAGTAATGTTTTGTCGCAGTTAAGTGCCCGAATGCCAATTTATGACCGCTCGATTGAACTAATGATTTTAACACATCCGCATGCTGATCATAGCGCGGGTTTAGCTGAAGTTTTAAAAAGATACACTGTTAAAAAAATTATTTGGAATGACAGAAATGAAAATTCAGAACCAGCTTTTTTAGCTTTTAAAAAAGCGGCGGCCGAGGAACAAGGCGCGGAAGTAATAAATATTAATCAAGACATGGTTTTTAATTTTATGCAAGGGCAATTAGAAATTTTTTATCCAGAAGAAGAATTGTCTAAAAATAGTCGCGATTTAGAAAATGATTTATCATTAGTGGCTTTATGGACGGATTTAAGCAGGAGAAAATTTTTATTAATGGCTGATCGGGGAGCAGAAGGAGAGAAGTTTTTAAACCAAAGGATAGCTGATAAACTAAAGGATGTTTTTGTGTTAAAAGTTGGGCATCATGGGTCTGAATATTCTTCCAGCGAGGATTTTTTATCTAATATTAGCCCAGAAAAAGCCATAATTTCGGTGGGGGAAAATAAGTTTGGCCATCCGAGCTTAAGAATTATTAGGCGATTAGAAAGAGTGGGCGTCGAGGTTTTAAGGACAGATGAGGAGGGAGATATAGTCATAAAATAACAAAGATTAAAGAGATAAGATTTACGATTTAAGAATAAAATAGATAGTCCCCGCCTTTTCAAGGCGGGGCCACTCCGATGAACATCGGAGAGGGGGCGGTTAATAGACTCGCCGATAGGCGATAAAATTAGAAACTAGATTTAAGAAATAAAGGAAAAATAAAAAAGCACTTAGCATAAATGCCAGCGCTTTAAGAAGAGGTTGCTTATTAAGGGGAAATATGATAAATTAAAATAATAATAAAATAATTATGTCTTATTTGGCCCAGGCAATTATAGCGGCTTTGGTAGTCAGTCTAATTTCTTTGATCGGAATATTTTTTTTATTAAAAAGAAAATTAATTAGCCGCACGATATTTTTTTTAATTAGTTTTGCGGCCGGAGGAATGCTCGGCGGCGCTTTTTTTCATTTAATTCCCGAGGCTTTAGCTCCAGAAAGTGAGACAGAAAAAATTTTTGTTTGGGTGGTGACAGGCATGGTTATTTTTTTTATTTTAGAAAAAGTTTTGCGCTGGCACCATTGCCATGAACAGAATTGCGAGGCTGATAAATTAAAACACCTGGGTTATTTAAATTTAATTGGTGACGGAGTTCATAATTTAATTGATGGCTTGGTAATTGTTTCTGCTTTTGCCGCTAATCCTGGATTGGGAGTAGTGGTTTCTTTTTCTATTGCGTTGCATGAAATTCCCCAAGAAATTGGCGATCTGGGCGTGATTATGTATGCTGGCTTTAGGGCGCGGACAGCGTTATTATATAATTTATTGTCGGCATTTTTGTCTTTAATTGGCGTGTTGGCTGGTTATTTTTTAATACATTATGTCCCCAGTTTTAATCAGGTTTTATTACCTCTGGCGGCCGGCGGTTTTATTTATATTGCCGCCGTGGATTTGGTGCCAGAATTGCACAAGGAATTAAATCTTAAAAAATCACTACTTTTATTTTTATTTTTTATTTTAGCATTAGTAATTATGTTTTTTTCCGCGCATTAAATTATTAAAAATAACATGGAAGAAATGAAAATTAAAATCGAAAAAATGTTGGTTGATTTGAATGAGTGGCAAGAAATTTTTAATTGGCCGCAAAAACAGCAGCAGATTTTAGAGTTAGAAGATAAGATGAATCAACCTGATTTTTGGCAAGATCAAGCACAAGCAAAAAAGATTGGTCAGGAATTGGCCATTTTAAAACAAGAATTGGAACAGTTTAATTTGTTAAAGAAAGAGTTGGTAGAATTAAAATTATTAATTGATGAGTCAGAGAAAGAGAAAGATCATTCTCTGACTAAAGAAATAACAGAAAAATTTTTAGCACTGGAGCAAATGTTTGGACAATTAGAAGTGAAATTTTTAATGAGCGGGGCTTATGATAAAAACGATGCTCTTTTAGCCATTCATGCGGGAACGGGCGGAGTGGATGCAATGGATTGGGCAGAAATGCTCGAGCGCATGTATTTGCGTTATAGCGAAAGGAAAGAATTTAAAGTTAAAATTATTGAGCGGCAAGTTGGTGGTGAAGCAGGGATAAAATCAGTAATTTTTGAAGTCGTCGGGCTTTATGCTTATGGTAATTTAAAAAGTGAGGCTGGAGTGCATCGGTTAGTTAGAATTTCACCATTTGACGCGGAAAAAATGCGCCATACTTCTTTTGCGTTGGTGGAAGTCTTGCCAGAGCTGGCCAATGAAACAGATTATGAACTTAAAGAAGAAGATTTGGAAATCGATACTTTTCGTTCTTCGGGTCATGGTGGCCAAAGTGTGAATACTACTGATTCGGCAGTCAGAGTAAAACATAAACCAACGGGTATTGTCGTCAGTTGTCAAAACGAAAGATCACAATTACAAAACAAACAAACAGCTTTAAAAATTTTGGCGGCGAAAGTTAAACAGTATAATGAGGCCAAGGAAGAAGAGGAAAGGAAAAGAATCAGGGGAGAATTTTCCGAGGCAGCTTGGGGCAATCAAGCTCGTTCTTATGTGTTACAACCATATAAGTTGGTTAAAGATCATCGCACGGATTATGAAACAGCAGAAGTGGAGGCGGTGTTAGACGGGGGGTTAGATAAGCTGATAGAGACATATTTGAAAGGAAAAATAAAAAATTGATTTATGATTTAAGAATTAAGATTAATGTAATTCCGGCCTTTAGGCCGGATGGTAAGAAAAATTGAGATTTTTTTCTTGACTAAAGATTTTTTTTGTTTTATATTAAAAAAGATATTTTTGCGTGCCGTTATCCGCCAGCCGGCGGACCGGTAGATCCGCCAGCGGCGGACTTTTAAGCAGATGGTCATTAAAATAAATCATGCGCCGTTATCCGTCCGCCAGTTGGCGTACGGACCGGTAGATCCGCCAGCGGCGGACTTTTAAGCAGATGGTCATTAAAATAAA
>DAIUDD010000007.1:0-25403 GCA_036845805.1 Patescibacteria group bacterium | reverse complement strand
TCATGCGCCGTTAGCTCAGCCCGGTAGAGCAACTGCCTTTTAAGCAGATGGTCACAGGTTCGAATCCTGTACGGCGTAAAGTTATATTTATGTTTTTTGCTTACGCTATTTATAATCAAATAAGAGATAAAATATACATTGGTTATACAAGTGATTTAGAGAAACGTCTTAAGAGACATAATTCTGAGTTACCAAATAAGAAAACATCATTTACTAGACTTAATAGTGGCTACTGGCAGCTTATACATAAAGAAGGATCCCCAACCAGACAAGAAGCAATATTGAGAGAAAAAAAATTAAAAACATTTCAAGGTAGAAAATTTATAAGAAATATTATAGATAAAAAGTATAAGAATTAAATTATAAAAAATCAACCCGGTAGATCCGCCAGCGGCGGACTTTTAAGCAGATGGTCACAGGCTTGCCCCGCATATGGCGGGGTGAAAATCCCGTACGGCGTACCAAAAAATTAAGGCTTAAAAATTTTGGCAAAGTTTAGATGAAAGAAGGACTTGAGATAAAGGCCTTTTTTTAATTAATTTCACTTGCGACTATCTGACTTTGGCAGATAGCTGGCGGATTTTTAAGCAGGCGTTTGCCCCGATAGTTATAGGGAGAGCATGGTGTATTAATTATAAATAAATAGGACAGGCGTTTTTTTGTTTTTAATTAATATGTTACAATGTATTTATCCATAATTAAAATTTTTTATTTTATGAAAAACTTTTTTTCTGGCGAAAAATTTTTTCCTTTTTTGCCTTTAATTATTTTTTTTGTTTTAATTTCTGCTTTCCATGGTTTGGAAGCGGCCACCACAGTTAGTGGCGATGTTTCTACTGGTAGTGTGTATTTAGGAAGCCAGGGTATTATCTATCAAAACGATTTGCAGGTACTTAATGCTTCATCCACTAATTATTCTGTTACTGTCGGCACAGAAGCGGGAAAGGATTTGAATAACAGTGGGACCAATAATATTTTTATTGGTTACCAGGCTGGGTATACTGCTACTAGTACCATCGCTGACATTGGTATTGGTTATCGGGCTTTATATAATGCGAAAAGAACCGGTACTTGGGATTATTCTGGATATAATGTGGCTATTGGTGATAGTGCTCTTTTTAGCAATACTTTGGGTTTTGACAATATAGCGATAGGCTATTATCCACTGTATGAAAATACTACTGGTTTTTATAATATAGCAATGGGGAGACAGGCCTTGGAGAAAAATACTACAGGCGATTCTAATATTGCTCTTGGTTATTATGCTGGCTGGGCCAACACAACTGGGACACGTAATATCTCTGTTGGATATCAAGCTGGATATTATGGAGCCACGGTCAGCGGGAATGTCGCTGTTGGGTCAGACGCCTTGATTTATAATGTAAATGGATCATGGAATACTGCTGTCGGTGATATGGCCTTGGGCTATCTTTGGACCCAATCTTTTGCTAACACGGCTCTTGGCTATCAGGCTGGCAGGGGTAATTCCAGTGCAATTTATTCCAACTCTTCCAGTACTTGGGTTGGTTACCAAGCAGGTGTAGCTATTAGAACAGGCAATAGCAATATGGGCTTGGGCTATAAAGCAGGTGACAATCTGACCACTGGCTCAAATAATATCGTGATTGGTTATGACATTGACGCGCCAGCAGCTACTTCAAACTATACTTTAAATATCGGCAACATTCTTTTTGGCGATGGTTTAAATGGCACTGGTACAACCATCAGAGGCAGAATTGGTATTGCCACTTCTACTCCATGGCGCACTGCCAGTCAAGATTATGGTTTTGTAATAGCCACTTCTACTTTTATTACTGCTAATGCCACTACTACTGCAGATCTTGTAATTGGTACAGAGACCACGGCGGCCACCACCACTTTAAAAATTAAAGCTGATGCCACTGGCGCTAATGGTAGTTCATGTATAGAAATGAAAGATGTGGAAGGAACTTCTTATATTATTTATATTAATGCCGGTACTCTTAAAATAGAAGCTGGTACTTGTAAATAAATTATTTATTAATTGCAAAGAATATGTCAAAAATAATTTTTAGCTTAATTTTTTTACTGTTTTTGCCTTTGGGTTTTGTTCGAGCGAGTAATGATGTGACTATTTCGGAAGATACTAATATTACTTTGACTAATCCATCAATGACTTTGGTCTTAAAAACCAACAGTACTTTTAATTCGATGACGGTAACAGAAAGTACTATAGCTTTTACTATCTCGGCCGGTGGAACAATAACCCTGCATTCACCTGATAAATATATTTTAAACAACGATCTGTCTGGTTCTGTTTTAAATACTTGTGATGCAACTGGTTCGTGGATTACTTATTCTGTGCCTAGTGGCGGAAGTGACACCACAATAACTTTTACTCCGGGTACGGCTTTGTGTGACGGCGGTTCTACTTCTAGTACTGGAGGTGGTGGCGGTGGTTCTAGTGGCCCAGCAGTGACTAATGCGCAACCAGCCATTGGTACTCAATCGGTGGCAAAAACAATAGGTGGTGAAAGCGGTGGTTTAATTTGTACAACAGACAAAAGAGCGTGTTTAGCTATTCCAGCTGGTTTGTTGAGTGGCAATACATCTTTAAATATAGTGCCTAAAACATCATCTGGCCATGGTGTACCAGTAACTAATTATAGTGCGATAGCAAGTCAGGTTTATGATTTTACTATCACGAACGGCGATACAATAGTAACGACTTTTACTAAAAAAGTGACTTTGACTTTTGGTTATACCAGCGCAGACATTAGCGGTATAGATGAAAATAGTTTAAAGATTTATTATTGGGATGAGATTAATAATAAATGGGTAGAAGTTGATGGTATTTTAAATACTAACCTGAAAACAGTTATAGTCGAAGTTGATCATTTTACTATTTTTGGTTTGTTTGGTAAAAAAACAACAACTTCAGTAACTCCTGTACCAGTAACAAGTGGTCAATGGAGCCCACCAGCTGGTTACGAATATATTTCTGGGCCAAGTCAGTTAAAAAATTATCGTAACATTATTACTGAACCGGGCACGCATAGAAAATATGGCCTTAGAATAGGAGGGGCGTCGGTGCCAGTGATAAGCGGTGTTTGGAGTGCACCAGCTGGTTATGAATATATTTCTGGCCCAAGTCAGTTAAAAAATTATCGTAATATTATTACTGAACCGGGCACGCATAGAAAATATGGCCTTAGAATAGGGGGTGCACTGACAAATACAACTGCAACAATTTCTGGCGCTTTTAATCAAGATTTATCTTATGGTATGATAAACGCAGAAGTTAGAAGAATGCAAGAATTTTTAATTAGTAAAGGCTATTTAGCTACTGGTTTAAATACTGGTAATTTTTATAGTATGACAAAAGAAGCGGTTAAAAAGTTTCAAAAAGATCATCAGATTACGCCGGTTAATGGTTTGTTTGGACCGCAGACCAGAGCGGCGGCCAATGCAGAATTATAAAGAAAAGATAACAAAATCCCCCACTAAATATAGTGAGGGATTTTTTAATGGTTTGAAGAAGATGTGCTAGTCGTTTGTTATTAATTAATTATATTTTTAAAGCAACATTTCGGAATTGGGGCTTAAAGAAGTATTTATTATATTACTTCTCTGCTGAATATTCTTTTAATTTTTCTAAAAAAGTTATTGAGTCACCACCACCAAGACCGGCACAATTTAGAAGGTCTCTCATTCTTTGGATATTTTCAGATGTGGGATTGTTCTTAACTTCATTTTCAAAATGGGCATAATCTAGACCCGGACCAAATAAATAGCGCTCTCCATATATTTTTTTCAATTCTTTTTTTAACCATTCATCCTCAGTGATTTGCTGCACCGAAAACATAGATGAAACATAGTATTCTAGTTCTTGCGACATTTTTTCAATTTGTGATACTTTTTCACTGTCTTGCGGCGGTATCACATCGCCAGTACCAATTTTTTCTTTCATAGTTTTGTTTTTAATTGTTAAAAATTTTTTGATTCATTCTTTATTGTGTCTCGGCCACCAAATAAATTACTAGAATTATTGACTTTAAGATTTTTATTATTGGTTTAGATGAAAATTGACAGTTAAATAGCCAATACCAAAAGGATATTCATAAGATAAGATAACTGGTAGATAATTGATTTCTTTTAAGGCGTGGAGGATAATAATTAATGATTTTAAACCACATTCTTTGGCCGCTTCAATTAAGTGAGAATCTAGTTGTAAAAGTTCGTCTTGATTTTTATTAGTAATTAATTCTGTTATTTTTTCATCAAATTTTTGACCATTAGCATTAAAACCGTTAGGTGAAATGTCACTGAGAGAATGAGAAAGTTCGCCCGAGCCAATGAGAGCGATTCTTTTGGGTGATTGTTTAATAAATTCAGCTAGATAGTGGCCTAACGTAGCATGGGATTGATAATCAAGAGCAGAATAACCAAGGGGTATAATTTTTATTTTTTTGATTAAAGATAGTATTTTAGGATCAACGGAATCTTTAGCTAAAAGATAAAATAAGGGCACGGAAGCGCCATAATCTATTTTTTCAGCAGTAATTAATTGAACTGGAAGTTTGGTTTCTAAAAATTCTTTGATTTGGTAGCAAGTAGCGACATCGCCATTAAAATCGAAGTTGGTATCTAGCGCGCCAAATTTTTTAAATTCGGCAGTGATATTAGGAGCGGTATTAATAGTGAAAGCTTTTTCCATGAGTTGACCATGAGGAGATATGATAATGACAACTTCGGGTCGGGCAGCTAAAAAATCAGCAGCTATCTGTTTCATGGCAGTAGCGGTTTTTTCCAGTTTGTTAAAATTTTCTTTACCGAGAGCGGGGATTAAGAATGGCGGGTGGGGAGTAAAAGCAGCAAAAACTAGCATAAATTAATTAACAGTATTAATTGTTTCTCCGTCAGGATGGAGATCTAAGATTTTTTGTGGCACAGTAATAATCATGCTAAATTTATAACCCAAAGAAATTAATGTTTCCACATTAGCAATCGGGCGTTTGGCACCATCAGAGATGAAATAGACAGTGGCGGCATCTGGAGATTTGGCTAATTCTCCGTCACGCAATTTAATAGCCGCTCCTGTTTCGTATTTAGCCAATTCTTCAGCGGTGGTTTTTATTATTTTTTTATTGGCATAATAAAGGGTGAGAATTTTTTTGTCAATTAGAGGATATTTAATGCCATTTTTAACATAATAGACACCGCCGGTTTTTTTGTCTTGTAATAGAGTGCCAGTGGGGTAGGATGATTTAATAGTAATAGGCTCGCCTCTAACATAGGAAGCAATGTCATCTTCTTTAACATCGGTTATTTCTTCAGGATTAAATCCGAGGAGACGAAAAGCCTCGCCGGAAGTTATCGGTCGAACAGAGTCGTCTTCTAGTAAATAAACACCACCAGAAGGAATTCTTAGAAGGGAATAATTAGGGTATTTGATTTCTGGTCCAATTTCATATTTTTCTAAATCTTCTGGTTTGACAGTAATTAATTTATCTAATGAATAACGGGAAACGAAAGCGGCCTTAGATAAAAATGGCCGACGGAGATTGTTTTGAATTAGCCACAAACTTTTATCAACCGAATTTTTAATTAGGGTGCCATTAGGAAAAGTCAAAGCAAACCAATTAGTCCACAAATTGTGCAAGACTTCATTGCCGTGCAGATGGGGGGTGTAATTATAAAGAGCGCGGGTGGCGTGGTTAAGAATAGTGACACTTTGATTATCAATGGTATAAGTTTGACCAACTTTAAATTTTAGTTTATCGGGATTGTCGAGATAAAATCTGATGGCGCCGACGCCATTATCAATTTGTTTGTAAAAGCCTTTGTATTTTTGTAAAGTGGGGTCGGTACCATTACAGCCATCACAGGCGCCATAGCCGGTGGCCCAGTCATATTGCCCTTGAACTGGATTGGGGTCAGTAATTAAGCTTTGTTCTTTTTGTAACAAAACCAAGGCATATTTGGGATTAATTTGATAAAGTTGTGAGGCATCATAAATAATTTGGTGAGCAAACATATGAGCCGAATTATCTAAATAATTAGCCAGGGTACTGCCCTTTTTAACTAGAAAATCTTTAATTTGCGCTAAATTCATGGCATTGTAATTAGTCAATTCTTCATCAGTCAAAATTAAATCCGGATTGAAAGTAGAAGCAGAAGCGAGAGAAATAAAAGAATTTCCTAAAAGGGTGAGGCAGAACAAAAAAATAATTATTTTTTTCATAATTTTGATTTTTAGCTAATTTAATTGATTATTTAATTATAGCAGAAAAAGTAAAAGTAATAAAGAAATAGAGAAATTAAGAAACTAAGGAGAAATAAAATGATTTATGATTTAACATTTATGAATAAATGTCAAATTTCCAATTTCTAATGTCAAATCAATATTAAATGACAAATGCCAAACATAAATGGTAATTTAAGAATTTAAATTTAGGAATTGATTAGATATTTGACATTATGATTTAGAAATTAAGTTTGCAGGTAGCCATTGATGAAGCTACTGGCGGGCATGATTTTTTTGCCAGCTGGCTGGAGAGAAATAATTTCCAAGGTTGTTTTTTGACCACAGGCGACAAATAGTTTTTTGGTTTGGGTAAATAAGGTGCCGGGCGCTCGATCACTAGTCAAGGCAGTAAGTTTAATGTCGATGAGTTTGATTAAGTTTTGATTTTTAAGGTCTAAAAATTCTGGGCTATAAATACCGGGCCAAGGATAAAAAGCGCGCCAAGAGTTAAAAATTTCCGGAGCTGTTTTTTGCCAATTAATTTCACCCGCTTCTTTTTTAATCAGATGACAAAAAGTAGCCAGCTCATCGTTTTGTGGTTGGGGAGTAATTTTTTTGTTAAACCAATCAGGTAAAATTTTTAGTAATAAATCGGCGCTTATTATAGATAAGCGATCGCGTAGTTCAGGAAACTTTTCGGCGGCTAAAATTTTTATGGGCGGGGTTTGGGCCACAATGGGACCATGATCCATTTTGGCATCCATTAAAATAATACTCACGCCGGTTTGTTCTGCGCCATTCAAAAGTGCAGTTTGGATGGGTGAGGCGCCGCGGTATTTTGGTAAAAGCGAGGGATGAATATTTAGGGCACCAAATTGAGGAATATCTAAAATAAATTGAGGAATTATTTTGCCATAGGCAGCCACAATAAAAAGATCGGGTGATGTTTTTTTTAATTCAGCAGTAAAATTTTCATCGAGTTTTTCTGGTTGCCAGAAGTCGATTTTTTCAGCTAACGCCAGATTTTTAACGGGCGAGGGAGTTAGTGCCTGATGGCGGCCGGTTTTTTCGTCGGGCGTGGTAATAACTAAAAGTGGTCGATTAACAGCACATAAGCGTGTTAAAACAATGGCGCCAAATTCAGAAGTGCCAAAGAAAACGATTTTAGCGTTATTTAGGTTAATCATAGATAAAATATAACATTAATAGAGAAATAAAGAAATAGAGAAATAAGAAATAAAGGAAAGGTTTAAGAGTAACCTGTCTTGATATTTCAGAAGATTAATTATCGAATCTCGCTTTTACGCATTTTGCGGGGTTATGATAAAAATTAAAGTTAAAAATAGTGGTGTGGATTGAGAAAAAATAGATTTATGGTAAAATGCTAATATTATGACTAATCCGTTTGCCACTCCAGAAGATCTTTTGGAAACGAGAAGAAATTATCAAATCCCGAAAGAAAAAGAATCAGGCGATGGTTTTTTTATTGATGAACATTATAAAACAGCAATTGGCCGAGTGGTGTCAGAAGGAAAAATTAGGAGTACTTTTTTTATTTGTTTTATATTTATTATTTTATTGTTGGCGCGAGTTTTTTATTTGCAGATTATAAAAGGAGAAACTTATTTAGCCATTGCGGAGGAGAATCGCATTCGTTTAGAGATTGTACCGAGTCCGAGGGGGTTGTTTTTTGATAAAAACGGGCAACAATTAGTGACTAATCAGCCAAAATTTAGCTTGGTGTTGGAGCGCTCTGATTGGGAGCGGGAAAAATTTTTATCTTTTGACAAATTAGTGGGTTTAATAACAGAATTGGGTGATTTTATAACCGAGGAAGTAAAGACAGTATTAAATGATTTTATAACTAATAAAGAAATACCGGCAGTGGCTTTTGAGCTTGATTATGAACAGGCGCTTAAATTTAAGATAAAAGAGGAAGATTATAAACCTTGGCGG
The DNA here is from genome assembly GCA_036845805.1 of Patescibacteria group bacterium. Lineage (GTDB taxonomy): Bacteria > Patescibacteriota > Patescibacteriia > UBA2196 > UBA2196 > DAIUDD01. Next base: position 17,221 of record DAIUDD010000007.1, on the reverse strand, counting down.
TTACAGATTAGTTCGTATCGACAACATTTAGAGCCGGAAGCTTTAAGCGGGGTGATTGGTTATTTGGGCCGTTTAACTAAGGAGGAGTGGCTGGTTTATAAAGATAAAAATTATCGTTTTATTGATTTGGTGGGTAAGAGTGGCTTGGAAAAAGAATATGAAGAAATTTTACGCGGCGAGCCGGGGTATATTGAGTATGAGGTTAATGCTTTTGGCCAACGAGTAAAAACAATGAGTCAAAAGGATCCGATTCCGGGAGCAGATTTAAAATTAACGCTGGATGTAGAATTAACTAAGAAGTTATATGAAGAGCTACAGAAAGAAACAAAGATTTTAAACCGTCCAAAAGCGGCAGCGGTGGCCATAGATCCTAACACGGGCGGTATTTTAGCTTTAGTTTCTTTGCCGACTTTCAATAATAATTTTTTTTCCAACCCGAAATCATATCAAAAAGAGATCAGTAATTATTTGATAGATAAAAATCAGCCACTTTATAATCGAGCGATTTCTGGCCAGTATCCATCTGGTTCGACTATTAAAATTTTATGGGCCCTAGCAGCTTTAGAGGAAAATATAATAAACACCAAGACTACGGTCTTAAGCACTGGCGGCATTAGAATTGGCCAATGGTTTTATCCGGATTGGAAAGTGGGTGGCCATGGCGTGACTAATGTAATTAAAGCTTTGGCTGAATCGGTTAATACTTTTTTTTATTATATTGTTGGAGGATATCAAGATTTTACTGGTCTAGGTTTGGATAAAATTTTAATTTATGGACAGAAGTTTGGTTTAAATCAAATTTTGGGTATTGATTTGCCGAGCGAAGCGGCGGGGTTTTTGCCAACTAAAGAATGGAAAGAGGAGACAAAAAAAGAAAGATGGTATATTGGTGATACCTATCATGTAGCTATTGGCCAAGGTGATGTTTTAGTAACACCATTGCAAATTGCTAATATTACGGCCGCGATTGCTAACGGCGGTACTATTTTTCGGCCACACTTAGTGGAGAAAGCAGAGGGCGAGTGGAGTAATAATTGGGTTAGCAAGCCATTGGTTTTAGCTGAGAATCTAGCTGATAGAAATAATATTGATATAATTAAGTTGGGATTACGTCAGACAGTAATTAGCGGTTCGGCCCAGATTCTTAATAATTTGCCAGTGGCAGTAGCTGCCAAGACTGGCACTGCCCAAGTTGGTGGGCAAGAATCGCCACATGCTTGGGTGACTGTTTTTGCTCCTTATGAAAATCCAGAAATTGTTTTAACGATTTTGATTGAAAATGGCGGTGAGGGTAGTAGTGTAGCTGTGCCAGTGGTTAGGAATGTGTTGGAATGGTATTTTAGTAATAAGAGATAAAATTTAAGATTTAAGGTAAAGACAGTTTTTCAATTCTGCGCCACAGTTTGGGAAGACAAATAAGCACTTGACAGGTTTAGGTGGTTCCTGTATCTTATATTTTATAGTTATTTAAAAGTACTAAAAAATTAAACCAAAAGGATAGTTTATTTTATGTTAAATGAACAAACTTATATTACGAAACAAGGTTTGGAAAAATTAAAAGAAGAATTAAATGATTTAATTACTAACAAACGTCGCGAAGTGGTAAAAAAAATTGAAGAAGCGAAAGAATATGGCGATTTATCAGAAAATGCCGAATATCATGCGGCTAAAGATGAACAAGCTTTTATTGAGGGACGGATTATGGAATTAACCAGTTTAATTAACAGCGCGGTGATTATTGAAGAAACAAAATCAAATGGGGTGGTAATGGTTGGTTCGCGTATTAAAATTGAAAACGAAGAACAAAATATTGCTAAGGAGTATAAAATTGTGGGTTCGGAAGAAGCAGACCCAACCGCAGGTTTAATTTCTAACGAGTCGCCAATTGGCAGGGCTTTTTTGGGCAAGAAAAAGGGTGAGATTGTGGCCATTCAAACTCCTAAGGGTAATATTCAATATCGAATTGTGGAAATAATTTAAAATTATGTTAATAGAAGATAAAATAAATGAATTGCCAAAAGATTTAGAACAATTACGACACGATAAGGCAACTCACATTCAAAATCTTTTTTTAGTAGCCGCTAGAAATTTGGGTATTTTTTTGGATTCTGAAGTTCAATTAGCATGGCTAACCACTGAAGACAATTCACAGAAATTGAGGCGTTGGCTAGAAGAGGCGCTACAAAAGATGCAGGCCGAAAAAAAAGATTTAAATCAACTTTCGCCGCCAGAGGAGCGTGATTTAGCCAGAAAAGCTTTGCAATATTTTTTTAACTGGCAAGGAGAGGTGTTAGGAGATGCTTTTGATTGGTCAGGTGATAAATACAAAGCAGAGATTTAAATTTTTAATAAAAGATCAAAAATTAAAATAAAACAAATTTTTTATGAAAGAGTGTAAATTTTGCGGCATGCCTTTAGAAGAGGATGCGCCAGAAAAAATTTGTGCTTATTGTCGAAATGATGATGGCCGAGAGATAATTAATTTTGACCGAGAAGAGGCAGAAGAATTAGCAGAAGATTATTGATGGTAGATAAAGCCCACCGGTTCGGGGGCTTTTTGCATTTTTATGTTTAATCAACAAAAAAAATATCGCATGTTAGAAATTATTCCGGGACTGACTTTGTGGACAGTTTTTGTTTTGGCGATTGTTTTTTCTTTTATTAAACCCTTATGGGTAATTTATTTTATTTTGCTTTATGATTTGTATTGGCTAGTGCGCATTATTTATTTTGTGATTCATTTGTTTATGAGTTGGAATAAATATCACGAGGTGGTAAAAATAAATTGGCGTAAAAAAGCGGAAATTTTAGCCGGTTACAATGATTGCTATCATTTAATTTTTTTACCAACCTATAAGGAGGGTATCGAGGTTTTTCGTACGACTCTAGATTGTTTAGCGGGGGCTAATTACGAGACTAAGAAATTTATTATTGTTTTAACCCGAGAAGATCGAGCGGGAGAAGAATATACAAAACAATTTTTGCATGATGCTGAAATTTTGCACGCCGAATATGACGATAAATTTTATCGTTTTTTTACTTATCTTCATCCTTTGTCTTTGCCGCCAGAATTGCCGGGCAAGGGTTCGCACAGCACTTGGGCGGCCAAAAAAGTTAAGGCTGAGTTTTTAGATCAATCTGGTATCCCGATAGAAAATATTATTGTTTCTAATTTTGATTCGGATACAGCGGTACATAAGGAATATTTTTCGCGCTTAACCTATTTGTGGCTGACAGCAGACAATCCACATCGTCATTCATATCAGCCATTAGCATTATATAATAATAATATTTGGGATGCGCCATCTTTTGCGCGGGTGGTGGCTAATTCCACTACTTTTTGGTTGATGGCCGACAAGGCGCGGCCGGAAAGATTGTTTACTTTTTCTTCCCATTCAATGAGTTTTAAAACTTTGGTAGAAGTTGGTTATTGGGAAACTGATATTGTAACGGAGGATTCACGGATATTTTTACAGTGTTTTGAACATTTTAACGGTGATTATTCGACCATTCCCATGTTTGTGCCGATTTCCATGGATACAGTGATGGGTAAAAATGTTTGGCAGACAATTAAAGGACAATATAAACAAATGCGGCGTTGGGCTTGGTCGGTGGAACATTTTCCATGGATGGTGACACATTTTAGTCGTAATAAAAAAATTCCCTGGCTGAAAAAGATGCGCTATTTATTTAATCAATCAGAAGGGCAGTTTTCTTGGGCAACAGGCCCGATGTTTATGTTGGTTTTGGGCCGCTTGCCTTTAATGGTGGCTACAGCCAAACATTTAGAGATGTCGATTGTGCAAAATGCGCCTTTTGTTTTAGAATTTATGATGGGTTTAGCTATGCTTGGCGTTTTAATTTCGGCTACGGGCAATGTTTTTTTACTGCCAGCTAGGCCGCCAAAATATAAAAAGATAAAATGGGCAGTGATGGTTTTGCAATGGTTGCTTTTGCCAATTACCATGATTGCTTTTGGTTCAGTGCCAGCGACAGACGCGCAAACACGATTGATGCTCGGCGGTAAATATCGCTTGGGATTTGATGTGACGCAGAAACATAGGAAATGAAACAATTAACAACTAACAATTAACAATAAACAATTAACAAAACACAAATTTATTTGTTGCGGGATCGTCTAGTGGTAGGACGACGGATTCTGGCTCCGTTAACCTAGGTTCGAGTCCTAGTCCCGCAGAAAAATCGCTCTGATAAATGTTAGGGCGTTTTTTATTATTTTAATTTGACTTGCCTAAAATAGCATAATAGATTAAGATATTAACAAATAGCAAAAATCACAATTTAAATAAACAGGGAGGATAATATGAACTAGAGGTTGATTAATGAACGAGAAAAAGCCCGCATTTATGCGAATGAAATTATTAAATCAATTATAAATTCATTAAAGAAAGACAGCCAAGATGTCAACCGGGCAGATGATAATGTTTTAGCTAGGATTCCGATTGTTAATGAAGAAATGTGCAGTGTGATGAGCACTAGCGGCAATTTATCTGAAAGAGATCTCAAAATTTTAAAACAAATAGAAGAGTTTGTTTCTTCTTTTAAGAAAAAAAATATCAGTTTAGAAATAAAACAAAAAATAAAAATGCGTCGCTTTGTAACTTTTAGTGGTAGAGATTGGAGTGATCTCGGGCCATGTCGGTATTATTATTTAGAAGTTAAGAAAATACTTGGTTAACAAAAGAACAGTCGCTGATATTTTTTTAAAGAATAAAATCTTAGGAGGTGCGTATGAATTTTCAAGCATATCACAATACTTATGCCCAAAAAGAAATCAATAACCGAACGCATTTTTTAGCCGAAAAAAAGTTGCCCGAAGGCACGATAAAACAAACTGGTAATTTTCCAGATTTAGATTATTGGGAAGATTTTAAATTAAGAATAATTTTGTTTTTTGCGCGTCTTTTTAAGTGGCCAATCAAGGGCCTAATGATTAATGATAATTTTATTGACACCGCAGTAATTTATTTGGGGGTGAATGTTTGGCCAGCTACAGAATTTAAGCTGGCAGAGCGACAAAAAATGGATCTTTCTATGCCGAATGAGCCCAAAGATCTTATCGTCGTTTTGCAAACTGTGTTGGAAAAAATTCATATTTTAGTGCCAGAGATTGTTTATTTTGGCGCAGATAGCAATACCCAAATAAAAATATGGGGAAAATTCAGAAAAATCATAAAATAAAAAATGTTTGTTACCTCGGTGCACGCACCGGGGTTTTTTATTTATTGTTTATTGATTAGCTTGACAAAATATTTAAGATGTGCTATGGTATAATTATCATTCTTTATTAATTGTATTTATCAAAAAGGAGGCAAAGATGCTGGAAAAAATTTTGGTTTTTTTGAGCAGGTTTGGTCACGGAAACCTGAAGATTGGAATTCGTGATTATTTGACAGACGGGAAAACTTTGTTTTTTCTCAACACACCGATGAGTTGGCTGAAGCCGCGAAAGCTCATCAGTGTTAATCAGCTTTATGAATTTGCCAAAAAAACAGGTCGTCCCGTGAAGATCTATACGTGGGCGCGCGACGAATACGGCACCTCTGATGGTGCTGGATTTGAAAAAACTGGTTTAGTAATTAAGCCGGAGGCCACCGCCAACGATCTCGCAACCGCCCTTGAGCACATGAAAAAATATGTAAGCTGTTTTGTACTCATGGGAGCATCGGGGTTTGTTGATCACGATCCCGTTAAAATTTAGTTAGAACGTTAAACTCACTAAGTAGTGTTAGTACACGAACAGTGAGTTTTTTTATTACCATTTGCCAAAAATTAATAAAAATGAAATAATTAATATAATAAAAATTAACATCTCTAATTTTATGGAAAACAATCTTATGGACAATGAATTAATGCCAGAAGAATCAGTAATAATTACAGAAGAAATAATAGAAGAGTTGCCGCCGGAAGATAAAAAAGTGGTTAAGATAAAAATCAGCCGCAAGGCCATTATTGTGGCGGCGGTAGTGATTGTGGTTTTGGTTTTGGCATATTTTTTAAAGGGTATATTCATCGCGGCGACAGTGGATGGTAGCCCGATTGGTCGATTAACAGTTATTCAAAAATTAGAAAAAATTTCGGGAAAAAATTTGTTAGATTCTTTAATTAATCAGAAATTGGTAGAACAAGAAGCCAAAGACAAAAAAATTGTGGTAACAGCAGAAGAAGTAGAAGCGGAAATTAAAAAAATAGAAACCCAAGTTAGCACTCAGGGGTTAACTTTAGAAGAAGCTTTAGCCGCGCAATACATGAAGCTAGAAGATTTAAAAAAACAGATTACTTTTCAAAAACAAGTGGAAAAAATGATAGCTGATAAAATTAAGGTGACAGACGAAGAAGTGGAGCAATATATTAGTGATAATAAAGTTACCTTGGAAGCAGGCCAAGAAGCAAGCGCCAAAGAACAAATTAAAGCTGGTTTGGAAAATCAGAAGTTTAATCAGGCAGGCGAAGATTTATTAAAAGCCTTAAAAGATAAAGCCAAGATCAGATATTTTGTCGAGTATTAATAAAAAAAAGACGGGATTAAAAACGTCTTTTGAGATAGGATTTTTAATTGATGTGAAATTTTTTAATTTACTATCATGTTTTATTTTTCTGGCTAAACTATAAAATTTAATGCTTGCCAAAAATTTAAAAAAATGGTAGGATGATATTACTTAAAGATAAAAACAGAAGAAATTTTTAACATTACATTAAGGAGTGGACTTATGAGACAGAGTCAATTAAATCTCTGCTTTTCATTTTTTTTCTTGTCAATTTTTTTTGTGGCCCTAGGATTTACTTGGCTGGGGTTATTTTTTTTAAAAGGGGTGGCGGGGGAAGGGATGATTTGTTTTTCGGCTTATGTTCTGGCCATATTTAGCGCGTTTTGCGAATATGGCAGGATGAATGAAGGGCAATTGCGACAATATGTTGCAATGCCAGAACCAAGCGAAATCTTTTTGGCTTGGCAAAAATGATTTTCGATTTTAAGGCGGACCAAACACGGCTCCGTCTTTTTTTAAATTATTTTTCTAAATCATATTTTTCCAAGTAGGTTGCTAGCTGGCGATTAACCTTGAGAAAAGTGGCGCGTTTGGGAAACTCTTTAAGTTGTCGGGCGCCAATATAGGTGGCGGTGCTTCTGAGTGAACCCATTAAATCTTGAATAAAATCATGAATATCACCCTTGTGTGGAATGAGAGCATAACGGCCTTCGCTGGCGCGGTGCGCGTCTTTTTGGCCGTAATATTCTTGCATGGCTTTGTTTGAGGAGGAGCCAAAATATTCTTTAAATTTTTGGCCATTTTTGATTACGGTTTTTCCGGCGCTTTGTTCAAAACCAGAAAATAAAGAGCCGCACATATTAAAATCAGCACCGCCGCAAAAAGCTTTCGCAATATCAGAAGGATATTGTTGGCCACCATCAGCAATAATGCGACCAACCCCTTTTTCATTGGCGATGCCGTGTGCTGCGTCGGCGCATTCAATTACCGCGGAGAGCTGCGGATAGCCCACCCCAGTCATTTTTCTGGTAGTGCAAACAGAACCGGGGCCAATGCCGATTTTGACCATATCGGCGCCGGCCAAAATAATTTCTTCGGTGATTTCATTAGTAACCACATTGCCGGCAATAATAATATGTTCCGGACAGAGGTGTCGGACTTGCTTAATAATTTCAACAAAAATTTGCAAATAACCATTGGGTACATCCAGACAAATAAAAGAAAATTTTTCCAACAGTCCCTTGTCTTTCATGAGTTTTAATTGAGTTAAATCATTGGCGCGAATGCCCAAGGTGTAGCAGACATAGTCTGGCTGATGAAAAGTTTTAAAGAATTCCTCATAATCTTTTACTTGATAAAATTTATGGAAAGCAGTAATCATTTTATAATTAGCCAAGATTCTGGCTAATTCAAATGTGCCGCAGGTAGCCATATTGGCGGCCATAATAGGGATACCGGTCCAGGTTTTTGGCGAATGATAAAAACGAAAAGAACGTTCCAGGATAACATCTTTACGGGAACTTAGAGTGCTTCTTTTAGGACGAAGCAGCACATCTTGATAATCTAATTTTATTTCGTCTAGAATTCTCATACTTCTGGATTATACACCAAATTTTTTTTTATAGATAGGGGGTTCTTTTAACTAAGATTTATTTGCTAAAAAAGGGGAAAATATGGGATAATTTTAGGGCAAAACAATTTTTGCTTGATGAAATTAGAGTAAAAAACATAGCTAAGGAATATTTGAAAAGGCTAATTAGCAGAAGAGCGGAGATTTGCTGGTAAAATTTTGATCTTTTAATAAAACAAAATATCTGTTATTATAAAATAATACAAAGGTCGTATTTTTAAGTAAATTAATAAAAAATATTAATAAAACATAAAAATATGAGAAAAAACAATAAATTTTTATTCGGGGGTATCTTTATTATAGCAACAGTAATAATTTTTGCTTTCGGTTCGGGAGTAATGGCTAAAAGCGCTAAAACTTCGGTAACAATGGGGATGAATAATCAAAATAATACATCTACTGTCGGGCAATTAAAAAATCAGTTTGGCCAATTGAATGCCGAGGAACATCGAAGTGCGGTAGCTAATTTTGTGCAGACGCTTTTAAAAACGCCGAGCAGTACTGATGGCGGCATTGGAGCGCAAGTCAGAGTGATTGCGCGAGAGCAAAATCAAAATCATACGACTACGGCCGAGATAATTGATAAGCTTCAGTTAAGAAATAAGATTAAAACTTTTTTGATTGGTTCGGATTATAAAAATCTTGGGACGCTTAGAAGTGAGATGGTGAAAACCAGAAATCGTTTAGAAAAATTAAAAAGACTAACCGAGCGGACAACCAGCACAATCGATTTTCAAGATCAGATTCAAACTTTGGAGCAGGAGCAGAATAAAATCGAGAGTTTTATCAAAGCACAAGAAGGAAAATTTAGTTTATTTGGCTGGTTGGTAAAATTGTTTAATAAGTAGATGATGAAAATTATAAAATAATGGCATGGCATAAGACTTGACAGATTTTTTGTTTGTGTTAATATAGATGCACAAGCGGTGGACTAATAGATTTTGTTCGTTCATCCCAGTGGCACGAACAATAGTTATGAAAGCGTTTTTTCACCCCGAAAGAGGACGATATTTCCATTTCAGGGTGAGACTTCATAACCTGGCGCGCATTCGCGCTTGGCTAGAGGTCCTACCGTCATCCTGGGCAGTCGACATGATTGCCCAGGTTTTTTATTTTTTTAGATTTTTATTAGCAAAAGTTTTTATATTTGTTAAAATTATAAAAAAATGTCATAATTTTATTAGAATTTAATTTTATTTATATGCACTACATTTTTTATTATCTAGCGACTTTGATTCCTCTCACCGTGCTTGATGCCGTGTGGCTCATGGTGATCGCCAAAGGATTTTATGCCGAGCGGATGGGCTTTTTATTCCAAAAGCAAATAAATTTTACGCCGGCTGTTTTATTTTATTTATTTTATGCCATGGCTGTTGTGTTTTTGGCAGTTGTGCCAGCTTTGGATAAAAATAATTGGCTGGAAGCCCTTTGGCGCGGAGCGCTGTTGGGCCTAGCCGCTTATGGCGCTTATGATTTGACTAACCAGGCGACGATTGCCAATTGGCCAGTGGTGGTGACTATCGTTGATATACTCTGGGGAATTTTGGTCACCGCGGCGGTCAGTGCGATTGCTTTTTTTATTATTAATTATTTTAAATAAAACAATATGAACACTCTTCTTACTAGACTAACTACGTTAGTCGCTTATGTGGTCATGGTTGGAGTTAATTATCTGGCCGTGTCCTTGCCCCTAGCTGGTAGAAATACTGGCGCCATCTCTGACAGCTATCCAAATTTATTTGCGCCAGCTGGTTATGCTTTTTCGATCTGGGGTTTGATTTATACATTGCTCGGCATTTATGTTATTTATCAACTGATGCGCAAGGATGATGCTCTCTTGGCCCGAGTCAACCGCATTTTTATGATAAACGCCCTCTTAAATGCGGCCTGGCTTTTTGCCTGGCATTATGATGTCATCTGGCTGTCAGTTATTATCATGCTGGCTATGCTCGCGACCTTAATCAGGCTAGCGGATATTTTGCGCTTAGACGCCAAAACAGCCAAAGAGCGTTGGTTAGTGCGTTTGCCATTTAGTATTTATTTTGGCTGGATCACCGTAGCCACGATTGCTAATATTACAGTTTTACTGGTCAGCTTGGGCTGGAATGGTTTTGGTATTAGTGAAAGCATCTGGACAGCGATTGTTTTGGTGGCGGGCACGATAATCGGCTCTTGGCGCTTGTTACATGATCGCTATATTCCTTATGGTTTGGTTTTACTATGGGCCTATGGCGCAATTTTGTCCAAACATCTTTCAGCGAGCGCTTTTAACAGCCAATACCCTTTGGTTATTTGGGCGGTGAGCGCGTGTCTGGTCGCATTTGTCGTGGTGATAATAGTGGTGGCCATGAAGGGAAAAAAGAAAGAGGAAGTTTAATCTAAAAAAATCTGAGATCGTTGGTTTTGAGGTGAAAATTTTAGCCGAAGACAAAGACATCAGCAAAAGGCAGTATCAGGGCATACCATTAGAAAGTTTAAAAGTTGAGGCAAAAAAATAATTTTTAATTTTATGAAAATACTTATCGCTTATTATTCTAAAACAGGTAAAACCGAAAGAGTGGCCAAAGATTTGGCCGAAGGTTTAAACGCGGATATAGAAAAAATTATTGATCAAAAAAACAGGCAAGGAATTTGGGGCTATATTTCTGGCGGACGCGATGCCCTGAAAAAAAGATTGACCGAGATTGGGCCTATAACTAAAAATCCGGCTGATTATGATTTAATCATTTTGGGCATGCCGGTTTGGGGTTGGAATTTAACCCCTGCTTTGCGCACTTATTTGTTAGAAAATAAAGATAAAATAAAAGATTATGCTTTTTTTGTGACTTCGGGCAACACTGAAGCTGATAAAATGATTAAATATTTTCAGGAAATAATGTCTAAAGAGGCCAAGGCTTTGGTTGGTTTTAATGAGAAAGAATTAACCAATCAAAAAATTTATCAAGAAAAAATCAATGATTTTATTACTAAAATTAAGCAAATGTAATTTATGTCAAAAAACAAAACCCACTGGCGCTATTTTGCCAAAAATTTATCAATTGTCTTGGGGATAGTTTTGATCTGGCGGGGCATCTGGTATGTCCTGGATGAGCTTGATAAATGGCTTTTTGGCGGTAGTCATTTTTTTACCGCTTTGGCCGGGGTGCTCATCGGCTTGATTATTATTTATCTGCCAGATAGAGACTTGAAGGAAATTGAAAAATTGTAAAAAATAATAGATAAAATTTTAAGATTTTATGTTTTGGAATTTCGAAAAAACAAAGGCTCCGATGACAGGAGAGAAGGAAGTGACAAATGGTGTTTCGATTTTGCCAGAAAATTTTCAGGTACCCGATTTTTCTTTTTTAAAAAGAGAAGAAGAGTCTTCGGATGAGATGAGGCAAGTTTCTAAATTTCATTTTGAACATCGAGGTAAAAAATATTTGGCGGAAACAACTTTTGTTTTAATAAGACGCGGGGTTAGGCCAAATATTTTGGCCAAAATTGATTTTGATATAAAAGATGAGCAAGCGGATGGCTATCTAGAAAAGGTTGGCGGTTTTCATTTTTTATTGACTAGGGGACCAATGATAGAAAAATATATAAAAGAGGATAATAAAGATAATTCTTTTTGCGGGGCTAATATTAATTATCGCTATATTAATCCAGAGTACCGTGGGGGAGGTTTATCTGATTTTTGTATGAGAGCAATTGAAGAAATAACTAAAAAAATTTCTATTAAACATCCAGAACTTAATATTAATTTTATAGAAGTCTATACTAGTTTAGCTAGCATAACCCGATTGCTGATTGATAAACAATGGCTTAAAGATCATGGATTGGAAAAATATGAAAGACGAGGTGAAAATATGGGTTACAAGCCAGATGAGCAGGATAGTGAAATAGTCCGGTCTGTTTTGGAGGCCGGCTTAAGTTCCATTGATCAAATGACTGAAGAGAATGTTGTTCCGAATGATATTAGGTTGGTAAAGAATATTTAATCGTGTTTTAAAGTCAAGTTGTTTTATTTTTTTAATAAAAATTATATGAAAAAATCTATTTTAATTTCTCTAGCGATTTTTATCTTGTTGGTTTTAATTGTGGGCATCATCCAACTAATCAATACTAAAGATTCTCGGCCAAATGCTTGTACTTTGGAAGCCAAGATCTGCCCAGATGGAACTTCGGTGGGGCGGAGCGGGCCAAATTGTGAATTTGCCGTATGCCCCCAAGAAAATAAAAACACGGAAACAAACTTGAGCGATATTTTTGAACTGAATAAAAAAGAGTCTGGGACAAAAATTTATTATTCACAAAACTTAGGGATTGGCTTTACTTATTTGGACCATGCTGATAGAAAGCCAGTTGTTATAATAGAAAAAGATAATAAGATAAGTGTTGATGATCAGAGTATAGAGGTTTTTGAAAAAGATCCTGTCGCGAGCTTGGAACAAGCTATAAAAGACAAATTTTTAAAAGGATATAACCCAGCCGATTGTTTCGTCAAAATGCAAGAAAAGAGCGAGCAGGTTTTGGCCAACTATATGGTGGCGGTTATTTCTTATCCGCCGGCGGACAATCCCGATGATCCTTGGTGGCAAAATTCCGAAAAATGTCCTAAAAATTATAGCGCTACCAATGGCATACAATATTTTTTGATGAATAGAGAAGTGCCGGACAGATTTTTGTTTGTCAAAGTCGGCCAATATAGTGCCGCATCTGACGGCACCCCATCAACAGCAGATAGCGGATTCAATTGGACTAATTCCATCCGGGTTTTGCCAAGAGAAAATAACAATCAAAATAATACAGCGCCAGGGGTAGTCGGTATGGCCAATCCAGCCAGCGTTAATTGTGTGAATAAGGGTGGAACTTTGATGATGAAAGAAAATAAGCTGGGGCAGTATGGCGTGTGTCTATTTGATGACAACAGACAGTGTGAAGAATGGGCCCTATTTCGGGGCGAGTGTCCGGTGGGTGGCTTGAAAATAACCGGTTATGAAAATGAAGCCCAAGCCTATTGCGCCATTACCGGCGGGACAGTGGAGGGACTCGGCACCACAAGTGTTTTGTGCAAAAGAGTGGATGGCACCAAGTGCGAGGTGACGGCCAATTTCAATGGCGAGTGTCCAGAGCCGCATGATCCGAATCCAAGTGCGGGCAACGTGGAGATAGAATAGATTTTTAATTGTTTTTTTAAAAAAATCGGGGTATAATTATTTATATAATTAATTATAAAAAATATGTTTAAAAAAAGAACATTATTATTTTATTTAGTTATCTTAATGTTTATTGTTTTAGTAACTGGCGGGTGCGGTAAAAAATCTGAACCGCAAGCAACTAATGATCAAAAACAAGTACAAGAAGCAAAGAAGGTGAGCGGAGACTATTCAATTAATCAATTGTTAATGATGAAAAAACCATTGAAATGTACTTGGAATGAAGAGGAAACGGGGGCGGGCAAAGTGAGCAATGTAATGTATATTAACGGGGAAAAATTTTATCAGGACGTGACAGTGGGCGAGATGGGACACTCTTATGCTTTAAATGACGGCGAGTATATTTATACTTGGAATGATTTTAACAGCCAGGCGACTAAAGTAAGCATTAAATTAGCTGAAAAAAGTTCTACTGTAATGACAAATAGAGAAAATTCAGATGGCTATGGCTTAGAACAACGGCGTACATTTACATGTGAAGAATGGTCGGTAGATAATAATATTTTTGTTTTACCATTGGATAAAGATTTTAAAGACATGAATGAACAAGTCGAACAAACAGTAAACAAAATGGAACAAGAAGCAGATGCTTATAAACAGGTTTGTGATATGTGTACTAGAGCATCTACGAAGCAATTGCGCGATGATTGTGCTAAAAAATTTGGCTGTAATTAATCCAAATTTAATTATTTTTGGAATAATAAATTATTAATAAATAATTTATGGACCAAGAGTTGATTGATGTTTTAGATTCAAACGGTAGTGTGACTGGAGAAAAAAAAACTCGGCAAGAAATACATGAGCGAGGTTTGTGGCATTGTGCCACGGATTTGTGGTTTTTAAATTTTAAGGGAGAATTATTGATTAATTTACGCTCGCCGTTAAAAGATAATAATCCAAATAAGTGGGATGTTTCTTCAGGTGGGCATGTGCGCGCCGGTGAAGACGTGCGCGCGGGTGTGTTACGGGAAATTAAAGAAGAGTTTGAATTAGAGCTCGGGGCAAATGATTTGGTTTATTTAGGCACAGTTAAAATAGAAACTGAACGGCCGGGCTATATTAATCGCGAATTTAATCCGGTTTTTATAGTCAAAATTGATTTTAAACCGGAAAATATTAAAAAGCAAGACAGTGAAGTGGCGGCTATTAAATGGTTGCCGTGGTCAGAGTTGCAAAAGACAGTAGAAAGTCATGATCCTAATTTTGTGCCACACGAAGAAGAATATAAAATACTTTTTAAATATTTAAAAGAGAATAATTATTAATTAAATTTATGGAACCTAAAAAAACTTTTACTTTGGATGAAGCAAAAAATATTGGCGAGCAGTTAGGAATTGATTGGAGTAAGTTTGATTTGGAACAATTTCGTCGTGGTATGGAGGTGGAATTGGAACATGGCTTGGTAGATCAAAAGACTAATGTTACAAACGACGATCCAATAATGACTGGTAAAATTGCTTTGGCCCATTTAAATGAGCTGAGTGATTATTATACGCGGTTGGATAAAATGGAACAAGAAGCGGGGTCTTAGTTTGCTATTGAGAAAGCGAGCGCGACTAAGGGAAATAAAAAAAGCCCGACAAAATTACTCTGGTTTTTTTATTTAATCACGCCACAACCTAATAGTTTTTTGCCTTGATAAAAAGCGGCGTTTTGGCCAGGGGTAATGGCTTTTTGCGGCTGGGTAAAAATAATTTGATAATTAGCACCTTTTTTATTAATAATGCAAGCGGCTGGCTTGTGGCGCGAACGAATTTGGCAAAGGCATTTAAGCGGCAGAGGCGGTGTTTTGGCGCTAAGCCAGCTGACTTTTTTCACTAACATTTTTTTAGTGTTTAACAGTTGACTTTGCGGATTAGGAGTCACATAGATAATATTTTTTTGAGCATTGATTTTATAAACATAAAACGGGCCGGGTTGATTAATTTTAAGGCCTTGCCTTTGGCCAAGGGTATAGAGCGGAGCGCCAAGATGTTCACCAATGGTTTGATTTTTTTCGTTTTTGATTGGTCCGGGTTTTATATTTATAAAATTTTTAAGGAAATTATTTAGAGTAAGAGCGCCAAGAAAACAAATTTCTTGGCTTTCTTTTTTATGGGCGGTGGGTAGATGATATTTTTGGGCCAGCGCACGGACTTGGTTTTTGGTGAGAGGGCCAACAGGGAAAAGCAGATATTTTAAGTCATTGGGGGTTAGGCGAGAGAGAAAATAGGATTGATCTTTTAATAGATCTTTGGTGCGCCAGAGAGTAAATTTTTGGCCTTGTTTTTTAATTTGGGCGTAGTGGCCAGTAGCGACATAAGCAAAACCCAAAGCGCGGGCTTTTTTAATTAATAAACCCAGTTTGACTTTTTGGTTGCAGATGACACAAGGCGAGGGGGTGCGGCCATTTTTATATTCATTAATAAAATTATCCACCACTTCTTTTTTAAAGGGTTGGGCAAAATTAAAAGTGTAAAGCGGAATATTTAATTTTTGACAGACTTTTTTTGCATCATTAAAAGACTCGGTTGAACAGCAAATGTTTTCGGCGCAATTATCACCAAAGTGCCAGAATTTTAAAAAGATACCGGCGACCTCATGGCCGGCATTAATTAATAATTTCGCTGCCACGGATGAATCTACCCCGCCAGACATAGCCACTAGGACTTTAATTTTTTTATTGTTTGTCATAAGATTAATTTTTTTGATTTTAACATAAAATTAGGAAAAAGAAAAACACCGATTAATTGTTATCCCCGCCCGCCCGCTAACGCCTAGAGCGTAGCGATTGGCGGGCAGGCGAAAGTGGGGATCCAGAAAACGTGTTTTATAATAAGCCACGATTTCTGGATTCCCGATTAGATCGGGAATGACAGAATAGAGACCTTTTGACTTCGTTTCCGTTATCATTGGGCTACATTTACTCAGGATGATAAATAGAAGAGCAAAAAATTAGCCAATGCAGTAAAATTTTGTTAAAATTGGTGAATAAGTGCCAAGTGTCAAAGCGTCAGGGTGTCAAGTAATTTTTTTTATGCTGTTTTATCCGCAAAATATTAAGATTGATTATCAAAAAGAATTAAATCCCGCCCAGTTAAAAGTGGTGAAGGAAGCCAATGGTCCATCTTTGGTTTTGGCTGGGGCAGGTTCGGGCAAAACCCGGACTTTGATTTATCGCTTGGCTTATTTATTAGAACAGGGCATTGAGCCCAAGCGAATATTACTGATGACTTTTACCAATAAAGCCGCCAAAGAAATGCTTAGCCGAGTAGAAAAAATTTTAGGAATTTATCCAGCAGATTTGTGGGGCGGGACTTTTCACCATATTGGCAATAAAGTTTTGCGTTTGTTTGGTGAGAAAATCGGTCTGCCAGCAAATTTTAATATTTTAGACAGCGAAGACAGCAAAGAATTAATCAAGGCCTGCTATCGAGAATTGGAATTGCCAGATGATAAAAAATTTCCCAAGCCAGAAGTGATGCATAAGATAATTTCACTCTCGGCTAATTTAAATGAGGGTTTGGAAAAAATAGTGCGGCAAAGATTCGCCCATTTACCAAAAAGTTACGCCCCATATCTATTATTAATTAATGATTTATACCGGCAAAAAAAAGAAATGGGCCGCGCTTTGGATTTTGATGATTTATTAGCTTATTGGTTGCGCCTAATGTTAGTTGATGAAGAGATAAAAAATAAATTAGCTAGCCAGTTTCAATATATTTTAGTAGATGAGTTTCAAGATACGAACCGTCTGCAGGGAGAAATTATTCGCTTGTTAGCTGAAAAAAGTAAAAATATTTTAGTAGTGGGTGATGATGCCCAAAGTATTTATTCTTTTCGGGGGGCCGATGTTAATAATATTTTACAATTTCCAAAGAATTTTCCGGCTTGCCAAATTTTTA
>DAIUDD010000006.1:27713-41433 GCA_036845805.1 Patescibacteria group bacterium | reverse complement strand
AGTCGGGGATAAAACATATATACATCGCTCCGTTACTCAGCGCCTTTTTTATTTGGTTAATTTGCTTATTTTTTTAAAAGTGCTATAATGGCAAATATATTAGTTTAAAAAACATGAATCAAGATTTTATTGAAAAAATTAAAAAAATGTTAATACAGGAAAAAGATCGCCTAGAAAAACAGCTCGAAGAATTTACTGATAAAAATATCCATAACAAAGAAGATTATGAAACCGAGTTTCCAGATTATGGCAGTGAATATGATGCTAATGCTCAAGAAGTAGCTGCTTTTGATGACCGAATTGCCCTCGAACATCAACTAGAGGATGAATTGCGCGACGTCAAGGTGGCGCTTTTAAAAATAGCTGATGGTTCTTATGGTGTTTGTAAATATTGTCACAAAGAAATTTCAGCAGATCGACTAACAGCTCGCCCCACCAGTTCCGCGTGTGTAGAATGTAAGAAAAAATTTAAAGGGGAATTATAATTTCAATTATATGTTTAGCCCTGTTTTTTGACCACATAAACAGGGTTTTTATTTTTTATGGTCTTAAACAAAAAACAAAAAATATTTTTTATTTTTTTTGGCTGTACAATTTTATTGTTCAGTGACCAGTGGTTAAAAATAATAGCTGTCAAAGAAAAAAATTTTCAGCCAAATTTTGGCTTGGCTTTTTCCTGGCCATTACCAATGCCCATGATTACTATTTTTGGTTTTTTAATTTTGATACTTATTGCTTATTTTTTAATTAAAAAAATAACAGAAAATAAAAACCTCAATTTATTGTGGCTGGCGGGAGCGTTAATTTTTACCGGCGCCTTGAGTAATTTAATTGATCGTCTTGCTTATGGTTATGTGATTGATTATCTAAATTTTTATTATTGGTATAATAATTTGGCCGATATTTTAATTACGGTGGGAAGTGTATTAGCGATATATTACTTAACTAGGAAAAAATAAAAAATATTAATTTGTGTTTTATTATTAAGTTTGATAATTAATAAAAATAATAAAATGAAAATTAAAAATTATGTTTTGGAAATAGCGGTATTTGTGTGTGGGGCAGTGGTGATGATATTTGAATTAGTAGGCTCAAGAGTGCTGGGTCCTTATTTTGGAACCTCAATTTTTGTTTGGACTGGTTTAATAGGAATCATTTTGGGCAGTTTAAGCATTGGTTATTATTGGGGAGGAAAAATTGCCGATAAAAAAACAGAGATAAAAATATTATCATTAATTATATTGTTATCGGCAGTAACCATTGGGTTAATAAATTTTTTTAAAGATTTTCTACTAACTTTTTTACAATTAAGCATCGAAAATATAAAGATATCGACGGTGATAGCATCAATTATTTTATTTTCTCCTCCCAGTGTCCTTTTGGGCATGGTTTCTCCTTATGCAGCAAAAATTAAATTAAATAATTTAAATACTTCTGGATCAGTAATAGGAAATCTTTATGCTCTCTCAACCGCCGGAAGCATTGTGGGAACATTTTTTTCCGGCTTTTATCTAATTCCTCATTTTGGCACTAGTAAATTATTAATAATATTAGCCTTGGTGTTAATTGTTACTTCTGTGGCGCTAACTATAAAAAATATTAGTAAGATTAAATTGCTGGTTTTAATGCTAATTATAATGAATTTATTGATATTTAATTTTTTTAATAAAAAAATACAAAATAACAATTTTGTAGATATTGATACTGCCTATAATCGTGTTTGGATCTATAATCGCAATGATCCTAAAACCAATAAATCAATTCGGATAATGGGTATCAACAATGAAAATCATTCTGCCATGTTTTTAGATAGTGATGAATTAGTTAATCAATATACCAAATATTTTCATTTAGCAAAACATTTTAATCCTGGTTTTAAAAAAACTTTAATGTTGGGTGGCGCTGGTTATTCTTACCCGAAAGAATTTTTAATTAAATATCCCGAAGCCACTATGGATGTCGTAGAAATTGATTCCAAGATTACCGAGCTGGCAAAAAAATATTTTAACTTAAGAGATGATCCGAGATTAACAATTTACCATGAAGATGGAAGAATGTTTCTAAATAGAACATCAAAAAAATACGATGTTATCTGGGGTGATGCTTTTGCTTCGCGTCATTCCCTACCATACAATTTAACAACAAAAGAAGCGGTTAAAAAAAAATATAATCTTTTAAATGAAGGCGGAGTCGTTGTTTTAAACATAATTTCGGCATTAGCGGGTGAAAAAAGCGACTTCTTAAAAGCTGAATATAAAACATATAAAGCCGTGTTTCCCCAAGTTTATTTATTCCCCGTGAACAAACCAAGTGATGATGATGTGGTACAAAATATTATTTTAATAGCCTTAAAAACTAATAGCCCACAAGATTTTAATGACCCCGATCAAGAATTAAATAATTATTTACAACACCGTTGGATGAGAGAAGTCAATTTAGAAAAGATACCAATTTTATCTGATGATTTTGCGCCGACTGATTATTATATTAGTAAAACATTATAAAATAATAAAAATATTAAAAAACACCTTTATTGTAAGGTGTTTTTATTTAATTTATATTTTATTTTAGTTATGGCGTGATAATTGGAGTGGTAGAGGTGGCTTTGGATGGGTCAATGCCAACCAGGCACACCGCTTGCCAGGGGCGATAATGTGATTTCCAAGTCTCTTCTTTAACTTGGCCATCGGCATAGATAATAGTGCGGTTAAATTCTGTATCAGCGCCGCTATGGGCTACTTCAGTACATTTTATTTTCTCTGGCGGTAAATCGGTAGTTTCTACGTATTTAGTTTCTGGCGGCCGCACAATGTTAAAAATTTTTGGGGTAGTGGTGGCAACTTGACGACCATCAGACGTGCTCCAAAATTCAAAACGCACCAAATTTTTATTTAAATCCACTTTGGTTTGTAATAATAAATTATAAGGCGTATCGTTTTTAAATTTCAAATCTGGGCTGGGAGCATAAATGGTGGCGTCAGTGCCAGCCGGTTCATAATAAGAGACGCGATAAGCGTGAGGTTTTCGTTCAAAAATTGATAAACCAGTATTAATTGCCAGACGAAACATGGTGGTAGCAATCTGACACAATCCTCCGCCATATTCGGGCTCGGTTTTATTACCTTTAATAACCAATTCTGGCAAATAACCTCTGGCGGCGGTGATATCACCCAAAGACTTATTTAAAGAAAATTCCTCGCCCGGTTTAATTAAAATACCATTAATACTCTCGGCACCGATTTTAATATTATGACGACGATTAACTGGGGAGCCAGTAAAATTAGATTCACCCACACCAATTAATTCCTTAATATTGAGATTATTAATATCGGCTGTTTTGCTTTCTGGCATAATTTGCTTTAATACGAAAGATAGTTTTTTTTTATGATTATTAAAAAACTGATCCGACCATAAAGACAAAGTGGCTTCTTGGTCGATTGCCAAGCCGGGTTCGGCGCTTTGAAACTCGGTCACCCGACCATCAGTTAAAACAAATTTGGCTTCTTTAACTGGTTGATTAATTTTTTCACCCCAAACTGATAAAAATTCATCAAAGACGACTTGATTAAAACCCAAGAAAACTTTTTGCTCTTGTTCTTGCCAATTAAAATCTAGCCATTTTTCTAGTTCGGACCTAGAAACACTGACTGACCAGATCTTCTCCTGATTAAATTCGTCAGTGGTCGTGTTTTTAATGATTAGGGGCGCTAATTTAATGATTTCTTCGGCCGCTTTAACTAAGGGCCAAGCTTCGGCTTCATGAAATTGGGGTTCATGTAATTTAAGTTTCAATTCAATGGGTTGAAAGCTTAAATTTGCTAAATTTTTCATTAATTGAATCAGGGCGCCATCGTAATCAAAATGGAGACCAACTTTTTCTGATTTAATTAGAGCGCGACCTTGGTCATCCCAAATCAAACCGGGATTATTTCCTTTACTCTCTAATGATTGAAAACTTTCAGTTAAAGTCTTTTTTATTTCAACTGTTTTTAAAACAAAAGGCCAATCAAATTTTTCTCCAACAACTAGGGCTTTTATTCTCTGCCATTGTTGTTGACCCCATGAACCGCGACGACCGTAAACAAAAGCCTGATTCAGACCGGCCTCAAAATTAAGATTGATTAATTCTTGAGAAAGATCGGGGTCGGTTAAGGAAATAACAGAGGGGTAGATGTTTATTGAGCGATCACCAGAAAAAAATTTTTGACCTTCGCGATTAAATTCTTCGTTTTTGGCCCGAAAGATTTTTTGTGCTTGATTCATAGTTAAACCACCAAGATGCACCTGCCCTAAGCTAACGTTTGGATAAAATTTTTCGACAAAATAATAATTAAGAAAAAAAAGCAAAATGATAATAAAAAAAATTATAAACAAAAAAATGGCTAGTAATTTAACTAACCATTTACTATTTTTTTTCCAAATTAAAGCCAAGGAAAACATAATAAAATTATTCGCTTTTAACCTTCACGGCAAAAGATTTATTTTTTTTTGCTTTAGGCAAGACAATTGTTAAAACACCGTTTTTTAAAGTAGCTTCCACTTCTTCCGATTTCACTTCTAGAGGCAGAACAACGGAGCGAGAAAAACCACCCCAATAACATTCCTGATAAAAATAATCTTCTTGAGCGACAATCTCTTCTAACTGACGCGAACCTCTAATAGTTAGAGTGTCATTATCAATAGAAATATCAATGTCTTCCGGTTTAACACCAGCAATGGTTGATTTAATAATAACTTCGTCTTGAGTTTGATAAACATCAACGGACAGTTGGCCCTCGGTTTCACTAGTATCCAAAATAGAACCCGGAACTACTTCATCGACATCGGTGGCTAAAGAAAAATTCTCATCGGTTGGGTAACTTTCTTCGACAATCGGTTTGTTCTTTTTATTCTTAGAAAAAAAATTTGTCATATTTTAATAAATTATTTAATTATACACAACTTAATATGAGTATATTATATCGCAAATTTAATATTTATCAAATCAAGAGTCTTTGATCATATTCATCAAAATACCCACGCTAGCCATTAAAATCATCATGGCTGTACCACCGTAACTAATAAGCGGTAAGGGTACACCAGTTAAAGGCAAAAGGCCGAGCATAGCACCAATATTTAAAAAAGATTGCCAACCCAACCAACTAGCCAAACCAATAATAAATAAAGAAGCAAAAGGATCGGAAAATTGTTTGCCTCTTTTAACCAATTGATAAATAAAATAAAAAAGAAATGAAATAAAAATTAAAGTAATAATAAAACCAAACTCTTCAGCTAAAATAGCAAAGATAGAATCATTCGCCACTTCTGGCAGATAAGCAAATTTCTGGCGTGAATGACCAAGGCCTAAACCAAACCAACCACCGGAACCAACCGCTAAAAGCGCCTGATTGACATGATAACTGATGCCCTGAGTATCAAGAGACGGATTTAAAAAGGCCATAATCCGGTTAAGGCGATAAGGCGCCATAATGATTAAACTTCCAAAAACACCAGCGCTGCCTAAAAATAAAAATAAAAAATTATGCCAAGAAAGACCGGCCACAAAAGCCATCGTAATGGCAATTAAAACAAAAATAAGAGCGGTGCCAATGTCTGGCTGTAAAACAATTAAAATCAAAGGCAAACTTAAAAAAAATAAAAACGGCAAAAAACCATGTTTAAAACTTTTTAGATGGTCTTGATTTTTAGAAAGCCAGACAGCTAAAAAAATAATTAGGGCCAATTTGGCAATTTCTGCCGGTTGAATAGTAAAAAAACCAAAATTAAGCCAGGAGCGGGCATTGTTATATTCCACACCTAAGCCAGGAATAAAAACAAGAAGTAATAAAATTAAGGCCGCTAAAAAAATAAGGTTGGCATATTTACGCCAGTAATCATATTTTATGCGGCTTAAGATAAAAAATAAAAAAAGTCCGGGTAAAAAACCATTTAATAATTGGTGTTTTAAATAATAATAATTATCACCAAAATTATTATAACCAATCACGGTGGAGGCGGAAGCCAGCATCACTAAACCAAAAATAATCAAAACAAAAAAAATTACTAGAAAATAGGAGTGAGGTTTGGTAATAGTGTTTTTGGATGGTAACATATCATTTATTTTAACTGATTTAAAGAGAAATAAAAAGTCCCACTCTTTTTAAAGAGTGGGGTTATTTTTTATTTTACTTTTACTTGACCAGTTTTTTGATACTTCCTCCAAATTGGTAGCCATTCTTTTTTAAAAAGACCAAGCAAAATCAAATCCCAATAACGGCCATGTTTAAAAACTTGTTGACGCAGACGGCCTTCATGCTGATAACCGCAATGCAAGCTATAATTCAAACTGCGTTCATTGTATTCAATTACCTGCGAACAAATTTTATGGAGGTTGAGTTGATTAAAAGCATAAGCCAATAAAAACATTTTGGCATCAGTACCATAACCTTGGCCCCAATAATTTCTATCGCCGATAAAAGCGCCAGTGGTGGCAATGCGATTACACCAATCAATGCGGTGTAAGCCCATAATGCCAATGAATTTTCGGTCATCAATGGTTTCAATGGCTAAAACAATATTGTCTTTTTTATTGGACAAAGCATCAAACCATTGGCTTTCTTCGGTTTTTGATTGAGGCAGAAAAAAAGTTAAAAACCTGGTGACTTCCGGATCGTTGAGCCAAAAATAACAGAAATCAAGATCTGTTTCTTTACAAGGCGGGCGCAAAATTGTTTTGTGTCCTTGAATAAAGATGGGGTGTTGAATAATGTGTGACATAACGCCTCCTGATAATTTAGTTTAAAAAATTAAAATTCCTTGGCCACTTTGGCCAAGGAATTATCTAGGAGGCAATATAATTTAAAATTAAATCGATATTTTTTTATTCATAGACAATTGCTTGGCCAAATTAAAATTAGGCATATCAGAAAATAAGACAGTATTAATGCCTTTAGGCCAACAATTAAATTGTCTATAAAATTTTTGCATATAAATGATAAATCCAATAAAAAAACCATTATACCAAAATAAACTAAAAAGTCAAGAGAAGAGTTGGGGATAAATTTTTAAATGGTTTTATACTAAATAAGACACAAAAAAACAACTTATATTACATTTTTATTTTTTAAAATTAGTTATAACTTTATCAATTAGACCGCCAAAATCGCGCGAGCCCAAAAAAGCAATCACGGTGTTTGGTTGGGCATGTTTTTTTAGCCAGGCCAGAATTTGATCATAATCTTCTATATAACTAACATTTCTATGCGTCTTCTTTAAATAAGCGGCTAATTTGGCGCCCGAGGCATCAACCACCCCGCGTTTCTTTTTGTAATTAGAAAGTTTAGGAATAAAAATTTTATTAACACCTTTAAAAACATGATCGTAACCAGGCAAACATTTAATAGCGCGGCCACCACGATTTGGTTCAAAAATTACATAGATTTTTTCTTTTGGAAAATGTTTGGTTAAAGCCAAAATAGATTGTTTAGCTTTACTTGGATTATGGGCAAAATCATCAATTACAGTAACACAATTTTTTTGTGAACGAATTTCCAATCTTCTCTTAACACCCTTAAAACTGGCCACGGCTTGTCGTAAAATTTTTACTGGTACACCTAATTCGATGGCCAAAGCCAAAGCCGCACACCAATTTTCTAAATTAAATTCACCTAAGAGCTGAGTTTGGAATTTGGCAATTATTATATTGTCATCCAAATGTTTTTTGTCATCATGAACTTGATTCAGGATCCAGAAATTTTTTTTCTGGATTTCCACCGCATTTTGTGGGGCGCGAATGACAAAAGAGGAGGTGTGTTTTTTTAATACAAACTTTGTTATTTTTCCTTTAACTTCAAAACTATCAATAAAATAATAAATTTCATTCCCCTTATTTCCTAATTTCTTTATTTCTTTATTTCTGTTTCCGCTGTAATACACCACTTTACATTTTGCTTTCTTTAAAACTTCTTTTAAATTTTCTCCACTAGCTTTGGCTACAATTAACCCATTCTTTGGCACTCGCGCGACTAATTTTTTAAAAACATCAACGTAGCTTTTCTTGGTCTTGTAAATATCAAAATGATCCCATTCGGCTGAAGAGATAATTAAATATCGCGGATGATAAAAATCAAATTTGGGCGAAAAATCCCACGGGCTAGCTGCCGGATATTCATCACCTTCCACCACCGACCAATTTGATGGTGTCAGCCGCGCACCATGCTGCCAATTTATCGGAATGCCGCCGAGCATATAGTTTGGATTTTTACCTGCACTATCCAAAAGCCAAGTTAACATGGCTGTAGTAGATGTTTTGCCGTAAGTTCCGGCCACAACGATAGAATTTTTTTTAATCAAATATTTTTCAATTAATCGGGGAAAATGTTCTAGTTCAATTTTATTTTTTCTAGCATAAATAATTTCTGGGTTACTCTCGCTATAATGTGCATTGCCGACAACAATCTCTTTTGGTTGACCGACTTCTTGAGCGTTAAACGGATGATAATATTTAATTTTGTTTTTTATCAAATATGCACTCATCGGCGGGAAAACGTGTTCCGCCTCCGAGCCGGTAATTTTAAATCCAGCGACCTTAAAAGCCCTGGCCAGTGAAGCCATGGCTGTGCCCGAAATACCAATAAAATGAATAGATTTTTTAGTTTTCATTTTTTACATTTTTTCCGGCGCATTGACACCAAGACAAGTTAAAACGTTTTTTAAAACTTGTTTGGTAGCTCTAACTAAGTTTAAGCGCCAGTCATTGACTTGATTGTTTTCTTCAATCACCCGGCAGTTCTCATAAAAATCATGAAATTTATCAGCCAAAGCAATCGTATAAAAACAAATCTTGTGCACTTCATAATTTAAAGCTACTTCTGCCACGATTTCCGGCCATTTGATTAATTCTTTAATTAATTCTTTTTCACTATTGTGTAATTCTTTTTTTACTTTGACGCTGGACACTTTGACGCTGGACACTTTTTCCAAAATACTACAAATCCTCGCGTGTGCGTATTGTACATAAAAAACCGGATTTTTTTGTGAACGTTCTTTGGCTAAATCCAAATCAAAATCCATTTGTTTATTGTTGGCATGCATTAAAAAGAAAAACCTGGTCACATCAAGACCGACCATATCAATTAATTCTTCCAAAGTCACATAAATACCGGCGCGTTTGGACATTTTAAATTCCTGACCGTTTTTAATCAAGCGCACCATCTGCATTAAAAGAATTTCTAATTGATTGGGAAAACCTAAAAGCGCCACGGCCTGTTTCATGCGTGCCACATAACCATAATGATCAGCGCCCCAAAGATTAATTACTTTATCAAATTTTCTTTTTTTAAATTTATCAAAATGATAGGCGATGTCAGCCAAGAAATATGTTTTTTCACCGGTGGATTTAATCAACACCCGATCTTTATCATCAATATTTTCTTCACTCTCAGTAGTTTTTAACCAAACCGCGCCATCATGCTCATAAACTAAATTTTTATTTTTCAAATATTGAAACATCTTTTCTACCGCGCCGCTATCATGCAAGGTTTTTTCAGAAAACCAAGTATCAAACTTAATGCCGGCTTTTTTAACTACTGGCTTGATCATTTCCTCCAAAATGATTTTGGCTGTTACTTCTCCAATTTTAAATGCAATGTCATCTTTTTTTGTTTTGTCGTCATTTTTGTCATCCTCGCGTAAGCGGGGATCCATTTTAATTTTCTTCGCCAGTTCATTAATATATTCGCCACTATATTGGGCTTCATCATCTTTTAAAATAGAGTGGCCAAGGGCGCGGACTTGGTTACCATAATCATTAATATAATATTCGCGCTCCACTTTGTGGCCGGTCAACTTTAAAACATTGGCTAAAACATCGCCACTAAACCCGCCGCGGCCATTGGCCAAAGTTAGAGGGCCAGTCGGATTGGCCGAAATAAATTCCACCATAATTTTTTCTTTCTTTTTTGATTTAAGATAACCAAATTTTTCTTTTTCTTTTAAAATTAGATCTAAATTATCTTGTAAAATTTTGTCGGCCAAATAAAAATTAATAAAGCCGGGCTTAACCACTGCGATTTTTTCCCAGATTTTATTATTTTCTAATTTTTGCGCCATGGCATGAGCGATGTCCATTGGGCTTATTTTCAGCTCACGAGCTAAAATCATGGCGACATTACAAGAATAAGCACCAAACTCTGGCGTTGGCGGATAATCAATAGTAAAAGATAAATCAGCTAAACCATAAAGATCTTTAATGGCTTGCGCAATTTCATTTTTTAGAGTAGTTTTAATAGTCATCATAATAAATTCATTATATCTTATAATCTGCTATAATAAAAGTATTATTCTATTAAAGCATTAAATCATTAAAACACCTAAACAAAATGAGTGAAAATTATAAAGAAAAGCTAAAGGGGCTAATGGATAAATATGTTAATTTTGTATATAATGTCACCTGTGATTTTCCCAAAGAAGAAATTTATGGCAGCGCCGCCCAATGGCGTCGTGCTTCACTATCGATAATTCTTAATTATATAGAGGGTTACGCTAGAAAAAAATCACTGGTCCAACTTAATTTTTATGAAATTGCCTATGGTTCTTTTCGTGAAGCCAAATATCTTCTTTACTTTGCTCACCAAAGAAATTTCATTAACGAACAAAAATTTAAGAGGGGGTTGGTTTTAAGTGAAGAAATTGGTAAAATGATTTGGACGGAGCTAAATTCACTAGAGAAAAGTTTAAAATAATTTGCTTTAATGTTCTAGTGTTTTAATGTTTTTATGAGTCTTGCTGAAAATAAAAAAGCGCGTCTGGAGTATGAAATCCTCGAAACATTTGAGGCGGGTTTGATTTTATCTGGACCAGAAGTTAAAGCAGTAAGAAAAGGACAGGTTGATTTAAAAGGCAGTTATGCGGAAGTTAACGCCAATGGTGAAGCCTATCTGATTAATTGCTATATCGCACCCTATAAACCAGCAAGTTTGTTACAAAAAAATTATTCACCAAATCAACTGCGTAAATTACTGCTCACTAAAAAAGAGCTGCGATTCTTAATGGGCAAGCAAAAAGAAAAAGGCTTGGCTATTATTCCTTTGGAAATTTTTTTGAAAAATAATTATTTAAAGGTAAAAATTGCCGTAGCCCGCGGCAAAAAGAAATTTGACAAGCGGGAAAGCATTAAAAAAAGAGAGTTTGAAAGAAGAAAACAAAAATTGATTAATAATTGACAAGATTTAAAAAAAAGAGTATACTTAAACTAGATAGTCAGTTTAATTCAATAAACTGGCTTTTAATTTTAACTTAATTTGTCATCCTGGATTTATTTCAGGATCTCAAGATCTTAATTAAACCTGAAATAAAGAGATGCTGATCCCGCGACCGCGGGACAGCATGACAACAAAACTATATGCCGGAAGAACTTAATTTAGCCATTCAACAAATTTGTGATGAAAAAGGTCTGTCTTTGGAAGTGGTTAAAAAAACTATTGAGGAAGCGTTGGCGGCAGCTTTTCGTAAAGACTTTGGTGACAAGAAAACACAAAACATAAAGGTGGTTTTTGATTTAGCAACCGGTGATTTTGAAGTTTTTGATGTGAAAGAAGTGGTGGAAGATGAATTAAAAGAAAAATATGATTTATTAAAAGAAGAAATTGAAAAAATGAAGGCGGCGGGTGAGGAAATAAAAATAGAAAAACAGGAAGTGGTTGAAGGTGAGGAAGAAGAAAAAAAATTTAATCCACGGACCATGATTTCTTTAAGCGAAGCC
Organism: Patescibacteria group bacterium; assembly: GCA_036845805.1. Lineage (GTDB taxonomy): Bacteria > Patescibacteriota > Patescibacteriia > UBA2196 > UBA2196 > DAIUDD01. Next base: position 29,693 of record DAIUDD010000006.1, on the reverse strand, counting down.
AAAGAAATAGAGAAAAAAATCAAGCTGGGTGAAGAATTGGTGCGCCAATTAGAAGTACCCGCTGATTTTGGCCGGATGGCGGCACAAACCGCCAAGCAGGTGATTGTACAAAAATTACGGGAGGCAGAAAGAGACACGATCTTTGAACAATTTAAAGATAAAATTGGTGAATTAATTTTGGGCACGATACAACGAAAAGAAGGAAAATTGGTGGTCGTGGATTTGGGTTCAGCTACAGGTATTGTGCCGCCGACCGAACAACTAAGACATGATAATTATGAACCGGGCGTGCGTATGAAATTTTACTTAAAATCAGTGGAACAAACTGCTCGGGGGCCGGAAATTGTTCTTTCTCGAGCTCATCCGGAAATGATAAGAAAACTTTTTAAATTAGAAGTACCAGAAATTAATTCGGGCATAGTCATTATTAAAGCAATTGCCAGAGATGCGGGTTTCCGCGCCAAAATTGCGGTAATGGCCAAAGAAGAAAATTTAGATCCAATTGGTGCCTGTATTGGCCAGCGCGGCACGCGGGTCCAAACGGTTATTAATGAGCTTGGTGGGGAAAAAATTGACATTATTGAATGGGACGAAGATCTTAAGAAATTTATTAGTAAGGCTTTAGCGCCAGCAAAAATTTTAAAAGTAGAATTAGATGAAGAGAATAACACTGCTAAGGCTTATGTTAACGCTGACCAATATTCATTAGCCATTGGCAAAGAAGGACAAAACGTACGCTTAGCTGCTAAGTTGGCGGGCTTAAAAATAGATATTGTTTCGGAAGAACCTCTGGAAAAGAATGAAGAAACCGCCACAAAAAATGAAGAAAATCCAGAACAAGTTGATGACACGGAAACGCCAGCTAAGGAAGAGGTTACACCAGAAATAACAGCAGAACAGTTACCAAAAGAAGAGGGGCAAAAAACAGAAGAATAATATTTATATTTTTAAAAACCGCTCTAACAAATATTGGAGTGGTTTTTAATTTAACCGTTTTTCTGTTAAAATTAATTTGTCCTTATCCTTAATACATAATACTTTATACTTATGTTAATTGGCGCTCACATTTCTGCAGCTAATGGTGTTTTTAATGCGCCGCTTAATGCCGCAAAGATTGGCTGCGAATGCTACCAATTTTTTACACGGCCACCGCAAGGCGGACCAGCACCGAAATTAACGCCCGCTATTATTAAATTATTTAAAAAAAATAATAATCATTTTGGCTTTAAAGAATATTATATTCACGCGCCATATTTTATTAATTTAGCTTCCAATAAAAATAATATTTATTATGGCTCCATTAGCGTGCTGAAAGAAGAATTAAAACGCGGCAGCGATTTAGAAGTTAAATATTTAATGACTCATTTGGGTTCGGCCAAAGATTTGGGTCGAAGCGAAGCATTAAATAAAGTTTCGGGCGCGATAGAAAAAATTTTGAACGATTATCAGGGCGCGACCCAATTTTTAATAGAAATGTCGGCTGGTTCGGGAGAAATTATTGGTGCTACTTTTGAAGAAATTGGCATTATTTTAAAAAAAATTAAACCAGAAATAAGAAAAAAAATTGGCATCTGTTTTGATACAGCTCATGCCTTTGCCTCTGGTTATGATTTAAGAGATAAAGAAAAAGCAAAGAAAGTGTGGCAACAATTTGATAAAATAATTGGTTTAAAAAATTTAAAATTAATTCATCTAAACGATTCATTAAGCGATTTAAATTCTCGCCGAGACCGCCATGCGCCAATAGGTCAGGGAAAAATTGGCTTGAAAGGCATTGAAGCTTTGATTAAAAATAAAAAAATGTGTGATATAAATTTAATCAGTGAAACACCGGGGGAATTAAACCGCAAAGAAGATATTAAAATTTTAAAAAAATTAAGAAATAAACGTTGACGAGAATTAAAAAAATTGTTAAGATGATGAGCGCTACAGGATGTAGCGAAGTTGTCCGCCAGTCGGCGGAGCATCTGCTTTGGGTAA
>DAIUDD010000006.1:0-27613 GCA_036845805.1 Patescibacteria group bacterium | reverse complement strand
AAAGCGTTTATTAATTTAGTAATAATTTAAAAAATATCGGGGTGTAGCGAAGTTGTCCGCCAGCCGGCGGAGCATCTGCTTTGGGTAAAAAGCGTTTATTAATTTAGTAATAATTTAAAAAATATCGGGGTGTAGCGAAGTTGGCTATCGCGCCTGCTTTGGGAGCAGGAGATCCCGGGTTCAAGTCCCGGCACCCCGACCAATAAAATTTATTTTATGGTGGCTATGGTGTAGCGATAACACAGCAGATTGTGGCTCTGCTATCGAGGGTTTAACTCCCTCTAGCCACCTGGGTCTGTGAAAGTTTTCGTAGCTCCAGGAAAAGACATCTCTCAGAAATGGGAGGTGTTTTTGTATATAAAAAATGTCCTCCCCAAGTTTCCCTGGGAAGGACTGATTTTTGTTTATTTATTTTTCAGATGAGCCAAACATTTCATAGTAAAAAAGTCGAGAATTCTGCGGTCCTTTAAGGTCTTTAAAAAGGTAACCCAGGCTGTCTTTGTGTTGGCCTATAATGCCATTGAGTCTGGCCTCGACCTCTCTGTAGGCAGAACCAACCGAGTCACTCGAGGTTGAAATTTCGTCAAGGCGTATGAGCGCATAGATGTCTTTAAGGATTGGAGTCAGTTGTGGTCTCAGATCCTTAAAGAAGCGCTCGAGACCTATTAATCTTTCGACGACTGCTTCCATGTGTTCCTGTGTTGGATGAAAAACATGGACTCGCAACCCACCACGAGTGATGAGAAACGGCAAAAATTTAAGGTTCTTCAAAAATCGGTAGTTTTGGAAGTTCCGAAAATTAAAATTTTCGCCGAGTTGGAAGTACCCGGACAGCAGATGGGCAACATCTGTTGGTATACTTCCGCCGTGTTCAATAGACTGAATTTTCCACGGCAGGACAAAGAACACAGAAACATATGAGGCGGCATTGAAGTCATCACTATACCAGATTGTTTCTGTATTCCAGCCGTCCGGAAGTATCAAGCATTTCGCTTTGTCCATTATTGACTCAACGATTTTGGAAAAATAATTTTCCAAAGCACTACCTGTCCCTATGCCGTTTTTTGGTCGGACATAGAGGGTTCCAAAGTTCATTCCCCATTCCGGGCTGTGCCAGTGGGCCTTATAGATCGTTGGTTCTGGCGGAAGTTTCTTTTCGTCTAACATTTTTGTTCCTTTCTACCCCCTATTAGAGGGCAAAAATCAGTCGCGTGCATTTTTTTGGCTTTGCCAGGGTTATGCGCCCTTGTCTTTCGACGTTTAGTCAAATACTTTGCGGTAGAGTTGGCCCGTGTGTTATTTTTTTATCCTTTCTTTTTTTATTGATTAAAGTACATTTACTTTTGATCAATATAGCAAACCCGCAGGATTTGTCAATACTAAAAATTCGCGGTAAAAACATAAACGAGATTTTGAAGGAAATTCGAACATCATGAACAATCCGACCACACAAAAAACATTATTTAATCAAAGAGTGTTTTTGATTTTACGTTTTATTAATAAAAGACTATTATTAACTCATGAAGCAATTACAAAAAGCTAAATTTTATCAAACCCAAGGAGAATTGGTGCACTGCCAACTTTGCCATCATTTTTGCGTTGTTAAAAATCAAAGCACGGGGCTTTGTGGAGCGAGAAAAAACATCAATGGCCAGCTTTATAGTTTAGTATATGGCCGGCCAGCCGCGATTAATATTGACCCGATTGAAAAAAAGCCCCTGTTTCATTTTTTACCTGGTTCAACTGCCCTATCCCTTGGTACTTATGGCTGTAATTTTAGGTGTTTAAATTGTTTAAATTATGATTTAAGCCAGCCAAGTGATTTGGAAAAACAAACCGCAAATTTAGAATATCTGGCGCCAGCAGAAATTATTAAATTAGCAAAAAAAACTAACGTCGCTTCAATTGCTTATACCTATAATGAGCCGACAATTTTTGTGGAATATACCCTAGACATAATGAAATTAGCTAAAGAACAGGGCCTAAAAAATATTTGGATCTCCAATGGTTATTGGTCAGATGAGTGCTTTAAAAACATTGCGCCGTTTTTAGATGCGGTTAATGTGGATTTAAAATCTTTTGACAATGATTTTTATTTAAAAAATTGCCAAGCGCAAGTGGAACCGGTGTTAGAAAATTTAAAAAAAATAAAACTGGCCGGCATTCATTTAGAAATCACGACTTTAATTATTCCCGGTTTAAGCGATGATTTAAAAAAGCTTGGTTTAATGGCTGATTTTATCAAAAATGAATTGGGGTTGGATACGCCTTGGCATTTATCAAAGTTTTCACCAGAAATTTCCTGGCGCTTAAAAGATTTGCCTGCTACCGATTTAAAAACTCTAGGTCAAATTTATCAAATGGCCAAAGAAAAAGGACTAAATTATATTTATTTAGGCAATGTGGCCGATCAAAATAAGGAAAATACCTATTGCCCCAAATGCGGTGAGCTGATAATTAAAAGAATTTATTATCAAATTACAAAAAAAGACAAAAACGGCGCTTGCCCCAAATGCGGGGAAAAAATTTTGTCATCATGATCATCTTATCCGCAGAATCAAAAAATCTCCGTCTTGTCATCCCGATGAAAATCAGGATCCAGGAAACTGGATTCCGGATTTTGCCAGAATAACATCTGTGTTATGAATAAATTAAATAAAATATTAATTATTTTTGCCATTTTATCACTTATAATTTTATTAGTGATTATAATTTTACAAAATAATATTTTCCAAAAAGATATGACAAATAAAAAAGAAAAAATCATCCGCCAACCCGCGGTCGCCGGGCAATTTTATCCGGCAGACAAAGAAGAGTTATCAAATATGATTGATGAATTTTTAGCCGCTGCTACCACTACCGCCATAACTGGCGAACCACAAATCTTAATTGTGCCGCATGCGGGTTATGTTTTTTCTGGCGCCACGGCGGCTTATGCTTTTAAAGCGGTCGCTGATAAATCTTTTGATACGGTTATTATCCTTGGTTCTAGCCACAACTACCCGACAGAAAAATTAGTTCTCTACAATGGCAACGCTGTCGTTACCCCACTTGGTGAAATCAGTGTTAATCAAAAAATTAATGCGGAATTAAAAAATAGCAATCCTAATATTTATTTTGACAATCAAGTACATGAGCCAGAACATTCGCTGGAAGTGGAGTTGCCATTTTTACAAAAAACTTTAGCGCCAAACTGGCAAGTAGTTTTAGGATTAATTAATAATGATAATTTAGAAACATTAAAATCTGTTGTCAATAGTTTATCTGAAATTATCCAACAAAATCCACGCACTTTAATTGTGATTAGTTCCGATTTATCACATTATCCCAATTATGATGATGCTGTTTATTCTGATAATAAAATCATCACCTCCATTCTGACCAAAGATATTGATGATTTAGAAAAAAATATTAGCCAAATTATGGCAGAAAATCGGCCAAATCTGGCCACCTGTGCTTGCGGTGAAACAGCAATTAAAATTGGTATGCTTTTAGCAGACAAATTAGATTTAACTGGCCAAATTTTAAAATATCAAAATTCTGGCGATACTAAATATGGAGACCCGCCCGCCATCGCTAGCCGCGAGGCGTTGCGGGCAGGGAAAAATAGAGTGGTTGGCTATGGCGCTATTGCTTTTATGTCCTCCCCTTACGAAGGGGAGGTGCCGAACGCCAGTGAGGCAGAGGGGTATGATGATAATTTTTTAACGGCGGAAGAACAAAAAGCAGCGCTGCAGTTGGCGCGTAATACCTTAAACTTTGCATTTTTTAATTCCGCGCCAAAAAATGAGGATTATAAAAAATATCAAATATTTTCAGAAAAACGCGGCGTCTTTGTCACACTGAAAAAAGGCGAGGAACTACGTGGTTGTATTGGGCTGATTGAACCAATCCAACAATTAAGCACAGCTATTGTGGAAATGACTAAAGCGGCGGCTTTTGACGACCCCAGATTTTTGCCAGTTACAGAAAAGGAATTTAAAGATCTGACTATTGAAATTTCTGTGCTCACTCCCCCCAAAAAAATTTCCGATCCAAAAACAGAAATTGAACTTGGCCGCCATGGCGTTATAGTTAAAAAAGGTTTTCAATCTGGCGTCTTTCTCCCCCAAGTCGCCATGGAAACTGGCTGGGATTTAAAAACATTTATGAACGAACTTTGCACGCAAAAAGCTGGTTTGTCCCCTACTTGCTGGACTGATGGCACAGCTGAAATTTATACTTTTGAAGCGCAGGTGTTTGAGGAGAAATAAAAAATTTTGGGAATTAAAAATTATAAATAATATTACCTCTATGCACCCCATCAGCAAATTTGTCTACTGGACGCCAAGAATATTATCTATCCTTTTTATTCTTTTTTTGTCTCTCTTTTCCTTGGATGTTTTTGATATGGATTTAAATTTCTGGCAAACTATTGTTGCTTTTTTAATTCACAATATCCCTGTCTTTATACTATTAATAATCTTGACGATCTCTTGGCGCTGTGAAATTATTGGTGGTGTTACTTTCATTATCGCTGGGCTATTATATCTTGTCCCAATCTTAATAACCATGATTAAAAATGGTTTTGAATGGTATTATATAGCTTGGATAACCCAAATTTCTGGAGTAGCTTTTTTTATTGGTATTATGTTTCTTATCTGTTGGTACAAAAGAAAAAATTAACTTGATTTTTTTAAAAAACTCGGTTGGTAGCCGAGTTTTATTGATCAAAATTTTAAAAAATAATTTTATCTAACGCGTTGTCCAATTACAAGTTAAGCGCTGAATAAATAAAACCAAAATTAACCAAAAAAAGTTTAGATCGGTATAAGACCACCAAACTATGCTGGTTAACCAACAGCCATAAAGATGAATATATTTAATCGTCGGCATTTTTAATAAAACAGGAATGGTTTTTTTACCTTCTTTTTTATCTTTATCAACATCACGAATGTCCCCTAAAAAATTACGGAAACCAACAAGAATAGCAGCAAGCCAAATAAAATAACCAGAAAAACCAATGACCCCGGATAATAAGACTATGGTTTGTATTATTCTAAATGCTGGCGAAACGAGACCGAGAGATAATTTGTTTTTCTGAGTATAAAGATAAGAAAAAAGTATAAATAAAAACGCACCAATTGCGTGATAAAAAAATAAACCTAATAAATATAAAAACAACCAACTATATTTAGGAAATTGTAACCGATAGCTGTGTTTGTGGCCGGCTTCTAAAAAAAGTAAGAAACCAAGCCATAAAAAAATTATACCCAAAAATTGAAAAGTATCGGCTTTAACGGCAATTAAAAGTAAAATTAAATCAACTAATGAATAAATTCTTATTTGACCAACATAATTCATTAGCTTAGTTTTATTTAACATGTTTTATTCTCCAAAAATTTGAATTATTATTTCTCTTTTTCTGGGTCCACTTGTTTCAACAGCAAAAAATTGTTGATATTTACCTAACTGCAATTTGCTTTCTAAAACAGGGGTAATCTGAAAGCTTTCCATAAGCAAACTCCTTAGGTGACCTTTAGCATTTTTGGGTTCATCTGACGGACAATTCTTTCTTAAATTAATATTGTCGTGAAAATATTTTCTTTTTTCGGGCACGAGTTTCTTTAAAATCCAACTAAAATCTTTTAATAGTAATTTTTCATATTCATTAATTTCTATGGCCAGGGTTGTGTGCTTACTAAATACATTAATAAACCCGTTTTTAACTCTTGATTTACTAACAATTTTATTAATTTTATCAGTAATATTAATGATTTCAAATTCTTTTTGGGTTTTTAATTCTAGAACTTTAGTGACAATAATCATATATTTAAAAATTAATTTAATAGTTTTATTGTAACATAAAAAAAATATTATTAAAATGTTTTTAATATGGTGCTGTAGAGATGTGATTTTGTGTATTTTATCAAAAAAATTTCCTCTATTTTAGCAACGTGACCAATAATTTCCCCGTCTAAAATCTTTAAAATTTTTCTGTTTGTTTTTTCTTTATCTTTAAAACCCTCTCTTATAGAAAGGGTTTTAATACTATTAATCTTGTTTGCGCTGTTCTACTTCTTCCTTTAGCCCAGCGACCGGATCATCTGGTTCCTTGTTGCCTTCTTTTTGCACCTCCGCTTGCTCATGTTTAAATATCCTTCTTTGCCAAACAATAATTGTGATAATAAAGAATATAACTAATCCAATAAATATATAAAGCCAAAAAGACCACTTTTTTGTTTGACTAAAAAATCCTTGATTATCTTCAATGACTTTAATTTCTGGATTATCTTCAATATTTTCAGCCACAATGGAAGCAGAGCTGACTTGGCCTTTAAGCTCGCTAATAAAAATTGGGGCTTCCGGTAAAATTAACCACCTTAAGGTCATGGAGTCACCACTTTCTTGACCTTGAGGATTAATGGCGCGGCTATAAACAGTGTGTAAGCCGGGCAGTAAATCTTTATTTGACATCCAAGAAAAACTAGTAACACCAGAGGCATGCGGTGTGGGCATAAATTCACCAGCAATTTTATTATCTAAATAAATTTTTACCCAATGATTATTGTGCACTAGCCCTTTGATCGTTGGTTTTGTTTGATTAGTTACCACGCCAGTGGCTGGTTCGAATAAGGTGGGTGCGGGCACCGGTGGAATGAATTTTTCTTTTTCTGTTTTTAAATTTAAATCTTTTTTAACTAATTTTTTATTCTCGACCACTGCAAAAATAATTTCGTTAGACCAAGAACTAACTAGGCCATTTTGATGATAGGCGCGCGCTTTAACCACGTGATAACCCAAAGTTAAAGCTGGAGGTTGATAACGAAAAGCAGAAGTACCATTAACATTATCAGTAGTTAAAACACGGCCAATAATTTTATCATCTAAACAAAATTCAACTTCAGTTTTGGCGGGTGTGACCCCAATTAACCAAGGTTGTTTGAAATTGGTTTCTTGATTTAAAACTGGATTAAATAAGGTTGGGCCGACTACTTTTTCTTGCACTACTAATTTTAAATTAAGTGGCTCACTTTCCAAGCCGCGGAAATAGTCAGTAATTAAAGTTAAATTATATTCCCCAGCAATCAAATCAGCAGTGGCGATAGAAAAAGTTTGCCAACCATTAGTGCCCAATTCCGTTGCCGCCAAAGAATAAAAATTATGATTAATAAAAACTCGAATTTGACTAAAATTCAAGCTTTGCCCGGTTATTTGTTCGCCTCTAACTAAAGTTAGTTGATTTAAATAAATTTTATTTACTTCGGGCATTGGAATAGCAGAAGAAATCGCGGCCATCGCTGGTTTATTAGCTAAAAAAATAAAACAGATCAAAAAAAATAAAAAGGTTGATAAATATTTAAAAGACAAGAAAATAGTTTGTTTTAATAAAGACATATTTTTTATCCAGCGCTTTTTTAATTGTTATTATCAAAAAGCTGGATTTAGTTGTTTAACGACCTTTAGCGCTAACCTTGGCTAAAATTTTGTTTTTATTTGCTTTTTATCTTTATTTTAAATTTTAAATTTTTAAAGATCAATGCTTTAAACTTAATAACAAAAAAAGACATTGTCAATAATGTCTTTTTTAAACAATTTTTGCACACTTTTTTCACAAAGTTAGATATTTTTAAAATGCTCGATTGTTGGTTTTTCTTTTGCAGACAAATCCATTATTACTGCCACGACATCAAAACGATAATTTTTATATAAAGAGTGCTTATTTTGTCTTAAATATTCTTCGGCCGCATATTTCATTCTTGATTTTTTTTGCCCATCAACAGCGGTTTCGGGCCAGCCGTAATTTTGATTAGTTCTAGTTTTAACTTCCACAAAAACAATCTCTGATAATTGCTTAGTTCGAAACATAACCAAATCAATTTCACCGTGGGCAGTATTAAAATTTTTGGCTAATAAACAATATCCTTGCTCTAAAAGAAAAGCCAAGGCAATTTTTTCCCCGGCATCACCCAATTCTTTTTTAGTCATAAAAAAATCTAAGGTAAGTATTTTTTCTTTTCAAGACTAGTTTTTAATTCCTTGAGATCCTGAATCATTTTAGTTCTAGCCCAATTAATAATTAATATGATATTAAAAATTACTCCAATTAACCACAGATAAAAAAACAAAGGCATGGCTAAGAAATAAACACTCTGCTGACGAAAAAATAATAAAAGAAAACCAACCAGACCACTCCAAAGGCCAAAATTAAAAATTTTTTGCCACAGTCTTTTGTGTGGCCAGTTTTTATTTTTACTGGCTTTAATTTTTAAAAAATAACTAACTAAAGCGAGGGTAATTAAAGCAGCAAAAAAAATAACCAGAAACCAAAAAATATTGGTTTGAATAGCATTAATATTGGCATTAAAAATAAAACGCCAATCAATTAAACGACTTAAATTCATATAATTTAAATGTTATTAATTTTCTTTAGATTCGGGTTTTTCCTCACTTTTAGTCACTAATAAATAAACAATGGACTCAAGGCCAAGTAAATTAACAATTAAAATCACAATATACCAAACCCGATCATTTTTTCTAGCAGCCCGCCAGAGCGCCAAACCTTTCCAAAACAAACTCCAGACCAAGATTAATAATAATAAATTTTGATTTTGTAAAAGCTGTTCCATAAAAATTTGATTAATTATGTTTCTATGTTGGTAAATTATTAAAAAACAAGAAAAAAACTATTTTAAAAAGAAACCTTTTTTTTAAAACACATTTTTTAATATTGCATTAACTTTTTCCATCGAGCCGTCATTAATAATGAGTAAATCATAATTTTGCTCATAAATCTTCCTGTTATCCAAGTTGGGTTTGTTTAAAAAACCAACCTTTATTAAATGTTCGAAATCAAAGCCTGTTATCATTTTAATGTCGTCCGGGTTATCGCCAAGTAACAAAACATTTTTTCTGTTGGCCAGAATTTTAAAAAACGTAAAATCCTTTAAAACAGTTTCGTCTTTGTTTAATGAATGAATAATTGGCTGTTTAACAGCAACAGCAAACCCATCTTCGTCCCAGATAAACTCGTTAGAAATAATATAAATATTATTAAAAAAACATTTTTGATTTTGCAAATAAATACTAATGGCTTCTTTGCCCAAGCCGCTAGCTGACATAATAATTAAAGGGATTTTTTTAAATGACAAAAATTCCAAAAATTCTTTAGCCCCATCACGTAAACGTACTTGTTGAGATAAAACCGCCTGGGCTATATCTTTTTTATTAAGATGAGAAGCAATTAAAAGCTGAAAATGTTTCGACCACCATTCATACATGGCTTTTTTCTTTTCGGCATAAGGAACTAGGGGATCAATTTCAATAGTGTGATAATAATTAAAAAGTTCTTTGGCTTTAACTGGATAATTGGGTGTTAAATATCCTTCATCACGCAAAACCGAAATTAAAGAAGGAATTTCTGAACCATTAGCGGCAAGAGCACGGGTTAAAGTCCGATCAAAATCTGCTAACACATGAAATTTTTCTGGTCCGGCAGCTACCATTGATCGAACTGTGTTGTTAAAATTTTTATTAACAATGATAATTTCTTCTTTCATTTTTAATTTCTCCTATCTGAATTAATTGGTATGAGATTTAATTTTAAATATTTTTTATCATGTAAGTGTTTTCTAAGTGGTAGCCAAATTTTTGATAATATTTTCTGGTGCCAATGCCGGCAATGACGGCTATTTTTTTAAAACCATTTTCTTTAGCTATTTTTTCTGCTTGTAATAATAATTTTTGGCCCAAACCCTGATGCTGGCTGGCTCTCTTTAGTTTAGCGCCAATCGGCACCAATTGTCCATAGGTGTGCAGTTCGCGGATACACGCAAATAATGATATGAATGGTGTGCGAATAACATACGAATTTGTAATTGATGTTTTATTGATTGATAAATATAAACGACAAAAAGCGTATAAAATTTTTCTGTCAGTAGCTTCAAAGCTTAAAAAATATTCTTCTCCATCCCCAGCGAGATATTTTTGTATAAATAATTTAATTTTACCTAATTTTTGACTTTTAACTTTTAACTTTTGATCTTTAATAACATGCCCCACTTCTCGGCATCTAATACATTTGCACGAAGTATTTAATAGAGCGCGTAAATTAGTAATTTTATTACCAGCGGCAATTGATTCTTCTGGAATATCGCGAATAACGCGGATGATGCGCACGTAATACGGCATGATTTTTTTAATTTTTATTAAAAGAGCGGTTAATTGTTTGGTGGTGTAAGGTTTATATTTTTTCATTTTCCACCATCGATACAATTCGGCATACTCATTAACCACGCAAGGATAAATTTTTATTTGATCAGGTTGAAAATTAGGATCAGAAAATATTTTCTGAAACATTAAAAAATCTTTTTTTTGATTAGCACCTAATAAATTTAACATTAAATGATAAGTGATTTTAAAACCTAGGCCACGTAAAATTTTTGTGGCCCGGATGGTGTCTTTGGTTGTAGCTCCGCGTTTGTTTAATTTTAAAATTTTATCATCAAGGTGCTGCACGCCAAGCTCTACCCGGGTACAGCCAAGGGCGCGCATTTGCCAAGCAGTTTTTTCAGTGATATAGTCTGGCCGGGTTTCCAAAGTTAAACCCACAATCCGGTGTTTAGCTGTTTCATTTTTCTTTTGTTCATTGTATAAATCCCGCCAGGTTACTTGGTTAATAGTTTTTAATTTAATTGTTTTATTAATTTCTATGTTTTTAAGTTTTGCATTTTGAATTGCACTTTTGATTTTTGACTTTTGAATTTTGAGTTTGATTTTTGGATTATTCGCCGCCTTAAAACAAGCATAAATATACCAGAGGCGATATTTGGCAGGTAAATAATTCCAAGTGCCACCCATTACAATTAATTCTATTTTATCAGCTTCATGGCCATTTTCTTCTAAAGCCTTGATGCGAAGCGCCACTTGCTTAAAGGGGTGGAAATCACAAAGTTTAGCACGCATCACGGCTGGCTCATTGGATAAATAACTTTTGGGCATATTTTTTTCAGTTGGGCAATATAAACATTGGCCCGGGCACTGGTAGACTTTGGTTAAAACGGCAACGGGCGCCACCCCAGAAAGGGTGCGGATTTTTCTTTTGCGTAAAAAATTTTCTAAATTTTTATTAGCTTTAATCTCTTTACTTTTTGCCATTTGGCGGTATAATGAGAGCAATTTAGCGTTGGTAATTAAAGAAGTTTTAGTTTGACTGGCGATTTTTCTTTTCCAAATTAAAAATTTTTCTTCAGAAAAAGAATTTTTTTTGCTTAAAATTTTAATTAAATCAGAATAATTTTTCATTATTAACACATTCATCATATTCATCTTGTCATCCTGAACTTGATTCAGGATCTCTACTGTTTAAATAATCTTATAAAGAGGGTGAAAACTATTATTAATGTGAAATAAATTATAGTATCGACATAACAGAATACATAGATAAAAAAATATGGATCAAAAAACAGCAGGACAACTTATTAAACTTAACCAAAATTCTTATTCGCAAATAGCGGAAGATTTTTCTAATACCCGCAATTATTCATGGCCAGAAATTGATCTTCTGATAGAAAAACATCTAAGGCCGGGAATGAAAATTTTGGACTTGGGCTGCGGCAATGGCCGCTTATTAAAATCTTTAAAAAAAATAGAGGATTTTTCCTATCTGGGTTTAGATAATTGTAGCGCATTAATAGAAAAAGCTCAAGAGAATATAAAAACATTAAAACATGAAAACATAAAAACAAAATTTGTTTGCCAAGATATTTTAAATTTATCACAATTTACTAACAATGAATTTGAAGTGATTTTTATGATGGCCAGTTTTCATCATATTCCCAGCCGTGAATTAAGAGAAAAATTATTATCAGATATTAAAAGAATTTTAAAACCCGGCGGATTTTTAATTATGACCAATTGGAATTTATGGCAACTTGGTGCTAAAAAAAGTGTTTGGAACTCTTTTTTGTCATCCCCGCGCAGGCGAGGATCCCAGAATTCCTTAAGATTACCGATCGGGTCGGGAATGACAAAAAAAGATGTCATTACCTTGTGGCAAAACCAATTCCCTCTTTATTATTATGCTTTTACTCTTGGTGAATTAAAAAAAATCTTACGGGGATCGGGTTTTAAAATTATAGAAAATTATTATGTTAAACAAGATAAAAAGGCATGTTGGTGGAATGGATATAATATTTTAAGTGTAGGACAAAAAATATAAAATAAGGATTATATAACTCCGGCCTTTAGGCCGGAAATAAAAAAGCGGTCTGTAAAGTATCAAACCGTTTTTTAAATTAAAATTATTTTAAATTTTCAGCTCCTAACCAAGCTAATTCAAAAATTGCTCTTTGGGCTTTACTAATCTCATCTGATTCAATAATCATCCCAAACATTTCTTTGCCATAGCTCGCGATGGCCACTTTATTTTTATAAATATTAATCTCATTATTTAAAGCAAAGTCTTTCTCCTCTAAAATTTTTACCTGGCGCAACTCTTTTTCATTATTAACCATATATTGCATAACCTCTGGGGTTTTTTTGTAAATGCCACGCACATGAATATTTTTTTTAACCCTTTCGGCCACATATTCTGCAGCATATGCTGGTAAATATTTTAAAATATCTTCACCACAATAAAGTAAAATCTCGTCTTTTTTTGTTAAACTGTTTAAACTATCTTGATACATGGTTTTAATGCCTTCCTCGCCTTCAAAATAACGGATATTGGGTTTTTGTTTAGGACTAGTATAAAGTTCGTGTAACCTGGGCAGAGCAGAAACAAAAACCCGTTCTTTTTCTTTAAGTTGGTGCAAAATCCGTTCTGGGTCAGAGGGATAAAAATAAGTCACGCCTTTTTTGGGCACAAGATAAACCAGCCCTTCTTTGGTTAAAGTATAAAGAATATCATAAACAGTTGGTCGCTTTAAGCCGACTATTTTAGCGATTTCATAAGCGGTGGCTCCACCCTTTTCCAAACACATTAAATATACATCGGCTTTTTTGCCCTCTATACCAAGCGTATTTAGCACATCTTTGATTTCCATAGGTACACTAAAAAACACAAATTAGAATACGAATATACATAAATATTAAGATAAGTGTCGAATATTTCCGACTACTCTTAGTATAGCATATTTTGGCTTATTTTGTCAATTTAAAGCACTTTTATAATTTCGGTGTCGGAAATTGTTGACTATACTAATAATTGGTTTTATAATGAACTATTAAATTCAAAAAAACACACGTAACTGCATAAAAAGGAGGATGATAAAATGATAGTGTTTGAATGGATGAAAACTCTGATTTTAGCATTTATAATAGGAGCGCCCATAATCCTATTAGAGTATGCTATTGGTGACTACTTTTTTGGGGCCTGGGCAGCTAAATTTGGATTGTGTCAACAAATTGTTTTGGATCTAAAAAAATCTGCTTTTTTCCCAAAACTTTTTTGGGCTGGATATGTAAAAAGTATAAAAAAAGACAATTTCCAGCCCTGACAAATCACTCCTTAATTTTTTGAGATTTTGTTCCATATGGAACAAACGGGACAGGAATTTTTTCTGTCCTTTTATTTATCCACCAAAATCATACTTTTTTATGAGTTATTCACAATTTGTCCAGACAGGACTGGACATTTTTTATAATGTTCCGTATGGAACATTATAAAATATTAAATATTAGCCAAATTTTAATTACTATAATTTTTTTCTTTAAAATAATTACGTTTTCCACCAAAATAAATGAATTTTTATACTTGTCCACAATTTGTCCAGACCTGTCTAGACATTTTTTATACAAAAAAATTCGACTTTTTTATAAAAACATATTTTTTGTGACCATATTAATATTTAATTTGTCCAGAATAGTCATGACAAATAAAATTAAAAAATGTCCAGACCTGTCTAGACATTTTTTAATAATTTTATCTAATATTAGTAAAAAATAATTTTTATGAATTTTTTAGTATAAAAATAGGTATTTTAACAAAAAATTCAATTATAATTATCTGGTGGACCCGAGCGGAGTTGAACCGCTGATCTCCGCAATGCGAATGCGGCGTTCTACCAACTGAACTACGGGCCCAAAAAATCAAAAACAATATTTATATTTAAGTAAAAAGTTGTCCCCGAAGGGAATTGAACCCCTATTTTGTCCTTAGGACGGACTTGTTTTATCCGTTAAACTACGAGGACACTAAAAGACAATATATGTAAAAATATAACACAACTTTACATTTTAACCAAATAAAGGTAAATTTATATTGATATATTAATATAAATAATTAAAATTAAGCCTCATAAATAGGCAAAAAAATATGTCAAAAGAAAATTTTAAAGAGGTGGAAACAATTATTGGCCCATCAGTTAAGGTTGAAGGAGATTTTAACGCCGATGGTAATGTGATTATTGAGGGCCAAATGATTGGTAATTTAAAAACACAAAAAGGTCTGCGTGTGGGGGAAGGGGCAAAAATTAAAGCCAATATTAGTGCAGAAAATGCTTGGGTGGGAGGAGAAATTGTGGGGAATATTAATATTTTAGATCATTTAGAATTGGCGTCTGGGGCAGTAATTAAAGGTGATATAGAGGCAGAAAATTTAACTGTGGCTACCGGAGCAAAAATTAATGGCCAAATTAAAATGGGGGTAAAACCAGAAAAAGAATCAATTGAGGAGTAACACATGTATTATTATATTTACGACCAGTTTTTAAGCCAAAAAAAATATGATAAGGTTTTAGCTCAAATTGAAAGTAAAATCACAGATTTAGATATCAAAGACAGAATTATTAAAATTTCTATTTTAAAAAGTGTTAAAGAGTTAGTGGCTGACGCCTTAAATAAGGGAGCTAACACTATTATCGCCGTTGGCAATGATCAAACCATAAATCAGGTGGTCAATTTAGTGGTTGGTCATGAGGTGGTGGTTGGCATTATCCCGGTTGATAAAAAAAATAATGCTATTGCTAATTTTTTGGGTATTAACGACCCACTACAGGCCTGTGAAATAATTTCGGCCAGAAAAATCGAGCCCATAAATTTGGGGGTGATAAATAGTAAAGAATATTTTATTAACTCTATTCAAGTTTTAGATTCTAAAATCAAATTAGAGTGTGATCATCAATTTACAATCGGCTTAAAAAATGAGCGTCAAGTTATTAATATTTATAATTTTCTCCCCCAGGAATTATGTGCTAAATTAAATGACAAAAAAACAAGTCCCCAAGATAATTTTTTAGAGGTGGTAATCCAGACAAAAGAAAAAGATAATTTAAATTTTTTAAATAATTTTTTTAAAAAAGAAAAAAATGAAGAGTTGGGTGGTTTTTTTCGGGTAAAAAATATTTTGATTAAAAACAATTCACTGGAAAAAAACGGCGCGATTATTATTGATAATTTTAAAAATATTAAGCCCCCAGTAGAAATTAAGATTTCACAAAAAAAAATAAAAATGATTGTCAGCAAGGATCGAGATTTTTAGCTAATATTAAACAAAAAACCGCCGGAGCGGGTTGGCTAAAAAAATAAATTAGGGAATAAATTTTAATTAGTATTTTTTGTTAAAAAAGCTTCTCGCGGTGCTTCTTTTTTATTTAATGAAAAATTACTTTTTTCTGATTCTGATACTACATTATCATCAACTATGATTTTTTTGTCACTAATATCTATGACCTGTCCGCGATTAATAATCAATTTTCCCTTAACCAAACCAGTAAGTATGCTTTCTGGTTTAATTTGGTATTCCGCCACACTTTGAATATTTATATCAATACTAAAATTAGCTACTTTACCAAGATAAGTATTAGATTTAGTAAAGACAGGTAAATTAATAATTTTTTTGGCCAATATTTTCATGTTGGTGATTTATTTTTTTAAAAACATACCATTGTTGTAATCCAGTTAAAAGAGTAGTTATTAGCCAATAAAAAGTTAAGCCGCTTGGCAAGGAGACACCAATAAAAACAGTCACGAGCGGCATAAAATAAAGCATTTGTTTATTGACAGCGGCTGTCATATCTTCGTCTTTAGCGCCAGAAACCGCTGGCTGCTTTTTAACTACTAGCATTTTTGAGACCCAAAATTGAGCTAACCCCGCCAAAACAGCCAAAATAATGTTTGATTTTGATAATTCAAGAAAACCAAAAGAAATCGTATTAATTAAACCCGGATTTTTAATAAATGGGTAAAGAATGTTTAAATTTTGACTATTAGCCAAACCCTGACGAAAAACTTGATAAACAGCAATAAAAATAGGTAATTGAATTAATAATGGCAAACAAGAAGAAAAAGGAGAGACTTTTTGTTGCCGATATAAAGTCATAGTCTGTTTAGTGAGTTCTTGGGGATTATCTTTATATTTTTTTCTTAATTCATTTATTTGAGGCTGTAGTTCTTGTAAAGATTTTTGAGCTTTGATGCTTTTAACCGAAAAGGGGTATAAAACTAGTTTTAAAACAATAGTAATTAATAAAATAGCCAGACCCAAATCGTGGCCGGGAATAATATTGTAAAAAAAGACCAACAAATTAAAAATTGGCTGATAAAGAATTGTATTATATATTTGGCTAATCATAAATAAAAATTATTTAATTGGGTCATATCCACCAGGGTTAAAAGGATTACACCTTAAAAGACGATTAAATCCTTTAATCACTCCCCTAAATAAACCATGTTTTTTAATAGCTAAAACCATGTATTCAGAACAAGAGGGATAAAAACGACAAGTTTTGGTTGTTTTTAAAAAACGTAAAAAACCAGTGTCTGGTGATAAAAATTTTTGATAAAAATTAATTATTTTTAAAATTAAATTAGTCATTTTTTAGCTAAAATTAGATAAAATTTTTATTTTTTTAAAAAGGTAGTTTAAATTTATTTTTAATTGTCTATAATTAATGCCTTTAATTTTTTCATTAATAAAAATTATTATATCATACCCGGTAGATAATTTAGGATTTAGTTGATTTAAATAATTTTTTATTTGTCTTCTTATTTTATTACGAACAACGGCCCTTTTATCAACAACAATGGGAACAATTATGCCATAACGATTATAATTTAAATTATTTTTAACAAACTTAATTTTTAATTCCTGATTAAAAATAGAGCGGCATTGTTTAATAATCCGCCCCCAAGGTTCTTTTTTACTAAGCAAAATAATCATTTTTATGCAATTATACAGTTATACAGTTAGTTTTTTTCGGCCTTTTGCGCGTCTTCGTTTTAAAACCTGTCTTCCATTTTTGCTAGCCATGCGCTTTAAAAATCCATGTTTTCTGTGTTTTTTAATTTTAGATGGTTGATAAGTCCTTTTGGGCATATTAAGTGTTTAGTTAAAATTAACTATAAATTAAAAATAAGTTTTTGTCAAACTTACTTTTTTCCACAAATAATTAACACTCTATAAACTTTTTGATTGTTGTCAAGATGTTTTTTAATTGATAAAATATAGTTAAAATAAAATATTTTAAATTAAATGAATAAAGAACAACTTTGGCAAGCAGTTTTAGGAGAGTTAGAATTGTCTTTAAGTAAGGCAAATTTTACCACCTGGTTTAAAAACACCTTTATTATCGAGGAAGAGGAAGATAAAATTTTTGTGGCTGTGCCTAACGCCTTTACTAAAGCTTGGCTGGAAAATAAATACCATCATTTTATTATAAACGCATTGAAAAAAATAACCCAAAATAAAATTAAAAATGTTTTTTATAAAGTTGCAGTTAAAAATGAAAGCAATCAAGAAAAAATTAATCAATTAAAACTAACGATTAGTGAGGAAATTAATAAAAATACACAAAATAATATTGACGCTCATGGTTTAAACCCAAAATATATTTTTGAAAAATTTATTGTTGGTAAAAGCAACGAACTGGCTTTTGCAGCCGCTCAAGCAGTAACTAAAAATCCCGGCAAATCATATAATCCTCTTTTTGTTTATGGCGGCGTGGGACTAGGAAAAACACATCTACTGCAAGCTATCGGTCATGAAATACTTAAAAACAATCCTAAATGCTCTTTATTGTATGTAACTTCGGAACAATTTACTAATCAATTTATCTTTGCAATTAGATCACAAAAAATTAAAGAGTTTCAGGAAAAATTTCGCAAGCTAGATATTTTAATAATCGATGATATTCAATTTATTTCCGGCAAAGAACAAACCCAGGAACAACTTTTTCACACCTTTAATGATTTATATCAAAATAACAGACAAATAATTCTTTCTTCTGATCGAGTACCAAAAGCCATTCCTGATTTGGAGCAACGTTTAGAATCAAGGTTTGAGTGGGGTATGATTGTAGATATTAACGAACCCGATTTAGAAACAAAAATAGCCATTATTGAAGCAAAATTGATAGAAAAAAATTTTTCTATCAAAAAAGAAATTATTGAATATTTAGCTAAAAATTTAGGTCAAAACATAAGAGAATTAGAGGGTATAATCAATAAAATAATCGCTAACTATCAACTAATTCACAAAGAAACCAACCTGGAAGAAATTAAAAACATTATTCAATCGGTTAGTTTGAATTCACCGCGTGGTTCTTTAACACCTAAAAAAATAATTAAAATAGTAGCTGAATTTTATGATATTAATATTGATGATATTGTGGGTGAATCAAGAAAAAAAGAATTAGTAGAACCAAGACAAATTATTATGTTCTTAATGCGTGAAGAGTGTAAATCATCCTTTCCCAATATTGGCAACGAATTGGGCGGACGTGATCATACAACTGCCATGCATGCTTATGCTAAAATAAAAAAATCTTTAGAAAAAGGTGATAAAATCAAACAAGATATTGTCCTTATTAAACAAAAACTTTACAGTGAATAAAGGTGTTAACAAAGTGTTACTTTTTTAAAAAATATTTTTAAAAAATATTTTTTATACACTATTAAATATTTTTTATTAACATTTTATTATTTTTTTATAACACCATTAAACAGTATTTAAACTAAGTTTTACCTAATTTAAAAGCTCTAAAGTTTTTTTTCAACAGATATTATTATATATTTAAAAATTAAATTAATTAATAATTATGATATTCGCATGTGTAAAAGAAAATTTAATTAATGGATTAAATATTGTGGCGCATATTTCGGGAAAAAATATTAGTTTGCCAATTTTAAATAATATTTTAATAGAAGCCACAGACGATGGTATTGTTTTGTCAGCTACAAATTTGGAAATTGGAATTAAAGCAAAAATTAGAGGAAAAATAACTACCAAAGGAAAAATAGCCGTTCCGGCAAAATTAATAACCAGTTTTATAAATTATTTACCAGAGGAAAAAATAGAATTTGAATTAGAAAATAATGAATTAAAAATAGTTTCTGGTAAATGGCAGACTAAAATAAAAACTCAAAATACTGATGAGTACCCGTTAATTCCGAGAATTGATGAAAAAGATGTGATAATAATTAAAAATAATGTTTTGACTAGTTTATTAAATCAGACTATTTTTGCAGCAACTTTAAATGAATCACGACCAGAATTGTCTGGCGGCAAATTAATTATTAATGAAAATAAAGTAATTTTGGCCGCGACCGACAGTTATCGGTTGGCAGAAAAAAAAGTAGAAGTAATAAAAGAAAATAGAAAAAAAAATAGTGTTTTAATACCTATTAAAACACTGCAAGAATTATTAAGAATATTAATTACAGAAATTAAAGAAGATGAAGTTAAAATTTTTTGGGAAGAAAATCAAATAACTTTTTCCTCTTCTTGGTGGGAATTAACTTCAAGATTAATAAACGGTGAATATCCAGATTACCAACAAATTATACCAGAAAAATGGACTACCAAAATAATAGCTGATAAAAATGAAATAATAAAAGCCGTGAAAGCAACTAGTTTGTTTACTAAAAGTGGAATTTATGATGTAATTTTTGAATTTAAAAATAAACAAGAAATGATTATAAAAGCAGCTAATAGTCAGTTGGGAGAGAATGAGGCGAGAATTAATTGTCAGATTGAAGGTGAAAATAACATGGTTGTTTTTAACTATCACTATATTTTAGAGGGGCTAGCAAATTTTAGTAATTCCGAAATAATTTTAGAGATGACAAACGCCAATAATCCTGTAGTAATTAAACAAAAAAATGATCCAGATTATTTATATTTGGTCATGCCAATTAGACAATAAAAAATATGTCAACATTAACCGATATTAAAAAAGGAATAATTTTAAAGTTCAATGGAGAACCGTGTCTGATACAGGAAGCTAAATTTTTGCGCATGCAACAACGAAAACCAGTTATGCAAACAAAAATGAAAAATATTAAAACTGGGCAGGTGGTGGAATATAGTTTTAAACAAGGTGAGAGTGTAGAATTGGCCGATATGAGTCGTAAAAAAGCAAATTTTTTATATAAGGAAAAGAACAAATATGTTTTTATGGATGCAGACTATGAACAAATTCATCTTAATGAAGATTTGGTTGGCGAGGCAGCAGAATTTTTAAAAGAAACTCAAGAAATAGATTTAATTTTATATGAAGAATCAATAATTGGTATTAAATTGCCGCCCAAAGTAGATTTAAAAGTTACACAAGCACCACCTGGAGTTAAAGGTGATACAGCCACTGGGGGCAAAAAACCTGTTACTTTAGAAACGGGTGCAGTAATAAATGTACCATTGTTTATTGAGGAAGGTGAAACTATAAGAGTTAATACAGAAACTAGAGAATATGCAGAAAGGGTGGGGACACGCGAATAAATATATAAATATAAATAATATATAAATTAAAAACAAAGAAAATAAATGTTTAATCCGGATAAAAAATTAGAAATAAAACTAGAAGTTATTAATTTTACAGATCAGGAAAAAGAAATTATAGAATTAATTAAAAAGGTTGGTTGGGAGAGTGAAGAAGTTAGAGAAAAAATTACACAATGGATTGATGAGAGTGAAAAGGAAGCGGAAAAAACAAAAAATTTTTCCTTAGCAACTATTCTTTTTTTACGCCGCCGAGCATATTTATATTTAACAGCGGGGTTGAACAGAGAATTTGAAGCTGATTTTAATGATGCAATAGAATATGCCTATCAAATGAATTTTGATGAAATTTATAATTTACTTAACGAAGAATTAAAAAATAAAATTAAAAGATAGAGGAAAAAATAAAATATAAAATTATATAAAATAACATTGGTTAACCCCGCACCAGGTAAGGTGCGGGGTTAATTTTAACTTCGTTCGCTGACGTTTTTTCCTTCATTTTATTCGGTAACATTAAAGTATTTGGTTTTGTGGTGCGCTTCTTACAGAGTGCACAACACTCAACCAGTTGTGATTATAAAAATTAAAGCAGTTTAATTTTTATTTAACACCACAACTGTTAAAATTAAAAAAGCCCCGAGCAGGCGGAGCTATAAGAGTAATTAAGAAATAGAGAAATTAAGAAACTAAGGGAAAAAAGCAGAGATCCTTCACTAATCGTTCAGGATGACAAGCCACTGATTAATTTTGTTTTTCTTTCACCGCGCGCCAGATTTCTTTTTTAATTTCAGTTGATAGTTTTTTATCATCCTTTAAAGTTTTTTTAGCATTTTCTCGGCCGACACCAAGTTTGATATTTTGATAGTAAAAAGTGGTGCCGGTTTTTTTAATTAAATTATAATTTATTCCCAGATCAATAATATCGCCGGCCAAAGAAATGCCTTCATTGTACATAATATCAAATTCGGCAGATTTGAATGGGGCAGCAACCTTATTTTTAACAACTTTGGCCTTTACTCGATTACCCACAATATCTTCTCCCATCTTAATTTGAGCCGCACGTTTTAATTCAATTCTGACAGAAGAATAGAATTTTAAAGCCAAACCGCCGGGAGTGGTTTCTGGGTTACCAAAAAAAACTCCAATTTTTTGGCGCACTTGATTAATAAAAATAACGCAAGTTTTGGTTTTGGAAATGATAGCGGTTAGTTTTCTTAAGGCCTGGCTCATTAGACGCGCTTGCAAGGCCATGTGAGTATCACCCATTTCACCCTCAATTTCAGCTTTTGGGGTCAGGGCCGCCACAGAATCAACAATTATTACATCAATACTGTTTGATCTGACCAATGTTTCCACAATATCCAAGGCCTGTTCCCCAGAATCTGGTTGTGAAAAAAGTAATTCATTAATATTGACGCCTATTTTTTTAGCATATTCAGGGTCTAAGGCGTGTTCAGCATCAACAAATGCAACAGTGCCGTTATTTTTTTGTATTTCAGCGGCAATATGTTGGGCAATAGTTGTTTTTCCTGAAGCTTCTGCACCATAAATTTCAATAATTCTTCCTCTGGGAACACCGCCAACTCCTAAAGCAATGTCTAAAGATAAACAGCCGGTGGAGATGACGGAAACTTCCATGGTTTTGGCTTCACCAAACTTCATAATAGCGCCTTCGCCAAATTTTTCTTTTATTTGTTCCACCGCGCTTTGGGTATTTTCTTGTTTTAAATTAATGGGTTGGTTGGGTTCTATTTTGGGCATATAAAAAATGGTTAGTAACTTTATCTTAGAAAAAAGATACTTAAATGTCAAATTATTTTTTTTCTGTTTGGTAGATAATTTTTTTTTCGAGCGTGGTTGCTGAAGAGTATTTTTTTTTACCTTCAATAATTATAGAATTTATTCCTGGCAATAAATTAATTTTTTGTTGGAAGGTTTGATCGGATTGAAGCAGAATGTCTTCTTGGTTAATTTTTATCTTAACTTCTGGTTCGGTTTGGCCATTAATAATTAGAAAATTATCATAAATAATTAGATTATCTGGCGGATAATTAATAATTATTTTTGGGGGAGTGGTAATAAGGTTAATTTGTTTTAAAATATAGATAAATAAAATTAATATAATAAATACTAATGAGGTCTTTTTAATTACTGATGGAAAATTAATAAAAAATTTTTTTTCTGTTTTATAGTGAAAAATATTATTTTCTTTGTTTGCCGGGTGTATATTAAAATAGTTAAGGTCAACTCCCAAATACTCGCTATATTTTTTAAGAAAATTTTTAATATAGATTGGGCCTGGAATTTGGGATAGTTTATTGTTTTCCAAAGCTTCCAAATATTTGACACTAATACTCAAGTGCTTACTAATAATTTTTAAAGAAAGCCCAGTTTTGGCACGGGCTTCTTTTAATAATTGACCAATATTGTTATGGGCGTTAATTTTTTTGGTTTTAAAAAAAAGCATACAGAGTTTAGTTTAACTCATTGTTTGATAAATTATCTTCAGATTTTTTATTACTTTCATGAGCTTGTTCTAAACGATGCAGTTCCTCGTCTTGTTCCCAATCTTCTTGAATATGAAGAATTTCTCTTGGTTTTGAACCTTGAGCCGGTCCAATAACCCCTTGTTCTTCTAAAAGATCTAAAATTCTAGCTGCTCGAGCATAGCCAATTCCCAGGCGTCTTTGCAAATAAGATGCAGACGCTTTACCGGCTTTAATGATTAATTCTTTGGCTTCTGGCAACAACTCCTCTTCTTCGTTGCTATCAAAATTATAATTATCAACAGAAGTGTTGTTGGTTGCAGTGGGCTGGGTTATTTCTTCGTTGTAGTCCGGCTTGCCTTGTTGTTTAAGATAATTAACAATTTGTTCGATTTCTTCATCAGAAACATGTGCGCCTTGAATTCTTTTGGGCTTAGAAAGGTCAGCGGTAATATAGAGCATATCTCCGCGACCAAGTAATTTTTCTGCACCCGAATAATCCAAAATTGTGCGTGAATCAGCGGAAGAGGCTACGGAAAAAGCGATGCGAGAAGTAATGTTGGCTTTAATTAAGCCGGTAATTACATTAACCGATGGTCTTTGAGTGGCAAGAATTAAATGAATGCCAACAGCGCGAGATTTTTGGGCTAAACGAATAATAGTTTGTTCCATATCGTGAGGCGCTAAAGTCATTAGATCAGCTAATTCGTCAATAATAATAATAAGATAAGGCATCTTGTTATCACCTTGATTTTGGTTGTAGGCAGCAATATTTCTTTTGCCTGATAAAGAAAGGGTTTTGAAACGGTCTTCCATTTCTTTAACTGCCCAGCGGAGAGCAGCGATAGTATCTTTAATGTTGGTAATAACCGGAGTGCTTAAGTGGGGGATGTCGTTGTATTGCACCATTTCTACTTGTTTCGGATCAATCAGAATTAATTTTAATTCGTGGGGTTGATTTTGATATAACAAAGAAATAATAATAGCATTTAAACAAACTGTTTTTCCAGAACCAGTTGCGCCAGCCACTAATAGATGTGGCATTTTATCAATGTTGGCTAACCAGGGCTTACCAGCCACGTCCTTGCCCAAAGCCATCATAAGATTACTTTCTCTGTTTTTGAATTGTTCATTAGTTAAAATTTCTTTAACAGTTACCGTGGCAATTTTTTGATTGGGCACTTCGACACCAATTAAAGATTTGCCTGGGATGGGCGCTTCAATTCTAATGGGGTGAGCAGCTAGAGCTAGCGCCAAATCATTGGAAAGAGTGGTAATTTGAGCCACCTTAACCCCAGCTTCTGGTTTAAAAGTATATTGAGTGACGGTCGGTCCAACAGAGACTTCACCCATTTCCACTTCTATGCCAAAATGGCTTAAAGTATTTTTAATAATTTCTTGATTTGATTTTATGTCACCAGAGGTGGGTTTAGAGCTGCGATCACTGAGAAGACTAAGTGGCAAATCAATTTTAGGATATTTCTTTTTGTGAGTTAAAATAAGCGAGGAAGATATTGGTTCGGCATAATTTTCTTCATCATTTTCTTCATTAGGTGAAGAAAAATCAAGAGTTTTTTGTTCAAATCCAACATCACTAATATCTTCGGAAGCATCTTCCGAGTCGACGTCAGAGCGGGGGGTATGATTAAATTTTTGTTTAAGATTGTTAAATATTTTTAAAAAAGAAATTTTGTGCCAGAGAATAATAATTGGTGTTTCCCAAAAAAAGAGCAAAGCAATAATTAAAAAAGCAATTAAGATAATCAAGGCACCATAAAAGCCAGCAATCTTAATTAAGGGTACAAAAGTTAAATAACCCAAAATACCACCATCCTGGCCAGAAAAAATACTAAGCTTAATGGGGTTGGAAATCAGAGTCCATAAACCGCTAAAAGAAAGAATAAAAAGCGTAATGCCAAGGAGTTTGTTAGTGCTATTTTGGTATTCAAAATTATTAATAATTAGATAACCAATAAGAATTAAAGCCAAAGGGATAATAAAAGAGATGTCGCCCAAAATAAGATGCCAGAGTTTGGTTAAAAAATGGCCAGTGGCACCGGCCAAATTAAAAAACGATAAGATGCTTAGGAAAGCTAAGGCAAAAATAAAGACCACCAAGACATCTTTTTTAATAGCTGGTGGTAGAATAAAAAGAGGTGTTTTTTTGTTATTTTTTTTCATAAAATTATAGACTAATGTTAACATTTTTTAATAAAAAAGTGAATGACTGGACAAAAGTAATGTTTTAAGATAAAATGTAGAGTAGTAATTAATCTTATTTTTATGGGTTTACCAAGCAAAAAGCATTGCAGTTCGCAAAAAAGAGTTAGACGGGGAGCTTTAAGAATTAAAAAAACAATCTTAAGTTCGTGCCCTAATTGTCAAAAACCAGTTAAAGCACACCAAGCTTGTGTTTATTGTGGTCATTATAATAAAAAATTGGTTTTAAAAATAAAAATTAAGAAAGGCAAAAAGAAAGAAGAAAAAGAAAAACAAACAAAAGAAAATAAGGATAAAAAATAATTTTCTATGTCTAATCGCCATTTATCACGCACAGTGGCTATGCAAACTCTTTACGAGTGGGATTTTAACCATCGCTCCCAAAAGTTAAGTGATTTAATAGAAAATAACATTAAAGAATATGCAGCTGGTTTGGAAGACGTGGAATTTATTAGAAATTTAGTGCGCGGCATTACCAAAAATTTAGCCCAGATTGATGAAAAGGTCGGGCAATATGCTACGGAATGGCCATTAGAAAAAACCACTTTTATTGATCGCAATATTTTACGTTTGGCCATTTACGAGATGTGTTGGGTAAAAGAGGTGCCGCCCAAAGTAATTATTAACGAAGCGATAGAAATGGCCAAAACTTTTAGCGGATCTGCCGCGGGCAAATTTATTAACGGGGTATTGGGTGCTATTTATAGTAAAGAAAGAGGTGGCGATAAAATTGATGAGGGTAAGGTTAGAGAAGAAAATTAATTTTAAAAAATAATTAATTTTTCTGACCGTCAAACATACAGGCTTAAAATAAGGTCTGGAGTGTGATGGCCAGAAAAAAGAGAATCATATGACAAGAGAAAGAAAGACTTTTGCCACAGAAATTGGTGGTAAAAAGTTGATTTTAGAAACTGGCCATTTAGCCGGACAAACTAATGCTTCATGCACTGCGCAATATGGCGAGACGGTGGTTTTAGCCACTGCTTGCATGACTAATAAAGTAAGGGAAGGAATAGACTTCTTCCCTCTTTTAGTTGATTATGATGAAAAGCTTTACGCAGCTGGTAAAATTAAAGGGTCCAGGTTTATTAAGCGCGAGGGCAAAGCAACGGACGAAGCAATTTTATCTGGACGCTTAACTGACCGATCAATTAGACCACTTTTTAATGAAGAGATGCGCAATGATGTGCAGGTTGTGTTAACTGTTTTATCTTTTGATGCGGAAAATGATTCAGATGTAATTGGATTAAATGCTGCTTCGGCTGCTTTGGCCATTTCAGATATTCCTTGGGCTGGGCCAATTGGCGCGGTTCGGGTAGGCTTAATTCCTTCGACAGAAGACTCGAATAAATTAGAGTTGGTTTTAAACCCAAGCTATGAAGCCAGAAGAAAATCAATATTAGATTTAGTGGTAGCAGGTACTAAAGAGGAAGTGGTGATGCTTGAGGCTGGTGCTAACCAAGTCGAGGAAGCACAAATGCACGAAGCGATTGTTTTTGGTCAAAAACATTTACGAAAAGTGATTGAATTAATTGAGACAATGCGCGCGGAAGTTGGGGTGGAAAAAATTAAAATAGACAAAGAAGAAACTGATGAGGAAAAAGCAGTAATGGTTAAATTGGAAAACAAGGTTGGTGCTATGGTCGAAGAAAAAATTGAAGAAATTTTTGCTTCAAGATCAAAAGAAGAATATCATGCTAATATTGAAAAATTAAATTTATATGTGGATGAAGTTTTAAAAGCAGATAACGATGTTTCTAAGGATGAAAGAGTAAAAGGAATAAAAATGATTGAGAAGTTTTTGGATGTTCACGCGAGAAAACTTGTTTTAGAAAAAAATATTCGAGTGGATGGTCGCGCTTTGGATGAAATTAGACCACTCTCGGCCGAGGTTAGTATTTTACCACGGACTCATGGTTCTGGCCTTTTCCAACGAGGGGAAACTCAAGTTTTGTCAGTGGTAACTTTGGGTTCGCCATCAGATGAACAAACTTTGGACACGATGGAAGAATCAGGCAAAAAGAGTTATATGCATCATTATAATTTTCCACCATTTTCAGTGGGGGAAATTGGACCAATGAGAGGGCCGGGGAGGCGTGAAATTGGACATGGAGCGTTGGCAGAAAAAGCTTTGGTGCCGGTTTTACCAGAAAAGGAAAATTTTCCCTATACCATTCGCGTGGTGTCAGAAGTTTTATCTTCCAACGGC
>DAIUDD010000005.1:0-44100 GCA_036845805.1 Patescibacteria group bacterium | reverse complement strand
TGCTGTGGCTGGTGGTGTCGGCGTTCCGCTGCAAGTTCCATAACAACAATTTGGTAATGTGCTATGCCAACTGCCCGAACATGTTTGTCCAGCCTGACACAGTTGATAACCAGTCGGGCACATATTAACACAACTGCCCAAACAACAATAATTAGTATCACTCGCTGGTAAAAAATTACCAGTTGAACACCCTTGGTTTGGTTGGCAAATTCTGCCACCCTGATCAGCACAGTTATTCGGTGTTGTTCCGCCAAAAGTCTTTACTGTAATATTTTTATACACAGCATCAGTAATTCCTTGATACATAGTGCTATTTCCTAAACGCAAAACCATATTAGTGGCTGACCAACCAAAATTTTGATACTTTGTATTGGGTATCTGTCCAGGGTTCCAATCTTTTAATACCTGCCAAGCGCCTCCTGACCAATATTTATAAATTAAATGTTTACCATTACTGCCCGCCCCCCATTCGATTCTAAATTTATGAGTTTTGCCTTCCCAAGGTAAATAAGGAAAAGTGCCATAATTTTCCCAGGCTGGTGGACAATAATCATCCGGTCTCTCTTTGTCATCACTGCACCTTCTTCCTGGTAAATCATCATTTTCGGGATGACATTGCATATAATCACAAGTATTATTGATATTGGCTCTAAAACGAATCATGCCCACATAATCGCCGCTATATTCTTGACCCAAAATATCCATCCTAATGTAATTGGGGTTTTGGGAGGTTTCATAAGAATAATTAATACCACTTTTATCAATTATAGCCGCAATGCTGTGATTCTTGCCGGGCATATTAGCTATTTTTATATTGGAAACTTCAAACTCGACATAACCTGCTTGGGCGCTACTACAAATTGGTATTTCCTTATAATCACTAGCACTAGCAACAGTCCAATCGTCAGTATAAATTTTTATGCCGCAGCTATCAGTTAAATTATTTCCTATTGCCTCTAAAATTGCTCTGCCGCTACTGCCCAACTGATCTTTAAAAGACTTGCTATTTTTTAAATCAAAACCAGCCAATTGATGAAAAATCCAACCAGCTGCTCCATTATCTTTAGCTTGTTTGACCGCCTCCACAAAATGAGTCTGATCAATATCATTATTAAAATATTGTTCCTCGCCCAAATAAATAGGAATATTTTTTGCTGGAGAAAGACTATTTAATATATTTCTTACTGTATTAATTCTTTCTCCGGTTTTACTCCACCAATCAGTCGTTCTGCTTAAATGTGGCGTATAAATATCATTACCAACGTTTGCTAATTCGCTCGCTATTTGTGTTTGATCCATCGAACTCCCCCCTCTGTTAGAAACAGTCACGTATCTGGAAGCATCAGCCGCTCTTACCTCGTCAGCAATCTTTTTAATATCACGATGATCGGAAAAATCTAAATAATAATCGTATCCGCCATTATCATGTTCATTCATTAAATCAAAAAAAACATTTTTTTTACCTTTTAAAATACTAGTAATATTTCTAGCAGCTGTCTGGTGTTTTATTAACAATGATTGTCTCGATTCTCCCGCCACATAATAAGACGGATTAAAATCAGTAATTACCAAATCAACTATTATACCTCTATTTTTTGCGGCGTCAATAATTTTTTTTAACTTTTCTACTTTCACCACATCTAAAGAACCATCTTTTTTTGTCATATCATATACCGTGCTTAATCTATGATAATAATCACTTGTCGGGTTATTTTCGTATTCGCCTTGCCACTGCCAATCAGCCCAAATCCTAATCAAATTATAATTATGCTGGACCAAATAATCTAAATCTGTAGCCATTTTTGTTTCCTCCCAGTTCAGGGCGTCAAAAACAGAAACTCCTAATAAGAATTTTTCACGGCCATTAACAAAAAATTTATTTTGATTAATAGTAAAACTATTAAACGTGTCGGCTGCCATCTTTACACTATATTCCCCTGCCACTTGCCCGACTTTTTGTTCTTCTGGCCAATAAAAAATTTTTGCCAATTGTTTAGATATGCCACTTTGGCTGGCAATGACGTTACCACTGATAACAAAAACCAAAATCAAGCTGCCAATCTTTACTGGCAAATTATTAAAAAATTTATTAAAAAAGTATTTCAAAATTTTCATATCTATTTTAAACAAATTTTATTTGTTGGTGTTCCCCAGCAGGAAAGCAATGGTGCCAAATCCAAATAATTAATCTCGCTGTCAGCCACTAAATTTAAATTTTTTGTCTTGCCAGCACAGCCAACATTTTGATATTGGGTTACGCTTTCATCAGCTGTTCTACCAATGTGCGACAACAAAATACCAAAATCAACCACGTCTATCTTTCCGTCACAATTAAAATCAGCTAATAATTCTCTATCACCCATTGCCACGCTATTTTCTGTGTAAACAAATTTAACCACGTCAGCTAATAATGTGCCGCTTGAAGTTAAATCTAAAGACAATTTTACATAACCATCAGTTCCCTTATTAAAATTATATTTACCCAAACTATTCCACTGGCCATAATTTCCTTTTTGGCTGATAATTTTAGTTTCTGTTCCACCCCCGTGTCCAATTTCTACCTTAACCTTATCTGCTTCTCCGCCCGGTCCATTACCTGCCCAACCATGCCATTCAAACACTTCGTACTCCCCAGCCAAGCCAATAGTTGGCCTAAAAGTAGCCGCCCCCAACACTTTATCAGTAGTCGAAAAATAACCAATGCCTTCTGATGAAGAGCTGGTATCATCCTGATCCCACTGAGAAAAATACGGATTACTTTTATTAGTTTTTGGTCTTTTTTGCCAAGAACCACTTGTTTCTAATGGCAAACTCCCTGGTGAAGTGTCATTATTATTAAAATTTCCTATCACAATGTCTGCCACCACCCGATAATCTGATTCTTTAAAAAGTAAAATTCCATCCCCTTTGCTGCATTTGTCATTGCCCGCGCACCCGCTGCTTGTGCCATCATAGCCACCGCCCAGCACAACTGGGTCGCTATCAGTCAACTCAGCGCCATTATTAATATCCGCTGCCTGCCCGCCCTTAAAACGATAATAGGGCCCACTATAACCAACTAGCCCCTTTATTTCATTGTCTGTAATACTAACCGGTTGATATTGTTGATTAACAATCACTGCTCCTTTATCAAAAAACCTAACATAAGCGCAATATTCGGGATTATTCCATTGATCAATGCGCCGATTAATACACTTAATTTTTTGTGGCTCACTAGTTGGGTAACCCAAATCAGTTAAATATTCATCATAAATATAAGCAAAATAAAACCACCCGCCGCCAGCTCGACCATAAAAAGCATTGCCCATAGAAGCGCTTGCCAAGCCATAACGCATGCCCAAAAAATCGTTTTTAAAATTACTAGTGTCACTCCAACTTGCCCCCTTGCCATCAACTGCTGTAATATATTTTTCACCGGCTTCCCACTCTTTTAATTTGGCTAAATATCGATTCCAACTCCAAATCCCCAACATGCCCTTTTCTATAATATGCCCGTCTAACCACGTCGGTGCATCATCTGGCACGCCAAAACCATCATTAGTAATTATTTTTGTCTTGCCTGTTTTTTGTTTCTCATAATCAAACATTTTTTTTAGTCCGTTTTGCCACGCTAACGCCTGTTGATTTAACCCTCCCGTATCAGCCGCATCTGGTACCCAATTTAAATTAAAATCCACATTATTAAATTCTTGCTCAGTGCCGCGTGAACGAAAAAAATCATACAGTATACCGTCAACATTACTTAAAAAATCTCTGCTGCCTTCATTATATTTGTTATCAATAAAAAATCTTATCGTCGCTTGTTGATCAAAAGGATTTAAATCAGAAACATTGGGTGACCAACCGCCAGCTTTTATCGGCTGTCTTAAGTATTCGCCTGCCTGATGATCGTGGCTAATATTATAAACTCCTTCTAATATTTCCATCCCAGAATCTACCGAAGAATAGTTAACCTTATCCAATTTACTGTAATTTAATAATTCTTGGGGTGTGCCTTTGGTTGGTCCGACAAAAACAACTACTTCTCCCGGGTCTGGTTTATCATCATGATTACCCTTAAACAAACCCGCCGTCTCATCAACTTTTATATCAACCGGACCAGCTTGGGCGCTCACCGCTTCATTGGTTTTTGGCCCAATCGATCTAAAAATTAAATGCTGAAAATTTATATCATCATCATCAAATTCAATATTCAGATTGCCAAACCCCCCAAAAATTATTACTGATGGTTTTTTCTGCTTCACAATTTTATTACACACATTTCCCCCTGATAAACCCAACAAATCAAAAACAGTATAAAAATTATCACAAATAGTAAAATGGGTCTCAGCCGCCGGATACTGATAAGCAGTTCTTGGATACGCTGGATTCCAATCAGTTGCCCCAGCCACTAATCCTATTCTTTGTTCTTCACTTTCCTGATTAATATATAAATAGATTTTATCTGCCAGCCAATTGTGCGCTCCTACCCAATCTAACACTTCCCAAGATAATAAAAATAAAGCCGCCACCAATATTATTGCTCGCCTTTTGTTTTTATCTTTATTTTTTATCCGGCCCACTTCAAATCCCATGGGGACTTTTATAATTAATTAACACTATATAAATTATAGCAAAAATTTTTCTCAAAAGCGAACATAAAAACCCTCTCCTTGGTAAGGAGAGGGTAACTTGTTTCTTACTACTTATTACTTGCTGCTTGTTCTTTATCTTTCTTGCCAACTCTTGCCCCGATAACAATATGACCAATCGCTAATCGGCGTCGAAGTTGCACTCCAATTATCATCCTGATCTTGAGCACTAATTCGATAAAAATATTTTTGATCTTCTTTGGGGGTTAAAACATTAACTGGCACCACTTCATTGTCTTGATAAGTGCAACTACTCTCACCCGCCGGGCAATAAGTTTCCATATTACTTTCATCAACTTTTAATAATTGACTAAAATTACTTGTCCCCGATGGACTCTTAGCAATAATATATGCCTTGGCATTAGAAAGTTGTGACCACATTAAAGTAATCGAGCCACATCGATGAGTTGAAGACAATTCTGCTAAATCCATCGGGCAAATCGGCACCAAGGTCGACATTGGGCAAATATTTGTGCCTAATCCCAAACCACCATCACAAGACGCTGTTGAATTATGTTGGTCAATTGGATTAGCTGATAAATAATACCAATAGCGAGTATTTTGATTAACAGTCTCATCATCAAATGCCGCGCCTACATTTTTTTCTTGTGTTTTTAATAATGACCAAACACACAAAGAAGGATTGTTGGGTTCACTGGCGCAACCAGTGCTACTGGAGCGATAAATATCATAACTTTTAGGTGTCCAAGAAGTCGGATGCGCCCAAGTAATGCCCGCGGTCGTGCAATTATAAGCTGCGGCATTATCCATTAAATATTCGCAATCTGGCGCATCTGCCAATACCACTGTTTTTGTTTCACTATCACTATCATTTTCCTCGTCTGTAGCAGTTAAAGTTACGGTAAAATTATCTGAACCGCCGGTTAAAGTATAAACATCATCATTAAAAACCATAAATTCATCAATCGCGCCACTAAGCTCATATGCGCCGCCAGCCCATGAATTACCCACATACATATTGCCAAGAGTAATCGCCGAAGAAAAATTAATTGTACAATTAGTGGAAAAAGAATTACGCAACTCATCTGTTGTCCCATCATAAACATAAAGTCGCAGTTTATCTTCATTCTCATCCCACATTGCTACAATTTTTAACCACTCGCCTGCTGTCCAGCCCGGATTAATACTAGTCGCGCTTAAAATACATTGTTTACCCCCATCACTATCAACAATCTTGTAATAAAATCCATTATTTTGGAACTTCAGTTCCCAAGAATCGCCCGATGACCCATCTGATCGATAAAAATAATGATTTGGTTCACCCGCGGTATTAGAATTATATAACGGCTGAAAGAAAAACTGAATTGCCCCTCTGGCTTTATTAAAACTGCCACCTGAAGTTGGAAAATAAGCTCCTTCACCATCAGCATCAACCAACATAGCGCTGCCATGTGGCGAATCAATAAAAGTGGTTGAGCCAATTAACCCGCCACCTTCTCCTGGCCCAGGAATTGGCACTGTAATCGAATTTGAATCATCTAAAGTTCCGTACCAAGTAAACTGCGGGCTCTCATAAGGCGTCTCGCCAAAAGTATGCAACGGGTTTTGATTAGTATCAATCGACGTACCATCATTAAACTGCCACTGCCAAGATTTAATCGGCGTATTGTTTGCGTCCATGGTTGAAGTGTCAATAAACTGCGCTGTGTCTGAACTAACCTTACACCATTCAAAATTAGCTGTTGGTGGCGTGCCGCCAACCCCTGTTTCTGCGGTGGTAAAAACAAATGGCCCATTAGCCGAAGCCACTGCTTCTACTCCATCCGTTACTCTGACATTCCAAATATATTTTGTGTTAGCTGTTAAACTTGAAGTTGCAATACTAGTGGCTGCTGAAATGTCTGGTCCGTTTGGATCAGCACTTAATGGATCAATGCTGCTACAGTCATTGCCCGGACACGCGGCTAAATAAAAATGATAAGTTAAGATGTCATCATCTGGGTCAGTTGCTTCAGTCCAAGTAAATGTCGGCGAAACCGAAACTCCGGTTGTATTATTAACTGGCGTTAATAACGTAATTGCTGTTGGCGGATTATTACCTTCAACAACATCACAATCTCTGACCGTGATACTCTTTTCTAATCGATTGTTATTTTCATTAGCCTCATTGACACAAGAATCATTGGGCGCATCTGTTATGGCAATAATTGTATGTTCACCCACGGTCGCTGCTACCGTATTCCAAGAGCCAGACATCACCACGCTTTCACCTGGATCTAAAATATCAGTCCAGTCATCCATAAATTGACCGCCATCAACTGAATCAATATACATCTTGGTTTTATGTGCGTCATAAGGACAACCCGTACCAGCAATTTGATCGCCAATATTTTTTACTGTGGCGCCTACTTCCACCACATCACCCTGGCAAACACTGCTTAAAGCTTCAATATTTTGAATAATTAAATCCGGCCCCGAAGTGCATGGTGTGGTCGAACACACAACAGACCCCGGCGTTGTTTCTTCGTTGTCACCATTTCTGGTCTTAGCGCCAATAGTATAATTTGTGCCACAAGTTAAACTGGCAAACGATTTTGACACGCTTGATTGCCAACCAAGGTATGAACCGCCTAAACTAAAATTGATTTTCTTTTCATAATCATTATGCGGATCATCTGGTTGGGGATCAGAAATAGTATTAGTTACATTAACTGTTAAAGAAGTTTTGGAAGCCGCGGCGCAAAAAAATTGACTGGCTGATTCAATGGAAGTATAAGCATAACTGATTTCTGTAAATTCGCTTGTCTCTGTGGCATTATAGGCTCTAACTTTAATACCATACTGCTTATTAGGAAAAGGCAAATTGTTCCAAGTAAAAGAGGTGCCAGTAACCGTTGCCAAATAAACACCGTTGCTATCATAAACATGATAACCGGTTACTGATCCGCTTGCCGCTGACCAAGTCCAAGTAATTGAGCTGACCGTGTTGCTTGTATGGTGCAAATTTGTCGGCGGACCAAATTCAACCACCCCCGGTTCTGTATCTTTGGCCGCGTCTGGCCCGCAAGCTATTGTGCCTTGTGAATCAAACAACGGTCTAACAATTAAAGTGCGTGATTTCTCTACATAGTCCCACCAACCATCGTTATAAAGCAAATAATATGGTTTACTAGCTTCAAAAACACTAGGAAAATAATCATCCGCCTTACCGGAATCAGGAGGCATGCCATCCTCATTATTTAATAAATCATCATCAAAATCTGTTGTAAAATTATAATCAGTTGCTCCGGGATAATTATCCCATTGCCACAAGATGGCTTCATAATAAAGCTCTGGATTAAAATCAGAATGCAATCCGGTTACTTTGCCTGTTCTGCCAGAATATGCTGGAAATACCTCGGACTTAATCACTAAATTACTAGCGCTATCATACTCGGCCATCCAATAAAAATACTGTGTATTTGGTGTCACATTAGAATCTAAAGCCTCTGACAAAACTGTTCCATCTGAAAAAAAATACCTCCCATCGCCTTTTATAATATTAAAAGTTTTAATCACACTCGCTGTATTAAAGTTATTAACTGAATTTTTATATAATTTATAAGTGCAAGAATTTGCCGAAAAATTACAAAACGGAATAACAAATGCTCCTACTACTGGCGGTGAATTTATATCATTAAAATCAGCGCAAGTAGACCCGGCCAAAAAAATTGGCGGTTCAATCTCTGGACAGCTTTCTACACAAATAGGTATTAATGAATTGTTTTCATCTGCCAAAATTTTATCTGCTGGGTTATCACAACAACCATCTGTGGTCCAAAGAAACTCCGGATTACAATTTTCATTTATAAAATATTCGCCCTCATCATCACCGCAAAATTCTTCATCTGTACCACTATCATACTCGCCAAACGCATGGTCCTCTCCACCTTTTTCTATATCTCCACACAGCGAGCAACCCCAACCAAAAAAATCTATACACCCAGTATCATGATCGCAATCATCCCAACCATAACCATCATTCCGACAATATGCCATATTGTCATTTCCTCCAGGGTTAAGATTATCATGAGCACCGGTTGTGTAATATTGTCCATTTTTAGCACATCCGCTAGCACTCGCGGCTAGACATATGCCTTGTGTATCGGCAGTCCAAGCAATATCATTTGTTGCTGGTGAAATAAAATATTCCTGACTATCATCGCCACAGCATTTTGCATGACCAGCACCATCTTGATAGCCAATCTCTGTCCAGTGTCTAAAAGAATAACTTTCACAAGTCGTTTGATAACCATCACAAGACATGTACATTGCTTGGCAATCTGGATCATTAACATTATCATCTATGGCCCTTGATTCTTTTATTACCAAAAAAGCCGCGGACACCAAAACCACGGCCAATAATATTAAGATTCGTTGTTTATAAGTATAAAATAGCGCTGCCATATTTTTAATTTTAATTTATTATTATTTTTGTTTTATTTTATACAATATATATATTATATCACATTTTAAATAAAAATAAAAGGGCTAATTTTGGTTCCCCATCAAAAAAATATTTTCATTAGACCTCCAAACGGTTTTTTTAACATAAATAACACTTTTCTTAAAATAACAACTATATTTAATAAAAAGGGCTCTGTGTTAAGACACAAAGCCCTTGAAGTGAGACTATTACTTCACCAGCTGCATCTTGATAACCTTGGTCTGGTTATCAGTCTGCAGACGGGCAAAGTAGACGCCGCTAGGTTCGTAAACAGCATTCCAGAGAATGCTGTATTCACCAGCGGTCCGAAAATCATCCACCAACACCATCACTTCCCGCCCGCGGAGGTCATAGACAGAAAGCTTTACTTGTTCATCATACGGCAGAGAAAAATTTATAGTGGTTGTTGGGTTGAAAGGATTGGGGTATAAATATAAATCAAATTCAAATGTATTATTATATTTTACACCCACACCCGTAACCACGATCCACACAAAATCACTCTGGCAATTATTTAGCTCTCCATCAGAGCTAAAATTGGCAGTCACAGTCGCTCCGAGGGTGATGGGGGCTGACAAGCCAGACAGGGTGTAACTAGTGCCCACATCGACTATTTGATAATTGTGAACGCTATAATCAGCGTTCCAGATAACTATCAAATATTTTAGAGCGCCGCTCGCGGGTGACCATGACCAGGTGATGGCATCATTGCCTGTTTGTGAAGCAGTGAGGCCAGAAACTTGAGAAATGTAATCAGCCCAGTCACTTTCTGGGCCGGTTTTGTTGCTTTCGCCAGCACCGATGACATAAGAACTCACCCAGTAATAATACTTAGTACCTGCGGCAATGGTGGTATCCTGGTACACTACTTGGTTAGAACCGCTAGCAGCAAGAGTGTCAATGCGATCACTAAGACTTGGTGGGGTGGTATCGGTCCGGCGGTAGATATAAAAACCTTCACCACCGTTATCTGTCCAGATAATCTGCATACCAGGGATGTTGTCGCTGAACTTCACTGCCGAACAAGAAGTGCAGATCACCTCTAAATTGCTCGGCTCGACAGCAAAACAAAAACTAACAACCATAAACACGATAACTATCATGAAATTTTTTTTCATGACAAACCTCCTTTTCCTTTTTTAATTGTTAAATTTTTTATATATAATTTTATCATAACAAATTTTGATAAAATGTCAATATAAAAATAAAAGGGCCGGTTTTGATTCTTCACCAAAACCGGCTCAAACATTATCGCACCAGTGTAATCCTTTTTGTCAGCTGCCGCGCTCCAACCTGCAGTTTGACAGAATAGACACCGGAAGCTAACTGCCCGGCATCAAAAACGGTTTCGTGATTTCCAGCAGATAAAGTACAATTCAGCAATACCCGCACTTCTCTGCCCAAAATATCCACGACCGTCAAACGCACCGGCCCAGCTTGCAAAAGATTGAACGGGATGGTCGTTTGTGAGTTGAACGGATTAGGATAGTTTTGCAGTAAAGAAAAATCCTGCAAAAAATTATTTTCCGTTTCCACTCCTGCCGCTCTCTTATAGAAAAAAGTCGAGAGCGCAGAATCAACTTTTGATGGGGTGATGTTAATCACCCCGCAAAGCGATTCACGCCGACCAAGTGAATCAACCGGCCCCGGGCCAGCTAATTGACGGCAAATTTCTCTGGTCTCTTGCCACGAAAGCTCGAAACCAAATACTTCTGCCGCCCGCCGACGTACAAAGGAAAATTTTCCAGCCACCCGCGAAAGCACAAATGACCGGTAATTCCTTTGCCAATATTCGACGAATTCAACATTGGGTCCATAAGGCCCCAATACCTTACCCATCGAATCTCCGGTGGTAACGCATACGCCGCTTTTTGATAAAGCCGGCGGATATGCGCCATACATGCGGGTGGAATCCGACATGTTCCACGCAGACAGATCCACAAACCACAGGTACTGGTCTGTGGAGAGTTTGTATGCATGGATTTCGGCCGTGCTAACCGGCGCCACCACACATACCCCCAACCTTCCGGCAACTTCATCGGCGCCGGAAAAGTCCCATGGAAAATAGGCAACCTTCGCTACTGGATCAGCGGACAAAATCGCCTGATGACATACCCAATTATGGTAGTCATCGTGCCCAGGGGTGCCGAGGATAATAAACTCCAAGCTGTCTGCCGGTGTGCCCTTGGCAAAATCCCCCCCGTATATTTTTTCAATGGCGGTTCCAGCAACTGCCAAGTTGACCATTAAGCAGGTCAACAAAAAAACAAAAAAATTCCTCATGACCCGCTCCTTTCTTATTTTTATAAAAAATTTTAAAGAACTTATTTAACATCACATTTTAACAAATTTATAATATTTTGTCAAGACCAACAAAAAAGGCTTACTTTTTACAGTAAGCCATTTATTTTCTATTAATCAATTTTTACAATTCACTGCTTTTTTCTTCTACTAATTTCTTAACTTTTTCTATAAATTCTTTTTTATTAATCTCTTCTGTTTTCTCCTTGCCCCGTGCTCGAATTTGTAAGGCGTCTGACTCCAGCTCTTTATCGCCAACAACGAGCATGTAAGGAATTTTTTCCGCAATTGCTTTTCTAATTTTGTTGCCCACAGTTTCATTTTCACTCCATACTTCCACTCGCAAATCTTCAGCCCTAAACTCCTCGGCCAATTTCTGACAATGTTCCGTATGTTTTTCGCCAACCGAAATAATCACAATTTGAGTGGGCGAGAGCCAAAGTGGAAAAGCGCCGGCATAGTGTTCAATTAGAATCATTAAAAATCTTTCCGGCGAACCAACAATCGCCCGATGTAACATTACCGGTCTTTTCTTGTTGCCGTCTTTATCTGTATATTCCAACCCAAATCTTTCCGGCATCACATAATCTATTTGGACTGTTGATAATTGCCATTCACGGCCTAAAGCATCGGTTGCCATCAAATCCATTTTTGGCGCATAAAACGCCGCCTCGCCCGGGCCATCAAAATAATCAATTTCGTTGCGCTTCATTATTTTTTCCGCCCATTTTTCTACTTTATCCCAAACTTTTGGATCACCTAAATATTTCTCTAGATGATTGGGGTCTCTGGTGGAAAGGCGATAACGATATTTAAAACCAAAAGTAGCCATGATCTTTTTTGTCATATTTAAAGCCATATCAATTTCTTCATCAACCTGATCTTCTCGGCAAAAAATATGGCAGTCGTCTTGCGAAAAAGAACGCACTCTGGCTAAGCCGTTAAGCTCGCCCGGTTTTTCATCGCGATATAACATGGCAAAATCCGTATAACGCACCGGTAAGTCTCGATAGCTTTTTGGCTGGCTTAAATAAATCTGAGTGTGTTGCGGGCAATTCATCGGTTTTAAAAAAAATTCCTCATTTGAATAATTGGAAACCACCCGAAACATACCATCTTTATATTTATCATAATGTCCAGAAGTTTGAAATAGTTTTGCCTTAGCAATTTGTGGTGTCCAAACTTGAGTATAACCGTGCTTAGTTTGAATCTGTTCTACATAATTATTAACTGCCTGGCGAATAAAAGCTCCTTTGGGAGTGTATAATGGCAAACCGCTGCCCACTAATTCGGAAAAGGTAAATAAATCAAATTCTTTGCCAATTTTTCGATGATCGCGTTTTTCTGCCTCTATTAAAAATTTAAGATAGTCACCTAATTCTTTTTCACTTTCATAAGCAGTGCCATAAATTCTGGTCAACATTTTATTTTTTTCATTTCCATGCCAATATGCCCCGGCCATTTTCATTAATTTAAAAGCCTTAATTTCTCCTGTCGTTTTTACATGCGGTCCAGCGCATAAATCTACAAACCGATCGCCAGTCCAATAAACCGTTGGTTTTTCCCCACGGGCTTCAATTTCATCCAGCCATTCTTGTTTGTATTCATTAGCCTTAAACAATTCCCGCGCTTCTTTAACAGAAATTTCTTTTTTAATAATTGGTAGATCAGCTTTAATAATTTTTTCCATCTCGGCCTCAATTTTGGGAAAATCTTCTTCCGAGATTTTTATTGATGAATCAAAATCAAAATAAAAACCATCATCAGTGGCCGGCCCCATCGCCATTTTAATCTCGGGATAAAGTTTAAGCACTGCCATGGTTAAGACATGTTCAGTAGAGTGTCTTAAAGCTAACAAATAATTACTTTCTTTTTCTTGATTTACTTTTTTATTCATAAAAATTAATTATTTCTAAAATTTAATTATTAAAAATTATTTTAAAATTTAAAATTTGTTATTTAAAATTGTTTAAAAAAATTAAAAGCCTTCCATCCTAAAAATACTAAAATTTAGTATCTCTGGGACGGAAGGCTTATTTTTTTTATTCGTAATTATTCGTAGTAGTTTTAAATTCGAATAAATTCGTATTATATACCTCTCGTGGTTCCACCCAATTTGTCCCGCATCTGCGGGACCACTTTAATAAATTGCCTGCTGAACTTAGAGGATTACCCTGCTCTCACGGAGCATAAGTTTGGTAAACTTATCAATCGTTCCAGCATTTTAATTATAAATCCACCATTTCTTTTTGTCAATTTATTTTTTTACTAAAATATTTTTCTTTTTATCCCCCGATTACCTTAATCATTTATTCTTTTATACCTTAAAATCTTTGTACTTTAACCCGCTTGCTGTTTGTTGACCACAACATTATGCGCCATCAACTAAACATTTTATATTTCTTATTTCTAATTTCTACGTTTATGTTTTATTCTTAAATCGTAAATCATAAATCTTAATTCTTAGCTCGCTCTTTATCCTAAAATATGCTATAATAATTATGCACAACAAACAAAAATTAAAATTTTCCTTACAAACATATGCCCTCCAAAAAACCCCTGCTCACCAATCCGCCAATTATTAATCAACCAGAAGAAAATAAAATTTATGTGCCCTTCTGGCTCTCTTTACTCATCATTGTGCTTATTGCGCTCATCGGCGCGGCCGTTATTTTATTAACCTATCAAAAACCACTTCCTACTAATAAACTTGAAACCGCCCCTAGTAAAAATATCCCCGCTACTGTTCATTCCTTTGTAGGTAAAATCACCGAAGTTGGCGCTGATTATCTTGCTCTTGAGGCCGCTGCTGATAGAAATTATTTGCTCCAAAATTCTGCCTTGGTTATAAAACTGTCATCCCAAACAGAATTTAAAAAAATTATCATTCCCCAAAAAATAACCGGCAATGCAGAAAATGACCAAATCCAAACCCAAAACATTAATAAAAACGAATTAAAAGTTGGCCAAACAGTTGTTGTCTACAGCCGCGATAATCTTAAAAATCAAACCACCTTTACTGCTGACCGCATCGAACTCCAAGTTATTAAATAATCTTAGTAATTTAAAAATTCTCCTCTCAAAGGGGAGAATTTTTATTTTATTAAAATATTTTTAATTTATTGCTTTTTACTCTCATTAATATATCTGCCACGTTTTTCTCTCTATTTCAATTATTCTTGTCTCCTGTTGATAAATACCAGTGCCAGTTAATATAATTCCTAATGGCAAATTGCCCTGAGCTGGCTTTACTCTAAACGTAATCATCTGTGTGTCTTCATTTACTAACCGCAATAAATAAAGTTTGTCTTCTAAATCATGCAAATTAACCGGTGAATCGCTGGAAGATGTTTGTATTCCATCACTACTTAAAGCAATTACTTTGCCTATTC
This sequence comes from Patescibacteria group bacterium, assembly GCA_036845805.1. GTDB lineage: Bacteria > Patescibacteriota > Patescibacteriia > UBA2196 > UBA2196 > DAIUDD01. The sequence goes on along the minus strand of DAIUDD010000005.1, from coordinate 29,329 downwards.
CATCTTTTTCCACCTCTTGTATCTGCACATTATTAGGCAAATTCATTCCCACAAAATTCATATCAATTTGAAAAGAATTACCCGGACTTAATTTTACTACTAATGGATTCGATGCCGTAATTTCACCAACAACATCAACGCAAATCCCTTCCCCACTCAACTGATCACAATCAACATCTAACAACCTATTCACGCTGTATGATCTTGTCCATTGCCCATCAGAAGTTGTCATTGTTTGTGGGGTGGCGACATCTAAATTTTCTACTGAATGATTTTTTTCTATTTCATATAATCCTTTTTCAATAGCCGTTTCGGCGGCATAAAAAGCTACTTCTGATTGTCCAATTTGACGCGTCGATCTGCCCACCCTTAAAACAATGGCCGATAAGGCCACGGTCAAAACCATCAGCGATGATAAAATTAAAATTACCAATAAAATAGAAATGCCTTGCTGATTTTTTAATATTTTAGTCATAGTTTTTAATCAGTGCCACCTGCTCTTTGTGGCACAGTTTCCTGCACGGTCAAACTAGCATTCTCTCCACCCTTACTTGAAGAAATAGTTAAAGAAATCGTCACGTATGGCTGTGAAATTGGCGGATCACTTAATGAGCCGAACGGGTCAGTTACTGGATTAATAAAAAATTTTAAATCATCTATTAATACCGCCTCGGCATTAATGGTCTTTTCCAAGCCACCATTAATTGATACTGACAAAGAAGAGCCAGATTTTTTAAACACATACTCGTCGCCAAACTCATCAATTAAAGCCAGCTCTTCTTCCGGGTTAACTACCGCTGGCGCATAATTAGCATATTCATAATTAACTGCGCTGCCTCTAATTTTCTTCGCTAAAACCTGCATAATTAATTGTGTGTCTTGCTGCACCCTCGTCAAAGCCGTGGTTTGTCTGCCCGCTCTAACCGTGGCCGAATAAATCGCTAAGCTGGCCATACTGACAATTACAAAAATACTAGTCGCAATCAACATCTCCATTAAACTAAAGCCTGCTTTTGATTTTATTTTAAATTTCATATTAATTTACCAATCGGTCAAATTAGTTTCTAAAACATAATAATGTTCCCGGCCATGCTCCACCCAATAAACCCGAGAGACAACGTTTTTTTCATACTCATTAATGTCATTAATAGTGACAGACCTTTTAAAGAACGTGTCCACGCCTGGGCTATTATACAAATAACGCCCTTCATACAATCTCAATCGACAGTTGCCGCAGTCTTTTACGTTCGTATTATCTGCCGCCACCAGTTGCAAATCACCGCTGACATAATTAATGCTCGGCAACCAAACACCAGTTGAAATGCCGCTCCACCCGTTTAAATCTCTAATACTTCTGACAATCTCAACCCCCTCGCGCGCCAAATTAACCACTACAATTGTTTGTTCCGTTGATTGTGAATAGCTAATTGAACTAATCATTAAACCTAAAGCCGCCACAATACCGATAGTTAAAATTCCTAAAGAAACAATGGTTTCTACTAAAGTTACTCCCTGCCGATTTTTAAAATTTAAAAATGTCTGAGTCATAAAAATTAAGGCGTGCTGATTTGACCCGATTCTAAATCAATATCAATTATTTTTTGGTCACTAAAAACAGTATGCTTAAAAACTATCTGTGCTGTTGTCACCTCTTGCAAACCATTAAAATAAACCTTAGCATAAGGTGGTACAAAAACAATGTCTAACTGCTGGCTTACCGCCGGCGTAACTGAATCAATATAAGCGCCCTTGAGCATCGTATAAGTCCCTCCGTCTGTTAATTCTTCCCCCGCCACATACTTCTTATCCCCTGTAGTTTCATCATCTTTAAATAAATAATAAGTGCAATTGCCGCTCGCGCACTGACTTATATGTACTCCATAATTATAACGTACGCCATCAATAGTTTGGCCGGTTAAAGCCCAAATTTGGGCCTGCCTAATTACTGAGGCCAATTGTTGCACCTCCGAATCCAAAACCGAACGGTGTTCAAAACCACGAAAATTAGCCATAAAAATGGTTACTAAAATTGCTATGATAAACATTACTGTTACCAATTCCAAGACGGTAAAACCACAATGATTGTAAAAAATTTTTTTCATTTTTTAACTAATTAAAGACCAATACCATTTTAATAATAAGTCTCCCCACCAAAAAACAATTAAGGTGGCCAAACTTAAAAAAGTTCCCATCGGCAAAACCGATCCCCAACCCTTCTTTTTTGTCATTAATAATGGTACGGCTATCAATAAACCAATTATATAAGCTAAAAACAATCCCGCCAAAGACAGTGGCCAACCCAAAATCAAACCCATCAAAAAACCCATTCGCATATCACCTCCACCCACTCCGCGACCGCTGGTCAGAAAATATTGCAGTGCAAAAAAACTACCTATTATTATACCACACAACAAATGAACTAAAAAATCTTGACCGCCATTAATCATCGAACCCTGATTTTGTTTCACTAAAAAAAATTGAAAAAACACCACACTAATTACCGCTGGCCAAATAAATCGGTCCAAAATTAAATAATATTTTAAATCATACAAAAAAATTATTACTAAAAAACTAATTATTACCCAACCATTAATCAAATTAATTAATAAATCAAAATTTATTTCTCCAATTCGTGACCACCCAACCCCAAAATTAATTAAAAACAAAATTCCCGTTACTAATTCCACAAAAAAATATTGCCAAGCTATCTTTTGGTGACAAAAACGACACCGGCCAGCCAGCAGAAAAAAGCTAATTAATGGAATATTATCATACCATTTAATTTTTTTTTGGCATTTAGGACAGCTTGATCTAGCAAAAATAATTTCTTTTTTTTCTCTGGTTCTTTCTATCACCACATTTAAAAATGATCCGATGGCCAAACCAAAAATAAAAATAATTAAACCGACTAAAATCATAAAATTTAGTTAATTTTAAAACGCGCTTGCCATTCTGCTCGATGCTCAATATATCCTTGCGAATTAGCCACGTCTGGCACTGGTTCCAATAGCAAAGCTTGCCTAAAAAAATCTTGTGCTTCTTCTCTTAATCCCGTCTCTAAATAATAAGCCGCTCGGGCATAAAATATCTGCGCCATTTGGTATAATCCTAAATAATTATTCTTAAGCTGATAATTATTTTCATCTGTTACCTCTAAAACTGGGTTAATTATTTTAGCACTTTTTGCTTCTTCAATATTACTATAAACCTTGTGCACTAATCCATTAGAACGAGTAAATATTTTGCTATTCTTTTGTGCCGCCAAAGGAAACAGTACATAAACCGGCCGTCTTTGGCCATATTTTTCAAAAAATAATTCTGCCAAATAATATCTTCTTTCTTTTTTGGTTCTTATGCTATCATAAATTTCCAATGCTTCCTTATCTGGTTTATCAAAAATACCCGTCACACTAGCCACTGTCACATCTGGTCGTAAATTTTGGCTAAATTTTTGATAAGCTAAAGAAAATATAACATTATCTAACCCATTAAAATTTGGCTCGAGCACCAAAACCGCATCCGGCTCTAAACTATCTAATAAAACCCGGCTATAATTATCTAAAAAATAAAATTTGCTAAAATTATTAATTGAAAAATTTTTTATTAAATTAAACAAAGGTAAAAATAATAGCAACAACACCCATACTATTTTAATTGATTTTTTCAGCCATTCTTTCCTCACTGCCTTATTTACAATCTCCCATAAATCAGCCCAACCGTAAATAATAAAACAGGCAAAAATTAAATACGCTGGCAAATAATAAACCCTAAAGAAATAATCAGCATAAGACCCAGCGCGTAAAAAAATAACAGCTAAGGTATTCAACAAAAAAAATCCCAATGCTAAAAATAAAAACTTCTTTTTCTTTTGCCATAAACCAAAAATTCCCCCCAATCCTAATCCCATACCAATTGCCCCATATTGCGCCAATAAATTTATTAAAAAAGCTCCCACATAATTTATTTTACGGCTCCAATTATGCCACCACTCCAATCCCAAATCTTGATAGTCCTGACGCATAACATGTCGAATTAAATTACCCCAGTTATCGGTTTCGCCCCAATTAATCTCTGGCCCCGTCGCAGCTCTTAAAGGCAAAAATAAATAAACGCTTAAACCGCCTAAAAAAAGCAAGCTGCCACCTAAAAGCAATCTCTTTTTTTTCTCTATTTTTTGATCAACTATTAACACAAAAGCAACCAACGCTGGCAAAAATAAAATCATCATCACATGATTGGTTAACGATAGGCCATAAAAAAAACAAGTTAACAAAAAATATCTTTTTCCGTTTGGATTAGCTGTTTTAATTGCTGTCGACCATTGATAAATAAAATAAAAAATCAAGCTCATTAAAAAACAATTTAGGGTATAAACCTCCGCTATTTCTGCTTGCGACCAAAAAATTTGACTAAAAGCCAATAGCCAACTGCCGGCCATTGCCACGCTCGTTTTCCATAGTTTGCTTTCTGAAAAATTATCTATTAAAAATTTTTTGATTAATAAAAAAACCATTACTCCTGTTAAAGCTGCAAAAAAAGCTGACATAAAATTTATCCGCCAAGCCAAACTACTAATCGGTAAAAAAGAAAACAACTTGCCCAAAATCACATACAGTGGATAACCAGACGGATGGGGAATGCCCAATGTATCCGCCACCGCCACAAATTCCGCTGAATCTTCTAAATAGATTGTCGGCGCTAAACAAATAATATAGACTAGTAAAATGCTTATAAAAACCAAGAAACCGCCGCTTATATTTTCTTTTTTCATCCTTATTATCATATGCTTTTATTTTATCATCTTTTAACAATTTACTAAACAAAAACTGCCCCGCTATTAAACCAGGGGGGCAGTTTCATAAATTTCTCTTATTGAACTCCGGAAGCAGAAGCAGTGTGTGCACCAGAACTTAAGCCACCCGTACCTCCTTCCAAAGTAAAGACTAATGAATATGAGCTATATGGTGAGGCCGAGGTATAAGTATAAACATTACCGGCTGGTGGTGTTGGTGCGGTCGGAATAGAATTCATAAATGAACCCAAAGTTGTACCTGATGGGCAACCATTGGTAGCGCCAGCTGTCAAAGAATCAGGATATTGGCCACACTCGTTTAAAAACATTTCCAAAGCTGCTTGAATTTGTCTAATGTCAGCTACCCGTCTGGCATCTCTGGATTTCTGACGAGCATTATTTAAAGCCACAATTGCCATAGTTGATAATAAAGCAATAATAGCAATTACGACTAAAAGTTCAATCAAAGTAAAACCTTTTTTATTTTTCATAAATTTTATAAATTATTTTTTAACCACTGTTATATAGGATCGACCTTTATAAATATTTTATCCCCAATAAAATTCATCTTAATTATAACACAAAACACATTAAAAAACTAAATGGAGCTAGCCAAATTATACATGGGCATTAAAACCGCTGAAACCATTACCCCGACCGCCAAGCCCAAGCCAACCATAATTAACGGCTCAATTAAACTAACTAAATTAGTTACCAAATTATCAATTTCCCGATTGTAAAAACTCGCTAATTTATCCAACACAATGTCTAATTTACCCGTCTGTTCACCCACGCTAACCATATAAGAAATCATCGGTGGCATTGCTTTCTCATTCGACAAAACCGAAGCAATTGTATTACCCTCTTCCACTTCGGCAATTGTTTTAGTAATAATATCCTGATAAACTTTATTGCCCACCACCTCAGAAGTTATCTTTAAAGCATCAACCAGAGGAATCCCGCCACTCGTCAAAGTTGATAAACTCCTGGCAAAACGCACTAGATATATCTTCTGGAACAATTTACCAAAAATTGGAATCTTTAATAAAAAAACATCCCAATAACGCCGGCCGTTTTCTGTTTTAACCCCCGTTCGAATTCCCCAGACCAAACCTAAAAGTATAATTAAAAGCACCCACCAAAAATTTACTAAAAAATTACTGGTCGCAATTAATATCTTAGTAGTTAATGGAAACTCTCCGCCGGTCTCAGCTAAAATACTAGTCAATTTTGGCACCACAAAAATCATCATTATTACCCCAACTGCTATTAACATGCCCACAATAAAAATCGGATAAGTCATCGCCCCCCTAATTTTACTTATCAAATCATAATCCTTTTCTTGTTGATTGGCCAGATATTCTAAAATTTCATCGAGTTGACCCGAGGTCTCGCCCGATTTAACCATGGCCACAAAAAAATCTCCAAACACTTTTGGGTGTTTACTTAAAGCTAAAGATAACTTCATTCCTCCTTCAACCTCATCCGCCACTTCTGTCACTATCTTTTGCAAATTAACGTTAGATGTCTGCTTAATCAATATTCTTAAGGCTTTTACAACTGGCACCGTGGCTTTTAACATTACCGCAAACTGCCTGGAAAATATTACTAAATCTTTAGCCTTAATTCTATTAAAAAAAACAAAACCACCGCCGCTTTTGCCATCTTTTATTTCTGCCATTTTTACCAAAATTAAACCTCGCTCACTTACCGCTTGAAAAGCTTCCTCTTCTGAAGCAGCTTCTATTATTGCTTTAACTTTCTGTTGATTATTATTAATAGCTAAATATTCAAAAAAAGGCATATAAAAATCTTATTTAATTTTCACCGGCGCGTCGCAAAAAACCATCTTTATCTTCCACCAATTTAACTGCTTCCTCCAGCGAGACTTGCCCTTCTTTTACTAAATTTATCAATGATTGTTCCAACGAAATCATACCTTGGCCTGCCGAAGTACGCAAAACATTATTAATTTGGTTTAATTTATTGTCCTCAATGCACAATCTCACTGTTTCATTTTGCCACAGCAATTCAACTGCTAAAACAAAATTATTATTTCTGGCCTTTACTAATCTCTGACAAACAACGGCGCCCAAAGTACGTGCTAAAATTTCTTGATAATGTTGTTTTTCTTCTTCTTTAAAAAAAGATAAAAATTTCATTAAAGTTGTTACTACTGAATCCGCGCTAGTAATAACTATTACCAACCGCCCTTGCTCTGCCAATTCTAAAGCTAAAATCATCTCTTCTTTGTTCTCTAAACGTGACACCATAATTACCTCGGCATTGCTTTCTAAACAATCTTTCAAGCCCGCCGCAAAACTTGGCGTATCTTTCCCAATCTCTCTTTGCTGTACAATACTTTTTTTGCTTACCAAAACATATTCAATGGGCTCTTCTAATGTAATTATTTTTACTTCTTGATTATTATTTATTTCCTCTAACCAAGACATAACGGTGGTTGTTTTACCGGCTTGATAAGGACCAGTAATGGCCACCAACCCCTTATTTAGTTGTGTTAATCCTTCTGCCGCCAATGGCAATCCGAGTTGCTTAAAATTTTTAATATTGGCCATTACCCAATGTAAATCAGCTGCTAAGCTGTCTTTTTGATAAAATAAATTAATCTTAAAACGCAAACCATTGTCAAAGGTGTGGCCAAAAATTAAAGCTTTGTTAGCCACTAAAAAAGATTTTTGTTCTACCGTTAATAACGGCAAAATTAATTCCTCAATTTTTAAACCAGTCAAAATCTCTTCTCCTATTGGGCGCAAATCATTAATAATTTTAACCATTGGCAAAGAACCGGCTGACAGATATAAATCGCTGCCACCTTGTTCCACTATCTGTGTTAGCAAATTCTCAAACTGAATTTTATCTAAAGCTGTCATAAAATTTTATTCCCTTGTCGCCCTCATTATTTCTTCAATAGTTGTTAAACCGCGTAAAGCTTTCAAAATTCCATCTTGTTTAACATTCAAGAGTCCTTGGGCTAAAAACTCTTTCTTAAGCGTTTCTGTATCCATTTTACCCGAAGAAACAATATCCTTTAAAGTATCGGTATTAGCCAAAACTTCCGCAATTGCCAATCGGCCTTTATAGCCGGTCTTATTGCATTTTTCACAACCCGCTCCATAATAAAATTTTATACTGCCGCTGTTCTTAAGTTCTTCTGGCCAAAACTCTTTATTAATTTTTTTTAACTCCATTTCCACCTCTTTAAAAACACTCTCTGGCACTTTCAACTCTGTTTTACATTCACTGCATATTTTTCTTACTAATCTTTGAGCCACAATTACATTTAAAGTTGAGGCCAACAAAAATGGCTCTACCTTCATATCAATTAAACGCGGCACCGCGCCAAAGGCATCATTGGTATGAAGTGTTGATAAGACAATATGGCCAGTTAGAGATGCATGAATCGCTAATTCTACTGTTTCGCCGTCACGAATTTCACCCACCATAATTACATCTGGATCTTGCCTTAAGATTGAACGCAAACCAGCAGCAAAAGTTAAACCGACCTCCGGACGAACTTGTGATTGATTTATGCCTGTTAAATAATATTCTACCGGATCTTCTAAGGTAACAATATTAACACCTTCTTGATTTAAAATATTTAAAACCGAATACAAGGTGGTTGATTTGCCAGAACCAGTCGGTCCAGTAACTAAAAACATGCCATGCGGCTTTTTGATATTTTCTTCCATAATCTTTAAATTTCTACTTTCAAAACCCAGCTGTGGCAAAGTCAAAGCTCCCGAAGAAGTATCTAAAATCCGCATCACCACCTTCTCATGTTCATATAAGGGTAGGGTTGAAACGCGAAAATCAATGTCGTGCCCAGAAAAATTTAAACGAATACGTCCATCTTGCGGTATGCGCGTTTCATCAATTTTTAAATTAGCCAAAACTTTTATTCTTGAAACCAAGGCCCCGTGAACATATTTAGGCAATAATAAAGAAGTCTGCAATTCTCCATCAATACGATAACGCACCCGAGAATTATTACTAAAGGGTTCAATGTGCACGTCTGACGCTCGTCCTTCGACCGCGTGCTTTAATATCACTGACACCAATTTAGCAATTGGCGCGCTCTTAATCACTTCTTCGGTTAATTCTTCTGTTGTCTCTTTGGCAATTTCTATTTTTTTCTCCTCTAATTTGCCCTTGGCCACATCTAAGGCTTCTGACACTTCTGACTTTAATTCTGAATACTGCTCCAAAACCTTATCCAATGATTCTCGGCTAACTAAATAATATGTTACCCGATAGCCCTTTTCTCGACCCACATAATCCATGGCTTCTTGTGCTTTAAAATTGGTCGGATCAAAAATGGCCACTTTTAAAATATTTTTATCTTGATCAAAAATTGCCAATTGATAATTGTTGGCTAACTCACCAGACAAAATTTTCAATTTTTTTTCTTCTACTTTGGTCGTCCTCAAATCAATATAAGGCAAATTAACACTTTCGGCAATTAAAGCAGTTATCTTTTCGCCATCAAGCTGTTTGTTTTTTCTAATAACATCAACCACGTCTTTACCTTCGGCGGCTTCTTTCTTAAAAGAAGCCTGGTCCTTCTCACTAATCAAACCACGCTCTTTTAATAAGTCAATAATTTTATTTTGTTGTTCTAAAATAAACATATAACTAATAACTAAAATTTAAGAAATGGATTTTCTCGTCCTATTTCTGCCCCAATTTCTGTCGAAGTTGTAATTATCGGCCATTCTTTTAGGCCCTTGAACACTTCACTGTTTATAACTTCCCAATCAATCAACTCTTTTTCTTCCTTAACTGTCAAATCTAATGCCACTGGCTCGCTGTTTATTTTAAGAATCAAATTATTGTAGATTAGATAACCAGCCACTAAAAAAATTGCCAGCGCTATTAAAACGACTGCCCATATTTTAATTTTTTTACCAGTTAAATTCATATTAATTATAATAGTAAGTTTTTAAAATTATCTCGACCAACCCTTTTTCTGGATTATAATCAAAAGAACTAATATTAAAAACCCGTAAATTTTCCTCTATTGCTAATGATAAGTTTTTTAAATTAATATAGCTTGTGCCTTCGAATCTAATCTTTGCTGTCATTTCTTTCAACTCTTTCTTCGTTTTCTGTGGCAAATTATTATTCTGTTCTCCGCTCACAGCACTTTCCTTGTTTTTAGTTGTTTGTTTAGTATCAACATTAATAGCCAAAATTTTAAAGCCTGTACCTTCTGCTATTTGATCAAAATTATAATGCAAATTAGACAAATCTTCTTCTGCAGGCAAAAAAATACTAATTTTTTTCTGCACCGCCGGTTCTATAGTATTAAATAATTCAATCAATTTTTCTAATTCTTTGACTATTTTTTCTTTATCTATCAACTCCTGCCCTTTGGTGCTTATTAAATTCTTATTACTTGTATACTCTTGATTAAGGGGCATAATTAACAAAAAATAACTTGCTCCCAAAATAATTAAAACTCCTAAAAAAGCCCACCATTTTGATGGCTGTTTTTTTTCATTGTCCGTTTTAGCTGTTTGCGACGTTAATTTCATAATTAAGGAAAGGGATAAAAAAATTCCGGTTTAATTTTTAATACCAAATTAAATGTTACTAACTCTATTGGCGGTTCTTTTTTTTCTTTTTCACCCCGATCCACCTCTCTTAATTCCATATTACTAACTTGAATTTTATCAATCACCCTTGTTTGGGCTTGAAAAACAAACAATTGTTTAGAAGCCGTGGCATAATCCTTGGCCCAAACCGTCAAATTCAAACTTTGATTTTCTATATCAATCTGTGCTCGGCCGTAATAAACATCTCTAAGTGTGTTCTTTTGTAAAAAATCAAAAACCGGCGTTAACAATCCATGTTTTGTTAAAACTTGCCTAACTGCTTTTAATAAATCAATAAAATCATTAGCTTGGCTGGTTTGATCTTTTAAAAGTAAAATTTTACCATCCGCCGCTTTAAGCGAACCATCCAATTCTTCTAAATTATTCTTCTGCTCGGCTATTAAATAAGTTAAACTAAAATATACTCCAACCACTAACACCAAACAAATAATCAAACTTAAAAAAATTATCAATACATTTTTTTTGCCCGGTAAATTTGATTCCAGGTGCTCCGGCATTAAATTAATATCAACTTTTTGATAATTCAAAGCATTTTTTCCCAATTTATCAACCAAGTTATTACCTTGATTAAAATTATTTTTTGTTGTTATCAATATCTCATTTTTTTCATTTATCACTGGTTTTGTTATTGGTGCGATGTCATTATTTACTACTTTATTCTCAAATTTCTTGTTCTGTTCACCATTTATGTCTGCCATTGGTGGCTGAAAAAATACTTTCTTTGGTGACGCTTCTTTTATTTCTTTATCTTTGGGAAGCGCCTCTGTTACCGATTTATTAATCACACTTGGCTCTGTTTTAACTGCAGAAGCTGCTTTATCACTTTTTCTTCCACTCCACCACTTTTTTAATTTTTCTCGCCATGAAGATGACAAAACCACCCCTTTCTGCTCATTTACTGAGTGAGATTTTTCTGCTAAATTTGATAATTCTACCACTGTGGTTGATTTTTCCTCCATCTTCTTTCTCAACTCTTTTAGTTCTTTTTCCCTTCCATCGACTGGTAATAAATTAATATCGGACATAAAATTTTAAAATTAAACAATTTCCCTCATCGCCAAACCCACCGCCACACTCAGCCTTGGGGCTATAGACATCAAAATTGGCTTTAATTCTAATGGATAAATAACTCGAGCCCAAGGATCACCAATATATACTTTAATATTTAATAGTTGAGCCAAATATTTATCAATCTGTGGCAAAAAAGAAGACCCGCCGGTTAGAATTATCTTTTCTATCCTTCTTTCTGATTGTGCTGACGCATATAAATCAAAACAATATTTTATTTCATTAATAATTGGATTAATAACGCTTTCAATTATTTTTGGTAAATTACTCTGGTCATTAGCAAAGCCGATATCACGTTTAAATTGTTCTGCTCTTTTTTCATCAACATGCATGCTATTAATAATTGCTTGAGTAATAGAGTGCCCGCCCACATCAACGCTTCGACTTAAAATAGGAATACTATTCTCCACTACCGTAATATCTGATGTTATATTTCCCACGTCCACCATCATTACTGGGTTGCGATCACCGCCGACCATGGAACGCTCCATAGCAAAATTTTCTGTCTCTAAACTCAACAAATCCAGACCTGCTTGTTGAAAAGCCGCCACATAACGCAAAACTAATTTTTTGGGCGCTGCCGCGATTAAAACTTTCAAATCATTTTTATTATTATCGTTTTCACCTTTTTCTTTTTCTTTGCCCAAAAGATTATTCCAAGCACTCTTTTTTTCCGTTATCGTTACCTCTTTAACCTTATTGCCGCTTTCCAGCAATTTCCAATCCAAAGTCATCTCCTCCAATGGCATCGGAACTATTTTTTTTGCCTGCCAATAGACCGCTTTGACAATATCTTTTTTTTCCATCGAAGGCAAAGAAATAATTGAAGAAAAAACCGAAAAAGTCGGTAGAGCAGCTATTGTTTTTTTACTGCTAACTTGGCTATCTTGGCAAATTTTTTTAATTAATATGGCAATTTTTTCCGCCATCTTGGGCGAATTGTCGTGAATAATGTCAACCGGTTCTTCGGCAAAACCATAGGTTAATAACCGCGGTCGACCATTTTCATTGCGCAACTCTACCACTTTTATACCTGCGCTACCAATATCTACGCCCAAATAACTTGGATGTGAAGAAAATAAACCCATAACTTTTAATTAATTAGTTTTTCCCCAATATATATTGTTAATTATAACACAAAAAAATAAAAAACATAATCTTTTTCAGCTGTCAACAAAAACCGTGACAAAATAATAAATAAAAAAATATTTTCTAATAAATTTTATTTATTTTTAAATAAATGAACTTTTATTTATTTAAAAAAACACTTTAAATCAAAATCATAATAAAAAAATATTTACTTATTTTTAAAAACTTGTTATAATTAATTTGACACTTATTAAAGCTGTGGAAAAATCAAAAATAAAAAATAGTTTTACATAAAATTTAATTCGTAAAAAAAATATTAATTAAATTTTGTGCGAAATAATTAATCTTTCTCCCCATGCTCGTCGCCTGGATCGGGGAAAGAACACAAAGGTCTTTTATGGCTAAAAAGAAAGCAAAGAAGAAAGTGAAAAAAGCTCCTAAAAAGAAAGCAAGCAAAAAGAAAAAAAGATAACTTAGGAGAAGAATTCTTCTAGAGAAACAAAAAATTCCGTTTACCGGAATTTTTTGTTTATTCTAATTTATTAAACTATTATTACTTAACGCCTAAAAACAACTTTTATAATTTTGGCTCTGTCTCCACTCTAATGCCGGAATAGTTGGATGCACCAAACAAGGACCGTTAATGATAGTATCGGCAATTTCTTCAGCTACATAGCGACCATAAATATAAGCTTTATATAATTTTGGCCAGTTGGTTACATTATTAACGGCTTGATTAGTTTTAGTTGTACCAATCAGGTCAATCAACTTATTCTTTAATTCTTTTTGCAGGGTAATTTGTTTTTGCCCTTGAGCAAAAGACAACTTGGCCATTTGCATCTTATTATAAATTTTAGTCCCGCAGTTTATTTTTTTACCATCTGCTGCCAAAGGATTATAACAGTTTGTTATCTCTGTATAATCAGAATAACTATCCCCATCTGTATCTGCTTTGTTTATATCAGTGTTCCACCAGCCTTCCTCAATATCATCTAATTTATCGCTATCACTATCTTTTAACAAGGCCACGGCTGCCGAGATAGTACTCCGATCCAATCCTGGCGCCAAACTTTGTAATTGTGACCTAGAGCCAGATTGACCGGGTGTTGAATCAAAATCAAATTTATTAACTACAGTATATTTATCATCATTATTAACCCTTAAGGTTATCTCGACTTTTTTATTATTTAATAAGACCGCCATCCGAACCGCCTCGCTATTTATTGCAACCAATGGTGTGTCGACTGTTGGTGTCCAAGTACAGCTATATTCTTGTACTCCGCCATTTTTTGCTACTACTGTTTTGCCAGAAATAGATACTGTTGGACATAATATTATATCTGGCGTTGGATCTGTTTGTTGAATTTTAAACTGCACCTTAGACACAGTAAAATCACTAGCTGTAGTATTAGTAATCCTAGCTTTAAGCGTGGCCGCCTGGCCCACTTTTAAAGTATCAGTGGTTATATTTTCTATCAAAACAGTCCCGGCGCTAGAACCAGCCGGTGCCACAGTAAAAATATCAGTATCTTTATAACTATTATCATCATTTATTTTGGCTATCATGGTAATTTGTCCGGCCACAGTTGGCGTCCACTTGCAATATAATTCTTTTGTGCCGCCATTTTTAGCCACCACCATATTAGCATCAACATTTTCTGTATAAGAACACAACAGTTCAGTGCCACTATAAAACTGGACCAAACCAGCATCAAAATTATTATCAGTTGTATTAGTAATTTTTACTTTTAAAGTTGCTTCCTGACCTACTTTTAATGAATTAGCTGTAATGTTTTCTACTTTAACCTCTTTAACAACTGACCCGCCATCACCCGATCCACTAGGCAAGACGGTAAAATCTTTATCTATTGTATAGTTATCATTATAATTAATTCTTAATCTAATTGTTTGAGCGCCAACCTGGGCTGCTAAAGGAGTCCAGGTGCAGGCATATTCCATTGTTGTGCCTTTGGACACGGTTCTATTACCGCTATTTAAAGAAGGTTTACACAATTGTAAATCATCTCCCGGTTGAGGAATTTTAAAAATTATTGAAGAAGCCACAAAATCTGCTGTTGAATTGTTGCTTATTTTTGCTTTTAGGGTTGCTTCTTTGCCAACCATTAAAGAATCGGTTGTCACATTTTCTATTAAAACACCCCCAGTTGAACCAACTGGTGCTGCGGTTTTATCTAACAAATATTTATTTGTTACCCAGTCATCATTAGTGTCATTATAAGATCTGAAAGTTATTTCTATCTTGCTCTCACTATCAACCGGGATACTGGCGGTTGGCGTCCAAGGGCAAGAATATTCCTGTGTTCCTCCTGCCGCCACCTTACTCTTTCCGCTTGTTGATGCTTGGCATAAAAATATATCTGGCTCTGGATCGTTTTTTAATATTTTAAACTGTACCACTGAAACCGCAAATTCACTGGCCGTAGAATTAGTTATTTTACCTTTAAGTGTGGCCACTTGACCCACCTTTAAAGTATCGGTGGTTATGTTTTCCAAAGCAATGCCCGTAGTAGCAGCCATATTCATCTCACCTAACACAACCCCGTCTCTATCATTATATGTCAGGTACAAAAAAGCCGAAGTCGCCACCATCACTAAAATTAAAATTAAGAAAAGAAAGTTAACTTTTTTCATAAAAATAAAACACACCGCGTTTTTAGTGTGTTATAAAAATTATTAAATTATTAAAATATATAAAATTATCTCTTAATTTCATATTACTATTATTATAGCACATTTTTATTAAAAAATCAAATCAAAATAATCTATTTTGATATTTCTTTCTTACCGCCTCATTAAAAATTTTTACCTCGCCATATTGGCCGTCAAATCCGGGCTTAATAATTAATTTGCCCTCGCGCATTCTTTTTATGCCTTCCGCAATCTCTGGCAATGTTTTTTCTTTTAATTTTTCTAACTCTGCCTCAATTAAAATATAAAATTCATTCTTAAAATCATTTAATAATTTTTTATACTCGCTTTGCACTTGCTTAGAATTTCTTGATTTAACACCCAGAGCTTCGGCAATAATTTTTTCCAAACCAACTAATTTTTTATAGGGCACTCTGTTTTTATCAAAATAATTTTCCCCGCGATCTATTTCTGCTAGCTCTTCCACTCGATTTAAAACGCCAATAGTTAATGGCTTTTTACAAATTGGGCAAATGTTTTTTAATTGTTTGGACTTTTCTGGTGTTGAGCTAAAACCGCAAACCCGATGCCCGTCATAATGATACATGCCTTCTTCTGGATAAAATTCTATGGTGTATAAAAATTCTTTGTGATTTTTTTCTTTAATAATTTCGCAAATTTTATCATAACTTATTTTATCCCCTCCTTTTGGAGAAGTGGCATTAATAGTCCCCTCCTTACGAAGGAGGGGCGATAGAGGCGAAGCCTCATCGGGGAGGTTAATTTCAAACACATTGGCTTCCCGACCAATATTTGCCAGAGAATGCGCGTCCGAATTAGAAACAATAGAAACATTATCCAAATTTTTTACTCGCCAATTCATGACCGCGTCGGATGATAAACCGGTTTCAATAGCCAAAATTTTGGGGGTTAATTCTTCAAAACATTCTTCAATTGAATCAAAGCCAGATTTAGAACCAAACATGGCAAACCATGGTGTCCAAATATGCGCTGGAATTATCATACATCTGTCATCAATTTCCAAAACTATGCGTGCCAATTCTTTGGCATCAACACCCAAAATCGGCCGACCATCAGATTTTAAATTGCCAATTTTGCCCAAAGCCAAATTTATTTTTTCCACTACTTCTAAACTTGGCGCCAAAACAATAATATGCAACCGCCGACATTTGCCACCTTTAGAATAAATACAGGAAATCTCCGCCGAACAAATAAATCGCGTCTCCTGCCCCCTCTCCTTTACAAGGAGAGGGCCGGGGAGAGGTGTTTTGATTGTATAAAGCCCCTCTTCCTTTTCCACCAACTTTTCTTTCATTTCTTTAAACCATTCTGGATGTGTAAAATCTCCAGTCCCCACTACATCTAATCCTTTTATTCTGCACGCCTCATCAATTTTTTCCAACACTAAATCTTTCGAGCATGCCCGCGAATATTTAGAATGAATATGTAGATCGGCAATAATTTGCATATTTGTAGGGACAGGTTTTAAACCTGTCCATCTTGTTATTACCTTATCAAATTTTCTAAATTATTTCTATCTTTTGCCCAATTTGCTGGATTGGCTAAAATATAATTTTGGGCATTATACAATTCTTTATCATTTCTAATTACCCGGTCATAAAACGACCGCTGCCAATGAAAATTTAAATTTTTATTTAATTTATTTATTTTTCTGGAAGAAAATGTCTTTAAACCACGAATAATTTCCGATAATGAATGCAATTTATTTGTCCTTGTAGGGACAGGTTTCAAACCTGTCCCTACATGATGCAAAAAATTATTAATCTCAATAATACCATGCACATGATTAGGCATAATAACAAATTCGTTCAAATAACAATTAAAATAATAGTTTGGCAAATCAAACCAACAACGTTTAACAATCTCCCCATATTCATTTAATTCCATTTTCTTATTTTTAATAATACCAAAAATTTCTTTTCTATCCTCTACACAAATAGTCACAAAATAATAGCGATCATTGCTGTAATCAAAATTTTCCCAGCGATTTGTTTTTCTTTGATTTGCTAACATGTTTTTATAATATCATTTTATTTTTGACAAAACAAAAAAACAACCAGATTATTTCTGATTGTTTTTTGTTAACAATTATATCACCTTTATTTGTATCCCTCTGTTCTTCCTCGTTCTACCATTTTCCTTAAAATAATATCCTTCTCATCATCTGATAAATCTGGCGAATGCCATAATATTAATTCCCCCAATCCTAAAAACCATCCTGATGGCATTGGTTTACTTTCATCATCAAGGCTATCAAGCCATTTTTGTCTTTCTTCTTCAAATTTTTCTTCTTCATTTTTTTCTCTTAAATTTGTTTCTGACATAAAATTTTTATATTATTTGACAAACAAATAATATTTTAATTATCTACCTTTATTCTACCCCCCCCCCAGCCAAATCTGTCAAATAACTATTTTCCCCTCTCCTTAAGTGAAAATCTGCCAGTGGCAGATTGAACGAGAGGTCTTGCTCTGCCTTTGGCAGAGCAAGGGTGAGGTAAAAACTAAAAACCCCGCTTAACTAAAGCGAGGCTTAAAAAATATTATTCATAATTTAAGTTTATAGTTCCCGGCACTGACCTACTTTCGCCTGGTGACTATCATCGGCGCTGAAAGGCTTAACTGCTGAGTTCGGGATGGGATCAGGTGTGGCCCTTTCGCTAAAAGCACCGAGAATTATAAACTCAAATTATTTTTTAAAAGAAAAGTACATATTAAAAAAACTTAAAAGGATATTAGAATGGCCCTATTAGTACACTCTTAGCTCAACCCGTTGCCGGGCTTACACTTGAGTGCCTATCAACCTGATAGTCTATCAGGGGGCACAAAATCCTTATCTTGGGGACGGCTTCACGCTTATATGCTTTCAGCGTTTATCCTACCCGAACCTAGCTACCCGGCGATGCCCTTGGCAGGACAACCGGTTGACCAGAGGTTCGTCCTTCCCGGTCCTCTCGTACTAGGGAATGAGCCCCTCAAGATTTAACGCTCACAGTAGATAGGAGACCAAACTGTCTCACGACGTTTTGAACCCAGCTCGCGTACCGCTTTAATGGGCGAACAGCCCAACCCTTGGAACCTTCTCCAGCTCCAGGATGCGATGAGCCGACATCGAGGTGCCGAACTCCGCCGTCGCTATGGACGCTTGGGCGGAACTAGCCTGTTATCCCCGGAGTAGCTTTTGTTCAATGATCTTTCAACCACCTATATGGTATGATCGGTTCACTAACTTATGCTTTCGCAACTGCTCGTCTGGTCAGACTTGCAGTAAAGCTGGCTTGTGGGTTTGCCCGACGAGTCCGATTTCCATCCGGACCTAGCCAACCTTTGTAAATGCCTCCGTTACTTTTTAGGAGGCGACCGCCCCAGTCAAACTACCCACCAGATACTGTCTCCCGCCTAGGGCGGGGTTAGATTTACTAAATAACAAGGGTGGTATCTCACTGTCGGCCGCATCCTGCTGATGCGTCCTAAACTCAAAATTTAAAGTTCAAAAGTCAAAATTATGGTAAAAATAACTTCGTGAAAATTTTTTAAAAAAATTTTCACTCATTATTTTTGAATTTTGATTTTTGATTTTTGAATTTAGTATTCTGCGTCAGCAGAATACGACCTCCCACCTATGCTGAACAAGTTGTTCAATAAATCAATATCAAGTTGTAGTAAAGCTTCACGGGGTCTTTTCGTCTAACTGTGAGAAGCCAGCATCTTTACTGGCCTTGCAATTTCACCGAGTCCCTTTTCAAGACAGTTTTCAAACCGTTATGCCATTCGTGCAGGCGGGAACTTACCCCGCAAGGAATTTCGCTACCTTAGGACGATTATAGTTATCGCCGGCGTTCATCCGCGCTTCGGATCAAAGCTAGGCCTGCAAGCAGGATTCACCTCTCACGTTAACGTTCGGACACTGGCCAGGCATCAGCCCCTATACATAGTCTTACGACTTAAGCAGGGACCTGTGTTTTTGGTAAACAGTCGCTTGAAAAACTTTCGCTGCGGTCCCGCCGAAGCGGGACAGGGCTTATCCCGAAGTTACGCCCGTTTTTTTGCCGAGTTCCTGAAAAAGGGTTCTCTCGTACACCTTAGTATTCTCAACCCGTCTACCTGTGTCGGTTTGCGGTACGAATACTTAACATTATAACTCCTTACTTTTTCTTGGCACTTACTCAAAAGAATTCGATCCAGCCGAAGCTTTCACTACTCTCTCACTTACGAATAAGTGAGGGACGTCATAGCCATAGGACGCTCTTTCTTTATAAATGCGTCGGTAATGAGATAAATATTAAATAGCACAGGAATATTAACCTGTTCTTCCATCTTGCTTAACTGTTAAGTTAAGTAATTAGGATCGTCTAACCCTGGGTCGACAGTCGTTGCCCAGGAAACCTGAGACTTTCGGTGGGCCGGATTCTCGCCGGCCTTTTTGTTACTCATGCCAACATTCTTACTTCTATACTCTCCATACTGCCTCGCGGCATATACTTCGCTGAATATAGAATACTCCTCTACCGCCACTGCTCCGCAGTGGAAATTCTAATATCAAAATCCTAATTTCTAAACAATTTCAAATATTAAATATTCAAATTCAAAATTTTTTATTTCTAATTTGTTTAGAATTTAGAAATTAGAGTTTAGAATTTCCAATGCGAAGCATTGGCCCTCATCTTCGGTGTTAAGCTTTAGCCCCGATACATCTTCGGCGCGTTTTCTCTTGACCAGTGAGCTATTACGCTTTCTTTAAAGGATGGCTGCTTCTAAGCCAACCTCCTGGTTGTATGAGAAAAAACACCACCTTTTACACTTAGCTTAAACTTAGGGACCTTAGATAGAGATCTGGGCTGTTTCCCTTTTGACCAGTGAAGCTTAGCCCTCACGGTCTGACTACTGGGAATACTAACTGGTATTCGGAGTTTGGTTGGAGAGAATACCTTGCGGCTTCTACTCCATCCAGTGCTCTACCCCCAATTAGTTATTAACCAGCGCTAGCCCTGAAGCTATTTCGAGGAGAACCAGCTATTACCAAGTTCGATTGGAATTTCACCCCTAGCCACAACTCATCCCCCAGTGTTGCACGGCTGGTGGGTTCGGGCCTCTCCTCGACTTTCGTCGAGGTTCACCCTGGTCATGGCTAGATCACCTGGTTTCGGGTCATACCCATACTGCCTTAAACGCCCGTTTAAGACTCGGTTTCCCTGTGCCTTTTCCCCTACTTTTGTATCAAGTTTTTTTATCTCTTAATAAAAAAGTAGGGGATTAGACCAGCAACATAGGTATACTCGTTGGCTCATTCTTCAATAGGCACGCCATCACCTTTGCTATCGCAAAGGAAATTCAAAATCCAAATTTTAAAATTCAAATAAAATCAAAATTTTAAAAAATTCAAAATAAAAAAATTTATTTTTTATTATTGAAAATTAAAAATTGAAAATTATTTTAAAATTTAAAATTAAAAATTTAAAATTCCATTTGCGACAGCAAATGGCTCTGACTCCTTGTCAGTGTCTGGTTTCAGATACTATTTCATCCCCCTCACCGGGGTGCTTTTAACCTTTCCCTCACGGTACTAGTTCACTATCGATCATCAAGAATATTTAGCCTTGGGTCATAGTCGACCCAGCTTCAAACAGGATTTCACGTGTCCTGCTTTACTTAAGAACAATTTTGACAAGAATATTTTTTTTCACATACAGGACTATCACCTGCTTTGGTAGCGCTTTCCAGCAACTTTCTGTTAAAAAATATTTTGGTAACTTGTCTTTGGCTTAATAAGCAGCCAAACAAATTGTCTTGCAACCCCTAAAAAAGCAACAGCTTAATCTTTTAATGTTGGTTTAAGTTACCGAAGTAACCGCTGCCAACAAACACTTTTTAAGGTTTAGGCTCTTCCCGGTTCGCTCGCCACTACTACGGGAATCACTTTTGTTTTATTTTCCTCCGCCTACTGAGATGTTTCACTTCAGCGGGTAAGCACCCCGACGTAAAGTCGGGGTAGCACCGGTTTTCGGTGCTGGGTTTCCCCATTCGGAGATCCCCGGATCAAAGCTTGCTTGAGAGCTCCCCGAGGCTTATCGCACTCTGCTACGTCCTTCTTCGCTTCTTGATGTCTAGGCATCCACCAGACACCTAAATTTCTAATATCCTTTTAAGGATCTTTAAATTTGGTGTACTTTTCTTTCTTAAAATCTCCTGCTATTTAATTCTTAAAGTTCTTTCTTTTATTTTGCCATGATTGTTTATCTCTTCAATCTAAACAATCATGGCTCAACAATTTAAAGTAACAAAAAACCCGCCCTTTCCAAGCGGGTGGCAAAAAAATTATTCCAAAGCTCTAGCCGCTTGAATTTATAGAAGTTAAATTAAGTAAATGAGTAAACACAATAAAAATAATTTAATTTTAATTTTTTTAATTGTGGATAATTACTTTATTTAGTATAAAACTAAACCAATTTGCTGTCAAGTTCTAATTTTAACCCATTATTTCTGTCTTTTTTTACCCAAAAACACACCCCTAGACTTTTATAAAAGGTAATAGGCCCATAATTCTTGCTCTCTTTATGGCTCTAGCTATTTGGCGTTGATGTTTAGCACACAAACCAGTCCGCCGACGCGGCACAATTCTCGCATAATGGGAAAAAAAACGCTGAATTGCCTGCGTATCTTTAAAATCTATTTTTTCTTTTTTATTAACGCAATAATGACAATGTTTTTGTTCGTTATTTGTTATCATGATATTCTCTTTTTAATTTTATGATTTACTTATAATCTAAAAAGGCATCGGCGCACCCGAAACTTCTTCCGGCACATTATCACTTAATGGGTTGCCCAAATCATCTAAATTAATTGTCGGCACGCCCTCGGCCGTTCCCAAACCACTATTCATGTTATTTACTTCTTCTAAATTATTAACTACCGGCGCAGCTGATGGACCATAATTTCCACCCCCCATTACATTTCTTGGACCCAACTGAATATTTTCAGCCACTATTTCTGATCGATATTTAGTCACTCCGTCTGGCGCCTGCCAAGAACGATTTTGTATTCTACCCTCAACCAAAACTAATCCGCCTTTTTTTAAATATTGGCTACACACTTGAGCTAATCTACCCCAAACTACAATATTGTGAAATTCGGTGCTTTCTTGTTTTTGTTTAGCTTCGTTATACCAAACGCGATTGGTTGCCAAACCAAACTGTGCCACATTTTGCCCCGAAGCCGTCACCCGCATTTCTGGATCACGAGTCAAACGGCCAATTAAATAAGCTTTATTAAGATTCATATTATTAATTTTATAAGCGCCCTTAAACCTGCGCTCTTTTAATTAATTATTAGACATTATTATCCTCTAATAAATCATCTAATTTTTGATCTAATTCTTCCAAACTAATTTTATTCTCTTTTTTTATCTTTTCTCTGATTTCTTCTTTAATATTGTCAACTGCTGGTGTTAAAACTTCTTGCGCTACGCTAAATTTATCTCCATTTTTATCTTCATCATAATTGATTACGTTTTTTACTTCATCGCCACGAACCACAAAACGAGACAACTCAAATCTAAGCACATCTGGTTTAAGTCGCAAATCTTTTTGCAAGGCTGGCCAATTTAATTTTGAACTCTCTAAAACATAATTTAAATAAGCACCATGACGCATTTTTTTTACCGGATAAGATAACTTTCTTTTGCCTAATTTTTCTTCGGCCGTAATTTCCCCGCCATGTTTCTTAATTAACTCTTGAAGTTCTAAAATTATCTGCTCTGTTTGTTCTTCGGTAAAATTAGGCAAGAGAACAAATAAATTGTGTTGATTGTTTTTTGACATAAATTATCACTAATGTTTATCAGTAAATTTTATTTCAATTTATCATACTCTGAGTTTTTTGGCAAGTCTCTCTTAATTAACCATAATTTTAATCCCAAAAAGATTATCAGTGCCAAAAATAACACCAGCACGTAGTTTTTCCAGCCCTTTAACCAATTAATCTCACCCCCATCTGTTTCTTTGTTAATTTTTTCCCCTAAAACCACCAGCTTCTCTAAATCTTCCTCATAGCGCGGCAAAAGTCTTTCTCCGCTTGAAGTTAATGATAAAATTCCGACTACCCTTAATCTGTCTCCCACCGCTATTCCTAATTCCCCTAAATTAATTTTTGTACCGCTTTTTATTACTACTTTAATTTCTCCTTGACCATCATCTAAATAAAACAAATCTTTTTTAATGGCGGTCACTTCGCCAGTTACTTTAACCAAAGAACCAACCTTTTCTTCTAAAACATCGCCTAAAACAATTTCTTCTGGTTCTGGCCCTGCTTCTTGATTTATTTTTTTTATATCTTGGCTATTATTTATTTTTAATCTTTTTTCACCATAATATTCGCTTAAAGTACCGACAATTCTTATCCGCTCTCCAATTTTTAAATCCGGAAAATCCTTTTTATAACAATAAATCTGTAAACCCGAACCAGCTACATAAAAAATATTAACTCCCAACACCCCTGGCAATACCGACACCACTCCTTCCACTATCACTTTGGTACCGGCTGGCAATTCCCGCGCTTCTTCTAAAGTCACCGCCTGATAATCGCCAGCTAAACCAGATGCGCTCGCCGTTGTTATCTTATTAGCCGCTCTTTTAACATTTACTTGGTTAGGCGTCGGCTGACTTGTCCAAAACCATTCGCCATTTTCATCTCTCATGTAACTTTGACCTTCCGCCACTTCATCATAATCTGTTTCCTGCATCAACTCGCCCAAAGGATTTAATAAACGCGCTGCATCATTAGTATTATTAAAAGCAATTTTGGTCAACGCCCGTTTTAAAACAACAAAACCCCGAGCTGGCGCCACTATATTATCTAATAAATACGGCCGCGAACCCCCTTCTTCGTCATCAAGACTCCATCCAGTCAAGTCAATTTCTCTTTCACTTTGATTAAAAATTTCCACCCATTCTTCCAATTCGTCAGCTCCTTTTGGGTTTGGCATTATTTCATTAATTATCACTTGCGACCAGTTTGTTTGTTCCAATTCTCTCATTAACACAGTTATTTCTTGAGTAACGCTATCGCTCTGTTTTTCATTGTCCACTACTTTTAACTCAATTTTTGTCTTGCCAATTTTTTCTAACTTAATTTTTATCACTGCTGAAGAAGTGGCTACTGTGGTAGTGTTTGTCCCGTAAAAATTAACTCCCGGCTTAAAAGTCCAAAAATAATTTAATAATTCGCCTTCTGGATCAACCGCCTCACTGGCATCTAAAACAATTTCCGCCCCCGCCTTTTTCTCACCACTAATTTCAAAAAAAGCTTTGGGTGATAAATTCTTTTTGGTATAAACGTTCTCGGCTTTTGGCGTTGGCGTTACCGTCCAGTCGATCTTTCCAATTTTATCGCGCATCCAGGTTTCGCCCTCTGCCGCCTTACTATTATATTTTAAACTATCTACTAAATGTTCGCTTGGATCATAAAGCTTAATTTCATCACCCTCGCTATTTTTCAAGGTTAAACCGGTCACATAGCGCGGTAAAATAAAAAAATTATCTGGCCCGATTTCCAAGCTCTTAAAATCCGACGCTTTAATCGTATAGCTTTGTCGCCCGTTGCTAATTTTCCAACCTTCTAAAGAATAAATGGCACTTTCTTTGCTCTTCAATTCAATCCATTCGCCCAAAACATCTTCTAAATTATTATTAAAATCAAAGGGCTTAATTTTCTCTCCTGTTCCCAAATCAGAACCAATTGGGTTTGGCATTAATTCATTAATAATAATCTGGGTAGGATAATATTTGATCGCCACATATGAGCTGCTCCCTCCGCTGCTCGGCGCTGTATTAACCACTGGTGCAGTAATCACATTATCTGCTTCTGGTGTTAACGTGGTAGTCCAGTGCCACAAATTATTTTCATCTCTCGCCCAAGCCATATTTTCATCTGCCGCCTCAATATAACTTACCTCATAAATTAATATTTTATCCGGATTAAATAGCCGCGCTGTCTCGCCACCAGTATTATTTAAAGAAATTCCCGTGATGGTTTTGGCTAATAATAAAAAACCATTAACTGCTATCGTCGTCGTAGCTAAATCATTTTTACTAATTTTATATTCATGGCCGGATAAATCGCTAACCACCCAGCCGTCCAAATTAATTGGATTAATATCTAAATTTTTTAATTCAATCCACTCTGTCTCATCATCTCCAGCCGGATTCGGCAACAATTCATTAATCACCACCTGGCCATTATTATTCCCATTATTATTTTCTTCCCCTGCCTCTTCATAACTGCTATTATGCGGCGTCGGTGTGCTTAAATCTTCCCAATCACTCGCTAAATTATTATCAACCCCTGCTGTTTTTCTGCTTAAGCTATGATTATCAGCCACATTTGGACAAAGTTCTGCTCCCGGGCTGGCCTCATCGCCTGCCAAATTATTGCTATTCGGTTCATCATATAAAACCGTATCGTAATAACTTGCCCCATCAAACAACCTTATGCCGTCACTAGCTGTGCCGCCATTTTGCATTTCTAATTCATCATCAATTAAATCAGGCGCCACTGACCAAACATCATTAACTTCACTACCACCAATTAAAAAATATTTTTTCGCGCCAATTATACCGCTCAAATTTAAACTGCCATAATCAAAATCATCACCGCCCCACTCTAAAACATAATTAACTAAATCCACTTCACTTTCACTATTATTATATAATTCCACCCACTCTTTACCGCTGTCAGTGCTCTCGGGATTATACATAATTTCATTTATTACTACTGCCGCCGTCACTGGTTGGCTAAACAAAAAACCGCACCCGAAAAGTGCGGCCAAAAATAAAAAATTTTTAATAAATTTTTTTAATATCATATTATTTAAAAAAATGCCGGAGAGAGGAGTTGAACCTCCATGCCTTACGGCGCTAGGTCCTAAACCTAGTGTGTCTACCAATTTCACCACTCCGGCCTAAAATTTAAAATAAAATTTTTTTCTTTGTTAAAACCAAATAATGTGCCTGCCTGCCCGCAACGCCTGAGCAAACCAATTTTACCACTCCAGCCTAATTTAATTGTATGTTTTAAACATGATAAAGTCAAAACACTATTTTGTCAGCCCGAATTTATTCGTCCCGCATTGGCAGTAATTTCGGAATCTCAAAATAATAGTTAATCCCAAATTAATCCTGAAATAAAATATTTTCATATTTTTTATATTTTTATGCTATAATACACTTATCAACCTTCTTTTATTTCCTCCCTTAATTTCTTAATTTCTTTATTTCTTAATTTCTTCCCTATGAAATTCAAAATCGCTATTATTTTCCTTGTCTTAATTTTTATTAGCACCGCTGGCATTGGCTGTAAAGGCGGCGATTCTGCGGCCAAAAAAGCCATTATTGAACCCATTACCTTAAATATTTGGGGTCTTTATGATTCTTCTGATAATTTCAAAAAAATTATTGATGCTTATCGTATCACTCACCCCAATATTACTATTAAGTTTACCAAAATTCGTCCTGAAGAATACGAAAAAAAATTGATTGATAACTGGGCTGCTGATACTGGACCAGATATTTTTGTCGTGCACAATTCCTGGCTGGGAAAATATGAAAACAAAATCTTACCACTGCCCGCCAGCGTAAAACTTCCTGCCCTCGAAGTTACTGGCACGCTTAAAAAAGAAGTTACTGCGGTAATCAAAGAATCTCCAACTTTAACCACCTATCAATTACGCGATCTTTTTCCAGAAGTAGTTTACAAAGATGCAGTGCGTCAAAATCAAATTTATGGTCTACCCCTAGCCCTCGACACCTTGGCCTTATTTTATAACCGAGATCTTTTTAATGCCGCCGGCATTACTAATCCGCCGACCACCTGGGAAGAAGTCAAAATCATGAGTAAAAAAATTAAAATTACCAACGAATTAGGTGAAATAAATCGTGCCGGTATTGCCATGGGTGGGGCCGATAATATTAATCGTTTCTTTGATATTATTTCTTTATTAATGGCGCAAAATAATACTAGCATGGTTACCAATAAGGGTACTGCCACTTTTAACCAGCCCGCCGCTGTAAAAAACAGTTCCGGACAAAAAATCTACCCCGGCGAAGAAGCGCTCCGTTTTTACACTAGTTTTGCCCTTCCTTCCACCGAGGCATACACTTGGAATAATACCTTACCAGAAGCCTTTGAAATGTTTTCTGCCGGTCGTCTCGCCATGATGTTTGGTTATGCTTATCAAATTCCTTTGCTTAAGGCCCAAGCTCCTCGTATCAATTGGGGTCTTACTGGCGTACCTCATTTAAACGTCAACGGCACCGATGCTTTAGGCTTGCCTGTTAATCGTGCCAGCTACTGGCTCTATACTGTTTATAAAAACACTCCCGCCCCCAATGAAGCTTGGGATTTTATCAATTTTATGGCTACCAAAACTTACCGCGACGAAGAAAATAAATTAAAATATAATGTCGAATCTTATCTTGAATCAACTCAATACCCGCCAGCTTTAAAAAATCTAATTAGCGCTTATAAAACCAAGAATCCCGAATTGGCTCCTTTTGCTGACCAGATTCTAACCGCCGACAGTTGGTATCGTGGTAAAAATTACGCCGCCGCTATCGAAACTTTCCGTCAAATGATCAATAATGTTATTAGTGGCCGGGTTAAAACCTTGGGTGATGCCCTTAATTCGGCTGCCTCAGCTGTCAGTCAAACCTATTAGTTATATGTCATCCTGAACTTGTTTACCCCGCACCTGCGGTGGATTCAGGATCCATGTCTTTATACTTCTTTGTCATCCTGACGACCGGCCCGCCATACTTCGCAAGGCGCTGCGGGCGGAAAATCAGGATCCACTTAATATATATAGATGCTGATTTTCATCAGCATGACAATAATTTCCTATGAAAAAACGCCCTCGCCATCATCATTTCAATCGCCTAATTTTTATCATCCCGGCCCTCCTTTTAATCCTCACGGTTTTTTATGCTGCTTCTAGTTCTGCTATTGAATTTACTAACCCGGTGCCAGCCACTTCTGTCCCTGGCTTAGCTGGCAAAATAATTAAAAATTTTCTCGGGATTGTGGGCTCTATTGCCTTAGCACTTTTTGTCTATGCTGGCGCCACCTGGCTAATTGCTAAAGGCGATAGTGGAAAAATAAAAAGCGCTATTGGTATTATGACTTGGGCCGGCATTGGCTTAGTTGTTATTTTTTTCTCCTACGCCATTCTCAACTTTGTCTTTGATATCATCTAGCTCCCCATTTTATTTAACCTTAAAAATTTTGACTTGATGTTTATTCTTAATTCTTATCTCTTAAATCTTAAATCATTTCTCACCACGATCGTTCCTTGTTTATTTACTCTTTATTTCTTAATTTCTTAGTTTCTTTATTTCTTTTATGTTATAATAAATGTGGATAATTATTCTTTGAACTCATTTTACTAAATTGCCACTTTTTTTAAATTACTAAAAGGTCGAACCCATAAATTATTAGCTTAATAAAATTCTATGAACAAATCTTTTAAAAAATTCCTTTATATCTTTTTATTTTTAGTTTTAGTTTCTCCGGTCATGGTTGGAGCCGTTGAGACAGTCGACGATCCCTTTGGTACTGCCAATCTTGGCAACATTCGTGTGCCCCAAGAAACATCTGATTTGCCCACCATTGTCAGCAATGTTATTAATATTATTCTTGGCCTTTTAGCCTTGGTAGCTATTGTAATTATCTTAATTGCCGGCTTTGAATGGATGACTGCTGGCGGCAATGATGATAAAGTAAAAACAGCTCAAAAACGCCTTAAATATGGCTTATTCGGTTTGGTTATCATTTTCCTTGCTTATGGTATTGTTACTTGGGTGTTAAGTACTTTAAATGACGTTGGTACTACCGGCGGCGTTCTCTAATCTTATTTTTTTGTGTCATTTTCAACTCACAAAAATTTATTTCATGTTCATAAAAAACTCTCGGTAATAGTTACTGCAGTAGCTATTTTTACTTTTATCTTTGTCCTCTCCCCCGTTTTTTTAAGCGGGGGAGTTGGGGCAACAGAAACTGGCTTGGAA
>DAIUDD010000004.1:11103-49113 GCA_036845805.1 Patescibacteria group bacterium | reverse complement strand
GCGCTAAATAATATGAATCAACAAAAAATTAAACAACAAAAAAAACAACTCCGCCACGCGCGCACTCGCGCTAAAATTTTTGGCACCGCGCTTAAACCCCGTCTCTCAGTTTTTAAATCTCTCCGTCACACTTCGGCCCAATTAATTGATGATCAAAAAGGCCATACCTTAGTAAGTGTTTCCCATACTGCCGGCGCTTCCCAAAATAATATCACCAAAACCGATCATGCCCGCACCTTGGGCGAATTACTGGCAAAAAAAGCCCTAGCCCAAAAAATAACTACTTGTGTTTTTGATAAAGGTAGCTATAAATACCATGGCCGCATTAAAGCTTTGGCCGATGGTGCCCGAGCGGCCGGTTTAAAATTTTAAAACCCTATGAAAAGAGAAATTCAAAAAAAGGAAAAACCAGAATTTGACCAAAAAATGGTTGACCTCGCTCGTGTCACCCGCGTCACCAAAGGCGGCAAACAATTAAGTTTCCGCGCCTTAGTTGTGATTGGCGATAAAAAAGGAAAAATTGGTTATGGAGTAGCTAAAGGCAAAGATGTTACCTTGGCTGTTTCTAAAGCCGTAGATCAAGCAAAAAAAGTGCTGATAAAAATTCCTCTCCAACAAGGCACTATTCCTCATAAAATTGTAACCAAATTTAAAGCCGCTATCGTTATGCTTAAACCAGCGCCAGCTGGCACCGGTGTTAAAGCCGGCGGCCCAGTTCGAGTGGTCTTAGATTTGGCTGGCGTGGAAAATATTGTTGGTAAAATGATGGGCTCTAAAAACAAAATCAATAATATTAAATGCGTCTACCTAGCCTTAAAAAAACTTAAACCCGGTCGTTTATTAACCGATTCTAAACAAAATAATTCTTAAATAATATGGCGTTTAATTTATCAAACATTAAAAGCGCCCCCGGCGCCAAGAAAAAGAAAAAAGACATTGGCCGCGGTGGCAAGCGCGGCACTTATTCTGGTCGCGGCTTAAAAGGCCAGCGTGCGCGCTCTGGCGGTACCGGCGGCTTAAAAAGAAAAGGCCTGCGCCGCTTAATGGAACAAACACCCAAATTGCGTGGCTTCAAATCAAAAAATTTAAAGCCAGCTGTTTTAAGCTTGGCTAAAATTATTAAACTTTTTCCCGCTGGCGGTCAAGTTTCTCCAGAAATCTTATTAACAAAAAAAATCGTCAAAAAAATTAACCGCGGTATAAAAATATTAAACGATCAATCTGAAGTTAAAGTACCTTTAGAAATTATTAACTGCACTGTCTCACAAAGTGTTAAAACAAAAATTGAAAAAGCCGGTGGTAATATTAAATAATTTTTATTATCAAAACCCGTTTAATTATTACTAGTTAAATATCTAACCCCACTCACTATGAAATTTATTGCTAAATTAAAACAAATTTGGCATGATCATGATCTGCGCCGAAAAATTCTTTTTGTGGTCGGCCTGCTTCTGGTTTTCCGAATTGCTGCCCACATTCCAGTGCCCGGCGTTAATACCGAGGCTCTACGCCAACTTTTTAATTCTAACGCCATTTTGGGCTTGCTTAATATCTTTTCCGGCGGTGGCATGTCAAATTTTTCTTTAGTTGCTTTGGGCGTCAGTCCATACATTACTGCCTCCATTATTATTCAACTTTTAACCATGATTGTTCCGGCTTTAGAAGAAATGTCCAAAGAAGGGGAGAGCGGCCAACGTAAACTCAATCAATACACACGCCTTTTAACCGTGCCTCTAGCTCTAATGCAAAGTTATGCCATGATCAAACTGCTGCAACAATCACAAAGAGGTATCATCGGGATTTTAGATCTAAAACAATATATCTTAACCATCCTCACCCTCACCGCTGGCACTATTTTTTTAATGTGGCTGGGTGAATTAATTTCTGAAAAAAAAGTTGGTAACGGCACTTCTTTAATTATCTTTGCTGGCATTGTCTCTGGCATTCCGACCGCCATTCAAAGAACTTTGGCCACTTTCTCTCTTGATCAAATAATACCGGTCGCTTCTTTTTTAATTTTAATCATTATTACTGTCGCTGGTGTTGTCATCATCACTGAAGGTCAAAGAAATATTCCTGTCTCCTATGCTAAACGCATTCGCGGCAACCGCATGTATGGCGGCTATGACACTCATCTGCCGCTCAAAGTCAACCAAGCTGGCATGATTCCCATTATCTTTGCCATTTCCATTGTCCTGTTTCCAACTTTAATCGCTCAATTTTTTACCAGGGCCGATTCTAATTTTCTAAAACGAATAGCGGAATTCACTATCAATCTTTTCCAAAACCAAATTTTTTACGGCATTATTTATTTTATTTTAGTTTTTGCTTTTACCTATTTTTACACTGCCGTAGTTTTTCACCCCACCCAAATTGCTGACAATTTACAAAAACAGGGCGGCTTTGTGCCTGGTATTCGTCCGGGCAAACAAACTGCTGACTATTTAAGTCAAGTTTCTGTGCGTATTATGCTGGCCGGCGCTCTATCTCTTGGTTTAATTGCTGTTTTGCCGCTCATTATTCAACCGCTTACCGGTATGACCACCATGGCTGTTTCTGGCGCCTCACTTTTAATCGTGGTTTCGGTGGTTTTAGAAACTGTCCGACAAATTGATTCACAACTGGTAATGAGAGATTACGAAGGACTATAATTATTTTTGCCAGTTTATCTCTATCTTAAGTCCGACTAACCATCGGGCTTTTTAATTTTAAATATCTAATTTTAAATTTAAAAATATTCTGTTTAATCTGCGTTTATTAACGTGCTATTATTTTAGATTTTAAAATTTAAAATTTGTATTTTAAAATTGTTAACACCTTTTTACAAACCCATTAAAAATGTTATACTAAACCCATAATACATAATACTTTATACTTAATACAAACTTATGTACAAAATTATTATTCTTGGTCCGCAAGCTTCTGGTAAAGGCACCCAAGCTGAATTTTTAGCTGAAAAATTAAATGTCCCCAATATCTCTGTTGGCCAACTTTTGCGTGATGAAGTAGAAAATAAAGGAGAATTATCATCAATGATCAAAGAGCAAATGGATTCTGGTGGGCTTGTGTCTAACGCCATAGTCGATAAATTAGTAAAAAAAAGATTAATGCAACCTGATGCTCAAAGCGGTTTTATATTTGATGGTTTTCCGCGCATTCGCATCCAAGCCAGAGTTTTAGCCACCATTACAAACCTAACTCACGTCATTGTAGTAGAAATTTCTGATGCTGAAGCTTTGAACAGATTAAGCGGCCGGAGAACTTGCCCTAAATGTGGCAAGGTTTATCATCTAAAATTTTCGCCACCAAAAACAGAAGGAATCTGTGACGAGGATAATGAAAAATTAATTATTCGCTCTGATGATACGCCTGAAGCTATCCGCGCTAGGTTAAAAATTTATCACGAAGAAACAGAAGAGGTGATTGAATTTTATGATAAACAAGGCATTGTTATCCGCATTAACGGTGAACAACCAATTGAAGATGTTAAAAAAGAAATATTTGAGAAACTAAACCTTAATTAATTTAAAAGTCAAAAATCAAAATGCAAAATTTCAATTCAAAATTTAAAAGCGATCTATTGCAAAGGTGCTACCAATTTAGTTTAAATATTTTATCTTTAATAGACAAAATGCCGCCCAACAAAAGAACCGCTTGGATTATTTCTGATCAATTAATTCGTTCGGCCTCATCTATTGGTGCAAACATCACCGAAGGAAAAGCCGCTAGTTCTCGCTTAGAATTTAAAAAATTTTATGAAATAGCCTTAAAAAGTGCCAACGAAGCTAAGTATTGGCTAAACATAATAAAGGATGCCAAATTAGCGGAAAATTTTTATACAGATCCATTAATTCAAGAAGTAACAGAATTAGCCAATATGTTAGCCGCCGGAGTTATAAAATTAAAAAATAAATAAATTTTTACTTTTTAATTGCAATTTTGACTTTTGCCTTTTAACTTTTGACTTCCATCATGATTCCCCTCAAAACTCCC
Source organism: Patescibacteria group bacterium (assembly GCA_036845805.1). Classification (GTDB taxonomy): domain Bacteria; phylum Patescibacteriota; class Patescibacteriia; order UBA2196; family UBA2196; genus DAIUDD01. The sequence goes on along the minus strand of DAIUDD010000004.1, from coordinate 45,120 downwards.
TCCCAAATAAATATCATGCGTCAAGGCGGACAAATTCTTGCCCGTATTTTAAATATGGCTCTGAATTATGCCAAGGCCGGAGTCGGTACTAAAGAATTGGATTCGCTTGTTGAAAAAGAAATTCGTGCTGCTGGCGGCTGGCCTGCCTTTAAGGGTTACCAAGGTTTTCCATCTTCTATTTGCACTTGTTTAACCACCGAAATTGTTCACGCCCCAGCCACACCTAATCGTATTTTAAAAGAAGGGGATTTATTAACCATTGATCTGGGTATGCGTTATCCGGCTAAAAATGGTCTAGTTACTGATATGGCCGCTACCATTGCCATCGGAAAAATATCCCCGACAGAAAAAAAATTAATCAAAGTTACTAAGGAAGCTTTGGATTTAGCCATCAAAAAAATCAAACCCAATATTCATCTTGGTGATATTAGTTTTACGATTCAAAATTTTGTAGAAAAAAATGGTTTTAATGTAATTCGGGATCTTGTCGGCCACGGTGTGGGAGAAAAACTTCATGAAGAGCCACAAATTCCTAATTATGGTAATCCTGGTACTGGGCCAATCTTAAAACCAGGCATGACTCTGGCCATTGAACCCATGGTTACCATTGGTGATTATTTTGTCGCTTTAGACCAAAATAAACAAACATTTAAAACGGCCGACGATTCTCCTTGTGCCCATTTTGAACACACTGTTTTGGTTACTGAAAAGGGGAGTGAAATATTAACTAAAATATGAATAATGAATAATGTATTATGGAATTTGTAGGGACAGGTTTTAAAACTGTCCTTTTTGTTTATTAATTTTCAATTCTCCGTTGGCTCCAGTTTCTAACTGGAGCCATTTTGTTGCTTCAGTATTTTCCTTAATTTCCAGTTTCTAATTTCTTAATTTTCTGCCAAAGGACAGATCTTCCACAGGGGGACTAATTTTATTGACAATATTTTTATTTTATGCTATAATAGTTTATTACGAAATAAATTATCCACAATATTGGTTAATTAGGTAATATTTTACCTAAAATAAGCCAAAATAAATTATATGGAACAAACAAACTACTGGCAAATATTCAAAAACAACTGGCATAAAGTGGCTATCACCACTTTACTTTTAATCGTATTATCTTTAGGATTATCCTTAATAAGGCCCTTGGAATACCGCAGCCGGGTTGAACTTTTAGTTATTCAAAAACAAAGCTTGACTATGGATGCCTATGCCTCCGCCCGAGCTTCTGAAAAATTAGCTACTGGTTTAGCCACCGTCATAAAAACTAAAGCCTTTTTTGAAAAAGTAATTAATAGTGATTTCAACATTACCCGTTCGCACTTTCCTTATGAGGAAAAAGATTTACGTAAATATTGGTCAAAAAACATCACTGCCAGCGTTTCCCCAGAAACCAGTTTGCTCAAGATTGATGTCTATGACCAAAAACGCACCGAAGCTAATAAAATTGCTAATGCCATTGCCTATGTCTTAGTAAATAATTCTCAAGAATTTTATGGCGGCAACGGCGACGTGTTTATTAAAGTGGTTAATGAACCCTTGGCTTCTAATCATCCCGTGCGCCCTAATATTTTAATCAATGGTTTAACTGGTTTAATTGTTGGGCTAATTTTATCTCTGAGCTATATTTTTTATCAAGAAAATAAAAAAAAATATCAAATTTCCGTTAATGCCAACAATCCTAACCAGCCCCCACCTGTCTATCAGAATTTAGAAAACACGCCCTTTACTTTTGGGCTTGAAGCTAAATTAAATAAATTTGATCAATAAATTAAATAATTAATCTTAAAAAAAATATGAAAAAAGTAACAACTCTTAAATTAGTTCTCGGCCTCCTCGTCGCCTTTGGACTAATCATTGCTAATTTTTCTTTCAATGCTAGTAATGTCAAAGCAACTGACAAAATCTATAATGTCAGTATTTATACTTATGACACCACTGCCTCTCTTAATTGGTACACCGACGCTCCTTATCTTGGTGAAATTAATTATGGTCAATACGACTATAACCACAAAATTACTAAAAGTGTTGCCACTGATTGGCACTCCTATGAGTTAACTGGTCTTATCCCCGGCACCGCCTATAATTATCGTTTAATTGCCAAAGACAATAAAGGTAATGAATTGGCCCGCTATGAAGGCACTCTTGAAACAAGCGGCGCCAAACCAACCAGTCAACTTTTTTGGCAATTCTTTAATCTTAACTTTGATAAAAATCTTTACAGTCCGAGCGGCAAATATCCGAGTGAAATATTAAATCCTAATTACTTATCTCTCGGCACTCCTGCGGTCGGCGGCAATTCTCTTAAGGTTATCAACCCCGATAGTCATCTTATTTATTCTGCTGAACATGCCCTGGAAGGCAGCAGCGGCACAATGCTTGTCATGCTCCGTTTTGATAACTTTAATAAGAACATGACTGTTTGGCAAACCAATGACTCTCGTTATGGGCTTTATTTTGAACACACTGCCAGTTATAATCGCTTAGTCGCTCGCGCTGGTTATGATAGTAAAAGAACTGAAAAACAAGAAGCCTATTATTATCTAGATACAAAAAATGTCTGGAAAGCCGGCGAGTGGCATCAAGTTGGCATGACTTGGGAAGGCAATCTGGGCGGTACCGTTAAAATCTATGTTGATGGCGAAGTAAAAGACGAAGCTCGATTCACTAATGGCAGCGGCGTCTCTACTTTCATGGTCGGTAATAATTATGCTCACACTCAAAACTTTTCTAATGGCCAAATTGATGATTTTAAACTCTTCAAATGGGCCAGCGACTCCACTTCGATGCGCAATGAAAGCAACCGTTATGCTTTCTTAAATAAAAATAAAGGCCAAGTGGCTGGCGTGCAAGTCAGAAATATTAAAATGGGCAAATTAATTAAGACCGCTACCGATGCTAAAGTTTATTTGGTTGGCCGCGATATGACCAAAATTTATGTGGCTAATGAAGATGCGCTAAAACGCTTAGGCCATTTAGGCCGGATCGTTATTGCCACTACTGAAGAATTAAATCAATACGCTAATGCTGGCACTTTCTATAGCTGGTCCAAATATCCTGATGCTTCGCTGTTAAAAGGCGCTGATAATACGATCTACTGGGTTTGGAACGGCGAGAAACGCGCTATTGCTAATGAAACAGTTTTTAATAATTATAATAATAATTGGAGCGATGTAATTAATATATCCAATGATGAATTAAACACTTACCCGACCGGCGTAACTTACTACAAATAAAAAACAAAAATTTGTTTTTTCACACCCTCTCTGGCTAATGTCATTCTCGCGCAAGCGAGAATCTCAGCAGAGAGTAGTGAGCAAATAAAAAGCTTAAAAACTACTAGATTCTTAAAACAGTTAAATAACAGTGTTTTTTATCTTATCTTAGATAAAAAATGCTACTATTTATCCACATATTTAATATTGACAAATTATATTAAATATGCTATAATGTTAATTACCAATTAAATACCTTTGTTTTTTTACGTCCTCTCTGGCTAGTGTCATTCTGATTATTTTGTCATCCTGAACTCCCGCCCGCCTCGCAAGCTAAAGCGTTGCGAGCAGGTGATTCAGGATTCATAAATCATTATAAATCCCAGCAGAGAGTGGTAAAAAAATAAACATTGATGTTTCACAATTTAGGCGCTAACATGCGCCAAACACTGGAGGATTTTTTAAATGAAAAAAAATTTCTTGATTTTTATCGCTTTTATGCTGTTGAGCTCCCTTGCTTTCGGGCAGGAGTTCCAGCCGGTCGTTTTTTCGGAACAGGATTTTTTTGTTTCAAAAAACGATATGAAAATGCATGAGGTAGGCGAACGGGTGGCCTGGCTGCCCAGAAACCTTCCTCGCATCGTAAAAGAAGGGAACCAGTGGTGGAAACCTGGGGAGAAGTATATTCCCCATGGCTGGCCAATCCCCAGTCACGACCTTGGTATTAAAGGCTCGTGGTTCGGGTGGTATCTCCACCGAGCCGACTCTGCGCTGTACAAGCAGCCAGAGGAACAGATTAGGGCTCTTGACCTGCCCGAATCCGTAAAAAACATTTTCGTAAATCAGGTCAAAAAAGATGGCTCGCGCACTCTGTTGTCGCCGCGGACACTAACCAACGCAATGGTCTATGTCCTGAGAGGCGAAATTCGCGTCGAAGTCAATGCTGTTTGGCTGGGAAATTTCAATCTGTCGGTGGTTTTGTATCCACAGGTTGAATTCGGGGGATCGGTATACCAACTAGGTGTATCGACAAGCTGCAACAACTACTTTTTCTGGCAGTGGAAACTACCGGAAAAGATTGTTACCGTTCCCGATATCACCCCCTCCACTCATGCCGTCATTGACACGACCCCCAAGGTCGTTGTCACAGCAGAGCCACCCGCCGCTCCTCCCATCGCCGCCGCCGCCACCCAGACATCCTGGAGACCGCAGTTACGGTCGTATGGATATGCCGGGATCGGTGGCAACCGGGTCGATCGGCAATTCGGAATAAACTACACCTGGCAGTATGCGGGTGTAGATGTCGAGTTTCTTCCCACGCACTGGTTTGGCTTCATCGCCAAATCTACGTGGGCCCGCTCCGATGATAATTTTTGGGGCCAGAAGAATCAAGTCTGGCGCCCGATGGTTGGAGTGGAGTTCTTGCACCCCCGTTTTGTAATCAGGTCGCTCTATGGCCGCGATTACCAGGACGGCAAATTCCTCCGGCACAATGTGTGGGAGGAAGGGCTGGAAGTTTACCCCTTCACCCGCACCATTCTCGCTCTCACCGGCGTATACATTAATAAACCCGGTGATCAGTGGGATTATCTGTGGTCACGCGCCCAAGGCAAGTATGCCGTGGCCGTGGCCAAAGACAATGTCCGCAAGCTCTGGCTTGGCGGACAGGCCGCGTGGATGGGTTGCCCGGGATGGGAACGTGAACTTAAGGGACAGAAACAACGCCCCGAAGAGTACACGACCAGAATCGAGGGCCTGGCCGAGATAGAATTCGGCCAAAGACGCAATCTTGTCCTGCAGGTAACTGCGGGCATCGGATCGAAATCCGTCGGCTATTGTGGCTCTGCCACGGTAATCGTACGGCTACTCTAAAGTCCATGTCATTCTGAGGAGCGAAGCCCCTTTCTTCTTTTGCCCTCCTCGTTCTTGTCATTCTGAGGAGCGCAGCGACGAAGAATCCCTTAGCTGTGGTTACGCGCCAGGCTTCGCTCCCTCATTTTTTTAGAAAGGAAAAAAATGAATTCTTTAAAAATTGTGGCGATCGTGCTCGTGGCACTGGCCGTTATTTTCTCCGGCTGTTCTTTGCCGGAAAAAATTGCGCCGACCGCACCGACGATCAGTGATGAGCCTGGCCCCCCGGCCACGCTCTCGTTGTCCAAAGCCGGTGTGATCTTGAGTGGCAACACTCAGATCTATTCCGGTTTTACCACGCCACGCGACTCGTGGCAAAATCTTAACAATGACGGGTACTCTGTCCCTACCGTCATTGAATGTTACTTTGCATTGCGGTCTGGGACAACCGCCAATGACTCGATGCTCGTCGGGGGCATTGAGGTTGTAACTGAAAATGGGTCTTATCAAATGGCCCATTACTCGACAACTGTTAGTGGATCTTTTTTCTGGCTCCAACCCCTGCCAGACGGCAGTATTGCCATCCCCCGTGGCAACAACCTATCGGAAATCGTCTGGGTGACGATTGGGACCAGTGGTATGGTCTCAAAGTCGACCTTGGACAACTGGGCCGGAACCGAAGCCAGCGTTCGTCTCCCGATGGTGCGCGGAAGTATCGCGCGCTGCTGGGTGGACGATCGCAATGGTAAGGGAGTGACTGATGTATTGGTCACGACCTGGACCGCACGCACTGGAGGCTCCCAAATATCGGAGCTCCGCCCGACCCACTGGGTTCCCAGTGGCGATGGTTGGGTTCTGGAATTCGAAGTGGATCCTTCTGGTGCTGTCAAAAGCACTGGCGCGGATAACACCCACATTACCATCCGCCCGTAACCCTCGCATTTTTTTAGCGAAGCCCTTTTCTTCATTTGCCATCCTCTTTCTTGTCATTCTGAGGAGCGCAGCGACGAAGAATCCCTTAGCCTTGTAATCGGCATGCGGCTTCGTATTCAATTCTTTCAAAATCGGCTGGCAGCAACAAATCATCGTTGCTGTCCAGCAAAAAATTCATTTTTTTAGGGAGATCTACCATGAAAAAGTTTTTTGCGTTGACCATCGTCCTGATCGCCTTCGTGACCGTTTTGTTCGCTGGCGATGTCCCCACCCTCAAACTTGAGAATTGGACCGATTTAAATGGGCAGCACCAAGTGGTCGCCCGCGGCAAAACCGTCGCCAATGCCGATGTAACCATTTACGGCCGCACCAATGGTGGTGGCCAATGGTCAAAAATTGGGGTCGGAAAGTCCGACGCCAATGGTAAATACGGCATCGTGATTGACGGTGGAAACCTCGAAAACGGCTACAATGTTCTGAAGGCTGTTGAGGGGACCGTCGAATCCGCGATTTCCCGGAAGGTCTGGGTTAGCGAGGAGAAGATTTACCTCTCCAAACCCGTTGATCCGCGCGACAAAAAAATCGCCGAGCTGGAAAAAGCGTTGGCAGCCGCCAAAGCCTCCCAGCCCGCCGCCACTGAAATTAACGTTGCGCCGGCTCTGGCAAAAAAAGCCGCCGCCGGCACCCCCACCAGCAATTTGGTGGGCGCCGCACCGGCCAAGAAGATCGAACCCGCCGCCCCCACCGCCGCCGCCAAGACCTTCCCGGTCAAAGTGGAGTCGGATCAGGCCTTTGACAAATTTGGTCTGACGGTCAATTCATGGAGTGAGTGGGAGAATGGAGAAACGGTGTATTTGTCACCCGGTGATTACGGCGTGAACGCCGCAGCAGGAAAGCTGTGGGCGTACGACCAGGCCAGCATTGCCACGGGCAAACCCAATTTTACCTTATCGGTAAATGGGGTTGCCCTCACAACTTCCGGCACTGATAACACTGTCGGCGGCGCCAATGCTTGGTTCCGGGTAAATCCGGACGGCAGCATCACGCCCATGCAGTAACAACACATCGAATCGGCTGAGTGCACGACACATCACACAAAGCCAAAGCCCGTGATCACAATCACGGGCTTTTTTATTTTCCTTGTCATTCTGATCCCGCTAAGCGGGAGAAGAATCCCTTTGTCTTCTGTCATTCTGAGGAGCGCAGCGACGAAGAATCCCTTATCCGTCATTCTTTCCTGTCATTCTGATCCCGCTAAGTGGGAGAAGAATCTCTTCACCTTTTGTCATTCTGAGGAGCGCAGCGACGAAGAATCCCTTATCCGTCATTCTTTGTTGTCATTCTGACCCCGCTACGCGGGAGAAGAATCCCTTCACCGTGTGTTTTGTCATTCCTTTTTCATCAATAAATATCCCCAACCAAACATTGACAAATTTTAATATTTATGCTAATATTATATATTACCATTTACATATTGTTTTTACACAGAATTAGTTAATTGTTAGCCAATTTAAGTAAGAACAATAAAAAAGAAAAAATAATTGGAGGAAACACAATGAAAAAGACAATTTTTTTGGTGGCAATGTTATTAGCCGCCACTGTCTTTGCTGACGAAAATCAACTAGCTTCTTTTTGGCAAGCTCCGGCAATGGATTTGGAGCAGGCCGAAAAGTTAGCCAAGTTTGATCTGGTGGTTATTGATTTGGAAAATTGGTTTAACAATTCCAAATTAATCAATCACATCCGCCAGCAAAATCCGGATGGCATAGTCCTGGCCTATGTCAATCCGATGGAATTTTTCGACCCGCCAGTGCCAGGCCGGCCGTTTCAACAGTCACTGTATCAGGTAGTAGCTAATCAATATCCTGACTGGTGGCTGGATCAGCCCAATGGCGAACCAATATATTATTGGAACTCGCCACGGATGAGAATGTTAAACCTCTCGTCCGTTTGCCCAAAGTATCGTGGGCAAAGCTGGACTGATTTTTTGGCAAGTGAGTTGAAAACAAAACTTCTCTCTTTGCCAAATAAACCGGATGGAATTTTCGTTGACAACGCCTGGGACGATGTTTCCTGGGTCAAAGACGGAAATTTGGATGCGGATAACAACGGCCTTCGCGACGATTTTCATGCCTTGGATATGTGGTGGCGCCAAGGCACGGGGAGTTTTTTAGAAAAAATAAAAGCCACCGGCACGGTTGTGATTGGCAACGAGCCGAATCTCTGCTACCAAGATATTCTTGCTGGCAAAATGTTTGAGAATGTGCCAGCCAATCTCGGTAGTATGGAGACCATGATCCTTATCTACACCCAGGATCTGGGCCAGTTGCCTCTGAACATCATCCACACTGAACCGAAAGGTGAGCAATGGCGGATGTTCTTGCTGGCCACAACGCTGCTGGGTGATGGTTGGTTCTGCCACGGGATCAACCAAGCTAACTGGTATCCTGAGTATGATTTAGTAAGGCAACTCGGGAAGCCTATTGGCAGTGTCCAGCCACCCCATCAGCTGCTCTGGCAGACAGACGAGATGGACTTTGCGACAGCAAAAGAGGTCAAGTCTGCTTTGCTGGAAACAGGTGAGTATCTGGTTAGCTACAACTACCAGATGACACCTGGCAGTCGGCTGATCGTGGAAGCTATTTCTGAGCAATATGGGGGAGTGTTCCCATACACTCAGCAAATCCATGACCGTTGGCTGACGGGGAATGTTTACCGGACAGTGACACTGACCGCTCCGGGTCGAATTGTGGCGCATGGTGCTAGTGTCGGCACTGCTCAAGATTTACGCATTTGGCGCAAAAAATCTGGGCCTTGGGTGCGCCAATATGAAAATGGAAAAGTCCTGGTCTGGCCCGACCAGGCAAGAGGAGAAATCCTCTTGCACTAACATCTAACACAAGCCCTGTCATTCATTGACAGGGCTTATTTTTTATGTTATTATTAAACATATTAAAAAATAACTAAAAATTATCTTTTTGTGTTATAATTAACTTAAATAAGGTTACAAAACATTTAAATTTCTCTTTTTCTAAAAGGATAATAAACTAATAAATTATCAAATCACTGACAGGCATTTCTTAAATCATAAATCTTATCTCTTAAATCTTTTTATGTCTAGCTGCCACCTACCAATCGATTGTGTCCTCGCCATTACCTATCACTGCAATGCCAAATGCCAAATGTGCAATATCTGGCAAATTAAAGAACATTCTGATATAAAAGCAGAAGAATATTTAAAATTGCCCGGCACCCTAAAAGACGTCAATATTTCTGGCGGCGAACCTTTTATGCGCCCTGACATTTTGGAAGTTTTTAAAAATATAAAAATTGCTTGCCCCAAAGCTCGCTACATAATTTCCTCTAATGGCTTAGCGCCACATTTAATTCAACAAAGAATTACCGAGATTTTACCAATAGAGCCCAATATTGGCGTGGCCATTTCCTTGGATGGCCTTGGCAAAATTCATGATCAAGTTCGCGGCATTGATGGCGCCTATGAAAAAGTTTTGCAAACTATTAAAATTTTAAAGACTGCCGGCGTAAAATATATTAAATTAGCCTATACTTTAACTAATGATAATTTAGCCGAAATGACCAAAGTTTTTGATTTAAGCCGAGAGTTAAAAGTAGATTTTACCATGGCTGCTATGCAAAATTCTGATGTCTATTTTGGCAATAAAGAAAACAAACTAGAGCAAGACCCAGAACAATTAAAACAAGCTTTTTATTATGTAATCAAAAAACAATTGCAAAGTTGGCGCCCCAAACAGTGGGGGAGAGCCTATTTTACTTATGGCCTTTATCAATTTATAATTGGCCAGGGAAGAAAATTGCCGCCCGAAGCTGGCAATGAACATTTCTTCCTAGATCCCAATGGCGATATTTATCCATCTGTCGTTGATGCTGAAAATATGGGCAACCTAACAGCAATAAAAAACTTTAGTGACCTTTGGTGTTCAGAAAAAAACTTGGCCTTAAGAAAAGAATTAATCACCGGTTTGGCCAAGCCCTCGTGGATGATCTGCACTGCCAGAACCGCCATCAAAAAACATCCGTTTTCTGTTGGCTGGTGGATTATTAAAAATAAAATTAAATTAAGCTCATGAATAAAATTTTTAATCCCTTTAATATAATTTTATTTTTAATTTGTGTCGTTTTGGCCACCATGGTTGTTTTTATTCCCAAAATTTATATTCTGGGACCTATATTTTTATTAGCTTTGATATTTTTAGTTAGCCGTAAACTAATCTGGGGCATTTATTTAATGGTTCTTTTTTATCCTTTTATTTCCTTACAAATTAATTTTGACTACGGTATTAATTTGCCCGTCGTTGATCTGATCGCCCTCGTCACTTTTATTGCCTGGATTTTTTCTCTCTTAATTAAAAAAGAAAACAGGCCAGTTAAATTTCCCGGCCTGATTTACTTTTTTGGTTTTTTTCTGATCGCTGCTCTGTCCTTGCTTAATGTCACCGAATTTGGCGCTGGTCAATTTTGGCTAAGTTTAAAATATCTCCTGCGGCCAATAATATTTTTTTATTTAATGTTTGTTATCCTGCCTTTTAACAATATTAAAAAAGAAGAACAATTAAAATTTTCTTTTTATCTCCTATATTTTTTAGGCATTGCCGTTTCTTTAATGGGTGTTTGGTCGTTATTATTTATTAAACAAACCGCTGGCGTAATTCCTCGGGCCGTACCTTTCGGAATCGCCGGGCTTTATCCCTTGGGTACCAACCAAAATTTAATTGCGGAAACCCTAGTTAGTCTTATCCCAATTGCTTGGCTTTTAATCAAACAAGCCAGTAGCTGGATAGTCAAATACTGGCTATCGATTGGTTTAATTCTTATGGCTTTAATTAATTTATTGACTTTTTCTCGCGCCGGCTGGATTGTTTTTTTATTAGAAGTTTTCTTGATTATCTACTATGAATATTTCCATGCCAAAAAAATTACCAAAAAAGATTTGTGGCTCATCTTTGTTGTTGGTTTTTTTGTTCTCTTAATTCTTGGCATCATGATGTATAATTTGTTAACCAGTCCGATTGGTGAAAGCTCCAACCGCAATCGTCTCGAACTATTACGCATCTCTTTTGATACTTTTAATCGCCACCCATTAATTGGCCAGGGAGTGGGCACTTTCCAAAAAATTGTTTCTTATGATCCAACCTATACGCTCGAATATGGTCTGCCCATGGAATCGCACGGTTTTATTCAAAAAGTCGCTACCGAAACTGGTCTGCTCGGTCTCTTTGCTTTTTTGTCAATAATTTTATTTTTTTTAAAAACATCTTTCAGAATATTTCGAGCCAAAAAAGATTTCTTTTCCTGGAGCTTAATTATAGTTATTGTTGGCTCTTTTGTTTTTCAATTATTTAATACCTCCTACTATGTTTCCAAGCTCTGGCTGCCTGTCGGGCTAGCTTTAACCGCTCTTAATGTTTATTACCCGTCCCTATTTAAAAAACATGAACCAAAAAATTAAAATTTATTACGTCCTCGGACCGCTTAATTATGGCGGCGCCGAACGAATGCTGGTGGATTTAATAAAAAATTTAGATAAAAAAATATTTTTGCCTAAAGTTTTTTGTTTGCGCGAAAAAGGAACTTTGGCTCAAGAATTAATAAATAGCGGGATAGAAGTCGTGGTTATCCCCAAAAAAAACAAACTCGGCTTTGACACTCTAAAAATACTTACTAAAATTTTTAAACAAGAAAAACCAATAATTATTCACACCCATCTTTTTATCGGCGATACTTGGGGCCGTCTGGCGGCTATTTTTGCGCGAGTGCCCACAATTTTTAGCACCGAACACAATATTAATCATGATGAAAATATTTTTAAAAGATTAATTAAATTAATTTTATCTTTATTCACTCATAAAATTTTTGCTGTGTCTCAAGCCGTTAAAGATTATTCGCATAAAAAAGATGGCATTAATGCGCAAAAAATAAAGGTTATCTATAACGGCATTGATACTGCTAAATTTATCCAAACAGAATTTAATTTTAATCATAAAAATCCGATCATTAGTTGTATTGGCCGTCTCGAGGAACAAAAGGGGCAAAAATATTTAATTTTGGCCATGACGGAAATAATAAAAAAATATCCTGGCGCTCGCCTATGGTTGGTGGGTAACGGCAGTCAACAAAAAAATCTAAAAGCACAAACAGATAAATTAAATTTAAAAAATTCTGTTGAATTATTACCGGCCACTCCCGATGTCAAAGCCATTCTTCAAAAAACAGATATTTTCGTTTTGCCTTCTTTATGGGAAGGTTTAGGCATTGTCTTATTAGAGGCTCTGGCCGCTCTAAAACCAGTGGTCGCTAGTAGAATTGCGGCAGTTGATGAAATAATAATTGACAACCAGACCGGTCTTTTGGCTGAACCAAAAAATAGTCTGGATCTGGCCAATAAAATAATTTGCTTATTAGAAAATCCGAACTTGGCTAAAGAATTGGCCACTAACGGCCAAAAAATGATTTTAGAAAACTTTAATCTTAAAAAAATGACTTCGCTATACGCCAAAGAATATTTAATTTCATATGAAAATCTTACTAATAAATAAATATTTTTATCTTAAGGGTGGTGCGGAAAAACACTTTTTTGCTCTCCGCCAACTATTAAAGGATAATAAAAACGAAGTGATTGATTTTGCCATGAAAGATGAAAAGAATGTTTCCTCGCCAGATGAAAATTATTTTATTTCTCCTATTAATACCGAAAAATTGTTTTCTTGGTCGATTTTTAAAACCATGGGGCGCATCCTTTGGTCTTTAGAGGCAAGAAAAAAAATAAAAAAAATAATTGCCAGCGAAAAACCAGCTTTAGTGCATCTGCATAATATTTACCATCAAATTAGTCCTTCTATTTTGCCAATTTTCAAAAAATATAAAATTCCAGTTGTCATGACCGTGCATGATTTTGCCTTAATTTCGCCGAGCATTAACATGTTTGCTAAAAATAAAATCTATGATAAGATAATTGGCCGCCACTATTATCTTTGCCTTAAGGATCGCTGTGTCAAAAATTCCTTCTGGTTAAGCTTGGCTAGTGTTTTAGAAATGTATTTACATCATAAAATTCTTAAGGTTTATCATAAAAATATTGATCTTTTTATCTGTCCGTCTAACTTCTTGGCAGAAATGTTAATAAAAGCTGGCTTTGAAAAAAATAAAATTGTCATCTTGCCTAATTTCATTTTTAATAAACCATCTGTGCCAATTGAAAAAAAACAAGACGAAAAATATTTTCTTTATTTTGGCCGGCTATCGGCCGAAAAGGGTATTAATGTTCTATTAGCTGCTATAAAAAATTTGCCGGATATTAATCTAAAGATAGCTGGCGCCGGACCAGAAGAAAAAAATTGTCTTAAAATTATAAAAGAATATAATCTAAACCATGTTAAACTTTTGGGTTACCAAAACGAAATAAATTTAACAAAACTTATTAGTCATGCTTATGCGATAATAGTTCCTTCTCTTTGTTATGAAAATTGTCCTTTAAGCATTCTGGAAAGTATGGCTTTAGGAAAAACCGTAATTGCCTCAAACGTTGGTGGTATTCCAGAATTAATTAACAATGATGATAATGGCATCCTATTTAAAGCTGGCGATCAAAACGCTCTGCAAACAGTGTTAAGGGAACTTTGGATTAATGAAGACAAATGTCAAAAGATGGCCCAAAATTCTTTAAATAAAGCCAATAAATATTCAGCCGAAGAATACCTTGCCAAACTGCAAAACTTATATAAAAAATTATGCCCTTAAGGCAAAATCCGCTCATTAATTATCTGTTTCTATTATTAATGGTTGGTGCTCTAATCCAACCAAATTTTATTTTTGCAAAAAATAATCAGCCAAAAATTTATAATCATTTTATCCGTTGGGACATTAGCCTAGCCGAAGCAAAAAATTTAGCCAAATGGGATGTTATTACCTTAGATATGGAAGTGCAACACACCTCTCCCGATGTCTTTCAAATTATTAGACAATTAAACCCCAACATTAAAATCCTCGTTTATATCACTTCCGAAGAAATTACCACTCAACAACTGCCAGACACCTATCTTCGGCAACAATTAAAAAATAATATTAAGGAAGAATGGTGGCTAAAAGATATTCACGGTCAAAAATTGAGTCAGTGGCCAGAGACCACTCTCCTTAATATGAACAGCGGCTGGAGTAATTATCTGGCCGATTTCGTAGCAAAAAAAATCATCGCCACTGGTTATTGGGATGGTATTTTTTTTGATAATATTTGGTCAGACATCACCTGGATCAATAATAAAATTGATATTAATAATGATAGCGTAGAAGATACTGCCGAAAAAATTAACTCTTTATGGCAACAAGGAGTAAAAAAATTATTGTCCGAAACAAGACAATTAGTTGGGCCAGCTAAAATCATCGTCTCCAATGGCAATGGTCAATACTATGATTTCATTAACGGCAAAATGTTTGAATCTTTTCCCACTCCCTGGGACGGTGGCAACTGGCCAAAAGTAATGACTAATTATCAAAACAGCGAACTAGCCAGTCAAAACCCTAACTATAATATTATCCAAGCCGATACTAATAATAGCGGCGATTATAAAAACTATGCCCGATTCCGCTACGGCTTAACTTCCACTCTAATGCAAGGTGGTTATTATGGCTTTGATTTTGGCACTAAAGATCATTCGCAACTTTGGTGGTATGATGAATATGATGTCAATTTGGGCTCGCCTTTAGGCACCGCCAAAAATGTGCTCCGACCTCGCACTACCAACTATGAACCAAGCGTCTGGCGCCGTGATTTTACCAATGGCATTGTGTTGGTCAACTCCACCAATCAAGCCCAAACTATCGACTTATCTGATGGCATTTATGAAAAAATAAAAGGTAATCAAGATCCGGGTTTTAACAGCGGTGAAATTGTTAATAAAATTAATCTATCGGCTAATGATGGCATTATTCTTTTGCGAAAACTTTCTCTCCTAAAAAATGCTGCTTTTCATAATGGTTCCTTTGTTAGAATTTTTAGTCAAACCGGCGAGGTCAAGCGCAGTGGTTTTTATTCCTATGATCCAGCCTTTTCTGGCAATGACTTAATTTTGATTAAAGATATAAATTTTGATCAGCAAGAAGAAAAAATTGTCAGTCATCAGGGTCAAATTACCATTCTTGATAGCCAAGGAAATATTTTAATAAAATTTTATCCTTATAGTAAAAATTATACTGGCGCGATAAATTTTGCTATTGCCGATCTGAACAATGATTCAAAAATGGAAATTGTTACTGGCGCCGGTGTTGGCGGCGGGCCGCATGTGCGCATTTTTAATATCAACGGCCAACTAATAAATTCCGGTTGGTTTGCGTTTGATAAAAAAAATCGCGGCGGCATCACTGTCGCGATTGGCAATATTGACGGCCAGGGAGAACAAGAAATTATTGTTGGTAGCGGCCGCGGGCTCGCGCCCACCGTGCACCTCTATCGCCCTAATGGGCAATTTTTCTCAGCCGGTTTTTTAGCCTATGATAAAAAATTTACTGGCGGTGTTAATGTGGCGACTGGTGATATAAATAACGACGGCCTTGATGAAATAATAACCGGCGCCGGTGTTGGCGGCGGGCCGCATGTGCGCATTTTTAATAGCAATGGTTCTGTTTTAAACAAAGGCTTTTTTGCTTTTGAAGCTAACAAACGTCAAGGAGTTAAAATTCAAGTTATTGATATTGATAACGACGGCCAAATAGAAATCATTGGTATGAACTAAACTTGTCCCCGCCTTTTTCCGCCAAAGGACGGATCCGCCTCTGGCGGACAAATGGGGCCACTCCGATGAACATCGGAGAGGGGGCGGTTAATATATTCGCCGATAGGCGCTTAAATTAAAATTTTAAATTTAAAATTAAACTATATGAAAATAACCAATCTCTCTAAGCAAGAACAAATTATTGAAAAGCCACCAACCGCCGTCCAACCAGTCAATGAGCGGCCGCCGATTTATATTCGCACACTTAATATTTTTGCCTCTCCTTTAAAAAAGCGCTATGAAAAACACTATCGTGAATCAAAAAAACACTTAATTATCGACTTATTGCTGGTCGCGGCGGTTATTTTTTTAATCGTTGTTAATATCCGCTTAATCACGGAAAAATTTCCGATTGAAAATATTTCAATCCAATTCCACCGTTCCAATTCCGCTTATATTAATAACAGCGCACCTAATAGCGAAGCCTCGGCCGAGAAAACACCAGATAGCGAGATTTATCTTAACGCTCAAGCTCTTTATTTTACTGCTGAAGGCGAACAATTGGGTCTAGGCCCCTGGCCGCCCAAAGTTAATGAATCAAGCCAGATTAGAATTATTATCAACTTAAAAAGCACGCTTCATGCCCTAAAAAACGTTAACCTGCTTATTACGCCGGGCGAAGAAACCGACTGGCCAAATGACAGTGCGGTCAATCTTGGCCAGGCGCTTGAATTTAAAACAGACACTCGTCAAATTAACTGGCAGCTTGATCATTTATCCTTAAATGATTCCGCCACTATTAGTTTTTCTTTAGCCATTAAACCAACAACCAATCATCTGGGAAAAAAGATCGTCTTGGTTAAAAACATTGTCGTTTCGGGCACCGATGTAGTCACTCAAAATAATATTATCAAAAACCAAACTTCTTTATTTAGCCCCGCTGTTGAATAATATGCCTAATATTTTTATTATTGTTCCAGCTTTTAACGAAGAAAAAAATATTATTGCCACCCTTAATGATCTATTGCCTCTCGGTCATAACATTGTCGTGGTTGATGATGGTTCAAACGATCAAACTTTGGCAATGATAAAAAAAATGCCGGTCATCGCTTTAAGTCATAAAATCAATCGCGGCCAAGGCGCGGCGCTCGCCACTGGCACTGCCTATGCTTTAAAACAAAACGCTGATTTTATTATTCATTTCGATGCTGATGGCCAATTTTTAGCGCATGAATTAACCACTTTCATTCAACCACTTCTCAATAATTCTTGCGACATTGTCCTTGGCAGCCGTTTTAAAAACAAAAATCACGTACCTTGGTTTAAAAAAAATCTCATCCATCCGGTCGCTAAAATTGTTGATTATCTTTTTACTGGCCTTAAACTAACCGATGCCCATTGTGGTCTTCGGGCCATGAATCGCTTGGCTGCCGAAAAAATAGTTATCACTCAGGACGGCATGTCTCATAATACAGAAATTGTGGCCCAGATTAAAAAAAATAATTTGCGTTTTTTAGAATTGCCGGCCACTGTCATTTATAAAGAATTTGGGCAGGGGATTGGCGGCGGAATAAAAATTGTTAGAGATCTAATTATAAATAAAATTATCAACTAAATTTATTCAATAGTTTTGACTTTTGAGTTTTGACTTTTGAATTAATTATATATGCTTATTCAAATTTTAATCTCTCTCTTCGCCCTTTTTTCTCTCTCCCGTCTTTTTATAAAAATGCGCCAATCAGGCTCAAAGTTATCAGCCTCGCTTTTATGGTTTATCTTTTGGCTCGCTGTTGGCATTATTGTTTGGATTCCTTCTTTCACTACCACTGTTGCCAATTTCCTAGGCATTGGCCGCGGCGCCGATTTAGTGCTCTATCTTGGTTTAATTATTGTCTTTTATCTCATTTTTAAAATCTACGCCCGCTTGGAAAAAATCGAAAAAAATATCACCACTCTTGTCCGTGAAATCACCCTCAAAGATAAAAATCAATAATCATCAAGAGACATTTGCCAATAAACAAATAAATTATCTAATAAAATTATTCCTGCGAGCTTTGTGAAGCAAGGCTAGAAATTAGAGGCGAAGGAGGCGTTAAAAAATTGAATAAGGTTGGTTTTATAAAGATTTCTTCAATTTTAGCCGACTGAGCCCTAATTTCTCCGCCGCTTCACTAGCGAGCGTTTCTTTCTTGCCACTTTCTTTCTAAAAGAAAGTGGCTAAATATGTGTTATGAAAATCGCTTATCTTTCTCCTTCCTTTCCGCCCATTTCCGGCGGCATGGGCACAGCCTGTTATTACACGGCCAAACAAATTGGCCAAGACCACCAAGTATCTGTTTTTTTGGCTAGCCAAAAAAATATCACCTATACTTCCGATGATAATTTTTCTATTAAAATATTTCATCCTTGGTTTCGCTATGGCTATGCTCATTTCTCTCCCCAACTAATTTGGCGCTTAAAAAATTTTGATATTGTCCATCTTTATTATCCTTATTATGGCGTAGCCGAATTTTTACCGCTCTTAAAATTATTTGCCAAAAGACCAAAAATTATTATTCATCACGCCATGGAGGCAGTCGGGGAAGGCTGGATAAAAAAAGTGTTCAGCCATCACCGCAAAATCTTCATGCCCAGAGTCATGAAAACAGCTGACTTAATTTTTGCTCTTTCAGAGGACTATGCCGCGTATTCTGATCTCGCTCCTTTTTATCAAAAATATCAAGCTAAAATAAAAATCATCCCCCACGGCGTGGAACTCGAAAAATTCAAATTAAAAGATTTTGCCAAGCAATCTGAATTAAAAAAACAACTCGGGCTGCCTGATAAAAAAATAATTTTTACTGCCCAGGCGCTTGATCGCCAGCACTACTTTAAGGGTATTGATATTTTAATTAAAGCTGCCCGCCGTCTGCCCGATACCGCCCAAATAGTGATCGCTGGCGACGGTGATTTAAGGCAGACATATGAAAATTTAAGCACCAAACTTAATCTTCAGAAAAAAATTATTTTTTTAGGAACTATTACCCAAAACCAATTGCCAAAATTTTATCAAGCCGCCGATTTGGTTGTCGTCCCATCTGTGGCCGCTACTGAATGTTTTAGCTTGGTCGCGGTCGAAGCGTTGGCCAGCGGCACGCCGGTTATTGTTAGTGATTGGCCCGGGCTTCGTGTTACCATCGATAATGATTCTGGTCTAATTGTTAAACCAGGCGATATTGATGATTTAAGTGAAAAAATAAACTTTTTATTAGCTGATGATAAATTAAGACAAAAATTTGGCTTAGCCGCTAGAAAAAGAGTCGCGCAATTTTTTGACTGGACAAAAATTTGCCAAAACATTAACCAAGCATATAAAAACTTGCTCCCCGCCGTCAATAAACAAAAAATTTGTCTCATCACCTCAATCTTTTCTCCCTATACTCGGGGCGGTGCGGAAACAGTGGTTAAAAATATTGTGGCTGAATTTAAAAACAAAAATTATGAAATTATTATCATCACTATCTGTCCCTACCAAAAAATATCAAGCTTGTGGCCCAAAAAAACAAGCGAAAATGGTCTAACCATCTATCGCTTTTATCCTTTAAATATCTTTTCATACTTAAACATCAATCATTATCAAAATCACGCTTTTTGGCGTTTGCTCTGGCACGGTTTTGATATGTTTAATCTTCACTCCTATTTTATCATTAAAAAAATATTAAGGTCAGAAAGACCGCCAGTGGTAATGACCCACGTGCTCAAAGGTATTGGCTATTTAACTTGCCGCGCGATTAAAAGTTTGGGTATTAAAAATATTCACACTCTTCACGATGTCCAGCTTTATACTCCTTCCGGCTTAATCTTAAAAGGATTAGAAAATTCCTGGCAGCACACTTTCTTTTTAACCCGTTTATTCCGCTGGATTAATCGTTTGCTTTTAAATAATCCCGACGTCGTCATTTCCTCGTCTAAATTTTTAATTGATTTTTATGCCAGTAAAAAATTTTTTCCTCGCTCGCAAAAAATTATTTTAACTAACCCCATCAACATAAAAACCACTGCCAAAACTCATGAAATTAGCCTTAAACAAGATTTTACTTTTCTTTTTGTCGGCCAAATTGAAAAATACAAAGGCGTTCTATTGCTAATTAATGTCTTTCAGAAACTCTCCGCCACGCTTATGGCTAACGAAAAAATTAATCTCATTGTTGTTGGCACCGGTAACGCTTTGAACGAAGCCAAACAACTAGCTAATCATAATCAAAATATTATTTTTAAAGGTTACTTGCCTAATTTGGAATTAAAAAATATTTTCGAATCGACCAATGTCACTGTCGTGCCGTCTTTATGTTATGAAAATTCGCCGACGGTTATTTTCGAAAGCCTCTCCTATGGCGTGCCAGTCCTGGCAGCCCGCATCGGCGGCATTGAATTTATCAAGGATAACTATAATGGCTTTACTTTTGAAGCCGGCGATGAAGCAGATTTACTAAAAATCATGAAATTTTGTTTAACCAATAAAAAACAATTGGCCGAGATGTCGACCAATTGCCAGGCGTCAATCAATAATATTGGAGTCGAAAATTATGTAAAAAAACTCGAAGAACTAATTTAAATTAAATCTAAAGCATGATTTTTATTGAACTTTTTTATCTTTTTTAATCAAACAACCAAAAATCTGCCCGGTCAGTTAAATCGCTTTGATCATTAAGTGAAGTGTAAGTCCAATCACTTGGCAACTGATGTTTTTGAAAATTATAAATAGTATAATTATAATGATTTAAAAAATCTTTGCCATTCCTAATAATATGATCATGAAATGACGCCTGCCATTGAAATTTAGGAAATATTTTTGACCGGTATCTGTTTTTAAATAAACTTTGAAATTTTAATATTGATCCTCGTATTTGAAGGCGACACGTCGACGTGTCGCCTTCATTGCGTTGATTAAAAATTATATAATTGATATCACGCGCCACATTCTCCTTTAATGACTTCATAATTTTTGAAATATTAAACTCATCACTCGGCTGAATTAATAAATTTATATGATCATACATAATTGACCCCGGCAAATAATTTAAACTTCTTTAACTGCTTACAAATTTTCAACTCTTCCTTTAATAATTGGCAAAAAATTGGTTCTTTAAAATAAGAAAAATTGTGCCAAGTTTTGCTGACCGCAAAATATATTTTATCTAACTCATAAATTCTCTTTTGTGAATTATGGTGTTTAATCATATACTTATCACTTTCTGACAAACTTAAACACCCACACTTTGCCATCTTCTATTTTTATTGTCTCATCTGCCACTGCTTGAAGCTGTGGTTTTATTTTTTTTAAATTAAACCAATAATCTGGTAAATACAAATAAACCACGTTAACCCTAGTTAAATCCATTGCCTCTTTAGCCACTTCATAACTAATAAGACCGTCATAAGCCATTTTAGTATAAATCAAATAAAGCGGTCCGCCCGTCGGAATTGAATACATAAAATATTGATTATCAAAATAGCGATAGCCCAAAGTTAAAAGCGCGGCCGCTCCCGCTTGCTGATTAGCTAAAACCACATATGGTTCCGCTGTTGTTTGATCTAAATAAGCCACTGCCCTAAAATCATAAATCGAAGTATTAAAACCCAAATTAATTGCATAAACATCATGGCGCGGATAAGAAAAATAAATTGCGCCGGTTAAACTCAGGGCCAAAATTATACTGGTGATAATTTTTATTAATTTATTTTTTAAAATTACTTTTTCCCGAACATTTTTTAATATTCCGCCTACTGCCAAAAAAACCAACGGATATAAAAAATAAACCCCTTCTTGAAATAGGCGCCTGCTAAAATCACCTCGCTCGTAATTAATTAAAAAAGAAAAATCAGCCAAAGAAAAAAGCACCCCGGAATTTATTACTAAAATCAAAAAGATTAGTAAAAAAATAGTATTTTTATTTTTTAATAATCCGCCATTAATTATTTTTAATTCATTATTCGTCTTATTGAAAATATTAAAACGTTTCCAACCATAAATTGCTAGCAAAAAAACCATTAAAAACAACGTCACTGGCTGCCACAAAAAATAAGCCGCCGTCTTAATTAAATGAACAAAATTAGTGTTCAAAAACAAATCCGGAAAAAATCTAAAAATATTTTGTGCCCAGGCTTTAAACTGCCAATTTATCTGCCAATTAGCGGCAAATAGGGGATTAACCCAAGACAAAATTAAAAAAGCCAATGGCGCTAAAAAACACAAAACCAAACTCCACCAAACAAAAAACACTTTTTTTATCCCCAGCTGCGACAAAAATATTACTGATCCCGCCACAAAAGCCGCTATGCCGGCCACTGGATGAATCAAAACTATGGCCAAAACCAAAAGACCCCATCCCCAGCCGCTAATTACTTTCTCTTTAAAATGATTGAAAATTAAAAAAGAAAAAATAATCAACATTAGATCACTTAAATTTTGTGGGGTGGTAAAAGTGAAAATAGCAAAAGTTAATAAAAGAAAAAATAAAGGCAAATAATTTATTTTTATTTGCTCTTTAAGCTTTTCATAAGCCACCATCAGGGTGGCCGGCAAAAAACAGCTCGCCAAAACTGGCACCAACCAACTGTTAACCAATTCCGTCGATAAGGCGGTAGTTTTAGCTAAAAAAAACACTAGGGCATATTGGCCAATATAATAAAAAGTTTTCGGTAAGATAAAACCCCAATTGGCTATGTGTTTTTCCGCAGCCAAATGAATTAAGGCGTCATAACCATAACCCAACGGAAAGATTATTTGTGCTACCGAAAAACTTAACAAAAAATAAATGCTTAAAAAAAATATTTTTAAAAAACCTTTCTCTTGGCGCACTATTATTATTAATAAGCTAGAAATTAAGGCATAAATAACAAAAAAATATTTCGGCACTATCACCCAAGGCGTCCGGACTGGGTCTAAGGTGGCTGACTTAAATAAAATAATCAAACAGCCAACAATGCCTATTAAATAAAATAAAAATAAAAACCAATTTTTAAGGGGTACGCTTTTAAATTTAAAAAAAAGTTCTTTAAAAAATTTTTGTTCGTCACTACTTTTTATCTTCTTTAAAAAATAATAAAGCCATCCCGCCGCCACCCATAAAAAAATATATCCGCCGAGCACTAAATTATTCCACTGATAAAGATAATAAATTCCCGTTAAACTTATCACTGTTAATAATAAAAAAAATAAGCTGCCATAAAAAAATTTTTTTTGCCAGCTATTTTTTATTCCCCCTATCTCACTAGCCAAAAAAGAGCTGCCGCCAATAAAAAACAAGGTCGCCGTCACTCCCACCACCGGTTCTTGCCACCAACTATTGGCTACTATCAATAGTGCTGCTAATGTATAAATTAGATTAAAAATCATGCTTTTAATATATCACAGTTTATCAAAAGAAGAAATAAAATAAAATATAATATGAAAAATATAAATTATTTGTTATAATAATATATATCTAAGCCTAATGTGGATAAAATTAGTCAGTGGAAATAAATGTTTTTATGGCCGAAAAAGAATTATTGGCTAAGCGTCGTCGCGGCCGGCCGAAAAAAATAACCAGCAGTGACGCTGCCCAAATTCAAAAAAACAAGCTTCCTAATCAATGGGAAGATGATTTTATTTTTCCCATTTTTAAACAACTAGAGACAAAAATATCGGTTCACCAAGAAACTCCCTCATCAAAATTTGTTAAGCCCTCGCCCCATGTTTTAGATTTAAAAAACGACAAAAAAGAAAATTGGGAAAACGATCATTTTTCTGCCCTCAACGAAAATTATTCTGCGACTGATTGGGCCAAACATTTAGCCAGTTTTACACCCCATATTGAAGCCCCTTCTGACACTGAACAAAAAACATCTGCTAAAAAAATTTTTCATCGGCCAGAAAAAATTAAAAAACCATACTACACCAAAATGAATTTAAGCAAGGGGGTTGTTGATCATTCCGTCGACAAATCAACTCTCTGGCCTTGGCTTAATCAGCTTCTGCTCTGGCGCCTGCTTAAAACATTTCTGGTTATTTTCTGGAAAATTATCACCTTTCCTTTTCGGGCGCTAGATTTTTTGGTTGATTTAATACTAAAATCTGTCTGGTTTTTAATTCATCTCTTTTTTTCTGGTTTAAAATATCTTTGTTTGTCTTTTGTTAAAAATCTTAAACAAATTTTTTCTAGCCCCTTTTCTATTTTGCCTCATAAAAAAATTCTATCACCCGCCAGCGGCCTCACTTTCCGTTTTAAGTCTATCTTTGTTTTTGTCTTGGTAGCTATACTAATTGTCGTCCCCCTACAAATTATTAATTGGCAAAAAAAATCTCAAGTCCTTAAAAGCGTGGTGCTTGGTCAATCAATCTCTGGTTTAAATTCTTTAAAACAAGCAGTTAATTGGAGTAATCTGGGAGAATTTAATAAGGCCGACCAAGAGTTTAATAATGCCTATTTTAATTTCAACGAAGCCAAAAATAAAATTGATCAACTTAATATCTTTACTGAACAAATAATTAAAATTGTGCCGGAAGCCAGAGAAGGGGATAACCTCTTGCGCCTCGGACAACTAACCGCCCTATTGGGTAAAAAACTAACCAGCGCTGTTACTTTTTCCGCCGCCGCGACCGAAGAAACTCCAGCCTTTGCTAATAAATTTATTGCTTTGAACAAGACCACTACCGAAATTGAACCCCTGATTAAGGAAATTAATGGCCACCTTAATAATATTAATTTTGATGTTTTAAAGAAATATTTATCTAATGAAGAAATTAATCAGTTAACCACCTATCAAAAAACCCTGGCCGTTTTAACTACTAATCTTAATAATCTAAAAACTTTAAGCAATTTTTTTATCTCTTTTTTGGGCGTTGATCAGCCCAAGCAATATCTTTTTATTTTTCAAAATAATGCGGAAATGCGCCCCACTGGTGGTTTTATGGGTTCTTTTGCTTTGATTGAAATCAAACAAGGCAAAATTGTTAAACTTGAAATACCAGGCGGCGGTTTTTACGATCTCAAGGCCGCTACTCAAACGATTGTTGAGGCCCCTAAGCCCATCCAGCGTTTCTCGCCCTTCTGGCAAATCTGGGACGCAAATTGGTTTCCTGACTGGTCTGCTTCTGCTCAAAAAATTTCTTGGTTCTATGAAAAAATGCTCAACGGCACCACCGTTGATGGTATTATTGCTATTACGCCCGATGTTTTAATCGATCTATTAAAAATCACTGGTCCAATCGAGATGCCTGCTTACCAAAAGACCATTACTGCTGAAAATTTTATGTATGAAGTTCAAATGGCCGTTGAACTCGAGTATGATAAAACAGAAAATCAACCCAAAAAAATAATCGCCGATATGATGCCAGAAATTCTTAATCGCGTCTTTCATTTACCGGCTTCCCAAGTTGCCCCTTGGCTCCAAACACTACTAAACAACGCTAATCAAAAAAATATCCTCTTCTGGTTTCGTGACGAACCAATGCAGGCCACCACAAAAACTTTGGGCCTTGATGGAGAAATTAAGCAAACACCAAACGATTATTTAATGGTCGTACACACCAACATCGGCGGCGGCAAAACTGACCGGGTTATAAAAAATAAAATTGATTATCAAATAAATGTTAATGATCAGGGCGAGTTAATCGCTACTATTAATTTAACCCGCCAACATGCTGGCGATCTTAATAATGTTTTTGAAAATCAAACTAACGTTGATTTTGTCAGATTTTATGTGCCTTTGGGCAGCGAACTTTTAACTGCTAGCAATTTTGACGTCATGTCGCCCAATTTATTTCAAACTAATACTGATCTCCCCATCAACAAAGATCCCCATCTGTTAGCTTTGGAAAAAAACCCGCTCATTGATGAGCTCAGTGGCACGCGCATTACTGAAGAATTTGATAAAACAGTTTTTGGCAATTGGGTAGTGCTTAAGCCAAGCCAAGAAAAAACAGTTTCTCTTTCTTACCGTCTACCTTTCACTTTCACCACCACTCAACCCAATGCTTGGGAAAAAATTAAAAACTTCTTTCATGCAGCCGCCATTTCAACTGATTTTAATTATCAGCTGCTAATTCAAAAACAGCCCGGGCAGCTTAATACAGAAATCACCAGTTCTTTTACTGCTCCAAAAAATTGGTCGCTTACCAACAATTCCTCTGCTCCGGTGGAAATCTCTGGTTCGACTGCTTCTTTTAAAGGCAAGCTTGAACAGGATACTGTCTATGGTTTAAACATTCGTTCTGCTTTACAATAATTTTGTAACGCCGATCTTTAAGTTCAGATTTTTAAAGAAGATCTCTGATTATAAGTCAGAGTTTTTTTTGCTTGGCTAAATAATCTTTTACTGTTAAAATCAAAGATATGCCGCGCTGTTTTTTGGCCCTTAATTTATCGCCCGAAACAAAAGCTGAATTTAGAAAAATTCAGGCCGATTTAAAAGCTCAAAATCCAGATTTAATTATTACCTGGGTTAATCCAGCTATTGCCCACGTAAATATTCTTTTTTTAGATAATTTAGATGAAAATGCTCTAAATAACCTGACTCAAAAACTAATCGCGCTAGAAGCCAATTTTGGCCCAATTTCGGCCTGTTTTAAGGCCGTTTCTGCCTTTCCTGACCTTAAAAAACCTAAAATTTTATACCTTTCTCTTAATTATTCACCAAATCTAAAAACCCTACATCAAGCCCTATCCAATGTTATAAAACAACAAAAAATAATTTTGGATCACCGGCCTTATACTCCGCACATTACTTTAGGTCGACTAAAAAATTCTATCCCTCTTAAACTGCCGACTTTACCGCTGACAAAAAATTTTATAATCACCGCCTTTGATTTAATGTCGAGCACCCTCACTCCAGCCGGTCCAATTTACCACCTGATAAAAAAATATAAATTATGAGTAACATTCCAGTAATTAAAATTCTCGATGTCAAAATAAATCCGCTGACCAAAGCTGAGGTTTTAGCATTGATTAAAAATCATTTACTCGATCCCCATTCAACTCCGCAACAATTAGTTACTACTAATCCGGAATTTATCATGGCGGCGCAAGATGATGAAGAATTTAAAAATATTATTAATAACTCTTGGCTTTCTGTGGCCGATGGCTATGGCATTAGGCTTGCTGGTAAATACCAGCAAGCAATTTCCAATTTCCAATTTCCAATTTCCAAAATAAAAAAACTTTTTATTGGTTGCCAGATTGCTTGGTTGGGCATAACTCGCAACAATAAAAAACTTGATGTTGTCCCAGAAACAATTACCGGCACCGATCTTGTGCCAGAGATTTGTCGTCTTCTCTCTGTCTCTTCAGATCCCGAGTGTCATCCTCGCGAAAGCGAGGATCCCGTGGCTATATCACAAACGTGCCAAAAAATCTTTCTTTTGGGCGGCTTCGGCGACGTTCCGCGCCTCGCCGCCGAACGTCTAAACTCTCCCCCTTATGAAGGGGGAGTGAATTCTCGGCAGAAGCGAGAAGAAGAGGGGGTTAATAAATCTCAAAAAAACATATTAATAAATTACTCCACTTTTGAACATCTAAGCTCTCCCCCTTACGAAGGGGGAGGTGAGGAGGGGGTTAATAAAAATTCAAAAAACATTTTAATCGATTACACTCCATTTGAATCACCAAACATTATCGAAAAAATAAATTCTTTTGCACCTTCTGTTTTATTTGTGGCTTTAAATCATCCGCGAGCGCAAAAATGGATTAATGCCAATTTACCAAAAATGCCTTCTGTTAAATTAGCCATTGGCGTTGGCGGCGCTTTTGATTACCTGTCTGGCAAAATAAAAAGAGCCCCCAAATGCCTGCAGGGCTTTGAGTGGCTCTATCGTTTAATAAATCAACCGCGGCGCTTTAAAAGAATTTATACCGCGGTTATCGAGTTTCCTTTAAAAATCTTAAAAGCAGCATTGATTTACAAAAAATAAAATTTTTTGTTCAAATAACTCTGCCAACACAATACTGGCGATAACAAAAGCAGCCAAAAACAACATACTGCTAAAAAATTTCTTATAAATCATTACCACTCCAGTCATTGTGGTAACAAAAATCATTAAAATTGTAAGGCAAAAAAACCCCACAAAATTATTATATGATGAAGCAGAAGCGACAAAGGCAAAAAACAATGTCATTAACCAAGCAATTGCTCCAACAATAAACAAACATTTACTCTCCATATTGCCTCCAAAATAATTAATTACAATTTGTAAAAAGTGCCTTTTTATGATTAAATTAACCTTAGCATAATAAGTAAAAATGTCAACTATGAATTAAAATAGCGTCAAGTCGCGTAGTCAGCCGCGTTAAATCGTGAACCACGGGATCCTTCGCTAATCGCTCAGGATGACAAACACAAAAAAAATCAAAACCCGCTTTGCTCCCAGTCCCACTGGTGATTTGCATATTGGCAGTTTACGCACTGCTCTTTTTGCTTATCTTTTTGCCAAAAAAAATCATGGTGAATTTGTTTTACGTATTGAAGATACTGATCAAACTCGCTATAAAGAGGGGAGTGTGGCTTCAATTTTGCAAGGCCTTTCTTGGGCTGGATTAAATTATGACGGCGAAATTGTTTATCAATCAAAGCGCACTGAAATTTATCAAAAATATGCTGATGAATTAATTAAAAATGGCCATGCCTACTATTGTTTTTGTACAACTGAAACTTTGGATGAAATGAGAAAAGAGCAAGAGGTAAAAAAACAAGCGCCTATGTATGATCGGCGGTGTTTAAATTTATCAACAGAAGAAGTTGCTAAAAAATTACAAGCTAGCGAACCTCATGTTATTCGCTTAAAAATTCCTAACACCTCATCCCAACCTTCTCCTTCTAAAGGAGAAGGGGCCGAAAACTCTCTCCCCTTAACAAGGGGGGAATTAAAGAGAGGTATTTTATCTTTCACTGATCTTGTTCGAGGAAAAGTAGAGTTTGATTTAAAAACAATTGACGATCAAATTTTAATAAAATCTGATGGTTTTCCCACATATCACTTGGCCAATGTGGTTGATGATCATGAAATGGACATAACTCATGTCATTAGAGCTGAAGAGTGGTTGCCCTCCACGCCTAAACATATTTTGCTTTATCAAATGTTTGGTTGGACGCCACCAGAATTTGCTCATCTATCAATGATTCTTGCGCCAGATAAATCTAAACTTTCCAAACGCCATGGCGCCACTTCAGTTATAGAATTTAAAAATCTTGGCTATTTACCCGAAGCCGTGGTTAACTATATTGCTCTTTTAGGTTGGAACCCTGGTACTGAACAAGAAATTTTCTCTTTAGAAGAATTAATCAAAGAATTTTCTTTAGAAAAGGTGCAAAAAGCCGGCGCTGTTTTTGATCTTGAAAAATTAAATTGGCTAAACGGCCATTATATTCGACTTTTATCAACAGAAGAATTACTAAAATTGTGTATTCCTTATTTTACAGATTACGGATTACATATTACAGATTACAAAAAAGATTATTTACAAAAAGTCATTGCTTTGGAACAAGAACGTTTAAAAAAACTTAGCGATATTAAAGAAGCTACCGAATATTTTTTTGTTGAACCAATTTATGATAAAGAATTATTAAAATGGCGCAAGAGCGATTTAGCCGATGCTAAAGAAAAATTACAATTTTTATCTACTCAATTAGAAAAGGTTCCGGAAGAAAACTGGACCAGAAGCGCTTTAGAACAATTTATTAAAGATTTAATTACAGCAGAAAAACTAGATACTGGCGCTGTGCTTTGGCCCATGCGCGTCGCTTTATCTGGCCAAAAAAATTCTCCTTCACCCTTTGAAATTGCCGAAGTGTTGGGCAAGGAAGAGACACTGGAAAGAATTAAAAAAGGAATCAAAAATAATTAATCATAAAAGACTGCTTAGATAAGCAGTCTTTTTTTATTTCTTTATTTTATATAAAAAAAATAACCCGGAACCTTGGAGGTCCCGGGTGTCGGATGGCCGCAGCTAGATCTAGCTAGGCGATCCTCGTGTGAGGAGACGTCAGGGGTTTTGACCCTCTGAAACGATGGGAGACGAATTTTTTTAAAACACCACGGCGAAAAAAAATCTCAAAAAATCTCGAAAACGGCGATAATTATCATCCGCGACTCACTCTTTCTCTAAACTCTCTCAAGGGTG
Source organism: Patescibacteria group bacterium (assembly GCA_036845805.1). GTDB lineage: Bacteria > Patescibacteriota > Patescibacteriia > UBA2196 > UBA2196 > DAIUDD01. Next base: position 15,240 of record DAIUDD010000004.1, on the reverse strand, counting down.
TAAGGTTCATTGGATTGCCGATCCAATTCCTAGCCCTTTCTCAAGAAAAGAGACTCTGTAAGTCTGGCTTCACGCCTCCTTTTTTCGTTTGGCTCTTGAATTTCCTCCGGTCGCTCAACTTCAAGGTGTTGCCCTTGAACCATTCCGTGTCGGTGCCGCGCACCTTCTTCGGTTCAAGCAGGCCTGACCTTGATACATAAATCATAGCAAATCTAAAAAATTTGTCAATACCCTTAAAAATGGCTAAAATTAGATAAAAAATATTTTACAAAAATTATAATAATTCACTAATTCACAATATCAATCACTTGCCAGCTTTACAAAAATTACAAAAGTATTACAATAAAATATCTCACTTTTAATAAGAGTAAGGGATAAAAAAACAAAGAGGAAAAAAATGGGAAAAAACGAAGATGATGAATACCGAGTAAGAGTAACTCGGGGCGGCTGGGATCCACACCCCGATCCCAACCGTTTTAGAGAAGAGGATAAATGGTGCAATCTTTTTACACTGCTATTTCTCTACATCCCATACTGGGTAATTGCCTATGCAAGCGGTGGTGGCAAGACCGCTTTCTTGCACGCCATCAACAACACCATGGGCAAAAGGACGATTTGTTCGCCCTTGCCCAATGGGGCTTTAAAACATGGGCATTGTCCATGCCTGCACTAAAAGACACGGAGCAATGACCGCCAGAGGAAAAACATCCCACATCCTCTGGCTTTTTTATTTTAATTTTTTGTAAAAATAATATTAATTATGTCCCCATATTAATATTAATGAATGGCGGGCAAATCTTATCTCCCATCTTTTTGTTTTAATATTTTTTCCCTCTATTTCTCAGTTTCTCTGTTTCTATCCTCCCCCTTGACTTAATTCTAATTTTACACTATACTTAAATCAGCCTGTTCAATTAATTGCATCTTTACACGATCTTCGTTACTGGTGCATTTCAAGGTCGTAAGCAGGAAAATAAATTTTGTGTGCCTTTAAAATGCATTCAATAACGAAATTATGTCTACTAAACTTTTTGTCGGTAGCCTAAAATGGGAAGTCACTGACGACCAACTTAAAGAATTATTTTCTCAAGTTGGCACAGTGGTCTCTGCCCAAGTAGTCTCTGACAAATTCTCTGGCCGCAGCAAAGGTTTTGGTTTTGTGGAAATGAGCTCTGAAGAAGAAGCCAAAGCCGCCATTGAAAAATTCAATGGCTATGATTTCCAAGGTCGAGCCATGGTTGTTAATGAAGCTCGCCCCAAAGAAGATCGCCCTCAACGCGACCGAGGTAATTATTCCAACAATTACCGTTAAGAATTTTAAAAAGCACCTGTCATTAAATATGCAGGTGCTTTTTGATTAATTGAAAAAATGTTATGCTTTAACCATCTATGAATTTTACTGCTTTAGAAAAATTCATTGCCACCTTGCCTCGTTATCGCGCCGCACAAATTAACGCGGCTATTTTTAATCTCTTGCTTACCGATTGGACATTGGCTTCTAACCTGCCTCTATCCTTGCGCCAAAAACTAAATACCGTTTTTCCTTTAAATCTTCAAGCTAAAATTTTTAACTCGCCCCCAAACAGCCAAAAAGCACTTTTGACTTTAAATGACGGCCTTTTGGTAGAGACAGTTTTAATGCGCCATCCAAACCGCCAAACTGTCTGCCTTTCTTCTGCTGTGGGCTGTCCGCTTAACTGTGTTTTCTGTGCTACTGGTCAACAGGGTTTTAAACGTAATTTAACTACTGGAGAAATTGTGGCCCAGGCCTTATTTTGGGCCCGTTTACTAAAAAAAGAACACCAAAAAATTACCAACCTTGTTTTTATGGGTATGGGTGAACCGCTCTTAAATTATCAAGCGGTTATGACGGCCATCCGCATTTTTAACAACCCTAAACAATTTGGCTTTGGTGCTCGCCGCCTTTCCCTTTCCACTGTTGGCATCCCTGATAAAATCAAAAAAATTGCCGCTGACGCCTTACCAATTAACCTGGCTTTTTCCCTTCATGCGCCAGAAGAAAAATTACGCCAAGAACTTATTCCCTATAATAAAAAATATTCACTTAAAGAAAATTTGGCTGCTTTGACTTTTTATTATCAAAAAACAAAAAGACAAATTATGATTGAATATTTAATGCTAAAAAACATTAATGATTCAACCGCTCATGCCCTTCAGCTGGTCAATTTATTAAAAAAATATCCCGCTGATTTTTTTGTCAATTTAATTACCTACAATTACACGCCCCATCAAAAAAATCTAAAACCATCCCCGCCAACCGCGATTAAAAATTTCCTTACTATTTTAAAAAAACACCATCTTAAAGCCGGCGCTCGTTACCGTTTTGGCGCTTCTTTATCAGCCGCCTGCGGCCAATTAACCGGCCAAATATAAACTTATAAAATCAGTAAATTTAATTATCATAAAAAGCCCTTTAACAACTGAAACCGGAGGCGTTTATGTTTCGACCGCAAAAAATCACCACCCATTCCCGCCCCAATCAAAAAAACGCCAACCAACAAAAAAACAAAAGGAGAAAAAAAACGGCTGTGATTAGATCGGCCACCATTAAAATTGATCCCAGAAAAATAGACCCAGCAAGCATTAAAGCTTCCCGAGCAAGATTGGTAAAATTGATTCCGCCGCCATTTGAGCCGGAAAATCCCGAAGAAACATGGTTAAATTTTTCTGAAGAATTTAGCACCGAAATTCGGGAATTGGCCTGGGCTATCAAAGAACAAAAAAACAGTAACCAACAAAAGAGGAGCGTTGATCGTTTTATTCGAAAAAAACTAACCGAGCTTTCCAGAATGCCACATAATGGTAAAACACGTGCGCAAAAAATTATCGATCTTTTTCACCAAAACAAAATCAACATTGACCCACAAAAAAATTTTGCAGACATCCTACCGTTTATTCTTAAACTTACAGAGTAACTCCAGCGTCCCGATTACCATCGGGACTTTTTTATTTTCCATTTTTAGCTTATAATTATATATATCCCTATGAAAAACAAATTAGCCTTGGTTATCGGTGGTGCCACCTATGATATTACATTTTTTAGTCCCGAAAATGTGGTTTTGCCACAGCAAAATCCAACAACAGAAAAACTGTTAGCTTTCGAGCTCGGAGCTAAATTTTATCTGAACCAAACCTTTTACACTCCGGGCGGTGGTGCGGCTAATGTCGCCATGGTTTTAAATAAGCTTGGTTTGCCAACAGAACTCTTAACCGCTGTTGGCTCTGACGAACACGGCAATTGGCTCTTAGCTAATTTTAAAAAAAATAATCTTGGTCTAAATTTTTTACAAACATCAACCAAACCAACCGGCCTTTCGATTATTATTAATACAAGCCACCACGCCGAACATGTCTTATTTAGTTTCCGCGGCGCCAATGAAGATTTAAAAATAGATGCCGATGAATTGACTAAAAAATATCGTTCTCACCCTTTTACGTTACTTTATCTTAGCTCTTTATCAGGCCGTTTCTCTAAAAGCAATCTCGCACATATTTTTAACTTTAAAAGAAAAAATAATGATTTAATTTTAACTTGGAATCCTGGTGGCCCGCAAATCAAAAATGGTTTAACAGAATTAAAGCCCTGGCTTAAGCTTACCGACTTATTAGTTATCAATAAAGACGAGGCCCGCGAGCTTTGTCAAAAAGATCTTTCTCCTTTGGCCTTAAAAAATACTCATCATCTTTTAACGGTCTTGAGTCAAACTGGACCAAAAATTGTGGTTATTTCTGATGGCGCTTTTGGCGCCCATGCTATCTATCAAGGAAAAAAATATTTTATACCAGCGGTCAAAACCAAAGCGAAAGATACTACTGGGGTAGGGGATACCTTCGGCGCCACCCTAGCTTGGGCCTTATTTTATACTAATTATAATATTGAAAAATCATTATCTTTGGCAGCTAAAAACGCCGCCGCTAATCTAAAAGAAATCGGCGCCCAAACCGGCCTCTTAAACAAAGCACAATTATTAAATAATTGATACTCGATATTTATCCTTAAATCACATTTTCCTTAATTTCTTTATTTTTGACTTTTAATTGTTCTGGTAACAACCATTTTAACTTTTAACTTTTGACCTTTGACTTTTAACTTTTGACCTTTGACTTTTAACTTTT
>DAIUDD010000004.1:0-11003 GCA_036845805.1 Patescibacteria group bacterium | reverse complement strand
ACTTTTAACTTTTGACCTTTGACTTTTAACTTTTGACCTTTGACTTTTAACTTTTGACTTTTAATTATATGTTTTCCTGGCAACTTATCGGCCACCAAAAAATAACTAATTATCTCGAGTTAGCCATTACTAATCACCGTTTGGCGCACGCCTATCTTTTTTATGGTCCCAAACAAATCGGCAAAAAAACCTTAGTTAAAAAATTTATTCAAAACATTCTCTGTCATCAAGCTCATCCAGAAAAAGAAAATTGGCCCTGTTATACTTGCTCGCACTGCGAACATCTGCAAAAAAATATTCACCCCGATGTTATCTGGCTGAAAAAAGAAACAGATAAAAAAGAAATCTCCATCGAACAAATTCGCGCCCTCCAAGAGCATCTGTTGGCTCACGCTTTTTTCAAATCCTATCGCTTGGCCATTATTGAACAAGCCGAACTATTAAGCCCGGCCGCTGCCAACGCTCTCTTAAAAACCCTAGAAGAACCCGCTAAAAACGTAGTACTAATTTTGGTAGCTAATCAAATTAATCTGCCCTTAACCATTCTTTCGCGAGTGCAAAAAATAAAAATGAACCCAGTCTCTTATCATGACATCTATGAACACCTGGTGGTTAATAAAGTGGATCGCGAGCGCGCCCGTGATCTTGCTCATGTGGCCGAAGGCCGGCCCGGTCGAGCTCTTTATTTCGAGCGCGTGCCGGAATTATGGTCAAATTATCAAAGCCAAGTCAGGCTTTTTCTTTCGTTGTTTTATCTAACTCGCCGCGCCAAATTATCTTTAGCGGAAAAACTGCTCTCCCATGCTGAAACCTTAACCGAAAAAAACACCCTGCTCTCGCCCTTGTTAAATCTCTGGGAAATCATTAATCGTGACCTGATCCTATCCAAACTAGAATTATCAGACAAATTAATTAATATTAATTCCGCCGCCGCGATTAATGATTTGGCCCAAAAATTTCCTCTTACCCGTTTTCTCGCTTGGCACCAAAAAATCAAAAATACAAAAAAATATCTGGCGCTTAATGCCAATCCCAAATTGGCTTTAGAAAACATGCTTCTATCATTATAGCTTTAAAAAATAAAAACATATGAAAAAATTTTTACTTCTTGCTCTCGTTCCTTTTCTCGTCCTAACTCTTAGCGGCTGTACTCTCATGCCATCTGTCTCTAATAGTAAAAACATTGCCGGGGTTTTTAAAACTTACGACTATGGCGAGACTTGGAAAACAATCAACGAAGGCACTCTCGACCAAAAAAAAGTTTCGCTTAATACTATCGACATCAACCGCATTGCCCTCGACCCCACTGACCATAAACAAATTTATGCTGGCACTTCTTCTCGGGGTGTCTGGTATTCAAATGACGGCGGTGGCTTGTGGCAAAATATTTTATCTGCCGGCACTGTTTATAGTCTGGCACCCGATCCCAAAGAAAGGGGTATCCTTTATGTCTCGCTTGGTACCAAAGTTTATAAAACCTTGGATTTAGGCAAAAAATGGCAATCAATTTATTTAGAAACTCGTCCCAAAATTGCCATTACTGCCCTTGCCGTCGATCCCGCGGAAAATTTAGTTGTCTATCTTGGCACTAACAGTGGTGAAGTCTATCAAACCGCCGACGGTGGCGAATCTTGGAAAAATATAACCAAAACTACTGGCCAAATCAAAAAAATCTTAGTCAATCCAAAAGACCACAATATTATTTACCTATTAACCACCAACAACGGTATTTATAAAACCAGCGATCGCGGTCTTACTTGGAAAAACCTAAAAAACAATTACCAATCAACCAAAGATAAAAGCAAAAATTTCTCCGGCGCCCTAATTGCCTCTGATTTAATTTTTGATCCAACCCAAAAAGACGCGCTGCTCTATGCTTCTAAATACGGGTTGCTTCAAACCAAAGATGGCGGTGAAAATTGGCAGCCAATTAAAATTTTAACTCCGCCTAATTCAGCCATCATTAATTCTCTTGCTATTAATCCCCAAAACAACAAACAAATTTTTTATGCCACGTCAGCTGCTATCTTTCGCTCTTTTGATTCTGGACAAACATGGCTATCAAGTGCTTCCCCCTCAAGCAAGAGTCCTAAAATAATTATTATTGACCCTGATACTCCTAATGTGTTATATTTGGGAATGTCGACCGCTAAATAATTTTTAATTTTAATTTACTTATATGGATATTAATGCTAAAAAAAATGATTTTCAAAAAATAGTCACTCATGTGCGTGAAGATTTAAATAGCGTGCGCACCAATCGTTTAACTCCTTCCATTATTGAAAATTTAAAAGTGGAAGTTTATGGCGCCAAGATGCTCTTAAACCAAATTGCTAATATCTCGGTGCCCGAACCCAAACAACTATTAGTCGAGCCGTGGGATAAAACTATTATCAAAAATATTGAAAAAGACATTGAAACCGCCAGTCTCGGTTTCTCAGTTAAAAACGAAGGTAATATTTTACGCCTCACCATGCCGCCCCTAACCGAAGAAACACGCCAAAAAATGATTAAAGTCATCAAAGAAAAATCTGAAGCTGGCCGCGTTAGTTTGCGCGGTTTGCGCGATAAAATTAAAGAAGAAATTAACAGCGCGGAAAAAAATAAAGAAATTTCAGAAGACGAAAAATATCAACTGATCGAAAAATTAGACCAGCTGACCCGCGACTTTACCGAAGAAATTAATAAATTCAGCCAACAAAAAGAAGGGGAGACCGCTTTATAAAATTATGTTTATTATCATCATTGCTTTTTTTATTATCTTGGGCCTCTTGGTTTTAGCTCATGAATTAGGCCATTTTTTTACTGCCCGAATTTTTGGCGTCCGCGCCGAAGAATTTGGGTTTGGCCTCCCCCCCCGTCTTTTTGGTTTTTACCGAAACGCTGCTAGCCGTCTAAAATTTATCTGGGGTAAAAAATTTAATGCTGCCGATGCGCCTAAAACTCTTTTTTCTCTCAACGCGATCCCGATTGGCGGCTTTGTCAAAATCAAAGGTGAAAATGGTGAAGAACAAAATGAACCCGACAGTTTTGGCCATAAAAAAATCTGGCAACGGGTTATTATCTTATCCTCGGGCGTACTGATGAATGTGCTCGTGTGTATTCTTCTCTTAACCATTGGTTTTAATTTTGGTATCCCCGCCATTATTGATGATGAAACCATATCACAAGTCAAATCCGTTAGAGATGAAAAAATTCAAATTGTCTCGGTTAATGTTGATTCACCCGCTGCCGCCGCTGGAATTTTGGTTGGTGATAATATTTTAGCACTAGATAATATTTCCATGACTTCGGCCGAAGCTATCCAAAATTACACCAAACAACATCCTAATCAAAAAATTATCGTAACGCTTGAACGGGGACAAAATAAACTCTCCTTAAATGCGATCCCGCAAATTCTACCCACTTCCGAGGGTCAAGCTGTTTTGGGCGTCGGTTTGGTCCAAACAGGCATAGTTTCTTATCCCTGGTACGCTTCTCTCTGGCAGGCGCTTAAGGCCACCTATTTTTTGATTCTCGCCATGTTTGGCGCTCTGTATGATTTACTAAAAAATATTATTGCCCATGGCGAAGTGACTGCCGAGTTGGCTGGACCAGTTGGCATTGCTGTCTTAACCGGCCAAATGGTCCGTCTCGGTTTAGCTTATCTTTTACAATTTGCCGCTCTTCTTTCGCTTAATCTGGCATTAATTAATATCTTGCCCTTTCCTGCTCTTGATGGCGGCCGAATTTTATTTTTAATTATTGAAAAAATCCGCGGTCGGGCTTTAAATCAAAAACTAGAAGCCTTAATTCATAATATTGGCTTTGCTGTCCTAATGCTATTAATTTTACTGGTCACTTATCGCGACCTAGTACGCTGGGGCGGAAAAATCATTGAAAAAATTACTTAAAAATATTGTAAGGAGGCAGCAATGGTTAATAAACAAAAAGACCCGCTAACCATCTGGCACATTATTAAAAACAGAAAGCCAGAGTGGCGAGAATTTCATTATTTAATCGCCATAAATCGCACCGGTGAGCTTTGGTTATGTCCAAGACCAAACCTCACTGGGAAAAAAGAAAAATTTTCTGGTAATTTTACCAACCGATCAACCACTTTTAATAAACACAATTTTTTTGATCTATTGGTCAAACTATTATAGTTATAACTTTAACTCCCCGCGCCTTAATCAGCCGGGGATTTTTTTAATATTTGACATTGGAAATTTGGAATTTAGAATTTATTCTTAAATCTTAAACTATTTTGACTAATTCTCTTAAAAAAGTTATAATATTTCTATAAAAATATGCCCAAAATAACTTCTCAAAAACAAAATTTCTCTGATTGGTATAATGATGTGGTCATTGCCGCTGGCTTGGCTGATTATTCTGATGTTAAAGGCTGTATGATAATTAAACCCTATGGTTATGCGCTGTGGGAAAATATCCAAAAAACTTTGGATGAAAAAATTAAAGCTCTCGGCGTCGATAACGTTTATTTGCCGCTTTTTATTCCCGAAAGTTATTTTAAAAAAGAAGCCGAGCACGTGGAAGGTTTTGCCCCCGAAGTCGCCTGGGTCACCGAAGCTGGCGGTAAAAAATTAGAAGAACGATTAGCTATTCGACCCACCTCCGAAACCATTATGTATAAAACTTTTGCCAACTGGATTAGTTCTTATCGTGATTTGCCGCTCAAAGTTAATCAGTGGGCTAATATTGTCCGCTGGGAAATGCGCACTCGATTATTCTTACGAACCACTGAATTTCTTTGGCAAGAAGGCCATACTCTCCACGCTACAAAAAAAGAAGCCGACGAAATGGTGGATTTAATTTTAAAAATGTATCAGGAGTTTGTTAATGATTATTTGGCCATCGCGGTAATTCCCGGGCTCAAGCCGCAATTTGAAAAATTTGCCGGCGCTGATTATACCAAATCAATCGAAGGTATTATGAAAGACGGCAAAGCGCTGCAAATGGGCACTTCGCATTCATTGGGCCAAAAATTTGCCCAGACTTTTGATATTAATTTTCTTGATCAAAACGGCCAATCACAAACACCCTGGCCCACAAGTTGGGGTGTTTCCACGCGTCTTATTGGTGGCCTAATTATGGCTCATGGCGATGAAAAGGGTTTAATCATTCCGCCTAAAATCGCGCCGATTGAAATTATTATCATTCCTATCTTTAAAGACAGCATGGAAAAAGAAAAAATACAAGCCCATCTTAAATTACTGACTTTGCAATTAAAAAATATCAAAATTAAAATCGATTGGGATGAAACTAAATCACCCGGCTGGAAATTTAATGAATGGGAATTAAAGGGCGTACCCTTAAGGTTGGAAATCGGCCCGCAAGAAGTCGCTCAACACAGCGTGGTTTTGGTGCGCCGCGATACTGGTGAAAAAATTACCGCCACTTTAAATGAGGCAAAAAATAAAGTTAAATTTATATTAAAAGACATTCAAAAAAATCTTTTAAAACAAAGTTATCAATTTCTCAAAGAAAATACTGTCAAATATAAAAATTACGCCTCATTTAAAAATGATCTGGCCACTAAAAATATTGTCGCTTTAGCGCCCTGGTGCGGCCGTGATACTTGTGCCGAACAAATCAAAAACGATACCAAAGCGACCATTCGAGTCTACGCTTCCACTAAAAAATCTGGCCGCTGTCTGGTGTGTCAAACGCCGACCACTGATTTAGTTTATCTTGCTAAATCTTACTAATCATGATCTTTACGCTCATTTTGTCTCTAATTTTTAATTTGTCTTTTTTGCCACCCGCCAATAATTTTTCTGGCGGGCAAATTTTGGGTCAAAGTGATTTTCAAAAAAATGGTAATTTACAAACAGCAGGGGATAGTGTCGACCCCTTCCCTGCCCGTATTAATTTAGAAAATTTAGGCGTTAAAGTCTCTGCTACCAATGCTTTAGCTCTTGACGTTGAAACCAACTTTAAACTTTGGGAAAAAAAATCTGATGAGAAACGGCCAATTGCTAGTATTACCAAGCTCGCCACCACCTTAGTTTTAATGGATCAGATAAAAAATTGGCAAGAAAAATTTACTATTCTGCCCGAAGACACCACCGCTGGCAGTAAACTTATTGTTCTGCCCGGCGAAACAATTACCCTTGATAATGCTCTGCGTCTGTCACTAATTGCCTCGGATAATAGCGCCACTACTGCCTTAGTGCGCACCAGTAGCCAAAAAAATGAGCAATTTGTTAATCAAATGAATGCCAAGATGAAAAATCTGGGTCTAATTCATACTAATTTTGTTGATCCCGTTGGTTTAAGCGATAAAAACATTTCTACCGCCCAAGAAGTAGCACTCCTGTTTAAAAAAGTCATCGCTGAAGAAAAAATAAAAGATATTCTCTCTCTAACCAGATATTCTTTTGAAAGTGATAATGGAACCATACACCATATCACTAACACTAATAAATTATTAACTTCTTACTTAGCTGTCTTGGCTGGTAAAACCGGCTCCACTCCCGAGGCTGGCGACTGTTTTGTTTCCTTAATCGAACTGCCCAATAAAAAACAAATTATTGTCGTTGTTTTAAACAGTAGCTCCTCTCTTAACCGCTTCCAAGATACTAAAGCAATTGTGGATTGGGTAGCCAACAATTATTATTGGCCTGAATAATATTTGTTGCCTTGGCGCCTTTTTTTAGCTAAAATTAAACCGCTAAAATAAAATTATGCTTTATCTCATTACCAATTGGAAAATGCAGTTGTTGGAAAAAGAATTAACTGCCTTAACCGCCCAAATTATTGCTCAAAACAAAAAAACACCTTTGCCCGGTGAATTAATTTTAGCGCCGCATTTTTCTGCCCTAAAAACCATTGGTGAATTAATTAAAAACACACCACTCAAATTAGCTGCCCAAAATTTATTTTATCACGAACGCGGCGCCTATACCGGCGAAATTTCACCCCTACATTTAATTGAATCTGGCGTTTCTTATGTCATTATCGGCCACTCCGAAAGAAGAGCTTTTCAACATGAATCTGATGCTGATGTAAATTTAAAAATTAAAACCGCTTTACAAAACAATTTGACGCCAATTCTGTGCATTGGGGAAACTTTTGAAGAAAGAAAATTAGGAAAAACTGAAATAGTGCTAATTAGACAAATTATTCGCGGCCTGGAAGATATTAATCTTAATGAACAACAAAAATTAATTATTTCTTATGAACCGGTTTGGGTCATTGGCACTGGCCAAGCTGTCAAGCCAGCCGAAGCGGAAAATGCCGCTCTGGTAATTAAAAAAGTTCTTTTAGATTATTTTACTCCGGAACAAATTAAAAAAAATATTGATCTTATTTACGGCGGCAGCGTCGACGCCAACAATGTTCAAGGTTTTATTATGCCCGGATTAATGACCGGCGCTCTCGTCGGTACAGCCAGTTTAACTGCCGAAAAATTCCTGCCCATTATAGAAAAATTATCCAAACTTTCAAAATAAAACTGTTTTAAAATTTAAAATTAAAAATTATTTTAAAATTTGGATTTTAAAATTTAAAATTTTGCCTTTCTAATTTTATGCTTGTTCATATTAAAAAAATTATTGCGCCACTTAAAAATAATAATTCTGCCATCCCGGCTTTTAATGTCATTAATCTAGAAACTGCTCTTGGCGTGGCCAAGGCCGCGGAAAAACTCCGCCAGCCCGTTATCATGCAAATTTCCGAAGGCGCTGCCAACTATGCCGGTTTAGAAATTATTGTCGATGTCTTAAAACAAATTGCTGGTGATAAAAAAAATTCTGCCCCCATTGCCCTGCATCTCGATCATGGCCAAGATTTAACACTCATTAAAAAATGTTTAGAGTTGGGTTTCTCCTCGGTTCATATCGACGGTTCGCATTATCCCTTGGCCAAAAACATTGCTTTAACCAAAAAAATCGTCGCCTTAGCTAAAAAATATGGTGCTTGGGTCCAGGGCGAAGTGGGCGCCTTGCCCGGTTCAGAAGACAAAATTAAAAATCTTAAAAATAAAAAATTTTTTCTAACTAACCCCTTGGACGCACAAAAATTTTTACTTGCCACCCGTGTTAATACTCTGGCCGTCTCTATTGGCAACGAACACGGTATTGATAAAATGCGCCGAGCAAATTTTCCCCGCCTAGATTGGGGGAGATTGGCTCAAATCCACCAGCTTTTACCTCATACCCCCTTGGTTTTACACGGCGCCTCTGGCATTAAAACCGCTGATCTAACCAAAGCCCGCCATCTTGGAATCAAAATTGTCAATATTGACACCGAACTCCGTTTGGCTTTTACTAATACTATGCGTCAAATCTTGGCCCAAGACGCTTGGGTCTATGATCCGAGAAAAATCCTTGGCCCCGCCAGTTTGGCAGTAGAAAAAATTGCTGCTAAAAAAATCAAACAATTATGTGGTTAACTATCTTTCTAATTCTTATCATCATTGCCTGCCTTTTTTTTATTGCTAAAATTATCTGGCCCAAATTTCCTCTTTTAGCCAATATTAACCTTTTAGAACTCAAGGCCGAACGGCAAGCTCGAGTAAAAAGCGCTCTGTTGGAAAAACATTTCCAACGCAACTTTGATTTTTTTAAAAAATTATTTCATGCGCCCGGCTGGCATAAATTTTTTTTCTTTTTTACCAAGTTCTATAAAAATTTACACTTAGCTGAAAAAAAATATTATGAAAACCGCCGCGCTAAAAAATTCCTAACTCTTGATCCAACCGAACGCGCGGATAAAATCCGACAAAAATTTTCTCAAGCCGAGGAATTAATGCAAAACGAAGATTGGCCGACTGCCGAAAAAATACACCTGGAAATCCTGGCCCTTGATCCTAATTATATCGGCGCCTATTTAGGCTTAGCCAAAATTTATCAAGCTCAAAAAGATTATCTGCACGCCCAAGAGCTTTACCAGCACGTTCTTAAACTTGATGAAAAAAATGACCGCGCCTTTAGCGGCCTGGCTAATTTATCTGTCGCTACAGAAAACTGGCTCGATGCTAAAAACAATTTTCAAAAATCAATTGAACTTTCCCAAAAAAATCCGGAATACTATTTAGATTTAGCGGCTGTGGAATATAAACTGGGTAATCCCGACCGTGCTCTAACCGCTATCCGGCGCGCTTCCGAATTAGAGCCCAATAGCCCCAAATACATTGACTTTTTAATCGAAGCGGCTATAATTAATAAAAATAAAATTTTGGCGCTTGATGCTTATAATAAATTAAAAAAGATCAATCCCGAAAACCAAAAACTGCCAGAATTTAAAAAAAGAATTCAGGAAATATAAGCTTGCCGACGTAGCTCAGCTGGTACCCCGCAAATGCGGGGCATGGTAAAGGGTATATTTTAGCCATACAAATTTATTAATCTAACTTATAACTATTACGCCGTTGTAGCTCAGTTGGTAGAGCAACTCCATGGTAAGGAGTAGGTCCCGAGTTCAAGTCTCGGCAACGGCTAATGGATATTATTATGTTTTTCACATATATTTTATTCTCCCTTAAAGATAAAAAGAGGTATTTTGGTTATACTAGTAATATTAATAAAAGACTTAATTTTCATAATAAAGGCTTAAATCCCTCAACAAAAAACAGACGTCCTTTAATCTTGTTAGCTTTTAAAGAATTTACTAATAAAATAGAAGCTATTAAATATGAAAGATATCTTAAATCCTTAAAAGGTGGTAAACAATTAGATTTGGAAATTAAAAAAATAATAAAACCAAAAAATAATTAATTTTGAATTAACTCAGCTGGTACCCCGCAAATGCGGGCTTGCCCCGTATCTGCGGGGGCATGGTAAGGGGTGGGCCTGCCCCGTACAGAATTTATTATGATGCGGGGTCCCGAGTTTCCCCCTGCGGGGGATCTCCCGTAGGGAGACAATTCCGGGCGTCGGCTCCATTAAAATATCTATTTTTATATAAGCTCAACTTGCCCCGCCTGCGGCGACGAAATGCGTTCGAACTACTTTAAGAATACTGCTCCATATTAAAAAATTTTAAATATTTTTAAAAACCACACCGGGAGGAAACATGAATTTTATTGAACAAACTCCAGCCATAGATGGTATTTTTGTGTTTAAATTACAGGGAATTTTTAACGAAAGGAATCTTGATTTAATTAAAGAAATAGGCCTGATTTCTGCATCAGGCAAACCAAAAATTGTTTTTAATTTATCAGAGATTACCCGGCTCGATATTAGTGGTTTGGGTACTTTGATCTCCTGTCTAGCTATCGCGCAAAAAAATCAAGGAGGTGTTTTTTTATCCGCCATACCCCGGCCTATTGTCTGGATATTCAGAACACTTGACTTAAACGAAATCTTTCAACTATTTTCCAGCGATGAACAGGCCATCAATCATTTTAGGAGGTGACTCATGAAAAAATTTTTATTTCTATTACTAATTGCCTTTCTCATTGCCCTTTCCGGAATTGGTATTTATTTCCGCTTTAAAGTGGCGCAACGAGAGACGACTGAAAAAAACAAACAAATCAAAACCACAACTATGGTTGATACTACCGCAAAAACAAGTCCCGCCCCCCCCTCCCATAAATAACCCGCCATTGCCTCCACCGGACACGAAAAAATAGGAAAAAACATGAACCGTTTGCAAAAAAACTTTGCTTGGCACGCAGCACTGATGATTATTATCTTGCTGCTCTGTTTATTTTTTCAATTAAATTACCAGCAACTTACCACGATTAAACAAACACCACCCACCAACTTAGGTCCATCGTATCCGCCCTTTCATTACATCAAAGGCGCCTTGCCCGGACCCCTCACTTCTCCCCCCGATACTACCAAAATCGATTCGGTGAAGAACTAAAAACGCGCCATCCATAAATCGGATGGCTTTTTTATTAAAAAATATTACATTTTTTATGTTTTAATGTTTTTATGCTATAATATATTTATTATTAACCAGTAATCCACAGGTTTAATTTTTTGCGTGGATTGCTAACAAAGGAAAGCGCATATGTCCGATATTAAAATTAACAATCGGGCGGCAGAAATTAA
>DAIUDD010000003.1:0-51929 GCA_036845805.1 Patescibacteria group bacterium | reverse complement strand
AGTTGCCTTGGCTGTCCACAGCACAACCAGAATTAATTAAGATAGATAGTAATGCCAAAAATCCAGCAGTAGATGTGGACAGCCAAGGCAACTTACATATTGCTTATAACTGCGGACAGTTGTTGTGTTATGCTAAAGTAACCAGTGAAAAAGGAGAAGTAAAAGTAAATAATATTTTTACCAAAGAAAAATATTTGGCAGTCTCAGGAGATGCTCGGGTCAGGGTAGATAAAAATAATAATGTGCATATTTCTTATAATGATGGATACGCGGTAATCAAGCCAGATGGCACGCTTGGGGCTAAAAAAGATAATATGTACGTGGTTTATGATAGAAATACTATAATGAATAGGATGGACGTTGATAGTCAAGGCAATGCTTATATTTTGTACCAGTATGGTCAAATAGGAGAATATAAAAATGGTGATCCGCCAGATAATATTTTCCGAAGTATTAGGTTAAAAAAAATGAAATATGAAAATGGGAATATTACTCAGGTTTGGGAAAAAATAATTGACCAACCATGCCCTTCACAAGCAAAATATACTGGACCAGAAGACAAAAAAGTATATCCAAAAAGAATGACCCCGGGCAATATTAGAATAGATAAAAACGATATCGCACATATTTCTTGGCGGACTTATGATGACAAGGCGGATAGCGAACCAGATACTTGTAATTTGGGTATTTGGTATGCAACTTTGGATTTAAAGTCAGCTAATCCAAATCTTTCTACTAATAAATACGTTTTTGGAGCCACGAGTGATTATTCTGATTTGGAGATAGATAATAATGGTAATGTTTATTTGGCTGCCACGAGTGCTTGGGGCGGAAGTGGTTTTTTATATCGAGAAATAAATAATGGAAATTTGGGCAGCAATATTTATAAGATTTATTCATTGCCAGAAAGCAAGGTAGTGTCAAATGCGGCGGAAAGGTTTGGCGAGGGTAATACTTTGTGCCCATCTTTAAAATATGATAATGAAGGAAAATTGTATATGAGTTTTGCGGGCGCTGGTAACCAAGAATTTGAAAGAAGATTGGAATGGGTTGATATTGGGGAATATGTGGTTGATAACACCTGTAAATTAAATACCGAATATGCTTGTATAAGTGAAGATAAGGTGGATCGACTTTTGGTATTAGAGAATAAACCTGACTATGAAAAACAGTCGTGCGCAAGCGGTGGTTTTACTATAAAATCTAAAAGTGATCCAAGTCGCGAATATAAATTTAAGTGTTGGAGTGCGAATTATTATGTGGCTTATTATACCAACCTAGATAATTTACGAGTAAATGTTAATAATTTACCAACATTAAATCGGTTTACACCATTAAATGATCCAGATTATCCGAGAACCAAGGAGAGTGACCAGGGAACGGTAGAAAGTAATCCAATAATCGGAAAGGCCTGGAATCAGGGTGTATTTATGGTTTTTGAAGATGATTATGGACACCCTGGAACTTTTGATGTGTATTTAAAAGCGATAGGCGGGGCAATAGTCGGTATGCCAGCGATGAAAGCCGATTTTAATTGTGACGGCAAGGTTGATGTGATTGATTTTGGCATTTTATTATCTCATTGGAATAAAAGTGGATCTTTAATAGAGAATTATATAAATGGCGAAACGTGCGAGAAGAACCTTAATTTAGATCGGAAATTGCCGGCTAAAATAACAGAAAACGATTTTCCGGGTTTACTTGGTTGTTGGACTAAAAACGGCCAGATACCGGCGGAGATTTGTTTTGAATAGTATATGACTAAGCAGCAAGCACAAGTAAGATTAGAAAGATTAAAAAAAGAATTAGCGGAAGTTGATTATGCTTATTATGTTTTGGATCGGCCAATTATGAGTGATGCGGCAAGAGATAGTTTAAAAGATGAGGTAGAAAAAATAGAAAAAGAATGGCCGGAATTTATCATGCCAGATTCCCCGACCCAGCGAATTGGTGGTAAAGCTTTGGGCAAGTTTGCTAAAGTGCGCCATAGCGTGTCGAAATATTCTTTGGATGATGTTTTTGATTGGAGTGAAGTTTTGGAATTTGATGCGCGAGTAAAAAAATTTTTAGATCTGCCAGCAGATAGAAATATAACCTATACGGTGGAATTAAAGATTGATGGTTTAAACATGAGTTATATTTACGAAAAAGGCGTGTTAAAAAAAGCCATTACTCGCGGTGATGGAGAGATTGGTGAAGATGTGACGCATACAGTCCGAACGGTCAAAAGCGTGCCTTTAAAATTAAGAAAAGCAATTGACGTAGAAGTGGGCGGAGAAATTTATTTGCCAATTAAAAGTTTTGAAAAAATAAATTTGGAATTAGAAAAACAAGGTGAAGAAAAATTTGCTAATCCTAGAAATGCGGCTGCTGGCACAGTTAGACAATTGGATCCGGCTATAGCGGCAAAAAGAGACTTGCAGGCGTTTTTTTATAATTTAAACATAGAAGAAATTGAGAAATTGGAAATTACCTGCCCGCCATTGACTTCGCTTTCAGGCGATGGCAGGCGGGAGAAATCAAGGGAAAAGATTAAAACACAGTATGAGATGTTAAAAATTTTGCAGGAGCTGGGTTTTAGGGTAGAAAAACATTTTAAGAAGATAAATAAAATCGATGAAGCCAAAAATTTTTTTGAGCAAATTAAAAAAGTCAGAGCTAAATTGGATTTTGAAATTGACGGGATTGTAATCAAGGTTGATGATTTGGCGTGGCAGGAAAAATTGGGCCGAACAGCTAAACATGTGCGGTGGGCTTGCGCTTATAAGTTTGCAGCCGAGCAGGCGACTACCACGGTGGAAGATATTCAAGTGCAGGTCGGTCGGACCGGGGTTTTAACGCCAGTAGCACATCTAAGGCCAGTAGCGGTGGCTGGTTCCACAGTTTCGCGGGCGACTTTACATAATGAAGATGAAATAAAAAGATTAGATATTCGGATTGGCGATACAGTGATTATTCAAAAAGCCGGCGATGTGATTCCGGACGTAGTGGAAGTTTTAAAAAAGATGCGCACGGGCCAAGAGCGAAAATTTATAATGCCAATTAAATGTCCGGCTTGCGGCTCAAGGGTAGAAAGAAAAACGGGCGAAGCAGCACATTATTGCACTAATAAAAATTGTTTTGCTAAAAGTCGGGAAAAATTATATCATTTTGTATCTCGGGGGGCGTTTGATGTTGCTGGATTGGGACCTAAAATTATTGATTTGTTATTAGAGCAAGATTTAATTAAAGATGCTGGTGATATTTTTTCCTTGACGAAAGAGGAGTTGGCAGAATTGCCGCGGCTGGGAGAAAAATCAGCTGATAATTTAATTAAAGCGATTGAAGGTAAAAAGAAAATTAGTTTAGCTCGGTTTATTTATGCTTTGGGTATTAGGCATGTGGGAGAAGAGACCGCTATCTTGCTAGCACAAGATGGAATTTTTAAATCTAAATTTATAATTTCCAATAAAAATTTTATAAAATATTTTCAATCTTTAATGTTAGAGAAATTAAGCGAAATTGAGGGGATTGGGCCGGTGGTGGCAGAAAGTATTGTTGGTTGGTTTGAAAACGAAAAGAATATAAAATTGGTGGAGAAATTATTTGAGAATGGGGTAGAAATAGCGACAAGTGACAAGCGACAAGCGACAAATAATAAAAAATTAGTGGGGAAGACGTTTGTGTTGACTGGTACACTGGGAAAGATGAGCCGGGAAGAAGCAAAAGAAAAAATTAGAAATTGGGGCGGGAATGTTTCGGAAACAGTTTCGAAAAATACGGATTATGTGGTAGCGGGTGGAAACCCGGGTTCAAAATATGACCAAGCGAAAAGGTTGGGTGTGAAGATTGTGGAGGAAAATGAATTTTTGGAGATGATAAAGTAAAAAAAGTGTCAGAGTGTCCAGTATCAGGGTGTAAAAATATTATAAAAATTGTTAGTTAGAAAAGTTAAAGAAGTTAGTGGTTAAATAAATAAGAATATTAATAGCAAGAGGTTAATAGGGTAATTAAGGTAGTAATTTACCCTTTATATTCCCTTGTTTAAACTGATTGTTATTAATTTAGAATAAAAAAGATAGTTTAAAAAATTTGACATAGTTTTGGTTACATGCTATTTTATATAGGTTAGATGTATTTGACTTTTCTAAATAAACTCTTATTAACTTTCTGCCTCAATGCCAAAAGTCTTTTTTTTGGCTAAAACTCGCCAAATTATGCAGGCAGTAAAAACTCAATAAAATTTCATAAAATTTAAGACTCTTCCTGTGGATAAATACAAGGGAAGAGATATTTTTATACTCTTTTTTATAAAATAAATTGTTTTAATAAAATGATACGGTAAAGTATAAATTGTTTCTTATTGATTTAAAAAATTGTTTTTATTTGATAAAAAATAATAATATGATTTTAAGAGCACCACGCAAGAATTTTAAAGACAGCAGCCGTACGCTGCCTTTACCAGATTTAATTGAAATCCAAAAACGTTCTTACGCGTGGTTTTTTAACGAGGGTTTAAAAGAATTATTCGAAGAAATTTCTCCAATCACCGATTTTATTGGCCGCGACTTAGAGCTGTATTTCGGTGATTTTTATTTAGATGAACCAAAATTTGATGAGGTTAGAGCCAAGTTGCGCAACGCAACTTATGAAGCGCCGCTTAGGGTGCAAACAAAACTGGTTAACAAAAGAACCGGCGTAGTTAAAGAACAAGAAATTTATTTGGGTGATTTTCCTTTGATGACGGATCGTGGCACTTTTATTATCAATGGTATTGAGAGAGTGGTAGTATCACAATTAATTCGTTCGGCCGGAGTATTTTTTAGTTCAGAATTTTATAAAGGCCGGCGCTATTATGGTGCCAAAATTATTCCTAACCGTGGAGCATGGTTAGAAATTGAAACAAATTTTAACAATGTGATTACGGTTAAAATAGACCGCAAAAGAAAAGTGGCGATTACTTCTCTGTTGCGTGCTTTTGGTTATGCCACTGACGAAGAATTAAAAGAATTATTTAAGACGGTGGAGAAAGATCCGGAAATTAAATATATTGAGGCGACTATTGAAAAAGATTTAAGCCATAGTCAAACCGATGGCTTTAAAGAGGTTTACAAAAGAATTAGACCGGGTGATTTGGCTACAGCGGAGGATGCCAAGCAGTTGGTGGAGAGCATGTTTTTTAGATTTGAAAGATATGATTTAGCGCGAGTGGGGCGTTATAAAATGAATCAACGTTTTGAAGAAGATTATCCTTTAACTAAAGAGCACCGCACTCTAAAACCAACAGATTTGGTTAATGTGGTAAAAGAGATTATTAATTTAAATAATAGTCAGAAAGAACCTGATGATATTGATCATTTGGGTAATCGTAGAATTAGAGCGATTGGCGAATTAGTACAAAATCGTTTTCGCATCGGTTTGGCTCGAATGGAAAGAATCATTAAAGATAAAATGTCAACTTTGGATATTAATCAGATTACACCTGGACAATTAGTTAATGCACGGCCAGTGATGGGCGCGGTAAAGGACTTTTTTATGTCCTCACAATTATCACAGTTTATGGATCAGACTAATCCATTAGCCGAATTAGAGCATAAACGCCGGTTGTCGGCGATGGGTCCTGGTGGTTTATCAAGAGAACGGGCTGGATTTGAGGTGCGCGATGTACATCGGACTCATTATGGTCGGATTTGCCCAATTCAAACACCAGAAGGACCAAACATTGGTTTAGTGGGACATTTGGCTTCTTATGCCCACGTAAATGATTTTGGCTTTATTGAAACACCATATTATAAAGTAAAAGACGGACAAGTGACTAATGAAATAGTATATTTAGATGCTTTTGATGAAGAAAAATATGTGATTACTTCGGCCACATCAATTTTAGACAAAGAAGGCAGATTTTTAGAAGAGAAAACTGGTGTTAGAAAAGAGGGCGAACCAGTGATAGAGCACACTAAAGAAGTGCAATTAATGGATGTTTCTTCTAATCAAATTGTTTCAATCGCCACTTCATTGGTGCCGTTTTTAGAGCATGATGATGCCTGTCGGGCCTTAATGGGATCTAATATGCAACGTCAGGCAGTACCATTGGTTAGACCAGAAGCACCGGTGGTTGGTACTGGTATTGAAGCAGAAGCGGCGCGCGATTCGGGGCAGGTTATTGTTTGTAAGAAAGAAGGAGAAGTGACGGCTGTGGATGGAACAAAGATTACAATTAAAAATAAAGATGGACAATATAATGATTATCATTTAGTAAAATTTGGTCGGTCTAATCAAACCACTTGTCTAAATCAGAAACCTTTGGTTTTGCCGGGAGATAAAGTACAGGTGGGCCAAGTCCTGGCAGATGGAGCGGCCTGTGAACACGGAGAATTGGCTTTGGGCCAAAATATTTTGATTGCTTTTACTTCATGGCAGGGGGGTAATTATGAAGATGCAATTTTAATTTCTGACCGCCTGTTAAAAGAAGACAGTTTTACTTCCATTCATATTGAAGATTATTTAGTGGATATCCGGGAAACAAAATTGGGTCCAGAAATTATTACGCGCGATATTCCAAACGTGGGTGAAGATAAATTAAAAGATTTAAATGACGACGGTATTATTAGGTTGGGGGCCGAAGTAATGTCAGGAGATATTTTGGTTGGCAAAATTACACCTAAAGGAGAGACAGAATTGACAGCCGAAGAGCGATTGCTCCGGGCAATTTTTGGCGAAAAAGCCAAAGAAGTGCGTGATACATCACTTAGATTAGAACATGGTGAGAGGGGTAAGGTGATTGATATTCAAATTTTTTCACGCGAGAATGGCGATAAGCTTTCGGCCGGCGTAATTAAACAAGTACAAGTAACGGTGGCCAGTTTAAGAAAAATCCAAGTTGGTGATAAGATGGCAGGCCGGCACGGTAACAAAGGTGTTATTTCTCGTATTGTGCCGCGAGAAGACATGCCCTACCTAAAAGATGGTACACCGGTAGATATAATTTTAAATCCATTGGGTGTTGCTTCTCGTATGAATTTGGGTCAGATTTTGGAAACCCACATGGGTTTGGCAGCTAAAAAACTGGGTTATAAAGTAACCACGCAAACATTAAATGGAGTAGATGAAGAGACTATTAAACAAGAGTTGGTTAGGGCTGGATTTAGTGAGACAGGAAAAGAAAAACTTTATGATGGGCGCACGGGCGAAATGTTTGATCAACCAATCACTATTGGTTATATGTATATGATGAAATTAATTCATATGGTAGAAGATAAAATTCACCAACGTTCTATCGGGCCATATTCTTTAGTAACTCAACAACCCTTGGGTGGAAAGGCACAGTTTGGTGGGCAACGTTTTGGCGAAATGGAAGTTTGGGCTTTAGAGGCGTATGGAGCAGCGTATTGTTTGCAAGAAATGATTACTATTAAATCCGATGATGTACCGGGCCGGTCCAAGGCTTATGAACATATTATTAAAGGAGAAACTATTGATCGTTTGAATATTCCAGAGTCGTTTAACGTCTTAGTTAGAGAGTTAAAGGGTTTGTGTTTGGATGTTGAATTATTAAAAGAAGGACAAAAGGTGGCAGAGCAAACAAGTGAATTAACAAACGAGGAAAAAGAATATGGTCAAGAAAGCCGGCGCGATCATCGAAGCAGTGAAAAAGTCGGCGAGATGAGCGAAAAAAATTGAATTTAATTTTATCTAAGTTTAATTTATTATTTTATGTCATTAAATATGGAACACAAAGTATTAGATTTTGATGCCGTGCGTTTGCGGGCAGCTTCACCCACGGTGATTAAGCAATGGTCACACGGCGAGGTTTTAAAACCAGAGACGATTAATTATCGGACACAAAAACCAGAGAAAGATGGTTTGTTTTGTGAAAGAATTTTTGGTCCAACCAAAGATTGGGAATGTTATTGCGGCAAGTATAAGCGCATTCGTTATAAAGGCATAGTTTGCGATAAATGTGGGGTAGAAGTGACCAGGTCTTTGGTCCGTCGAGAAAGAATGGGGCATATTGAATTAGCCACACCGGTGTCTCATATTTGGTTTTTGCGGGGTGTGCCTTCAAAAATAGGTTTGTGCTTGGACATGTCACCGCAGGAATTAGAGAAGGTAATTTATTTTGCCAATTTTATTATTACGGAAGTTGATGAGGAATTGCGTCGAGAGACAACAGAGCAACTAGAGAACGAATTTAAGCAAAAAAAGAAACAACTTGAAAGTGCTTTAGATAATCAAAAAAATCAAGTTAAAGGCAATAACAATTTATCCTTAGAAGAAAAAGAAAAAAAATTAACGGCTTTAGAAATTGCTGCTGGTAATGAATTAAAAGAATTAACAGAAATAGCCGAGGGTTCGCGCAAGGAACTGAAAGAATTGAAAATTAAACAAATAATTTCGGAAAATACTTATCAGGATTTATCATTAAAATATGGACACATTTTTACTGCTGAAATTGGAGCTGGGGCAATTAGAAAATTATTAGAACGTTTAGATTTGGCGCAGGAATTAACCGATTTGTCTCAAGAATTAAAAAATGCTTCACCGGTGAAAAGAAAAAGATTAATGAAACGATATAAATTATTGAATTCTTTAAAAGAACGAGATATTAGGCCGGAATGGATGATTTTAACGGCTTTACCAGTGGTGCCACCAGATTTGAGGCCGATGGTAGCTTTGGAAGGAGGACGGTTTGCGACTTCGGATTTAAATGATTTATATCGCCGAGTGATTAATCGAAATAATCGTTTAAAAAGATTATTAGAATTAAACGCGCCAGAAGTGATTGTGCGTAATGAAAAAAGAATGCTGCAGGAAGCAGCCGATGCTTTGATTGATAATTCAGCCCGTCATGGAAAAACCGTTACGGCTTCGACTGGTCAACAGCGGATGTTAAAGAGTTTGGCAGACTCATTAAAAGGTAAACAAGGTCGTTTCCGCCAAAATTTATTAGGCAAAAGAGTGGACTATTCCGGTCGTTCAGTCATTGTGGTCGGTCCGCATTTAAAGATTTATCAGTGCGGATTGCCGAAACGAATGGCATTAGAATTGTTTAAACCATTTGTGATTGCTGAATTAATAAAGATGGAATTAGCGCACAATGTGCGTTCAGCTAATAAATTTATTGAATCAGGGCGAACAGAGATTTATGATATTTTGGAAAATTTAACTAAGCACGTACATGTTTTATTAAACCGCGCGCCGACTTTACACCGCTTAGGCATTCAAGCTTTTCAGCCAGTTTTAATTGAAGGTAAAGCAATTCAGCTGCATCCTTTTGTCTGCGCTGCTTTTAACGCAGATTTTGATGGTGATCAGATGGCGGTGCATGTGCCACTAACCGAGGAAGCCAAGAAGGAGGCGGCCGAAATTATGCTGTCAGCCAAAAATTTACTTAGGCCGGGTGATGGCACACCGATTACTTTGCCACAACAAGATTTTATTTTGGGTGTTTATTATATGACCTTTGCAGAGAAAGATGATACAGCGATAAAGAAATATTTTGCAACCCCGCAAGAAGCAATCATGGCTTATGAACAAGGCGTGATACAGTTACAAGATTTAATCAAAGTTAATTTAACTAAAGTGGCTGTAAAAAATTGGAAGTATAAAACAGAAGACAAATTTTTAATTACGACTGTTGGTAGAATTTTGTTTAATGAAATTTTGCCAGATAAATTAAAATTTATTAATAAGACTTTAACAAAAAAAGAGGTTAAAGAAATGGTTTTTTCCTCTTTTGAAATTTATGGCATTGAAGAAACTGCGTTTTTATTAGATAGTTTAAAGGAAGTTAGTGTAAAATATTTAACTAAATCTGGTATTTCTTGGGCCATGGGTGATTTGCCAGATATTCCAGAAAAGAAAAATGTGGTTTTAGAGGCAGAAAAATTAATTGATCAGGTGCAAGATCAGTATGAGAATGGTTTATTAACTAATGATGAGCGACGCAGCAAGGTGCTCAAGATTTGGTTTGATGTTAATGATAAAGTCTTAAAAATATGTCAACAAGAATTATTGAAGATAAAAAATAATTCAGTTAATACTATTATGACTTCAGGGGCGCGTGGTAGCTGGGGACAAACCAGTCAAATGATGGGTATGAAGGGTTTGGTGAGTAATCCGTCGGGTGAAACAATTGAATTACCGGTTAAGGCTTCTTTTAAAGAAGGATTTGATGTGTTGGAATATTTTATTTCTACGCATGGGGCGCGCAAGGGGTTGTCAGATACAGCCCTAAGAACAGCCGAAGCTGGTTATTTAACTAGAAAATTAATTGATGTTTCCCAGAGTATTATTATTAGCGAAGATGATTGTGGCGATGAGGAGGGTTTATTATTAACAAAAAAAGAATCAATGGAAATGGGTGAAGAATTGGCGCGACGTGTTTTGGGACGAGTGGTCGCTGAAGACATAAAAGATCCTGCAACAAAAAAAATAATAATTAAAAAGGGGCAATTAGTTGATTATGAGCTTTCTCGAAAGATAGCTCAACTTGATTTGGATGAAATTAGGGTGAGATCGGTTTTAACTTGCAAAACTAATCGTGGTTTGTGCGCCAAATGTTATGGTTGGGATTTGGGTTATAACCAGTTGGTTAAAAAAGGAGCTACGGTTGGCATCATTGCGGCCCAATCAATTGGCGAACCCGGTACGCAGTTAACTATGCGCACCTTTCATACTGGCGGGGTAGCGGCTGGTGGCGATATTACTCAAGGGTTACCAAGAGTACAGGAAGTTTTTGAGGCTCGGCCAGTTAAAAAACCAGCTTTAATTTCACCGCTTGATGGAGCGGTTACAATCGAGGATAATTTAGAGAAAAAACAAAAGATTATAAAGATTAAAGGTTGGGAAACACAGGTGGCCGAGATAATTATTAGTAGCAAAGAAGTGGACGAATTACAAGTTAAAGATGGTAAAAAAATTAAGAAAGATGAAATAATTTTAGAGACTAAAGAACGAACAGAAAAAGCGTCCCTATCTGGCATAGTGAAGGTGCACCAATTGAGCAAAGATCAATGGCAAGTGACAATTAGTAGTAAGAGAGAGGTGGAGAAAGAAATGGTGGTGACAAGTGGGGTAATTTTGTGGGTAAAAAATAATGATTTGGTAATTAGAGGACAACAATTGACCGAAGGAGCTTTGGATTTACAAGAATTATTTCTATTGCGCGGTAAAATAGATACACAAAAATATGTGTTAAAAGAAATTCAACACATTTATTCTTCGCAAGGGCAGAAATTGAATGATAAGCATATTGAGATAATCGCCCGTCAGATGTTTTCACGAATCATTATTGAAGAACCGGGCGATTCTGATTTTTCACCAGGAGAAGTAGTGGAAGTATCAGAATTTAATGAAGCTAATGAAAAATTGGCGCAAGAAAAAAAAGAGATGGCTCGTGGTAACAACATTTTACTTGGTATTACTAAGGCTTCGCTTTCGACTTCCTCATTTTTATCAGCCGCATCTTTTCAGGAGACTGCTAGAATTTTGATTGACGCGGCCGTATCGGGTAAAATTGATTATCTTCGTGGGTTGAAAGAAAATGTTATTATCGGGCGGTTGGTGCCAGCGGGGACGGGATATAAGAATGAATAATGTATTATGTATTATGGGAAATGCGCTCGGCTTTAGCCGAGCGCATTTTAGTTTGTTTTATTTTTATAATTTAGGTATGATTAAGATATAAATAATAACTTTATGAAAAAAATTAAAGCAGCATTATTTTTAGTCTTAGCCTTGATAATGTTTTTGCCGAACAGTCTACAGGCAGAGCAAATTAATAGTTTTCAAACGGAGATTAAAATTCAGCGGGACGGCTCTTTGGTGGTGAAAGAAGTGATTGTTTATGATTTTGGGATATCTTTAAGACACGGCATTTATCGCAATATACCCTATCGATATCAAAATAAATATGGACAAAGGAATTTAGATATAAAAGTACTCACCGTGACTAATTGGGATGGAGAACCAATCAATTATTTAACAAGC
Source organism: Patescibacteria group bacterium (assembly GCA_036845805.1). Taxonomy (GTDB): domain Bacteria; phylum Patescibacteriota; class Patescibacteriia; order UBA2196; family UBA2196; genus DAIUDD01. The sequence goes on along the minus strand of DAIUDD010000003.1, from coordinate 39,959 downwards.
ATTATCGAAGGCGAAATTTATTCAATTAAAATTGGCGATGTTAATAAAACAGTTAATGGCGAAAAAGTATATGTAATTACCTATCGAGTAGAAGGAGCGCTTAATTATTTTGAGGATCATGATGAATTATATTGGAATGTGACTGGTAATGACTGGCAAGTAAACATGAGGGGCACGATTAAAGCGCAGATAGAATTGCCAAATAATTTTTCCGAGCAAGATGAAATTAATTATAATTGTTATACGGGGATAAAAGGGGCACAAGAAAAAGATTGTCAGGTGGAATGGGCAGAAAATAAATTAGAGATCAGTTATACGAAACTAGAATTGATAGCGGGACAAGGCTTAACTGTGGCGGTGGGTTGGCCCAAGGGATTAGTTAATCAACCAAGCCAGACAGATAAAATATGGAAAGTTATAAAAGATAATGGTATTGTTTTGTTGCCGATTTTGATATTTATTGGCCTTTATCTTTATTGGCGAAGATATGGCCGGGATCCAGAAGGACAGGGGACAATTGTGCCAGAGTATGAACCACCAAAAGGCATGTTACCAGCTGAGGGTGAAGTTGTTTATAAAGAAGCTGCAGATACGCCAGGAATAACAGCCACAATTATTGATTTGGCGCGGCGTGGTTATTTAATTCTGAAAGAAAAAGACGACAAGGTTTTGGGCTTAAAAATTAGTAATGATTGGCAATTAATAAAAACAGAAAATAATAATGGTTTGATTGGTTTTGAGGAAAAGTTATTTAAAGCTATTTTTCAAGAAAAAAAAGAGATGTTGTTATCAGAATTAAAGTCAGAATTTGAAATTACCCACCAAATTCGAACGGTAAAAGAGGATATTTGCCAACTGGCAGCAGAAAAGAAATGGTTTGTAAAAAATCCGCAAAAAGCCAGATTAAAATTTACGGTGATCAGCGTGTTAATTTTATTTGCTTTATTTTTTCCATTTTATCTTTTTTTGATTTTGAATCCTGGTATTTTAACGATCGGTTCTTTTATTATAACTGTGTTATTGATTGTTTTTTGGGGAGCCCTGATGCCCAAGAGAACCAAAGAGGGTGTTTTGATGAAAGAAAAACTCGAGGGTTTTAAATTGTTTTTAAGCATGACGGAAAAAGATCGAGTTAAATTTCATTTCTCGCCGTCAGCTCACCCAGAAAAATTTGCCGAGTATCTGCCTTGGGCGATTATTTTTGGCGTAGAAAAAGAATGGGCTGAGGTATTTAGGGGGATTGATTTGCCACAGCCAGATTGGTATGAAGGAAAATGGACGGGTAACTTTACAGCTTTAGCTTTGGCTAATTCTTTGGGCTCGTTTAGTAATTCTTTGGGCGGCATAGTTCATGGAGCAAGCGCGGCCAGTGGTGGGTCAGGACTATCTGGTGGTGGATTTTCGGGCGGAGGATTTGGTGGGGGAGGGGGAGGAAGCTGGTAAATAATACAAATTACAAATTAGTTACAAATATACAAATAATTTTAATTTATATTATCTAATTTGACGTAATTTTTTCTGATAATTAATGGCAAAACGGTGGGCTTCGTCGCGAGCTTGAATAAGCAAATTTTCGTTGGCTTGGATAAAGTCAGCGATTTTTTGATTGTTTTTATCAAAAATAAATTCATTTTTTTGGCGAGTTGGGCCTTTGGCAAGGCCGATGACGGGGATCTCTCCCACCACCCTGTCTTCCGCTTCGCGGAAGCCACCCCTCCTCGGGCAGGAGGGGAGATTTTGTAAAACATTTTTGGTGGCATTGACTTGGGGAATGCCACCATCAACGAGAATTAAATCTGGTAGCGGCCAGTTGTTTTGAAAGCGACGAGTAATAATTTCTTTTAGACAATCAACATCGCTTTGGCCAGCGACAGTTTTGATTTTAAATTTGCGGTATTCGGATTTGATGGGACCATTTTGATCAAAGACAATCATGCTGCCGACTTTGCCGGTGGGGCCGAGGTTGGAAATGTCATAGGCTTCAATCCTTATTTTTTTATTATTTAGATTTTGTGATTTGGAATTTATTTGGAAATTGGAATTTGGGAATTGGAAATTATTAAACAGTGAGCTGTTTAAGAGTGTGACATCTTGGATGTGAGATAGAGATTTAATTTGATTGCGCAGGCGGATAGCTTCTTCAAAATTTTGTTGACGTGAAGATAGAGCCATCTGCTTTTTAAGACTACTAAGTAGTCTTTTTTTATGGCCGTTTAAAAATTCGGTTAAAGGCCTGATAACTTTTTGGCGGTATTCTTGGGCAGTGATTTCTCCAGTGCAGACGCCAAGACAGTGGCCAAGCTGATAATCAAAACAGGGTTTTGATTTTTTACCCCCTCCCTCGCTAGCGCGTAGGGCTCCCCCTTGGTAAGGGGGAGAGCAACGGGAAATATAAAATAATTTGTGGAGTATTTTTATGGTTTCACGGGTATTAAGAGAAGGAAACGGTCCAAATAGTAATGAGTAATGAGTAATGGGTAATGAGTAATTGGTTTTATTATTTTTTTGTTTTAATGTTTTAATGTTTTTATGTTTTAATGAATTTAACTCGTGTTGGCGGACAGCAATTAGTCGGGGAAATTTATCATTAGTAATGGCTAGATAATTCCAACTTTTGTCATCTTTCCAGTCAACATTATATTTGGGGCGGAATTTTTTTATGTAATTGCCTTCAAAAATTATGGCTTCCAAAACAGAGTCAGTTTTAATGGTTTTGATTTTGGTGACTTGGTGAATCATGGATTCAATAGGACGGGAAACCTCTCTCCAACTCTCCCCTTCGTAAGGGGAGAGGGATTGATTGCCCCCCTCTCCTTTAGAAGGAGGGGGTTGGGGTGAGGTAAAATAGCTTCTCACTCGGCTTCTCAAAGAGGTGGCTTTACCAACATAAAGCAACTCTTTTTTAGAATTGTAAAAAAGATAAATGCCATGGGAATTAGGTAGGGATTTAAGCTGTTTGGCGATATTGATCATAAAATAATTTCCAAGATACAAGATACAATTTCCAAATAAATTCTAAAATTCAACATTCAAATTCTAGTATTTTTATTGAAAATTGTGATTTGTAGCTTGAGATTTATTTGGAAATTGGAAATTGGAATTTGAAAATTAAAATTTTGTTAAGACAAAATTTTTCGTAGATACTCGCCAGTATAGGAATGTTTATATTGGGCGGTTTGCTCGGGTGTGCCAGCAAAGACAACTTCACCACCTTGGTTGCCGCCTTCGGGGCCAAGATCAATTATCCAATCAGCACATTTTATCACATCAAGATTGTGTTCAATAACCAAGACAGTATTGCCCTGATCAACCAGTTTTTGCAAGACAGCAACTAATTTTTTGACATCATCATAATGCAAGCCAGTGGTGGGTTCATCCAAAAGATAGAGAGTTTTGGTGGTGTTACGTTTGGCCAATTCGCGGGAAAGCTTGATACGCTGGGCTTCGCCGCCGGAAAGAGTGGTGGCTGACTGGCCAAGGGTTAAATAGTCTAAACCAACTTCGTTTAGTACTTTTAGTTTATCATAAATAAAAGGAATGTCTTTAAAAAATTTTTCCGCTTCAGCAATAGTCATATTCAAAACATCAGAAATATTTTTGCCTTTATAATTAATAGCCAGAGTTTCTTTGTTAAACCTTTGGCCTTTGCAAGCATCGCAGACAATTTCTACACTAGGCAAGAAATGCATTTCAATTTGAAGAGTGCCATGACCTTCGCATTTTTCACAACGGCCGCCGGAAACATTAAAACTAAAGCGGCCTGGCCCAAAACCTTTCATGCGGGCTTCCGGAGTCATGGCAAAAAGGTTTCGAATTTCATCAAAAGCTTTGGTATAGGTGGCCGGATTACTGCGTGAAGTGCGGCCAATTGGCGATTGATCTATATCAATAATTTTATCAATGTATTCGGTGCCGGAGATTGATTTGTGTTTGCCTACAGCGTAGCGAGTTTGATTGAGTCGATTACTGATGGCGCGGTAGATGATGGATTCCATCAAGGTAGATTTGCCAGAACCAGAAACACCAGTCAGACAAACAAAACGACGCAGAGGAATTTCTACTTTTATATTTTTTAGATTATTTTCCGAGGCGCCGGTGATTTTTATTTTTGGAGTAGAAACATCAATTTTTCTTCGTTTAGTTGGCAAAGGAATAGTAATTTCCCGGCGAAGGTATTGGCCGGTGAGAGAAGTTTGGGGGCTGCCGATTTGCAGAACGTCATCCTGACGTCCCCGATGATTATCGGGGGAGGAAGGATCTAGCGAATAGAAGGGATTCTTCGCTCCGCTCAGAATGACATTTGTTTTTCCAGAAAAAATAATATGACCGCCGTTGATGCCAGCGCCCGGGCCGATATCAACAATCCAGTCACTCATTAAAATTGTGTCTTCGTCGTGCTCAACCACAATAATTGTGTTGCCGACGTCAGCCAGATTTCTTAGGGTATTAACTAATTTTTCATTATCACGCTGATGCAAGCCAATGGTGGGTTCATCCAAAACATAGAGCGCGCCAACGAGGCGCGTGCCGACTTGGGAGGCGAGACGGATTCTTTGGGCTTCACCGCCAGAAAGAGTGCCGGCTTTACGATTTAAGCTAATATAATGCAAGCCGACATCAAGCATAAATTGCAGGCGATTGCGAATTTCATTCAAGACCACGCCAGCGATTTCCTTTTCTCGCTCGGAAATTTTGGCTTCAATTTTATTTAATAATTCTTGAGCTTCACCAATAGTTTCATTGGTAAAATCCCAAATATTTTTATTATTTATTTTTACGGCAAGGGCATTATCATTTAATCTTTTGCCGCTACATTTGGGGCAAGGATTTTCGGAAAAAAGCCCGTCAGTGCCGAGTCCTGTGCAATGTTCACAATAGCCATAAGGAGAATTAAAAGAAAAAAGACGTGGTTCAATTTCGGGAAAAGAATAACCATCGTGAGGGCAGGAAAATTCAGTAGAGAAAATTTGCTCCCGCTTGTCTGGGTAGATAGCGGTGCAGAGACCATTGGAAAGATCAACGGCACTTTCAATGGCCTCGTTGAGTCGGCGGTTAAATTCCTGGCCGTTGCTAGGGACAGGTTTCAAACCTGTCCCTACAGAGACAGGAATGCGATCAATGACAACCTCGATGGTGTGTTTGAAGTTTTTTTGCAAAATAATCCGATTGCGCAGAGATTTTATTTTGCCATCAACGCGCACTTCCAGAAAACCAGAATTATAGAAATCATAGAGCATTTGATAGTATTCTCCCTTGCGTCCGCGAACAACTGGAGAGAGAATTAGAAGCTCATTGGTGGTTTGTTTTTGTGTTTTTGTGTTTTCATGTTTTAATGTTTTTATGTTTTTATGGATTTGCACAGCCATTTCATCGGCGGTCATCTTGATTAATTTTTGGCCACAGACAGGACAATGCGGTTCGCCAATACGGGCATAGAGTACGCGCAGATAATCATAAATTTCTGTAATGGTGGCGACAGTAGAACGAGGATTGGCACTGTGCGCTTTTTGATCAATAGAAATAGCTGGCGACAGTCCCTCGATTTCATCAACATCAGGTTTTTGCATACCGCCCAAAAATTGGCGGGCGTAAGAAGACAGAGATTCAATATATCTTCGCTGTCCTTCAGCAAAAATAGTATCAAAAGCCAGACTGGATTTGCCAGAGCCAGAAAGACCAGTGAAGACAATCATTTTATTGCGTGGGAGCTCGAGAGAAATATTTTTGAGATTATGTTCGCGCGCGCCTTTGATTATTATTTTGTCTTGCATAAAAATTAAGTTAAAAGTCAAAACTCAAAAGTCAAAATTTAAAGTAAAAATTAAAAAGTTAAAAATTTTATCTTTTGACTTGCAATTTTAACTTTTGATTTTTAAATTTTGAATTATAATTCAAATACCACCCTAAGATGGAGATATAGGGGGTTGATAGAAAGATTAAGTTTGGGGTTATTATAGCGCGACACTTTAAAAGTGTCAATTCTTTTTTGATCTTTTTAATTCATGAATTTCATCTCTTAAGATTGCGGCGAGTTCAAATTCCAAACTCTTGGCTGCCATTTTCATCTGTTGTTCTTTGTCTTTAATTATTTCAGCGAGCGGTCGCTTGTCGCCAGTTAAATCTAATTTTAAAATTTTATCTTGTTTTTGTTTTAATGATTTAATATTTTTATGTTTTAATGGCGTAATGCCAAATTCAGCCAAAATATTTTTGATATTTTTTTCAATGGTTTTGGGTGTGATGCCGTGTTTTTTGTTGTAGGCCAATTGAATTTTTCGGCGACGGTCGGTTTCCTTAACAGCTTGTTTAATAGAGTTGGTAATATTATCAGCGTAAAGAATGACTTGGCCATTAACATTTCTGGCCGCACGGCCGATGGTTTGAATCAGAGAAGTTTCATTGCGCAAAAATCCTTCTTTATCCGCGTCCAAAATTGCCACCAAAGAAACTTCTGGGATATCCAAACCTTCGCGCAGCAGGTTGACGCCGACAATAACATCAATTTTTCCAAGTCTTAGATCGGTAATAGTTTGAATGCGATCCAAAGTTTCAACATCGCTATGCAGATATTTTACTTTAATTTTCTTTTTTTCTAAATATTCGGTTAGATCTTCAGCCATGCGTTTGGTCAGAGTAGTGACGAGGACGCGTTCTTTGTTTTTAATGCGCTCATTGATTCTAATAAGGAGATCTTCAATTTGAGAAAGATTATTTTTAGAAGACCTCTCTCCAACTCTCCCCTTATTAAGGGGAGAGAGTCGAACATCCCCCTCTCCTTTATAAGGAGAGGGTTGGGGTGAGGTCGCAATAGGGAATATTTTTCTTATTATTACTTCCGGATCAACCAAGCCAGTGGGACGGACGATTTGCTCGACAATTTGCCCACTTTCTTTTATTTCTTCTGCACCAGGCGTGGCAGACATATAAATAATTTGGTCTATTTTTTTTGTAAATTCAAAATACTGCAAAGGTCGATTGTCGCGAGCCGATGGCAAGCGAAAGCCATGTTCAATCAGGGTATCTTTTCTAGCTTTGTCACCATTATACATGCCACGGATTTGAGGTAGGGTGACATGGGATTCGTCAATGATGGTTAAGAATTTTTTTTCTCCCACCCCCTCGCCCGCTATCGCGAGGCTCTCCCCCTCGGGCAGGGGGAGATAAATATTATTTGATTTTGAAAAATAATCCAAAAGAGTGAAGGGTGGCTCGCCTTCTTTTCTGCCTTCAAAATGGCGAGAATAATTTTCAATGCCATTGCAATAGCCAATGTTTTTGATCATTTCCAAATCATAGCGGGTGCGGCGTTTTAATCTTTCATATTCTAAAATTTTATTTTTCTTGATAAAATATTTTAAACGCTCTTTCAGTTCAGTATTAATAGATTTAAAAGCGCGTTCCCGAGCTTCGGGATTGGCCACATAATGTTTGGCCGGGAAGAGCCAGACATCTGGTAACTTATTTTTAATTTTACGGCTAATCGGATCAAGAGATTCAATTAATTCAATTTTATCATCAATAATAAAACGATAGATAATTTCTTCGTTGACTGGCATTACTTCCAAGGTTTGGCCACGCAGGCGAAATTGGCCGCGGCGTAAATCAGCATTGGTCCTTTCAAATTGCATGGCCACCAATTGTTTGGTTATGGCTTCCCGATTTAAAATTTGGTTTTGTTTAAAATGCAAAACAACACTTTCATATTCTTCGGGCGAACCCAGGCCATAAATCGCCGAAACCGAAGCGACAATAATCACATCCTGTCTGGTCATTAAAGATTGAGTGCAGGCATGGCGCAGCCGATCTATTTCTTCATTAATCTGCGCTTCTTTTTCAATATAGGTGTCGGTATGTGGTAAATAGGCTTCTGGCTGATAATAGTCATAATAACTGACAAAATATTCGACCGCGTTTTTGGGAAAAAATTCACGAAATTCCTGACAGAGCTGGGCGGCCAGAGTTTTGTTGTGAGAAATAACTAAAGTTGGTAGTTGCGATTTTTCAATCACATTGGCAATGGTAAAAGTTTTGCCAGAGCCAGTCACGCCAAGAAGTGTTTGTTTTTTAAATCCACGCTCAAGACCGGCAGTTAATTTTTTAATTGCCTGGGGTTGGTCGCCAGAGGGTAAATAGCTTGATTTTAGTTTAAATTTCATATCGATTATAATTATAGGGGAGAATTTTGTTTTTATCAATAACGTGTTATAATAAAAAAAGAAAGGTCTTGATTAATATTTAACAAATAATTATAAAAATATGAATAAACTTAATACTTTGGATTGGCTTGCCCTAATTTTAATAATTGTGGGTGGTTTAAATTGGCTTTTGGTTGGTTTGTTTAGTTTTGATTTGGTGGCGACTATTTTTGGCGCCATGTCTTTGGTAGCGAGAATCGTCTACATATTAGTGGGTTTGTCTGCTTTGTATGTGCTTGTTTCTTTGGGCAAGTGGTGCAAAAAATAAAAATTTATTTTTTTAAACCCCGCTTTAGAGAGCGGGGTTTAAATTTGCTAAAAAAAATATAAATGCTAAGATAAAAACAGTAATAAGTAAATAAATTTATTATTCTGAAAACCAGAGGATTTTTCATTCCTTTTTCGAGTTCAGGATAAATTATATTTTATGCCATTAATATTTGATATTGAAACAACGGGGTTTGATTTTGATAAATTAAGCCCAGTAATGCAGAAAAATTTATTAAAAAATTTAGTAACCAATGAGGAAAAAGAAGGAGCGATGGCGCGGACAGGGCTGAACCCACTGACAGGCGAAATTGTGGCGGTGGCCATGTTAAATTCTGATTCAGGCAAGGGCAAGGTTTATTTTCAGGCGCCAGAAATAAATATAGAAAATTATGAAAAAGGGGGAGTGGAATATGTGGTTAAGACAGAAAAAGAAATTTTGGAAAATTTTTGGGCTGATATTAAATTTTTTCCGCAGGTGATTTCGTTTAATGGCCGCAGTTTTGACGCGCCGTTTATTGTTTTTCGGTCCATATTTTATGGGGTGAAGCCGACTAAGAATTTAATTCCTTATCGTTATAGCGGCAAAGAACATCTTGATTTAATGGATCAATTATCTTTTTATGGCGCTTTTAGAAATTATTCACTGGAAGCGTTGTGTGATTTTTTTCAAATTAAAAATCCGAAGGACCAAGGGGTTTCGGGCTTGGCGATTAATGAATTGTTTAAAAATAAAGAATATCAAAAGATTGCTGAGTATTGTATGAGAGACGTGATTGCGACGAGCGAGTTGTATGAGAAAGTTAAAGAATATCTTTATTAACCCATCCATATTAGGATTTATGTATAATTTTAAACAGCCAAAAAATAATGATAAATTTTTTTGGACAAAACATTCTTTAGAAAAAATGAAGTTTTATGGCTTATCGCCACAGCGAGTTTTACGAATAATCAATCATCCAGAAAGAGTGGAAGAGGCAGTGGCACCAGGTTGTTTGGCTGGGATGCAAAGCATGGGCAATAATAGGAAGACAGAAATTTGGGTGATGTGGAAAGAGAAAGTTACCCGCCCGTCACGCAAGCCAGCTTGCTGGCGTTGCGGGCAGGAAAGTCAAAAGTTAAAAGTCAAAAATATGAATTTAAATAAACAAAAATTAATTATTACAGCATGGCGATATCCAGGCGTAAGCCCGATTAGAGTGGTGCCAGTGCCAGAAGATATCTTAAAGGAGTTGGGCGAGATAATTAATTAATATAAAAACATGTTTAGTGAAAAAGCAAATAGACAAGAAGTTGATTTTAAGTCGGTGGAACAAAAATTTAATCAAATTTTTGATGACTTTTTGGAAAAAATATCAACCATCGGCATATCAGCAGATAACCAAAATTTAATTTTTGAAAAATATAGTGGCGTGATTGGCGCTTTCCAAGAATTAAGAACCAAACTTTTAAAAAGATTATATTATGCTAAGGAAAATTCGGCTTTGAAATAAGAAGATTTTTTTCAGGCACTCGAGGAAATAGAAATATTGTTAAACAAGTTTTTGGAAATAATTAGCAGTGATTTGAGTTTGGAAAATGGCTATAAGACGAAAAACCAGTTGCAAGGTAGTGAATTAATTAGTTCCACCATCATAAAAGAAGAAAAAATTCAAAAGGAGAAATAGACGGTTTATTAAGATTGACATTTCATTTTGTGGAAAACAAAAAACACGAAGCGCGGGCGGGCATGAGTTACCTAAAAAACAATCAGGAATATGCTTTGCGTTTTGATTGGGATAAAAATTTATCAAGGGAATTGGGTCGACCAACGGTGGCTTGCGATTTTCAAACTCCAACTTTGGGAAAAGTATTAATGGGTATTAAAGAAGAAGAAAGTCACGGCCACCATTTTTATTTAAAACAATTAACACAATTAGTTTTTGGTGATGGTGAGGAACCGCAGGAATCTTTTGCCGAATTAGTTGCCACTGTTAAAGAATTTTTATTACAAGCTCCGGAGTTACCAGAAAGAAATATGGATGAATTGTTAACGATGTTAAAAAATAAATTTAAATAAATTAAATAAAGCCGTTCAAAAAGAACGGCTTTATTATTTTTTAAAAAATATTTAAACCAAAGTGACGCTAGCGACTTTATCACCGATTTCTTTAAAGCGCATTAAGCGTACACCTTGGGTAGCGCGGCCGTGCTCAGGCACAGAGGTAAGCGGCAGACGGATGACTTGGCCCTTGTCAGAGATAATCATTAGATCACCAACCACATCGGATGAGAGACTTTGTGGCTTAAGAGTGTTAGCCCAAACTAATTGACCAGTTTTACTGGTTATTTTGACCGCTTTAATACCAGAACCGCCACGACCTTGCAGGCGGTATTCTTTAATATCAGAGAGTTTGCCAAAACCCTCGCTGGTGACGACTAATAATTTGGTGCCTTTATTATCTTCGGCAGAAATCACATTCATATTAACCACATGGTCTTTGCCTTTAAGGCGGATACCGCGAACGCCGGCAGCCGAGCGGCCCATGGGCCGGACATCTTTTTCTTTAAAACGAATGGAGTTGCCGTGTAAAGTGGTAATTAAAAGTTCATCTTTGGGCATGATTGGTTTAACCCATTTTAGATTATCGCCTTCTTTTAATTTGATAGCAATTAAACCTGAACGGCGGATATTTTTAAATTCTTGTAAATCAACTTTTTTAATGGTGCCGTTTTGAGTGACCATGACTAAGAATTGATATTTTTCTTTACCATCTAAATGCAAAACAGCAGAAACATTTTCACCTGGTGCCAGTTGTAAAAAATTAACAATAGATTGGCCCTTAGCTACCCGCGAAGCCACTGGCACTTCATATGTTTTGAGTTGAAACACCCGTCCTTTGGTGGTAAAGAAAAGCAAATCTTTATGAGTGGTGGTAGAAAATAAATGTTCGACCACATCTTCTTCTTTGGTGGTGACCCCAGCCACGCCTTTGCCACCGCGGCCTTGAGTTTTAAAAGTATCTGGTGGCAGACGTTTGATATAGCCATCGCGAGTGACCATAATGATGGCAGTTTCATCAGGGATTAGATCTTCCTGGCTAAATTCCCCGACGGCTTTGGGCATGATTTTGGTGCGTCGAGCATCACCAAATTTTTCTTTGATATTTTTTAATTCATCAGTAATAATTTTAGTGATTTTTTTCGGGCTTTTGAGAATTTCTTCCAGTTCAGCAATTAATTTCTTTTTATCTTTTAATTCGGTTTCCAGCCTGATTTGTTCTAAGTTGGCTAACTGCGAAAGTTTCATTTCCAAAATTGCAATGGCTTGGCGTTCAGAAAGGCGGAAATTTTTAATTAAATTAATTTTTGCTTCTTCGCGATCACGCGATTTTTTAATGGTTTTAATTACCTCATCAATTTTATGGAGAGCGAGCATCAAGCCTTCTAAAATATGGGCGCGGTCTTTGGCGCGGTCCAAATCAAATTCGGTGCGGCGCTTGATTACTTCACGGCGATGTTTTAGATATTCCTCCAGAACCATTTTTAAGGTTAAAACACGCGGCTGAATGCCATCGACTAAAGCCAAAACATTAAAGTGAAAAGTGGTTTGTAGATCAGTATGCGAGAAAAGCTGGTTTAAGATTTTTTTAGGATAGGCATCTTTTTTTAATTCAATCACGACGCGCACGCCATCTTTATTAGATTCATCACGCAAATCTTTAATGCCTTCAATTTTTTTATCTTTAACCAATTCGGCAATTTTTTCCAAAAGCACGGCTTTGTTCATTTGATAAGGCACTTCGGTGACGAGAATAGAAAAAGCATTGTTTTTATTTTCCACGATTTCGGTTTGGGCGCGCATCACTACTCCGCCCTTGCCAGTGGCGTAGGCTTGTTTAATGTCTTCAATATTATAGATAATGCCGCCGGTGGGAAAATCTGGGCCTTTGATAAACTGCATTAGATCTTCTAAATCAGCTTCGGGGTTTTCGGCTAAGTGGCAAATGCCGTCAATTAATTCGGTTAAATTATGGGGCGGAATTTCCGTGGCCATGCCAACCGCAATGCCCATGGTGCCATCTAATAATAAATTTGGCAGTTTAGAGGGCAGGACTTTGGGTTCTTTTTGAGAACCGTCAAAATTTGGTTGCCAATCAACAGTATTTTTTTCCAAATCAAAGAGCATTTCTTCGGCAATGGCAGATAGTTTAGCTTCGGTATAACGCATCGCGGCCGCGCCGTCACCATCCATAGAGCCAAAGTTGCCTTGTCCGTGAATAAGGGGGTAGCGCATGGCAAAATCTTGAGCCATCCGGACCATGGAATCATAAACCGCTTGATCGCCATGCGGATGATACTTACCTAAAACTTCACCCACCACGGTGGCGGATTTTCTGAATTTGCCAGCGGCTTTAAGACCGATATTCCACATGGCATAAAGAATGCGGCGGTGGACTGGCTTTAGGCCGTCGCGCACATCGGGCAGGGCGCGGGAAACAATGACCGACATGGCATAATCTAAATATGATTCCTGCATTTCAGCGGAGATGGGCCGGGGTTTGATTTTGCCGAGCTTATTAAGAGGCGCGGCGTCTTCTTCTGTGGTGAGCGGTTTTTTTGGTTCTTTGTCTTTCATAATATTTTAGAAATTAAGAAATTAGAAATTAAGGGTAATAGAGTAATAAGGTAATAAATTAGAGGTTTGATTTTTGTGTCATTCCGTGCTTGACACGGAATCCAGGAATTTTTCTGGATCCCGACTTTTGTCGGGATGACAAATAGAAAAAAATTATTCTATAAATTTAAAAGTGGAAAGGATTTGATTAATGGTTGATGAATAATTATTTAAATTGATGTCTTGTGAAGAAATAGAAAATTCATAAATTTTATTATCTTTTTCTATTATCCTATAAAAATCTACACCAGTTAAACAATCGCATGAAAGAGTCAATTCTTTGCCGATAATTCCAGCCAAACTAATATCTTTTTCAACATTTACTTTCATGGTTGGGTCTGAATTTTTTGTGTTATTAATCCATTCATCTAAATTTTTTAATTTATTATTAATATAGATCGTCAATCGGACACCCCGTCCCCCTAATCCAGCATAACCACATTCCTTGTTGGGCCAAGAAAAAGACTGAAGTCTAACATTATCATAACTTTTTGTTTGACTATTGACCGAATTTTCACAGTCACAATTACAAATATTATCATAAACAAACCAATCTTTTGGATATTTTATTTCATACCCATAAGTTTCATTGCGATAGGTTTGCCAGTTATCAAGATCTTTAATCTTATCAGCGACGTTATTGATAATGTTATTGGTGGTAGTGGTGGTAGTGTTAAGTTTAGGAAGGCTGGTGTCTAATTTAATATCTTTAAAAAGATCAAAGATATTACTATTGTTTTGTTTGCTGTTTTGGCCGAGATTAAGTTTTAAAGTCACTAACCAAGCAGCGATTATTAAGACAAGAATAATAACAAAGATGGAATAAATTTTCCATTTTTTTTCCATATAATTAATTTTTTTATGGTTTAATAATAATTAATTTTGTATCTTCTTGGGGCAAATCTTTTTTAACCAAGCGCACTTTTTCTTCCACTTCTTCTGGCTTTAGGCCGCTCCCTTTAATAAATTTTTCTACGCCATCAAGTTTGAATTTTAAATCTGGCAGAGCATAATGCATCGGGATGATGACGCGGGGTTCAATTTCTGAAATTATTTCTTGCGCTTCAGCAGCGTTAAGCGTGTAAGTGCCGCCGACGGGAATTAATAAGATATCAATATTTTGCAAAATTTGCAGTTGTTCTTCGTTTAATTCTTTTTGGCCAAGGTCACCAAGATGTGCCAGCCAGATACCTTCACTTTCAATGACATAGATCGTATTTTCACCTTGTTCGGCGCCATTTTTGTTATCATGATAGGAGGCGAGGCCGTAAATCATAACTCCCTTAACTTCATATTCACCTGGTCCAGAAATTAGAAAAGGTTCGGGGCTTAAAGAAGTGCCCTTAATTAGCTCTGTATTATTATGATCTTCGTGATCATGAGTAACTAAAATAAGATCAGCACCGAATTTGCTGGGCATTTTTAAACCAGCATTTTTACCAAAAGGATCAAAGACTAAAATTATATCTTCTCCTTTGGCATTTTTGGTTTCAATTTTAAAAAATGATTGGCCAAACCATTTGATAGTCATAAGATTAAAGGTTAAATAGTCAAGTTAATTTTAACATTTTTGAGAGAAAAAAGCAAAGAATTAAAAGGCTTTAAAAACAAGAATAACTGTTTAAATCGGGGGGTGATTGCCAAAAAAGAAAAGCTGTGCTATAATCTAATCATTAATAATTAACCTAATTTACCTTGTGCTTAATATGATAACAAGGTAGAGGGCAAGAAAAAAGCTATTTTTTCTGCCTTTTTATTTATTTTTATGGCTAAAAAAGAAAAAAATTTACTTAAAACCGATGACTTAATGGAAGAATTAATTAATGACAAAGAAAGTTTAAATTTGCCTAAAGTGGGGGATTTAATAAAAGCAAAGGTTGTATCAGTCGGTAAAAGCGAGGTTTATTTGGATTACGAAGGAGTGGCGGCAGGAATTGTGAGAGCGAGAGAATTGGTGGACGAATCGGGTCGGTTGGCGGATTTGAAAATTGGAGATGAAGTTACAGCCACGGTGGTGGAGACAGAAAATGAAAAGGGAATTTTGGAATTATCTTTTCGTTCTGCTGGGCATCAGCAAGCTTGGGAAGAATTAGAAACTATTAAAAATGAGGGTAGCGTAGTGGAAATTAAAATAACCGAAGCAAATAAAGGCGGTTTAATGGCGAGTTATAATAATATGGCGGGTTTTTTACCAGTTTCGCAATTAAATAAAGAACACTACCCGAGAGTTGAAGGTGGCAATAAAGCTAAGATTTTAGAGAAACTAAGAGAATTGGTTAATAAAAAAATTCAGGCCAAAATTATTGATTTAAGCGAAAGGGAAAATAAAATAATTTTTTCTGAGAAAGAAGTTTATGCAGAAAATCGCAAAGAGGAATTAAAAAGGTTTCAAATTGGTGAGGTGGTGGAAGGTCGGGTGACAGGCATTGTTGATTTTGGTGTTTTTATGGAATTTGGCGAGGGATTAGAAGGCTTGATTCATATCTCGGAATTAGCTTGGCAGCGCATTAGCCACCCCAGAGATTTGTATAAAGTTGGCGACACTATTAAGGCCCAGATTATTGGTTTGGATGAGAATCGGGTGACCTTATCAGCTAAAAAATTATTGGAAGATCCTTGGAAAAAAGCAGTGGAAAAATATCAAGTGGGCCAGACAGTGAGGGGCAGGGTTTTAAAATTAGATAAATTTGGAGCTTTTGTAGAATTGGAGGAAAATATTCAAGGTTTAATGCATGTTTCCGAAATAGACGGGCAAGATAACGATAAATTGGAAGAGAGATTAAAAGTGGATGAAAGTTATGATTTTAATATTTTATCAATAGATCCGGAAGAACATCGCTTGGGACTGACCTTAAAGAAGAATTAATCATAATAAGAAAGGACAGGCCAATAAACCTGTCCTTGTTGTTTTCAGCTCCTTTTTATCTTTCCTTTTAATGAGATTTAGCCTGATAACTGTTAGTTTTTAATATTTGCCATCCCTTCGTTTTTTTTGTATAATTATTTGACATAAGAATTGATAATTTTTATTTTTAAGAGATATAAAATTAAATTTATGAATAAAAATATTTTAAAAAATTCATCTTTGGTTGTTATAGTTTTAATATTTTTTGCTTCGGCACTTTTGTTAGCTAGAGATAGCGAGCAGAAACCAGCGGTGGAAGTGGCTTTGAGCGAATTGGTTAATAAAATTAATAATGAAGAAATAAAAACTTTAACGGTAAGTGGTAATAATATTGAAGCAGTGTTACAAGACGAAACAAAGATACGGACGACTAAAGAAAGTTCCGACTCTATTTCACAATTATTAAACAACTATCAGATATCAGGAGAAAAAATGCAAAAGATTAATTTGGTGGTTAAAAGTGAGAGTGGCTGGGCTTATTGGGCGGGTGTAATTTTACCTTTTATTTTACCTTTTTTATTAATTGTTGGTTTTATTTTTTTATTGACACGTCAAGTTTCTAGCATGAATAATCGGGCCATGTCTTTTGGCCAAACAGACCCCAAAGAAGCGCCTAATAAAAATAATGAAAAAAAAGAGATAGTGACTTTTAAAGACGTGGCTGGCAATAAAGAAGCAAAAGAAGAGTTGGTGGAAGTGGTCGAATTTTTACGTAATCCCAAAAAATTTAGTGATATGGGCGCTAAAATACCAAAAGGCGTGTTGTTGGTCGGAGCCCCAGGTACGGGCAAAACATTGTTGGCGAGAGCGGTGTCAGGTGAAGCGGGGGTACCCTTCTTACATGTTTCTGGCTCTGAGTTTGTAGAAATGTTTGTGGGTGTGGGCGCAAGCCGAGTGCGGTCATTGTTTCAAAAAGCAAAAAAAAGCGCACCATGCATTGTGTTCGTGGATGAATTAGATGCAATTGGTAGACAAAGAGGCGCAGGACTCGGCGGTTCACATGATGAACGGGAGCAAACCTTGAATCAAATTTTGGTGGAAATGGATGGTTTTGAGCCAAATTCGGGAGTGATTGTTTTAGCAGCTACCAATCGGCCTGATATTTTGGATACAGCTTTGCTCAGGCCAGGCAGGTTTGATCGCCGAGTCACTTTGGAATTGCCAGACATTAATGATCGCGCGGAAATTCTAAAAATCCATGCAAAAAATAAGCCCTTAAGCAAAGAAGTAGATATACGAAGAGTAGCTGAAAGAACCTCTGGTTTTTCTGGCGCCGATCTAGCCAATTTAATGAACGAAGCGGCAATTTTAGCAGTACGTCGTGATCATAAAAAAGTTGGTTTTCATGACGTATTAGAAAGTATTGAAAAAGTATTACTTGGTCCATCAAGAAAATCTCGTCGTTTATTAGATAAAGAAAAAGAAATTACGGCTTATCATGAAGCAGGGCATGCTTTAGTAGCTCACATGTTGCCACAAAGCGATCCGGTGCAAAAGGTTTCCATTATTGCTCGCGGTCAAGCTGGTGGCTACACTTTAAAAGTGCCAGAACAAGATCGTCATATGTATTCAAAGACAGAATTTTTGAGCGAATTATCAGTGCTTTTGGCCGGGCACGCCACAGAAAAAGAAACATATGGCGAGGTGACCACCGGGGCACAATCAGATTTGCGCCAAGCTACTAAATTAGCGCGTCGATTGATAACCGATTATGGCATGAGTGATAAATTAGGCCCGCGCACTTATGGCGAACACGAGGAGTTGATTTTTTTGGGGCGAGAAATTTCAGAGCAGCGTGATTATTCGGAAAAAGTGGCCCAGGAAATTGATGAAGAAGTGTCAAAAATTTTAACTGGCGCCTATGAGGTAGCTTGTGGTATAATTAAAGCAGAAAAAGACAAATTAAAAGCGATAGTGGATAAGTTATTAGAAAAGGAAAATTTGGAAAAAGAAGAGTTTGAAGCAATTGTGGGAGAAAAGAAGAGAAAAGATTTATGATTTAAGAATTAAGATTTAAGAATAAAGGTATTAAAACAAAAAGTTGAAAATAAAAATATAAGTAAAATAAAAATATGACAAGTATATATCGACCAATTTTAAAAATTGCCTGGCAAATTTTGTGGCGGGCAAAATATTTATGGATTTTTGGCTTGTTTGCCGTTTTGGTGATGAATAGCGGGGAATTTAATTTGGTGGTTAATAATTTTTCTGGTTTAACTGAGCGTTCACAAACACTTTTGCAATGGCAGGATTTTTATCAGCAGGGAATTTTGGGCAATATGTGGCATAATTTTAAAGATCTTTTTGTTAATTTTAGTTTAAATACTTTGTTATTGATAGCCTTGTTGGTATTTTTATTTTTATTTGTGTTATGGTTAGCAATAGTTTCTGAGGCGGGTTTGGTGGCTGGTTCTTATCGTGAATATAGAAATTTGCCAATCCATTTTCGTGAAGCTTTTGCTTTGGGTCGGCAAAATTTTTGGCCAGTTTTATGGTTAAATGTGGTGGGTAAGATAGTGGTTTCGGGACTTTTAGCGCTTTTAAGTTTGCCATTGGCGTGGCTGTATTTTAAAACCCAAAGCGGATTTTGGCAATTTATTTTTGTGCTAGTTTCTTTTGTGGTTTTAATTCCAGTGGCGGTTTTGGTGTCTTTTCTGGTCAAATATGCAGTGATGTTTGTGGTTTTAAAAAAAGATAATTTAAAACAAGCAATTACCAATAGTTGGAAATTTTTTAAGAAGTATTGGGTAATTTCCATTGAAATGGCGATCGTGATGTTTTTAGTTGGTATTTTGGCGGTTTTAGCGATGATAATTTTAGCTGTGGTTTTGATTTTACCATTAGCTTTGGTTTTGTATATCGTCTATGTATTACAAATTAGTGGTTTGATGATGTTTGCGATAATTTTTAGTTTGGCTCTTATGGCAATATTATTATTTTGGATCGGGGCTTTATTATCGACCTATCAAATTACCGCTTGGGTGATACTTTTTGAGCGATTAAATGAAAGTACGGCTTATGCCAAAATTGCCCGGTTGGCAGCCAAGTGGTTTAGTAAGAAACCAGAAACGTCAATGGTGGAAGAATAAAATTTTTTATTGATAGACGGCGCTTGACGGTGCCGTTTTTTGTTTACTTCAAATCTCTCCCCTTACGAAGGGGAGAATGAAAGAGGGGTTAAAATAAATTTTACCTCACCCCCCCCGCTTGCCAGGCCTAGGCATTGGCGGGCAGGTCTCCTTATAAAGGAGAGGAGGATTAATCTCACTCTGCTAGAAGCGGACAGGTCTAGACCTGTCCCTACAATAATAGCAGGGGAAGTTTTTGTTTGTTTAGAATTTTTGTTATATAATTGATATAGAAGTTAAGTTAAAATTATGAAAAATATCAATGATTTATTAGATGAAAATAAAACGGCACAGGCTAAGGTAGTTTCTGGAAGCGCGCCAATTAAGTTGGCGACAAATAATCAGGCAGACAATGGTTTTAATCTTGATCCTAGCCAGGCATTAAAGATGAAAATGGAAGAATTAAGACAAAAGAATGAGGAAGAAGAATTAAAGCGTAAAGCGCAGATGACTGGTTTGGGCTATGTTAATTTAAAGGGCGTGCCAATTCCGGGTGATACCTTGCAAAGAATAAATTTGGCGGTGGTTAAAGAAAAGCAAGCTATTTGTTTTTATTATGCGGAGCATGTGGTGGCACGAGTTGCTACGACTAAAGAAAAAACAGAAGAAGCTTTAAAATTAAAAGACGAATTTTCTTTTTTAAAGGTGCCGATAGAGATTTTTTTAACTTCGGAGGTTAGTTTTAATTCGGCTTTGAAGCAATATGAGTCTTTACCACAGATTAAGCCAGCGCCGCGCGGGGTCGAGATAGGGGAAGAGGATTTAAATAAATTTTCGGCCACGATTAATGATTTGGCAAGCATTGATCAAATATTAAAAAATTCATCAATGACTGAGATGGTGGCGGCGGTGATTGCCGCTGGTCTAAAAACCAATGCTTCGGATATTCATATTGAAGCAGAAGTTGATGGCATTAAACTGCGCTATCGAATTGATGGCGTGTTGCACACAGCTAGTATTTTAGAGCGCCAAGTTTGGCAATATTTAATTTCTCGGTTAAAATTGTTATCTGGTTTAAAATTAAATATTTCGGATAAGCCACAAGATGGCCGTTTTGCTATTTTACTTAAAGACGACAAAGTTGATGTGCGTGTTTCCTGTTTACCCACTAATTATGGCGAGTCAGTGGTTTTACGGCTATTACTCTCGAGAGTGGGCAGTTTAAAAATAGAAGATTTGGGCCTGGGTGGCAGTTATTTTCAAATTTTAAGTGAGCAGATCAAAAGACCGAATGGCATGATTATTACCACTGGGCCGACTGGTTCTGGTAAAACTACAACCTTGTATGCGGTTTTAAATCAATTAAATACGCCGGATACTAAAATTATTACCATCGAAGATCCAATTGAGTATGAATTAAAAGGTGTTAATCAATCACAGGTGGACCCGAGCCGTGATTATACCTTTGCCAAGGGATTGCGTTCGATTGTGCGGCAAGATCCAGATATTATTATGGTTGGCGAGATGCGTGATTTGGAAACAGTGGACATTGCCTTGAATGCAGCTTTAACCGGACACTTAGTTTTATCGACCCTTCATACCAACGATGCGGCTGGTGCTATTCCTCGGTTTTTGGCCATGGGAGCTAAAAGTTATTTGTTGGCGCCAGCATTAAATTTAATTATTGCCCAAAGATTGGTGCGTAAGTTGTGCGAGAAGTGCAAAAAAGAAATAGTTCTAAATGAAGACGCTAAAGCAAAAGTTTTAAATATTTGGGGTAATGGCAGCCATAAAGATATGGCTGGGATTGAAATTCAGACAGTAAAATTTTTTGGACCAGGTGGTTGCGAAGCTTGCAGTCAAATTGGCTATAAAGGCCGGATTGGAATTTTTGAAATGTTTGCGATGAATAAAGAAATAGAACAGGTAATTTTATCAAACGAAGTATCGGAATATAAGATCAGGGATATTGCCACTAAAAATGGAATGTTGACTTTGGCGCAAGATGGTTTGTTGAAAGCGATTAAAGGCATTACGAGTTTAGAAGAAATTTTTAGGGTGGCGGCGTGAAAAAAATAAATTAAGGGCAAGAGAGTAGTAAAATTAAAAAGTCTTGATGTAATTCAAGACTTTTTAATTCTCTATCAAAAAAATCAGTACAACCAAAAGAGGCGCGAGGATTATATTTAATTATAAATATGAAAGCGGATTAACTTTTTTGCCATTAATAATTATTTCAAAATGCAGATGGGGGCCGGTGGACCAGCCAGTTGAGCCCAAACCGCCAATTGTTTCTCCTTGAGCAACAGTATCTCCAACTTTAACATAAAGTTTAGTCATGTGGCCATAAAGAGTTTTTTGGCCATTGCCATGATCAATAATAATATAATTACCATAACCAGTACCCCAGCCGGCATGAGTAATTTTCCCACCAGCGGAAGCATAAATTGGGGAGTTGAGTTTACCACCGATATCAATCGCCGAGTGGCCCCAACGATAATATTGAGTAATGTGGCGGGAAACAGTGGGCCAGATAAAACCACCCTGACGACGTTCCGAAGACGAGGGTCGCAAGACATTGGCAATAGAACCCGGTGGCGTACTATAGACCGGTTTAATACTCCCGCCCGGTACAATAATTAGCTGATTAATTGATAATTGTTCATCGCTAATAAGATTGTTGTAATTTAGAATTTTGTCTAAGGTGACATTATATTTTTTAGCTAAAGCAGACAAAGTGTCTCCTTTTTTAATTTTATGAAGTACACCACTGGTGGGTAGGATGGTTAATTTATCACCTGGCCTAATAGTACTGCGTTCGTTTAGATTGTTGGCCCAAAGAATTGTGTTGAGAGAGATTTTAAATTTTTGAGCAATGGAAAAAAGCGTGTCGCCAGCGGTAACGAGATAGGTTTGGACTTCTTGTTTTTCTGAAGCGATATTTTCAATTAAAGCACTGCCACTCCGAATACTTTCTGCTAGTAGTCCTTCGGGCGGCGGAGAATTATTAATGTTGATATCAGTGATGGCAGTAGCTAGCAATTCGTTTTTTTGTAGACTATCAGTAGTGATTTGATTTGGATTAACTTGTTCGATTTTAATAAGCGGGGTGTTGCTTTCTTCAATTAATTCTTCAAATTCATCACCCTTGGCAAGTTGATAAAGCAGGCTTTCAGTGCCAAGATCTTCGGCCGCGACATTCTTAATAAGAAAATTATTAATTAGAACAGAGAAAAAAATAGTGATAATAACTATAATTGGCAAATAATGGGTGGTTAAAATAATGGTGGGCAGACTATAAAGTTTGCCAGCTGATTTATCAGATACTTTTTTTTGGATTAAAAATACTTTTTGATAAATAGGCAGGATAACTATTTTAATAATTGGCCGCCAGAGGTAATTTAATGGCCTGAAAATAAATAAAAAAACTCGGCTAAGTTGTTTAGCCAAGAAAGCCAAGACACGCAATAACCAAGAAAAGGTAATTATGAAATATGGTTTGAGACGTTTGCCAATATATTTGTTGATATTTTTAATAAATTTCTGACATAATAATATTTATTTGTCAATAGTGAATATCTTGATCCAAATGACAGAATATTTATTAAAAATTTTTTTGGGTAATTTAATCATAGCATAAATAGGTTATAATTTTAAGAGAGGAGTTGAATTTTTTGCCTAAATTAGGTAAACTTAAGGTGATTTAAAATATATTATATGGATAAATACAATCCATAGGAAATAGAAAAAAATGGTCCCGCTGGAGCGGGATTTCGCTTCGCTCAGCAATAAATATATGACTAAATACAACCCACAAATAATAGAGCCGAAATGGCAAAAGGTCTGGGAGCAACAAAAAATTTTTGAAGTTGAAGTCGATAAAAACAAGAAGAAATTTTTTGGTTTGATTGAATTTCCTTACCCGTCAGGCGACGGCTTGCATACCGGGCATTTGCGTTCTAATACCGCGATGGATATTATTTGTCGTAAACGGCGGATGCAAGGGTATAATGTTTTGTATCCAATTGGTTTTGACGCGTTTGGCTTGCCGACAGAAAATTATGCTATTAAGAAAAAAATAAAACCTCAGGAAGCCACAGCTAAAAATATTGCTACTTTTACCAAACAGCTCAAGGAAGCCGGTTTTTCGTTTGACTGGTCACGGACGTTTTCTACGACTGACGAGGATTATTATAAATGGACGCAATGGATTTTTATCCAGATGTTTAAACATGGCCTTGCTGAAAAGAAAAAAGAAACTATTAATTGGTGTACTTCTTGTAAAATTGGTTTGGCAAATGAAGAGGTGGTTAATGGGGTCTGCGAAAGATGCGGTGGCGAGGTGGTGAAAAAAGAAAAAGAACAATGGGTTTTGAAAATTACCAAATACGCTGATCGCTTGATTGAAGATTTGGACAAGGTTGATTATTTGGAAAGAATTAAGACGCAACAAGTGAATTGGATAGGTAGAAGCGAAGGAGCGTTGGTAAAATTTCAAATTTCAAATGTCAAATGTCAAACCAATGACAAAACCCAAAATTCAAAAGAAGAAGAATGTCTTGAGGTGTTTACTACGCGACCAGATACTTTGTTTGGAGCGACGCTTATGGTGGTGGCGCCAGAGCATGAATTGATAACAAAACTCAAAACACAGATAGCAAATAGCAAGGAAATTGAAGAATATGTTATTGAAGCGCAGAAGAAAAATGAATTGGAAAGAACGGATTTGAATAAAGAAAAAACTGGTGTGGAAATAAAAGGCGTAAAGGCAATTAATCCGGTAAATGGAAAAGAACTGCCAATCTTTGTGGCTGATTATGTGATGATGGGCTATGGCACAGGCGCCATTATGGCTGTGCCAGCGCATGATGAAAGGGATTTTGAATTTGCTAAAAAATATAACTTGGAAATAAAAAGAGTGGTTGGCTTTCCCAAATTACAAAGTACTCCAATAAATGTTCCATATGTTAGCAATGAGCCAGTAATGATGGTGCCTCCAGAATGTTATATTGGAGAAGGCATAGCTATTAATTCTGATTTTTTAAATGGTTTAGAAACACAAAAAGCAGTAGAGAAAATGATTGTTTGGCTAGAAGAAAAACAATTAGGCAAAAAACAAATACAATATAAATTACATGATTGGATTTTTTCTAGACAACGTTATTGGGGAGAGCCAATACCAATGGTGTATTGTGAAAAATGCGCCGAGAAAAAAATGACTATCTTAGTACTTCATGGAATTTTAGGTAATTCCCAAGAAAACTGGTTTCCATGGTTTAAAAAAGAATTTGAAGGCAAGGGCTATAAGGTTTTAGTGCCCGACTTACCAAATTCTGATGAGCCGAAATTGGATGAATGGCTGGAACATTTGAAAAAAATAAAAAATGAAATTGAGGGCGACTTGATAATTGTGGCACATAGCTTAGGAGCAGTTGTGGCTTGTAAGTTTATTGAAGAGAATAAGCTGAAAGTCAAAAGGTTAATTTTGGTGGCACCAACCGGCAAGAGTCAAAATACCAAGTTAAAAATAGCTGGTTTTTTAATGAAGCATGTTAACTGCGTGGTTGAATTTAATAATACTAAAATTGATTGGGATAAAGTAAGGGGCTTGATTGAGGGGAGTGTTATTTATCTTTCTAAAAATGATCCCTATGTTTCTCTCTCGGTAGAAAAAGATTATCAGGATTTGGGGGCGAGTATTAAGATTTTTAAGGATAAGGGACACTTTAATAAAGCCGCGGGGGTAGTAGAATTTCCAGAGATTGGTGAGGAATTTAAAAATTTAGAGAAAAATGGCTGGGTGTCAATCTCAGAAAAAGATTTGCCAGTGGTTTTACCAGAGATTGATGACTATTTGCCAACAGACGATGGGGATTCGCCTTTGGCTAAAGTAGAAAGTTGGGTAAAGACAAAATGCCCGGTGTGTGGCAGTGAGGCTAGGCGCGAGACAGATGTGATGCCGAATTGGGCTGGATCAAATTGGTATTTTATTCGCTACACTGATCCAAAAAATGACAAGATGATGGTTGATCCAGAGCGTGCCAAGTATTGGCTGCCAGTGGATTGGTATAATGGCGGGATGGAACACACCACGCTTCATCTTTTGTATTCCAGGTTTGTGTGGAAATTTTTGTATGATATTGGAGCGGTGCCCAAAGAATGCGGGGTAGAGCCATACGCCAAGCGCACAGCCCATGGCATGATTTTGGGCGAAGGCGGAGTGAAGATGAGCAAATCAAAAGGCAATGTAATCAATCCAGATGAATATGTAAAAAAATACGGGGCAGACACGCTTCGAGTTTATGAAATGTTTATGGGGCCGTTTGATCAGCCGATTGCTTGGGAAGACAAGAGTGTGAATGGAGTATATAGGTTTTTGAATAGAGTGTGGAATTTACAATCAAAACTCAAAAGTCAAAACTCAAAAGTCAAAAATGAAAGTCAAAATTCAAAACTAAATACACTAATACACCAGACGATTAAAAAAGTCGGGGAAGATATTGAGGAAATGAAATTTAATACAGCGGTAGCGGCGATGATGATTTTAGTGAATGCCCTGGAAAAAGAAGAGGCAATAGACAAAGATATCTGGGAAAGATTTATTTTGATTTTATCACCATTTGCATCGCACTTGGCTGAAGAATTGTGGCAAAACTTAGGCCATAGCGAATCTATTCAAAAAGAAAAATGGCCAGAATATGATCCGAATTTAATTCAAGCCGAGGAGTTTGAGTTAGTGGTGCAGATTAATGGCAAGGTGCGGGAGAAAATTTTAGTACCGCAAGAAATTTCTGAAACAGAAGTGAAAGAATTGGTTTTGAAAAATGAAAAAGTTTTAAAATGGCTGGGGGGCAAGGAACCTAAAAAGGTGATTTATGTGAAAGGTAAATTAGTTAGCATAGTAGTATAAAATTATTTTAAAATTAAAATTTTAAATGATAAATGTTTAAAATTAAAAAATTGTGAATTATGACTCAAACACAGTTTGATTTTTTGCTTAATAAAGCCAAAGAAATAATGGAACAAAGTACTGACAAGGTTCATGATTGGTCGCATGCCGCCAGAGTAATTGAAAATGCTAAGTTAATTTTAGCGCGGCTACCAGAAAAACAACAAATTCAGATTGATGAAAAAATTTTAATTTTGTGCTGCGCTTGGCATGATGTAAGCCATGCATTATATAAAATTGGGTTTATAGAAAAATTTTTGGAAGGCCGACGAAGCGCAAAAATAATCAATATTATTTTTAGTAAGCAAGGAGTGAAAGAAGTAGAAAAATTTGTGGTAATGGATGCGGCTATTGCCCATGCCATGAAAGAGTTTAAATTTTTAAAAAAGAGTGGATTATCGTTGTATCATAAAATAATGCAAGATGCAGATATGCTAGATAATTTTTATCCAGCGCGAGTAGAACATCTAGAAGCGCAAGTTAAAGATTATTTTTATGCTCGTTTTGTAGTTAAATTTTTAAAACCAATATTTTATCGGTGGATGGAGAGGCATATTAATTTGTTTCTGAATTTAAAAGAAAGTTTAATGGTTTATGAAAAGATTAAAAATAAGTAGTAAAAATATCAGTTTGGCAAAAAAGATTTTAGGACAAGGCGGTGTTTTGACAGTACCGACAGAAACTGTTTATGGGTTTTCCTGCAATCCTTAT
The DNA here is from genome assembly GCA_036845805.1 of Patescibacteria group bacterium. GTDB lineage: Bacteria > Patescibacteriota > Patescibacteriia > UBA2196 > UBA2196 > DAIUDD01. The sequence goes on along the minus strand of DAIUDD010000003.1, from coordinate 13,207 downwards.
AATGAAAAAGCAATAAAAAAGATATATCAAATAAAAGGCAGAGATTTTAATAAACCTCTGCTTTTGGTTGCTGATAATTTTTTGACAGTTAAAAAATATTTTAAATTAAATAAATTAGAAAAGAAATTAGCAGAAAAATATTGGCCTGGGGCAGTGACAATCATCTTAACATTAAAACATGAAAACAAAAAAACATTAAAGCACATATCAAAAACAATAAATATCGCTGTACGTGTGTCGGGGAATAAAATAATGCGGGAATTGGCTAACTTTTGTGGTGGGTTTATAACTTCGACTTCGGCTAATATTTCGGGGGGAAAAGAATGCTTAAGTGGGAGAGCAGTTTATCAGCAATTTAAAAATAAAAAATACCAACCAGATTTAATTTTAGATTCAGGTAAGTTAAAAACCAAAAAACCATCAACCATTATAAAAGTGGAGGGTGAAGAAATAAAAATTTTAAGGCCAGGTGAGATAAAAATAAAAATTTAGTTTATATGGATTTAACCAATATAAAAACCATAAAAAAATTGTGTCAGGAATATGGCTTGCATCCCAACAGAAGCAATGGCCAGAATTTTTTAATTGATAGAAATATTTTAGAAAAAATCGTGGCAGCTGGGGAAATTAAAAAAGATGATATGATTTTGGAAATTGGGCCGGGGTTTGGAGTTTTAACGCAAGAATTGGTCAAATACTCTGGCCAAGTGGTGGCGGTGGAAAAAGACAGACGGTTGGCTGAATATTTGTCAGAACACAAAACTAAGTTAATAGAACACAGAAATAATTTAGAAATTATTAATAAGGACATTTTAAGATTTAAGATTTATGATTTAGGATTTAAGAATTTTAAAATAATTAGTAATTTGCCCTACCAAATTACTTCGCCGGTGCTGTGGAAATTTTTACATTATGACCACCTCTCCCCAGTCCTCCCCTTGGTAAGGGGAGGGGGCTTAGAATCAATGGTTTTGATGGTGCAAAAAGAAGTTGGCGAAAGAATTTGTGCCCAAAAAGGCCAAATGAGTATTTTATCTGTGCTTTGTCAGCTTTATGCAGATTGTGAAATTGTGGCGCCAGTTTCTCGTAATTGTTTTTGGCCAGTGCCGGAGGTGGATTCGGTAACAGTGAAATTAAAGATTAAGGATAAGGAGTTTATTAACCCCCCCCTTAGCCCTTCGGGCTTAAGGCCCCCCCTTGAAAAGGGGGGGATAATGGATATCAAAGAATTTATGAGATTGGTAAAAATTGGCTTTAGCGCTAAAAGAAAAATGTTAAAAAATAATTTGGCCGGCGGTTTGCAGCTGCCGATGGACAAGGTGGTTTTAACTTTACAAAAAGCTGGTTTAGATGAAAAAATTAGGGCACAGGAGCTAGCAATAAAAGATTGGATTGAATTATATTCTTTTTTTAATAATTAATTGTCTTTTGACATTTTTTTGTTTTGAGATAAGATATTAAATATTGAGATTAGATAATTAAACATTTTAATATTCATTTGGGAGGACAATAGCATGAGAAGAGAAGTCATCATCGTGTTTTTTGTTGTGTTAATTTTGGCCGGAGGCATTTTTGGTCAAGATTGGCGACAAAAAACAGAAGGGCCTTGGATGCATGCCACTGCCCTGTCAGTGGGCCTATTCTGGCCTTTTTTTGAGGGTTATGTTCATGGGTTGACTTTTACCAATGAACAGCCTATTGGTTATCCACTAGGTATCAAAGTGGGTCAGGACAACAAACATGCATTATATATTGGGCACCGCAGTGCAGTTTTGGGTAGCGCAGTTTCATTAGCGATGTGGCATCCGTCAGTGAAATATTTTTTCACAGCACGAGGTGCAGCGCGTACGGTGGGTGTGTGGTGTGTCTGGACCGCCGTTTTCAATGCGACGGTGCGCAAGGTCCAGACAGATCAGTATTTTCCGAAAAATAACAAAATTCATGGTTATAATTTGGAAATAGCTGGTTTGAGAATGCATTTTCAAGAACCGCACGCTTGGGTGCGCCAAGCCCAATTAGGTGCTGGTTTAGCGCTTTATTTTTTGCCTGATATCATTGATTTAATAAAAGGCGAAAAGAAGAACAAACCAGCGCCAGATTTGTTGGCAGAAAAGAATCTCTTTGCCATGAATTTTTCTCCGGAGATAAATTTTGGCAAAGGAGAAAAATTTTATGGAGGGGTTTTGGTGTTGAAATTCTGAGTTTTAATCCGATCAGGCAACTGGTCGGATTTTTTTGGTTGATTAGTGTTTTTATGGTATAATAATTTTAGCTAAAGTAAGATATCAACAGCTAAAAAATTTTCTTTTTCATGGCTTATAACTCAGACAGAGAGGAAAATTTATTAAATTCAGAATTAAATGACGGAAAAGAAGATTATCCGGTTGATTTTGAATTAGACGAAGGAGCAGAAAAAAAAAATATTAATGAAGAGCTATATAATGATAATAATAAAAAAATATCTCCCCAAACCGGCTTTATTTTTTTAATCTTTTTATCAGTAGCTGTTTTAATTTATGGTTTTGTTAATTTGAGTCGCAATATTTCTACTGCCGGCTTAAGAAAGGCGATAGAAAATGAAGCAAATAACAATTCGACAGGAGAAAATCAGGTGGTAACAGAGCAGGACTTAAGAAAGCAAGACACTGATGGCGATGGTTTGAACGATTATGATGAACAATATATATATGGCACTTCGCCTTATTTGGCAGATTCCGATTCTGATAGTTATGATGATAAACAAGAAATTCAATCACAACATGATCCACTTTGTCCAGCGGGCAAGGATTGCCGAGGTAATGATGGTATTAATAATACCACTACTGATACTGAGGTGACGGTAACACCAACTCCATTAGACACCGGCGAAAACAATGAGAGTGAATTAGATCAAGAGACAATGAATCAGCTGTTAGGTATGACCCCAAGTGAAGTGCGGGACTTACTTAGACAATCGGGTCAATTAACCGAGGAACAAATCAGTCAGATTTCAGATGATGAGTTAATGGCGATATTCCAGGAGATAATTAGTGAGCAGAATCAGTAAAAATTTAAAGTTTAAAAATCAAAAATCAGAAATAAAGAAATAGAGAAATTAAGGTGCATTCTCCCTCTCCTTACGAAGGAGGGGGAAGGGTGAGGTAATTATATTTTTACCTCTCTCTAACTCTCTCCTTGTTAAGGAGAGAGGACTTTAAATAGATTCCTCGGTCCCGTGGCTGCGGGACTCGGGATGACAATAAATAATAATAAAGATTAATATCGCCTATCGGCGAATATATTAACCGCCCCCTCTCCGATGTTCATCGGAGTGGCCCCGCCTTGAAAAGGCGGGGATGACAGAAAAAAATTTCCATGCTCAAGAAAAAAATAATTATTATGACTATTTTGGTGGTTTTGATTGGAATAATAATTCCGATGGGTTTTTTATTTCCTAAAGAGTCATTGGCTATGTGTAGTATTTGGGATACCGAATGTCTTAAAGCTGAACAGACAAATAATCTTAATGGGTTGACGCAGGCTCCTTCTCCAGTTACGGAGTCGGCGGTTGACGCAGGTATGGGTTCTCCTAAGGGACCGTTTGATGATATTGCCTCGGCAATTAGATGGATTTGGGATAAGGTTAAGGCTAATCTAAAGCAAGCATGGGAAACTTCTGGCAAGATAGCTTATAAAAATTCTTTGCGTTATTTTTTAAATAAAGTAGCTTATGATACGGCCACTTATATTGCGACTGGTTCGCCGGGGCAAAAACCATTGTTTATTACTGAAGGCTGGGGCGAATATTTTCAACAGGTTGGCGATGAGGCAGTAGGAGATTTTTTCTATCGTTTAGGTAAAGAAGTGTGGGGTAAAAATTTGTGCGTGCCTTGGCAGCCGCTGGCCCAAGTTAATTTAACGGTCGCGGCTAAAAGAGCAACCGAGCCGCAAAAACCAGTTTGTGATTGGAATCAAATTCGCAAAAATTTTAATGATTTGCGTGATTTAAAGTTTAATGAATTAGTAAAATTTAGTGATAATTTTAATCCGGCCTCTAATGAATTAGGTGCTTATTTAACAATTCGTTCCGGAGCTTTAGAATATAAAGCAGAAAAGGAAAATGAGGAAAATTTGGTCAGGATTATTGAGGGTCAGTTTAAGAGTGTAATTAATCCTATTTCCAAGGCGGTTAAAACACCAGCGAGAGTGGTTGACAGTACAGTGAACACTGTCTTTAATAAAACTTTTTCTTCGGCTGAGACATATACTGGTTCGCCGGTGGCTGACGCGATTGGAACTTTTACTAATACTTTGGTATCAAAATATTTGGAAAAGATATTTAAAAAAGGATTTAACCCGGCGGCAAATGGCGGGGCGGTGGTGAGTGATATTTGGACTTTGGGTGGTCGGGCGGCAGCACAGTTGTTTTTTGCTGATTTAGCCGAGGTTGATTATAAATTTAATATTAATTTTTCGACTTATGAATTTTCAACTGAAGGGCCGGGACAGTTTAATGATATTATTGATGATAAATTTGTGCAGGCGATTGAACACAAGTGTACAGTGGGCCAAGCGGCCGGTTTTTATCAGCCGGGCGACGATGCTTATCGGGGAGAGTGCGCGAATTTAATTTCGGGCACAGCGGATTTTGGCTTTACTCAAGAAAAAAATAAACAGCCAGATGTTAGCCGTGGTATTCCATATCGTTCAATTTTAGCTTTACGCAAATTTAGAGTCGTGCCAGTTGGTTGGGAATTGGCAGCAGCTTATTATAATCAATATGGAGATAAGGGCGAGAGATTAACATTAAAAAAATTGATGGCGGCATTTAAACCATCAGATGTTGATCAGCCACAGTCGCCTTATTACCAATTAGTTGATCCGGATTGGGTGTTAAAAATGCCTTTAACTAGATGTGTGAGGGAAGGAGCTGGGTCGCAAATTTTACCAGAGACAATAACTTTTGTAGTTTGTGCTGCTAACGCGGCTTTATCAGAAGGAGAATGCCCAGAAAATCAGCGTGTTTATTCGTTTCAAAGAATGGATTATTGTGCGGATTATGAAAATTGTATTGACGATACTGGAGGCAGATGCACACAAGATAATTGGGGTTATTGTATTGAAGAAAAGCCGGTCTGGAATATCAAAGGTACGGTTTGTGTTAACAAATATGAAGCGACCTGCCAAACACTGAAGGAAGAAACAACCAAAAAACAAGTATCATATTTATTAAATACAGTTTCGGGAGCTGACATTTGTGGTCAAAACAATGTGGGGTGTCGCATTTATTGTGATAACAAAAATAGCCCTTTTGGTAAGGAAGATTGGGCTTGTGAAGTGGGAGGCGATAATCCAGAAAGAAATAAAATTTTGTTGAATAATAATAGCAAAGAATGTCCAGCGAGTGCCGAAGGTTGTAGTTTGGTTTATAGCAGCAAAGATAAAAATCAGGCAGAGTTGGAGCAGGCCCTAGATGATGCGCGCGCGGCAGTAGACGGAGCTTATACTTATTTAAATAAAAAAAATATTAAATTAGCGCCGTATTACTATTATTGTAAAGGATATAATACGCCAGTGTCTGGAATTGCGGATGCAGAGACATGCAATGGCCATCTTTCTTATCAGGAAGAAATTGATGGTTATGTTAGTAATTATTGGCGCGAGGATTTAAAGATTTGTGTGGAGAGCGGAACAAAAGAATGCGCTAATTTTACTAAATATTGTAAAGCAGGAGACGCTAGTTGTGAGTTATATACGCCGGTTTCTTTTAAAGGCGAGGCTGTGCCAGGCAGAGTAACAAAAAAAGAATGTGCTGATGGTTCGGATACTTGTGGTGATAGTGGTGTGACGGCTTGGAAAGATGAGTGTCCAGCGGCGTGTGTTGGGTATAAAAATTATCACCAATCAGAGACACAATTTGAAAAGAAAGAGAATAATGATTTAGATGTGGATTTTATCGCGAGTACGGCCACGCCTTGCAATGAACCAGGTTGCGATGAATTTACTAATTTAGATGAAGTAGCCAAGGGTGGTGAGGGCAAGGAATATTATAAATATTTGCGTTTGTGTCAAAAACCAGACGAGAATAATGATCACCAGAGAACTTATTATACTTGGGAAGGTTCTGATACCAGCGGTTATCAGTTGAAGAAATGGGAACTTTTGTCAGTCAGTTCTGATAATAGTAGACCTCAAGGAGAAACATGCACTGATTTGAATAACAGGGATTGTCGGGAGTATTTTGATGAAGAATTAAATACTTATAAAATTTTATATTCCAGCACAACCATTATTACCGAAGATTGTCATCCTTATCGAAGAACTATTGCATTAGAAAAAGACTGCAAATCAATTAATGATCCGGGTCAATCGCAAGGTCAGTGGATTAATGGCCAATGTATTTATATGGCGGTGCCAAAGGAAAATGTGCGCTGCGCGGCCAGCAATAATTTGTGCCGGGAATATAAATCAAACCAGAGTTATAATTATCAAAAATTAATTAATAGCACCTTTGCTTTGGGAGATTTGGATAGCTGGAGAGGCGGCACAATTAGTCGCGAATCGGTGCGGCGGGGGGATTATTCACTGTTAGTGACAGAGAGTGCCAGTCATAGTTTAAAAACTGGAGATTTAACTTTGGGTAAGACATATACAGTGGAGTTTTTGGCCAAGAAGGCCAGCGGTGGCGGTGAAGTAAGGGTGGGCTTTGCGGGCAGTGAAGAAGGCGAGGTAGAGGCAGTAGTAAACTTGGGAGATAATTGGCAATTTTATAGTATTAATTTGCCAGAGAGTAATCAGGGCTTAGAAATTAAAGAATTAACCAATACTGATTTGATAATTAGTGGCGCTGGTTATTTTGATAATATTGTTTTAAAGAAAATGGAAACTACCATGGTTATAAAAAATTCTTGGGAAACGCCCGAGATTTGCGCTAGCGTTTCGGCAATTGGTAGCGGAAGTGAAGCAACAATGATTGGTTGTGAAAAATATAAGGATCGAAATAAAAAAGAAATTAATTTGCGCGCTTGGACGAGCTTGTGTTTTGAAGAAGTGGTGGGTTGTGAGCCAGTAATTAAGACTAATAATTATAATAATCCAGCCGAACACGAGGTTGATTATTTAGTGTTAGATAAAAAATGGGAATGCAAAAAAGGAACCAAAGGGGATGATTATGTCGGCTGTACTAAGTTGGGATTAATTAATTTAAGTTTAGATGAAAGTGCTTACACTTTTAGTGATAAATATAAAATTGTCTTGCCAGAAGAAGAGGCGCCACAAAATTTTTGCCAGACAGAGGAAGTTTTTTGTGAAGCTTATACTGTTGGCGATAATACTTATTATAGAAAGAATCCAAACGGCCGGTTGTGTGTGTTTAATGCTAAAACGGAACCGCGGGGTTGGTATCAGCTTAATGGCGAACCGTGTCCGTCAGTAGCGGATAAACCAGAGCAGACGGAAAGCCTGTATTATGATACTCATTGTTTGGGTGGAGTAAAAATGGACATAGAAGACTTGGGTGCTTTTGGTTTTAAAGAAAGCGGAGAATGTACAAGCAATGATGAATGTTCAAATTTGGCCAGCCCAGGAGCGATTGGTTTATGTACAAATTGGACTGGGGTTTGCAGTGATAATTCATCTGGCTGTCGTGAATATCAAGATCCACAAGAGCCGATTGGTTGTTCTAAAGAATGTGTTAATTATGCTAACAGATATATATATGATAATCCAGAGGAAGAAGGAATTTTGTGCAGTAGTAATAAAATTTGTAATTATTATTATTATAAAGATGCGGAAACTTGTGATCAGGGCATAAACCCGAGCCAAGGGTGCGTAGGCTTTAATCAAACAGATAATCCAGATAAAGATAAAAGAAGTTATCGAGTGTGTACCGGAGACACAGAACAACCATGTCAAAATGACGGTGACTGTAGTGAAGCGGGCGGGCGGTGCGTCTATACTAATGAATTAAGCAGTTATTAAAATAAAAAATATGGAATTAAATACTGATAATTTAAACGAACAAAACAATAAGACAGTCCCCCTGCGGGGGATCAGTCCTACGGCTGAAAACTGGGCAGTTGAGACGGGCGGCGAAAAAAATAAAAAAAGGATTTTTTGGTGGCTGGGTTTGCTGGTGGCCGTGGTTATTATTTTAACAGTAGTGGTTTTGGTGGTAGAGAAAGAAAATAAAAAAAGAGTGGCCAACGATAATTTGCCAGCAGTTAATAATGAGCTGGAAAAAAGTGATACGGAAGAGAAACAGACAGAGCCTTTGGTGCGTTATGGCAAGATGATTTTAGATGGCACACAGCACGAAGTGAGAATAGGGGAAAAAATGGTGATTAGTATTTTAATTGATACTAAAACGCTAAAGCATCCAGAGGTGGCGAATATTGTTTTAGCGGCGGCCCGTTTAATTTATCCGGCAGATAAATTAACCCTGGAAAAAATAGATAGCAAAAATTCGGTGTTGCCCATGTCGATTGTGCAAAATAAAAGCGCGGGCCGAGTTGAGATTGTGCGCGGCGTAGCGGGCAATGCTAACCCAGAGGATACTGATAATGGCTACACCGGCATTGGAGGACTGATGGTAAGCTTAGAATTTATGGCTAAAGAGGCTGGGTCGGCGGTGATAGAATTTTTACCAGATGAATCGAGCGTGTTGTTAGATGATGGTCTGGGCACGAAGATGAATTTGGAGTATGAGAATTGGAGTTTAAATATAAATAAGAAATAAAGTAATAGAGAAATTAAGGGAAAAATAAATTAGTCCCCTCCTTTTAAAGGAGGGGTGGCACCGAAGGTGACAGGGGGTTAATAAAGTAAATTTACATTATCGCCTATCGGCGAATATATTAACCGCCCCCTCTCCGATGTTCATCGGAGTGGCCCCGCCTTGAAAAGGCGGGGACGACAAAAATATGCCAGAAGAAATAACCAATACTAACGTGCAGAATTTTATGCCAGAGAAAAAACCAAATTTTTGGCAGCGTTTGGGTGCGTGGTTTAGATTTTTGTCGCCCAAGAGTAAAATATTAATGATCGGGGCGATTATTTTTGGCATTGCAGCGATTGCGGTAGGCGCATATTTTGTATTTGGGGCAATCCTTACTCATCCAGCAGAACCGGATTTTTATTTTGAAGATTCAGAAAATAATTTTGTACCACCATCGCCAATGTATTCAGCACAAAATTTTGCTGATGATATTCCTAATTCTGATAGTCCAACCGCTGAGATTAATATAGAAAAAAGAGTAAATGTTATGGCTTATTTTGATGCAAAAGGAGTTGGTAGCAACAACCCGTCCACGTATTCAGCTATTCGTTTTAAGATGAGGATTAGAATAGAAGGAGCAATAGATAGAGCTAGGCTTTTTAATATGCCTGGCAGATGTAATCCAGAGGGTATTGATGATACAGAAGGAAACGGTGTGGTTTTTTGTCATGTGGCAATCGATAATAATGACACTATTGTTACTATTGATAATGTAGATGATAGTGGTACGGGGCATGTTATGGGGGTTTCTGGTAATCAAGAAAAAATTATGGCAACCTTAAACATTGTGCCTTTGGTTGTTAATGATGAAATTATTTTAACTTATGAAAATGGTAGTAATTTTAGTGAAAAAAATTTGATCGAGTGGGAGGGGATTGATAATAATGGTAATTTTGTTAATAAAACTAGTAGCAATCTTAATTTATATTCAGCCACTTATCGCGTTATTGCGGTTAGTGGAACCGGTGGAACTAGTGATGAGAATATAATTTCTTTGATGCCGAGTGTTCCTTCTACCACTGATGAAATAGTGGGGATAAATAAAAATATTAAAGTCAAGGTTTTGTTAAAGAATTTGGAAGCAGACATGGTGGCGTTTACCGCTGATATTAAATATGATAAAGAGTTGTTGCGTTTGGATATGGTCGAGTCAACTGATGATTTCCCAGTAACTGGTGATGAAAAAGATGATAAAGAAAATGGAATTTATACGATTGTTCGGGGTAAAACTGGTAACTTGTCACCAGATTGTGCTCCAGATGAGGTCGGGTGTAATAAAGGAAAAAATGTAGAAGTGGCAATTTTATATTTTAAAACAATTAATGTGCGCGAGGGTGAAGATCCTTCTAGCGCGGAAATAAAAATAGATGGCGCGCCACAGGTGGTGGTTGACGACGGACAAGGTCAAGCCATACCATTAAATATTGGCGATGGTTCATTGATTTATCAAATTTCTAAGATTGGATATAATCCGGATTTATATGTAACCAAAGGACCAGATGTTTATATTACTAAAGACGAGGCAGGCAAGTGGCAAGCGGAAATTGTTTGGTCAACAAATGTGGCGACAGACGAGGGTTGGGTTTTTTATAAAGATTATGAAAATTATACTAAAATAGATAAATGTAATGAGGTGCCAAGCGATGCCTTGGGTAATGAAAAAGTGGCGGCGGAAAAAATTAGCGATACAGTGCAAACGGGTGGTCCTGGTTTTTTGGTTAAACAGGTTGGCGCTAATCAATTTAAAGCTGTTTTAACAGATTTGGAAAAAGATCAATCTTATCAGTATCAGATAGCCAATAAGAGAAATTTTAGCGTGCCAATTAGATTGCTTAGCGGGCTGGAGATTAGTAGCCAGGGTTTTGTGTTGTGTCCGGCAAAAACTTTTATCGTTAAGGAAACAAGCAATGTTTTAGCAATTAAAAATTTAACCACCAGAGGGTTTTATAATAATGCCACAGTGACTTGGAATACGGTGGGCGGACCATATAGTGGTTTATCAGATTCGGCGGTGGCTTACGTGGAAAAGAAAGTGGAAGATTGCAAAGAAGTTACTGAAGATGAATATACGGCTAATATTGTGGTTGATCACAAAAAAACATTGACCCACAACATACAATTAAAAAATTTGAAAAATAACACCACTTATTGTCTGAAAGTTTTGTCTATGGATGAAGGTTTGGCCACAGCTACCGCATATACGGAAGTGGCCACAACTAAGGGGATAGAAGATTTTGATGCCAATGTGGTTTTAAAAGTAGAGCGCGATCGACAGTGTGATAAATGGTTGTATTGCCGGTCGTCTTTGGAAGTTATTAATCAAAAGAAAGAAAAAGAAAATTTGTGCTTTGATTTGGGAGTGTGTGATGAAAAAGACGCCGAGGGTAATTGTGTTTTGACAGCTAATTTTAAAGACACGGGGGTGGCGTCAGCCGAGCAGGTGTTTAAAAATCCAGAAAACGTGGAGCAAGTGCGCAATTTATCTGGTTTGTCTAAAGTGGGGATGGAATGGCAAGACGGGGAAGTTATAAAAGGTTATTTTTCTTATGGGGCGATGAGTACGGTTGGGGTTGATATTTATTTACCAAACAGCAGTTTTAATAATGCCGTGACTTGGCCTTGGGAAGAAGTGCGCAACGTTTCAATTGATATCGAAAGTGATAGTAATGGCAGGGAAATTAATAATATGCTGGCAATTAATCCAGAATTACCAACTGGAGGAAGCCAGTGGTTTAGTGTGCAGGCACCGGTGGGGTGGTTGTCAAGAAAAGGCAATCATGTTTATGCAATTAGTTTTGATGTCAGATCAGGCGGCGCCATAGAGCGTACTTTTAATACGCAGTTAAAATTGCAAAACACCTATTATACGGTGGCGCCAATAACCATAACTAATTCACAACAAAGAGTGGTTTTAACAAGCGATATGCTCGGTTCGCAGTTTAATACCCCAGAAGCCACACCGTTGAGTGGCGCGGGATTTTTATCTTTTGGCGAACCATATAATGTGGATATAAATAGCGATAGATTTACGGATAAAATTTATATTGATAATGTGTCAATGAAATCGGTTTTGCCAGTGGCGGCGGATAAAAGAGTGGCCAGAACTTGCCGGCTTTATCCCACTGGGGCAGCCAAGTCTTGTGATTTTAGCGATGCGGGTGGCAAAGAATACCGCGGTTGGAAAGGTTTTTGTGTGGAAGAAGACCCAAAGATCATGGCCAGTAATCCAGAAGAAAGATTATGCTTAAATTGGTGGCCGATTGATATTTTGCCTGGCGAGGGTGATGTTTTTGGCACAGATAAAATGGCGGGTTATACTGGTCGCAAACCGTTATATTATTGTTTGGAAGCATTTTACAATTACCCGTATTACCGGCGTTCGGTAGTGGGTTCGGTTAAAACCGGGGAAGAAAGTGGCCGGGGCTGGTTTAGAAAATTTAAAGCTTCAGAATATGGATTTAATGGAATTTACCGTGATGAAATTTTAGAAGTTAAAATTAATGGCATACAAATTGATAAAGATGAGAGTGGAGATTATGATTGCGGAGCCAGCAGGAGTTATGAAGGGCATGACGATAGCGGTTTTGATTTTACAAAAAATCCAGCTATTCCAGGTTCTTCAACTCCGTCTCAAGGCACGATTGTTTTTAATAACACAAACAAAGATTATTGGTCAGAATCACTGGAAAGTTTACATGTAATTTGTAATGATAACAGTGATTATGATGCTAAAATTAATCCTTATGCGTTTATCCGTTGTGATGGTATAAATAAAGGCGACGATTGTAATGATATGAATTATTTTACCGCGCGGTTAATGTTTGATGATAACGGGATGTTAGATTCGATCGAAGTTAGATATGATGACGGGGGAAATGAAACTGGCCGAGGAAAATTTGAAAATATTACTATTACTTTTGTTGGCCCAAGATGTGAAGTGATTGCCCAAGTGGTTGATCCAGAAGGCAATAATTATGCTTGGGGTAAGATTGGCAGAAATTCTTGGACTAAAAATAATTATCTCGGTTATGGTTATACTTCGGATTATGTGCCTTATGGAGCAGCGGTGGTGCCAGCGCCAGATGCTGACCCAACTCAATGGGGGTATCCGTTATATGTGATGCCGCCGGATACAATGAATTTCCAAGAGCCCTATCAGGTGCGCGCTGGTTTGCCATATAGTTATAGTAATATTAAAGGGGCGGGTTATTGCCAAAGGAATTTTACAACCGCGCCATTTAAGAGTTGCACTGAAGATAGCCAGTGCGTGGGATCAATTGGTGAAGGACCGACAAAAGTTAATCTCTATACAGGAAAATGTGTTGTGCCGGATCTTAGTGGTTTGGGTAAGACACAGTGTGTGGCGGGAATGGCCGAGAGTTTGGGCAATGAATGTAATTCATCGGTTGATTGTGGGGTGAGTGGCGAGGGCGGTGGTTATGGACTGTGTAT
>DAIUDD010000002.1:0-201584 GCA_036845805.1 Patescibacteria group bacterium | reverse complement strand
TGAAGCTATTCCACCATCTTATGTAACAGCGGCCGAGTATAAAACTATCAAGAAAGAATACTCTGATTGGGCAAGAGGGGAACAAAGTTTACTTCAAAAAGAATTGCAAGAAAAACGAGAGGCGTTGAAGGAAATTTATTCCCGACGACAAAAAATAGGCAAAAGAACAACAAACATAGATGATGATTGGAAACGAGAATACCAAGAAAAATTGAAAGAGTACGCTATCTTTATTACCCAACATCACATTTCTTTACTTAAGCGTATTGAACAAATCAAGACCGAACCGGAAATTGAATACACGAATGGCAGGGGTTTTGTGCCGGAGTGGCAGAGTCACTGGGTTAATGATCCTCAAACAGAGCAAGATTTGGAGGAGATGGCAAAAATTTTTAAAATGCAGCTTGATTTGCAAGAAGGGATTTTAAATTTAAAAGGCCATGCAGGAACCGGAAAAGATGTGCGACTAAAAATGTTTGCTGCATTAACAAATCGACCATATTTTGGCACCGATTGCACAAAGTGGACTACCGAGTTTGAGCTATCAGAAGATGTGATGCTCGAATCCAAGGAGGGGGCTTCTCAAACCATAAAAGTTCCCTCTACCGTGCTTAATGGAATTACTACGCCCGGAGCAATTGTTTATTTTAATGAGTTTACAGCTATGCCAGAGCAGGCGCAGATATTTTTGCACGCGCTTATGGATGAAAAAAGATCCATTACTCTCAAGACAAGCTCTGGTAAGGTTATTCGCGCTCATCCAAGCGTACTTTTGGTCAGTTCAGAAAATCCCGGTTATCCCGGAACATTTGAACCACAATTTGCAACAAAATCGAGGCGCGTTTCTTTAGAAATAAACTATCCGCCGCTTACTAGAAAACCGGAAATCGGAGATTCAAACCCAAATTCACCATACGATGTATCCGAAGCTCTCCGTATCGCCCGGGGTATCGATTCGCTTGCCGATCTTACTTATGAAGCAAACCTTGAAAGAAATGAATTCGCAAAGATGTGGGATAAATATGTAAATGGCATTGAAAATGGGGCAGCCGACCCAACCGGAACTCAAAGATTTGATATAGACACCATACTTGCGCTTGTCCAGTTTGCCAACAATCTCCGTGATAATTTTATCAAGATATTTGAAAAAACCCGCGATGCACGCAATGCTCTGCCAGTATCGCAACCGATCACCGGCCGTGAACTGCGCCGTTGTGCTTATGCGTTGAGCAGAATGACCCCAGAAGAAAAGGCCACAGCCAACCCTGAAGTTGTGGCCAGAAACCTTCTTGGAAAGTATTGGTTAACACATATTGACAAAAAGGAAGATCAGGATAAAATTCGAAATGCAATGAACACTTGGACTTCTAAAAAAAGAGTAAGATTATAATACTATGGAACGATCCAATAATAAAACCAGAGAATTGTCATTTCAAGCCGATGAAAAAAAATCAACGCCAAAACTAAGGCGAGAGATGCTGTTTTTGGCAGAGCAAGCCGCCGAGGGTAGATTAAAAGTTTTGCCGGGCAATGAATGGTCTCTTCATTACCCTGTAGCCTTGAAAGACAGGGCAGAAAAATTACAAGGACTTCTTGACGGCAGCTATACCTCCCAAGAAGTCGCGCACGATATTCAACCAGATGCGCTTTTTTATAATGTGGAAGACATTGAGAGATATGGGCTTGAAATTGTCAGTGCGAGAGTGCGAGACCTGTCTGCTTTTATCACACATTATGATTATCCCCGATTTGCGCGTTTTATTGAAAGTATGCGGGGACGAAATATTCCAATAGATGAGCTCGACAGACTTTATACTGAAATAACGCAAGCACGAGTTCAAAAAAAGGTAATGGATGCTTACGGTTCGACCGGAAAAAGACAAATAGAAAGTGCCTTGTGTACCGAAGCAGAAAATTTTATTCAAGAAATACAAAATCTTCCCAGATTACAAAAGGTTCTAAAAGCATTAAAGATAAATTGGCTTAGCGAGAAACTCGGTCTTGTTGCCCTAGAGGAGCGCGATCGGATTATTTCAGAACTTTCCGGAGATGAAAGAATGGTTTTTCAAAATTTGCAGAGCTTTTATTGCGAATACATACAGAGGGGAGACGAAAATGCCTATAAAGAATTGGTTAAAGCAATACAAGAAGATTTTCCTAAAATTAAAAAACAAATCGAACCGGGACAGCCAAGTGAAAGTATGCAAGAGCTAGATAAAGAGCTCGAGGGGTTTAAAGAACAAACCGTTCCTCCGGGCTCTCCCGAAGATCCCGCTATTCCTCCAGAAGACAGCGATGAATATCACACACCACCCCCTGCTTCTGGGGAATCAAAGGAAAAAATAAAAGAGCGGCCAATTTTTCAAATTGATCCGGCCCTTGGTGGTTATTATGCGAGCGGCAGAAAAAGTTATTTTGATATAGATAAAAAAACATGGAGCAAGAAAAAACAGCTTTTGCCTTATAACATTATCATCAAGGGTAAAGATCGATTTAATATTTCAGGAATTATTGATAGTGGAATTAAATCTCTGCCTCTCCCCAACGGTTATGCGCTGGACACATCATCTCTAAGGGCCAAAGGCACAAATGTTGAATTTAAGCGCGATCAAAATGGTTGTTTTTATCTTGAAGTAATTGGCAGTGGATCATTTTCGGTTGATTTCTTACAAGAACAAGATCCTGTTCAAGGAAAAGTTATACCCGAAGATACCGCGTCGCTTTATCGAGGGTCGTTATCGCAAAAAACGGAATCAATGATTTTGAAGCTTATAGGTTCGCCCATAGAAAAATCTGAACAGGCAAGGCAGTATATTTTGGCTAATCATTTTTATCCCGGCGGCGGCGATTTACAGACCGCTCAAGCCTTGCAATATAAATTACGATCTGGATCTACTGGAGACAACTATCTCCAAAACATTGATCAATCAGAATACCTTGAGTGTTATTCTGCCAATACTTTATTTATTGCCATAATGCGTAAAGCCGGCGTTCCATCTCGGCTGGTTGTCGGCCACAGAGTTGAAGGTGATAAGGATGGCAAATCATCAATAACACAAAACACTGGCCACGCCTGGGCAGAAGTTTGGGACGGTAAAGCATGGCGGCGTTTTGACGCCACACCAAATCCAAAACCAGAAGACAAAACAGAGTCACAGAAAAAAAATGAGGATAAAAAATCAGCACAAAAACGGGTAGATGAAGCGCAAGATGGCGGTATTGATAAACCGCAAGATAAACAAGGTGAAGATAAACAAAGTGAACAACAGGGTGAACAAAAAGAAAGCCAAAAGCATGGTCAGAAATCCGGCGAGCAGAAAGGACAAAAATCGTCAGAGTCGAGCAATCCTATCGATCAAATGTCTGAAGCTTCAGACACTGATGTGCAAAAATCAGAAGCGGAATTACAAAAGGCAAAGGAACAGATAGATCAACAGATGGCTCAAAAAAGACACCTAGAGGAAAAAGTTCAGCAAGCAGATAAATTTAAAGAACTTTCCGATCTTAAAAAAGAATTAGAAGAAAGCGAACTTGTGGATGATTTAAAAAAAGAACTCGAGGAAAAAATGAAAGCCAAAGAAGATCAAATGAAAGACACGATCAAAGATGAACTCGATAAAATGGTCGATGATGGTTTTATGGACGAAAAGAAAAGAGACGAAATTTTGGAAGAATTGGAGAAAAAACAAATTGAAGAATTAGATCTCATCCAAAAAGAAGTTGAGGAAGAAAATCAACTTTATAACAACTATGAGGATATTCGAGAAGAAATAATGCCATTTGTTGATAAGTGGTTTCAATATTTTGCCGAGAGGTTGCCAAGGCAAGAAGAGGTCAGTTTTGACGAAGATTCATTGGCTCGACAAGGTTCACTAGATCGTCGCTCTGTGATGAAATCAAGAAATCTGCTTTTTGGCATGGTTAAGAATCCACGAGAAATCAAGCCATCTGTTAAACCGAGATTTATGGCTTCCGTTTTAGTTGATGTTTCTGGATCAATGGCTGGAGAAAAATTAAACAGCGCAAGAAAACTTCTGATATTTTATTCTGAGCTTTTTAATCGCATTTCTACCGTTTTTGGCTACGTTCGTTTTTCTATAGACACGTTTTCTGATTCGGTGACGGAGATTAAGGGCTTTGATCAAGATTATGATTCGCCACAACGCTACGATTTTCCAGATGGGACGCATTCAACCATAAAGGTTCGTCTAATGCAAAGATTATCTACACAGGGTGGGACGAACATGCTTGAAGGCATTAAGAAAGCGGCGAACGAGTTAAATAAACAGGTTGAAGAATATCCCGATTATGCTTCGGCCCTCTATTTTGTTGGTGACGGCGGCGATACTTGTGGCAACGCGGAAAACATAAGAAGATTTTTGCAAATCAACGAGTCCGAATGCGGGTTTGGTAAACACATGTATTCGGCGATTCTTCTTGGAAACGAATCTCAGCGCAAAGAACTTGCTCAAATTTTTGGAGACGAACACACCAATGTGGCCCCAGATTTTAATGAACTGATTGAAAAGAGTATGGATAAATTCGAGGAGGATTTAGAAGAATATTTAAAAACCAAGGTTTTATGATTTTAAAGCTGCTAATTAGAAACAGATTCGAGGAAATTTTTAAATCATAAATGAGATTTTATTGTTTTATGAAATATCAACTAATAAAAAGTATCGATGTTTTTAGGAAAGAAAAATTTGGGGTCAAAATTGACGTCTATCCCGCCATTGGTAATTGTGAGGTTGTTTTGGTCAATACTAATGTGGGACATAATCAGGAATTTTACGATAAAATTTCCACTTTTAATTATATAATTCTAGAAGGATCTGGGAGCTTTTTTCTTAATGACGAAGAGATAAAAGTATCTCATGGCGACTTTATCACCATAGAACCAAATACTCGAATTTACTATAAAGGAAAAATGAAACTTGTTCTTGTTACCACCCCGCCCTGGCAAGCAGAAAATGAAATCGAGATAAGGCCAAAAATTTGGTAAAGATAAATTTATTGTAGATTTTTTATTTATACTGATAAAATTTATTATTAAATAATTTCATGAACAAAAATAAAGACCTGCGTCAGGAAAATAAAAAATTGCGTCAGGAAAATAAAAAACTGAAATCTATTGTTTCGATTGATTTTTTAACCAAAGTTACCACTCGCCAGGCATTTTACACTTTATTTAAAGCCGCCCAAAAAGATGTGTTGGGCGAGAAAAAATATCCCAATCGTCGCAAACATTTTTCCCAATTTTCTTTACTTTTAATTGATGTTGATGATTTTAAAAAGATTAATGATACTTATGGGCATCTTTTTGGCGATAAAATTTTAAAGAAAGTTGCCGAAATAATCAAAAATTCTATTCGTGAGTTTGATGTGGTAGCTCGTTGGGGTGGCGAAGAATTTGTTATTCTTTTACGTGGCACTAATATTTTTCAAGCTAAACGCAAGGCCGAATTTATCGTGGCGCAGGCGCAAAAAAAATTGCCAATCACTTTAAGTGTTGGCGTAGTGCAGTCCAACCCCAAATATTCCCCCACCCAAATGTTTAAACAGGCAGACCTAGCTCTTTATCGCGCTAAACATTTGGGTAAAAATCGGGTGGTGATAAATAAAATAAAAATATAAAATATAAAAAAATAATTAATAAAATTTTATGTCACAAACTCAAGCTAATTTGTTAAAAGCCATTGCTGGCGAATCTTTGGCCAGAAACAAGTATACTTTTTTTGCTAAAATCGCCCGTAAAGAGGGACATGAGTGGTTAGCTCATGTATTTGAAGAAACTGCTGATAATGAACGAGCTCATGCCCAAGAAGAATTAGAAAAATTAACTGAAAAAACCGAGATGACTAATACTTATGACATTCACCCTTTGGGCACGACCTTGGAAAATTTACGCCATGCGGCCGAAGGTGAAGAATATGAATTCGGTACTATGTATCCAGATTTTAAACGCGTGGCCGAAGAAGAAGGGCAAACAGGGATAGCACATTTATTTCAAGAAATTTCTGAAGTGGAAGAAAAACACGCTGAAAGATACAATCTTTTAGCTGATAAATTAGCACAAGGCAAACTTTACCAAAGCGAAGCAGAAGTGGAATGGAAATGTTTAAATTGTGGTTATATTCACAAAGGCACTAGTGCGCCAGAAAAATGTCCGCTTTGCACTAAACCCCAAGGTTGGTATATGCAGTTAAAATTAGTGCGGTAAAAATAAATTTGTAGGGACAGGTAGAGACCTGTCCTTTTTTATTTTTGATCTTGATTTATTTTAAATATTTTGATAAAATAATTTTAAGAATATTTTTATTTTTTAAATTATCTTTTGGTCCCTTCGTCTAATGGTTAGGACACCAGGTTTTCATCCTGGCAATAGGGGTTCGATTCCCCTAGGGACTACCAAAGAATACTCATTATTTTTAATGGGTATTTTTTGATTCCTTGAAAAATAAATAAAAATCAGTTAAATTTAATACAATATGAAAATCCTTGCTCTCGAAACTTCTTGTGATGAAACCGCCGCCGCTGTCTTAGCCATAAAAAACAGTAGGTTTAATTTGCTTTCCAATGTTGTTTCTTCTCAAGTTAAAATTCATGCTAAATTTGGCGGTATTGTGCCCGAAGTAGCTGCCAGAAAACAAATGGAGATGGTGATTCCGGTTTTAGAGCAAGCTCTCAAACAGGCAAATTCTAATCACCAAGAAACAATTTTCCATCAGCTAAAATCTATTGATTACTTTGCCGTGACTCAAGGACCAGGATTAATTACTTCTTTAACTGTGGGCGTGGAAACTGCCAAAACTTTAGCTTTTAGTTTTAATAAACCTTTAATTTTTGTTAATCATCTTGCCGGCCATGCTTATTCCTCTCTTTTGAGCACTAATCAAGAACAAACGGCTAATGATCAGACCATAAAGTTTCCCGCCCTGGCTTTAGTGGTTTCTGGCGGTCACACCATGTTGGTTTTGATGAAAAAAAATTATCAATTTGAAATTATTGGGCAGACTTTGGATGATGCCGCTGGTGAAGCCTTTGATAAAGTAGCACAAATTTTAAATTTAGGTTATCCGGGCGGGCCGATTGTTTCTCGTCTGGCCGCTTGTGGTGATCGGAAAAAATATAACCTACCCCGGCCTATGCTTCAGCAAGATAATTTTAATTTTTCTTTTTCCGGACTAAAAACTGCTGTCTTATATTTACTGCCAAAATTAAAAAAGAATAATAAAAATATTTCATCAACAATTATTAATGATCTTTGTGCTTCTTTTGATCAAGCAGTGGTTGATGTTTTGGTTAATAAAACTTTGCGTGCTTTGAAAAAATACCAAGCCCAAACTTTTCTTTTGGGTGGCGGGGTAGCTGCTAATCCGTTATTGCGCGCGACCTTAATTAAAAAAATTAGTCAACAATTTTCTAAAACTAAAATCTTAATACCCGAGTTGAAATTTACTGGCGATAATGCCGCTATGATTGCCTTGGCTGCCTATTTTAAAGTTAAAAAATCTGGATCCCGAATTAAATTTGGGATGACAAAAAAAATAGACTATAAAAAAATAAAAGCGGAACCTAATTTTAAATTAGGTCGCAGATAAATTAGATGAAAAAATATATTTCCCATAACCCAAACGAAACAAAAAAAATAGCCGCCCATTTGGCCGCTAATTTTCAAGGTGGTGAAGTTCTGGGTTTAATCGGTGATTTGGGTGCTGGCAAAACCAATTTTGTTCAAGGGTTGGCTGAATATTTTGGTGTTAAAGATACTGTCAATTCACCAACCTTTGTGTTAATGAAACCTTATCCGACCAGCAATAAAAAATGTAAATTATTGGTGCATTTTGATTGTTATCGTCTAAATAATCCAGAAGAATTATTATCTCTTGGTATCGCAGAATATTTTAATGATTCCAAATGTTTAACTGTTATTGAATGGGCAGACAAAATTAAAAGTGTACTGCCAGTGAAAACTTTATGGCTACGGCTAGAAAGAGGCAAAAAAGAAACTGAACGAATTATTACCATTCTTGATAATATAAAATAACATAAAACAAAAAGAGGCCACCCAGCCCCATTTTTGTTTTAGCTATAAGCACATTCTGCAAAACCAGCACCCAACTCATCAACTTTTTCATGAGTTAAGGGGATCTTATCTATTATTTTCATACTTGAAAAAGAGGTCTTCCAATTCAAACTGGTGTCCGAATCCCTGTCTTGGTTGTTACCTTCTAAAATATATAGAAATTTTCCTCTTTTGCCATATAATTTTTTTAAAGAAGTGGCGTAATGTACCATACCATCACCGCCTGGTTTGATAAAATCACCAATTCGTAAATCTTGATTTGAACAATGATAGCCAATAATTGTTTCAAGCCCCAATTCGTTTCTCTCATTAATCACTTCTTGGATGAGATCAAGATCGCCGTTTTTCCATCTATCTTGCAATTCCCTAGGCAATTGTTTAAGAAGAGATAATCTAATTAAATCAACTTCAGACATACTATTTATTGTTGTTTTTGTTGTTTCCATGCATTTATTTTAATACTAATCCTTACCTTTAGTCAAAACATGTTATAATAAAATTATAGAAACAATTTAATATGTCATCAAAAATTTTTTCAGCTGCTACCTTGGGTTTAGAAGCGCAAGTTGTAGAAGTAGAAGCAGATATTGGCGGTGGTCAGGGCGGTGTTTTTATTGTGGTTGGATTGCCAGACGCGGCGGTGCAAGAAGCTCGGGAACGAGTTTGGTCAGCTATTAAAAACTGTGAATTAGATTTTCCACGTTATAAAATTGTGGTAAATTTAGCGCCAGCTGATTTGCGTAAAGAAGGCCCGGCCTATGATTTACCCATTGCTCTTTCTTTAATTATGGCTGCTGGCCATCTTACCTTAAATGAAATCGACAAGGAAGCAATCTATTTGGGCGAGTTATCTTTAGACGGCCGTTTGCGTCCCATTGCTGGCATTTTACCCATCGCTTTAATGGCTAAAGCCAAAAACATTCCGCGCCTTTATGTGCCTCTAGCCAACGCCCCCGAAGCTTCTCTGATTGATGGTTTGGAAGTTATGCCGGTTGATAATTTATTAGAATTATTTGAGCATTTGACTGGCCAAAAAAATATTACTCCTTTTGTGCCCGCGCCTTGGCAAGAATTTGTACCTGATTATAGTAAAGAGATTGACATGGCCTATGTTAAAGGTCAAGAACACGCTAAACGTGCACTCGAAATCGCGGCCGCTGGTGGTCACAACGTGCTTCTCTCGGGTCCGCCTGGTTCGGGCAAAACCCTTCTAGCGCGCGCCATGACCACTATTTTACCGCCCTTAAGTCGCGACGAGGTATTAGAAGTGACCAAAATCTATTCAGTGGCTGGCAAATTAATTAATGGTGGCAACTTAATCACAGAACGGCCGTTTAGAAGCCCACACCACACTGCGAGTGGCGTGGCTTTGGTTGGCGGCGGGGCATTTCCCCGCCCTGGCGAAATAAGCTTAGCGCATAAAGGTATTTTGTTTCTGGATGAATTTCCAGAATTTCCGCGCTTGGTTTTAGAAAATTTGCGCCAGCCCCTGGAAGATGGGGTAGTCACCGTTTCCCGCGCCCAAGGCACTATTACTTTCCCCGCCCGCTTCACCTTAATTGCTTCGCAAAATCCTTGCCCTTGTGGTTATGCTTCTGATCCAGAACGCGCTTGTGTTTGCGCTCCGGGACAAATTTTAAAATATCGTAAAAGAATTTCTGGGCCGCTTTTAGATCGGATTGATTTACATATTGAAGTGCCGCGTCTTAAATTTGATAAATTAAACAGCGCGGAGTTAAGTGAATCATCAGAAAATATTCGCGGTCGTATTGTGCCTGCTCGGGAGCGCCAACATCTACGTTTTAAAGGTACTAAAATTAGTACTAATGCTGAAATGACAGCCAAAGAAATCAAAGACATTTGTCTTCTTGATGGCCAGACACAAGAATTAATGCATAACGCGGTGGAGCAGCTACATTTATCTGGCCGCGGTTATCACCGGATTTTAAAAGTCGCGCGCACTATTGCTGATTTGGCCGGCGAAGAAAATATTGCTTTAGCCCATGTGGCCGAAGCTCTTCAGTATCGAGCAAAAGTAGAATAAAAAATAAGAAATTAAGAAATAAAGAAATTGAGAAACAAAGGAAAAAAATAATCCCCACCTTTTTCCGGTAGGGTGACAGGGTGGTTAATAAAATTTATAAATAAATCTACGGAAAATAAAAAACCGCCCCCTTTATGAGGACGATTTTTTTATTATTTATTGATTCCCAAAATATTTCTAAAAAAATCTTTCCATTCTTCATCCGCCTCTGGTTTTTGGCCTTGATATAGATACCAAAAATCTTTTGGCTCTTTAATTTTAATATTGTCATAGTTACCAAGACGTAGCAAGTGTCTATCTGAAGAAATTATATAATCAGCTTTTGCCTCTACCGCACATTCAATGAATTTATTATCTTCTGGATCATCGGCAATGGCCATAATTTTTTGATAAACTGGTATCAAATTTACTTGTTGAATAAAATTTTCTAATTGTTCGCGGTCTTGTTTCTTTACAATATTTCTCTCGACAATTAAATTATATTCTTTAATAATTTTTTCTGAGGCATAAGCTTCAATTTCGCCCTTTAATACTAAATTAATAATTTTCCAAGTATAGGAAAGATTGTCATTCATGGCATTAATTAAAACATTAGTGTCTAAAATTATCTTTAACATATTATTTTAAACAGCCTCTTATCTTAAGCTGGCCATTATTATTTTCTAAGTTAGCGCTTAAAAATTGATTCGGCAATTTTAGCTCCAGGGCTGCTAAGTTGACTTTCATGAATTCTTGACCAGTGGCAAAAAAACACGGTGGCTGCTCCAATATTGTAAGCACTTGATTATTTTTTTCTGAAATTAAGATTTTATCTAATAGCGCCGCCTTATTAGTTAATAACAGATAATTGCCATTTTGCATTACCGCCCAAACACCTTCTGGCGTCTCAGTTGTTTCATATAATCCGTTGGTGCTTGCTTGAAAAGAATATTTTTTATTATTAGCTACCAAATTTATGGCAGTTGATCCATCGGGCAATTTTTTAATCTGTTCCTCGGGATAAGTATAAGCCAAAATCTTACTAAGTAATTCTTTAAGAATATTTATTTTTTCTTTTGCATCCTTTACTTGCACCGCCAATAACCAATTATTACTGTTGGCCGTTGGTTTTTTTTCTAACAACATCAAAGCCGGGCCATTTATTAAATTTTTATCAAAATTATTTATATCTATATCAGGATATTTATTATTAATTGTTTTTTTAAACTCATTTCCAAAGTCATTTTCTATTGGCCATAATTCAGCCAAATTTGCTACGGCGATTAATAACACCCCATCGTTTTGTAAAAAAATGTTTTTACTTATTTTATTTTCTTCATCTTGCCAATTTTTAAATTGACTATTAAATTTTGAGTTGGTTGTCTTTTTTTCGCCAATCTTGGTGTTTAGCTCATATTGCCAGAAGACATCTTTTTTATTTAAAGACAAAAAAACATATTTTTTTTGTTCACCAATCTCAAATGGTAGCCAAGCACTTATTTTTGGTGCTTGATGTGATGAAAAATAGAAATTAAGAGTTGCGGTGGGCAAAAAATTATTGGTAATTAATTTTGATACATCACCCGGGGGTGTGGCGCCGCTCTTTTTAATAAGCTCAAGACTTTTTTCATTGTTAGCTAAGCCGACTAAATCTGATTCTAATAAGACCGATTTAAATTTTTTTGGCAATTCCGCTAATATTTTTTTACTATTTTTAGTTTCTAATAACCAAACCACCCCTTCGGGGGTATTAACTGTTGCCACCAGATCAATTAACGGCCAAAATTTTTCTTCTAGTTCCGGCATTATTTTTTGTTGATAAAAAAAATTTTTTTCTTCCTTATTTAAATTGCTCCAAGTTGTATTTTTTAAACTAAACTCGGCATACCAGCGCGTCTCATCTGACAAATAAGCGCGGCACGTCTTTTGATTATTTTTTAGGTTATGAAAATAAAAAAGGCCAGCGGCCAGCGCTAAGCAAAAAACAATAACTACTATTGAATTAAAATTAATCTTTTTAATCATGGACTAATTTTGGCAAAAAATTTTTTAACAGTCAAATCGCCTCTTAACACTCGCCCCAACTATTGCCTACTGCTATTTCTACTGCTAAGGGAACTTTAATTTCTTTAAAATCAACCATTTCTTTTTCAATAATTTTTTTAGCCGCCGCTATTCTTTCTTTTTTTATCTCAAACACCAATTCATCGTGAATTTGTAAAATCATACGCACCTCATTATTGTCAAAATGTTTTTTTATTGCCTGGTCAACTTTAAACATGGCAATTTTAATAATGTCTGCCGCTGTACCTTGAATTGGGTGATTAATCGCCATCCTTTCCGCTTGCGCCCTAAGCTGTTGATGCTCCGCTCCAATTTCTGGCAAATAACGACGGCGGCCAAAAATTGTTTCCACATAACCAAAAGCCCTCGCTTGAGCAATGGTGCGATTGATATAATCATTTATTTTTTTATAAGTTGCGAAATATTTTTCAATAAATTCTTGGGCTTCTTCATAAGCCAAACCAGTGCCTTCCGCTAGGCCACGCGGACCGAGCCCATAAAGAATGCCAAAATTTACCACTTTAGCCTGCCGGCGCATTTCACTAGTCACTGCTTCTTTTTTTATTCCAAAAATTTCACTTGCTGTTTGGGTGTGAATATCTTCTTTATTATTAAAAGCATTAATCATTTTTTCGTCTTGGGCAACGCTGGCTGCAATTCGAAGTTCTATTTGCGAATAATCGGCCGCTAAAATTTTATAACCATTTTCCGCAATAAAACCATGACGTATTTTTTTACCTAATTCCGTGCGAATTGGAATATTTTGTAAATTTGGTTCGGTCGATGATAAGCGCCCCGTAGCGGTAACGGTTTGATTAAAAGAGGTGTGCACTCGATTATTTTTATCAGCTAATTCTGGCAATGGGTCAAGATAAGTATTTTTTAATTTAGTATATTCTCTAAATTCTAAAATCAAGTCAATAATTGGATGATTGCCTTTTAATTTATCTAATTCACCGGCGGCGGTCGAAATGCCGGTTTTAGTCCGACTTAAGCCGCGGGTTGGAATTTTTAATTCATCAAACAAAATTTCTTTTAATTGTTGTGGTGAAGCGACATTAAATTTTTTATGGGCCAATTTTTGGATTTTTTGCTCTAGTTTATTAATTTTTTGACCTAATTCCTGGCTCATTTTTTTTAAAAAAATGACATCTATCTTGATTCCATTTTTTTCCATCTCGGCCAAGATTGAAATTAAGGGCATTTCTATTTCTTTAAAAACCCTATCGACCATATTTTCTTTTAACCGTGGTTTTAATTTTTCATACAGCCGCCAGCTGATCTCGGCGTCTTCGCAAGAATAATTGGCTACTAACGGGATCGGAATTTTTGACAAATCAATTTTATCTGCCTGTTTTTCACCAGTTAATTCCTGAATACTTTGGGTTTTATAACCGAGTTCCGTAAAAGCCAAACTGTCCAAATTGTGTTGCCGGCTGCCTGGGTTTAATAAATATGACGCTACCATGGTATCAAAATAAATGCCTTGCAAAGGCAGCCCGAAAGTTTCCAAAACTTCTGCATCAAATTTTATATTATGCCCGATTTTTTTTATTTTTTCATCACCTAAAATATTTTTTAATTCTTTTAAATCATCGGTCGCCGTCAGAGTCTCAACCGGAATATATGCCGCCTGGCCCTTTTGCCAGGCAAAAGAAATGCCAATTAATTTATTTTGAAATGGATCAAGCCCGTCGGTTTCCGTATCCAAGGAAAATTCTTTTTGTTTTTTTAATTCCTTAATAAATTTTTCATATTTTTCCTCGTCGTCGATCAAATTATATCCTTTTTTTAAATTTGCATTTTTATTTTCGGATTTCGGATTTCGGATTTCGGATTTTTCAAAAATATTTCCTTGTCTTTCCCACATCACTCTTTCTGCCTGCGGTATTTTATTAATCAAAGAAGTAAAATTTAATTGTTGGAGAATATTAACCACTTCTTCTGTGTTAAAAGCTTCCACTTGGCAATCTGCCAAGTCAAACTTAAGCGGCATATCTGAAACAATCCTAGCTAGCTTTTGGCTTTGATAGGCTTGTTTTTTTTGTGCTAATAATTTTTCTCTGACACTTTTGGTTAAGCCAAATTCTTTTAACTTTTTTTCGTCATCTTTATATTTTTCCAAAGTTTCATAAATCTCATCCAAAGAATCTAAATTTTTAATTAACTCCATGGCGGTTTTTTCGCCAATGCCTTTGACTCCGGGAATATTATCAGAGGCATCACCTCTGAGCGCCTTATAATCGACCATTTTTTCCGGACCAAAACCATATCTTTCTTTAACTGCTTTTTCATCATAAATTATGGTTTCGGAAATGCCTTTTTTTAAGGTATAAACCACATTATGCTCGTCAACCAATTGCAGCGCATCAAGGTCTCCGCTGACAATAATATTTTTTAAATTTTTACCATCACGTTTATCTTTTACTGATAGGCGGCTTAAAGTACCGATTAAATCATCAGCTTCAAAGCCATGTTTTTCAAAAACCGGGATTTTAAAAGCCGCGAGCAATTGTTTGATAAAAGGAAATTGTTGATATAATTCTGACGGCTGTTCCACTCGATGGGCTTTGTAATCTTCATATTCTTGCTTGCGAAAAGTGTCGCGCGAAACATCAAAACAGCAAGCCAGATAATCGGGCTTTAACTCTTTTAAAATTTTTAGTAAAATCACTGTAAAGCCGTAAACCGCATTTACCAACTGCCCCGCTTTATTAGTTAACGGCGGCAAGGCGTGAAACGAGCGGTGAATTAGTGAATTGGCATCAATAATAATAAATTTTTTCTGACTCATAAATTTCGTTGTTTGTTATTATTTTATCATTTTTTTGGTAAAAACAAAAAACATTGCCAAACCGTTAAATTTTGGTTATGATATATCTATTATTAAACGGTCACGTAGCCAAGTGGTCTAAGGCGACAGTCTGCAAAACTGTTATTCATGGGTTCAAATCCCATCGTGACCTTTAATTAAAATCTATGAAAAAAATACTTTTTTCTGGCATCCAACCCACTGGTGAATTACACCTTGGCAATTATTTGGGTGCGCTTAAACAGTGGGTTAAATTACAAGATCAATATCAATCAATTTTTTCCGTAGTTGATTATCATTCTTTAACAGAAAATTTTGATCCCCAAACTAAACGCCAGCAAATTTTAACCACCGCCGCGGAAATTTTAGCCGTCGGCATTGATCCTAAAAAATCCATTCTTTTTGTACAATCAGAAGTGAGCGCTCACGCCGAGTTGTCTTGGATTCTAAATTGTCTGACTCCCATGGGCGAACTGGAAAGAATGACACAATATAAAGACAAATCATTAAGACAAAAAGAAAATATTAATGCCGGTCTTTTTACCTACCCGATTTTAATGGCCGCTGATATTTTGCTTTATAAAACTTCCGTGGTGCCAGTGGGCGAAGATCAACTGCAACATTTGGAATTAGCCCGCACCTTGGCGCGACGCTTTAACCAAAAATTTGGTCAATATTTTCCCGAGCCGCAAGCTTTAGTTAGTTCTGGCAAACGAATCATGGCTCTAAACGCCCCGGATAAAAAAATGTCTAAATCTCTGGTTAATTCCTATATTGCTTTAAGCGATCGTCCGGAAGTGATTCGTAAAAAAATTCAATCAGCGGTGACTGATCTCGGTGGCCAAGGAAAAAATCAAGTTAGTGGCGGCCGCAATTTATTGAATTTGTTAAATGAATTTTGTGGTGATCAAAAAATTATTACTAAATTTGAAGCTGATTATAAAAAAGGCACACTGAAATATTCCGAACTAAAACCAGTTTTAGCAGAAGAAATTATTAAGACTCTCGCTCCCATTCAAGCGCAAAGAGCAGTCTATCTTAAATCACCAGAAAAGTTGCTTAAGATTTTAGCCGCGGGCGCGAAACAAGCTCACCTTATCGCTGATAAAAATTTTAAAGAAATTAAAAAATTAATCGGTCTTATCTAATTTATGTCTGAAAATATTTATGACGTTATTATTGTTGGTGCCGGGCCAGCGGGTTTGACGGCCGGTATCTATACGACACGTCGCGCCTTAAAAACTTTAGTTGTTGGCGCCGAACTTGGCGGCCAGATTAGTAAAACCGTCTTAATTGAAAATTATCCTGGGATTAAAACTACTGGCGGTTTGGGACTGGCTTACCAAATGCAAGAACAATTAAAATCTTTTGGGGCAGAAATTATAACTGATCAGGCCACTAGCCTTAAATTGCAAGATAAAATATGGCAACTTACTTTAAGTAATGGTCAAAATTATTTTGCTAAAACAATTATCTTGGCTTTTGGTTTGAAAAAAAGAAAATTAGGTTTGGCCAATGAAGAAAAATTTGATGGCCGCGGTTTATCTTATTGTGTTAACTGCGACGGCCCCCTGTTTAAAGATAAAAATGTGGTGGTGGTTGGCGGTGGTAATTCTGGCGCTGATGCGGTGGAATTTTTAGCTAAAATTTGCCCGCAAGTCTATTGGTTAGAAGTGACTGATAAATTTCGGGCTGACGAACGCACCCAAGAAAAAATTAAACAATTAAAAAATGTCACCCTCTGGCCCAAAACCAAACTTACCAATTTAGCTGGCACTGATTTTTTAGCCAGTGTGACCGCAGAGAAAG
Organism: Patescibacteria group bacterium; assembly: GCA_036845805.1. Taxonomy (GTDB): domain Bacteria; phylum Patescibacteriota; class Patescibacteriia; order UBA2196; family UBA2196; genus DAIUDD01. Next base: position 184,790 of record DAIUDD010000002.1, on the reverse strand, counting down.
ATGGCCAGCTCCAAGAATTAAATGTCAGTGGTGTTTTTGTGGAAATTGGCTATCAAGCCGAAACCAGCTGGCTAAAAGAATTGATTAACTTAGATGAATTGGGCCAAATCAAAATTGATAATTTGGGCCATACTAATCAAGCCGGAATTTTTGCTGCCGGTGATGTGACTAATAGTAAATATAAGCAAATTGTGGTAGCGGAAGGTGCAGGCGCCATCGCGGCTTTGGAAGTATATGATTATGTGCAGAAAAATTTTTAATTTTATAAATTTAAATAAAATATTTATTTAAAAACCGCTTTTGTTAAAGTGGTTTTTTTAATCGCTATTTAATGTTAAAATATATTTATGAATTTTCTTCATTTTTATCATCCCACGCCAGCCCTTTTCTCTTTTGGCCCAGTTACTATTTATTGGTATGGTTTTTTAATGGCTCTCGCCATAATTTTTGGCGCCTTAATTTTTTATTTCCTAACCAAGTCCCTAAAAATCAAAAGTTCCCTGATTATTGATTTATTATTTTATGTTTTAATTTTTGGCCTGCTTGGCGGCCGTTTTTATCATGTTTTTTCTGAATTTAATTATTATTGGCATGAGCCTTTAAAAATATTTTTTCTTTGGCAAGGCGGTTTGGGAATTTATGGTGCCATGCTCGGCGGTGTCCTCGCCATTTATTTTTTTATTAAAAAAAACCAAAAAGAAATTAATGTTTTTTCTGCCGCTTGTCACTTATCACTTGTCACTTGTTTTTTTGTTTTATTGGATTTACTCGTGCCTTCCCTGGCTTTGGGCCAAGCGCTTGGCCGCTGGGGTAATTATTTTAATCAGGAAATTTTTGGCCGACCCACTTTTTTATCATGGGGCATTCCAATTGATCCCGTTAACCGGCCGGCCAGCTATCTTAATTTTGAATTTTTTCATCCGCTTTTTTTGTATGAAAGCTTGTTTTGTTTTTTGCTTTTTGTCTTTTTGTTTTTTCTCACCCGAAAAATTTATCAGTCCGCCATCATTAACAAGCCACCCGGTTTGATTTTGACTCTTTATTTATTTAGTTATGGTTTATGGCGTTTTTTTATTGAATTTTTGCGTCTTGACCACCAGCCAGTATTTTTAACTTTGCGCCTAGGCCAGTGGGTCAGTATCTTTTTGATTATTCTTGCCGTGGTTGTTTATTTGCACCGAAAAAAGTGGTATAATAAAATCATAACAATATAAAAACATTAAAACAAAAAAGCAAAATAGAAATTTTAATTGTTTTAATGCTTTGATGATTTAATGCTTTAATGAATAAGTTTATGTTAAAAAAATTTTTATTTATTTTTATCTTAAGTTTATTTAGTATTTTTTTTGTGACTAGTTTTACTTTGGCAGCAGATCCAAGTTGTTTGTGTGATTGTCGGGTATCGCCAAGTTCTGGCAGTGATTATTTTATTACCACCAATCAGGCAGAATGCCAAACTCAGTGTTGTGGTTCAAATCCCACTGGCTGTACTGCTACTTGTACCAACCTACCTTCTTCTGATGAGTGTGGAGCTAATCCCGCTTTAGTCGGCTGTTGTGCCAACCCACTACCCGGACAAAAAGACGTTGATCCAAATATGGCCGGTTGTCCTGTTGATCCGAATGCGCCCGCCAACCCCACTACTAATCAATCAAGCTTAAACAATCCTATTGCTGCTGGTTCAATTGAACAAATAATTGGCCGGATTATTAAAGCTTTTCTTGGTATTATTGGCAGTATTTCTTTATTAATTTTTGTTTATGGCGGCTTTATTTTATTAACTTCGCAAGGCAATTCTGCTAAAATAAAAACCGGTCAAGATACTTTGGTTTATGCTTCCATTGGAATTTTAATTGTCTTTGCTTCTTATGCCTTGTTAAATTTTGTTTTTAATGTTTTTAATTAAATAAATTAAAAATTTTTCAAAATAAAAAAGGGCGGACTAAAAGTCCGTCCTTTGTGTTTCTGTTTTTACCCAATCCAGTACTGCACCGTTTCTCCCGCCACGGCTTCAGGTACTTGGATTAAAAATTTGGTGCTTGGGTCATCCGGCTCAGCCGTGACCCGATAAAAACCCCACCATCCGCCAGCGTGGTGTTTATAGATTGGTTGGAGAAGAATTGAATCCTCCTCCTCCATCCAACTAAACATCCCCCTCACTTCTTTATACGGCGCATGCACATAAACGCGCATGCCCTCGTGCAATGGTGTGCCGATTTCCACCCACTCACCTTGATTGGAAATTGAGATTGTAGTAGTGTCTTTTCTCGGCGGGGAATTAGTGGTGGTAGTGGTGGTATTAGAACCTGGTGTTGGGGCCGGTTTTGGCCGATAATCCAGCGGGCTTTGGAAATTATCCAAAAATCGGCTTGGCACCCAGACCTTTTTTCCCGTGAACAAATTGGTTGTCGAATTTTTTAATCGCACCAACACCATTTGTTCGTCGCCCCACATTTCTGGGGCAGTACCGTGGTTGACCACGGCAACTTCGGTGCCCAGCTCGATTCTGAGATGTTCCCTGTTGGTGGTATCGGCGGTGGCCGGTATGAAGGTTCCTCCGCATTTATAAAAACAAAAAGTTTCTTCTGTTACTTTTGTGTAAGTGGCAGACCCGTCAAGGCCACTGGGGAAAGATTTGCGGTCTTTGTGCGCAGTCCACACGCCGACCTTTCTTTCCCAGTCCACCTTGTGGGCTAGATAGTTTTCAGGGAAAGCGCTCTTCCATGCCACCAAAGCAAGCGTGGTGAGCATGAAAATTGTCAGCCAATAAGCCGGGGCATTTGTTACTCGCCCGATGAATCGGCCAAATGCGTCAAAAAAGACGCCTATTATAAAATATCCGGCCATCATGCCAATACCAACTTTGCTGGTAGCAAAGTCGATATCAAACAAAAACAGAACAACGACCGGCGTAAAGAACATGAACAGTAATGACAATGTCCTTTGCGCGCCATCCCAGCCGCCGATCTCATGGTCCCTGATATTGATTTTTATGGAGCTGAAAAAAATTCCTCCATAATAAATCAACAAAACAACCAACAGAACGGCCGATAAAATCGGCACATCCCGGTTTATGAGGGCATACACGCCGGCGAGAATCAGCGTTACCGTCAACCATTCAAACCCTCTCAATATCCGGCGGGCTTCTGGCACGCCCTGATTGATAAGCGCGCCGAAACCACCATATACGAGATTAAGAACGGTGGTAAAAAAATCGTCAATGATGTCAATAATTCTATCCATTTTTAATCCCTCCAATATCTTTTGCGAAATTCTTCACTTTTTTTCTTCCATTCGGCCAAATTGGCAGGGGCTTTTTCTTTCGTGCCCCATTGGCGCATGGCCCATTCACCAACCCCCTGGTTTATTTTTTCCAGAGGTTGATTTTTTCCAAGCCACTCTTGAATTTTTGCGCCAATTTTTTCCAGCCGGTCAGGAATTTTTTCCAGAACGCCAGGCAATTCTGGGTTGCTGGCTCTCAGGCCAGCAATTTTTTCTCGCAGACTTTGCCAGATCTGGCTTCGGTCTTGAAAATTTCTAGGGTTTTTTATCTTTGCTTCAACAGCTATTACTAGCTGCTTGGCAAAAATCTCCTGCTGTATATCAGCCAGTGTCTTCCCAATCCCCGTATCCGGCAGGAGCATGTTAATGATCCAGCTGAAAAAGGGGCTGGTTTTGATTATGTCCAAATTTTTTTCCAAAAAATTAACTGAGAAAAAAGTGACCAGAACTTGAGCAATCGGCGGACCGATTTGCTCTAAGATGATGCCAATTGAATCTTCGGCACCACCACCCTTTTTTCTTTCCTTATCTTTTGCCATCTCTTTCTCCTTACAGAATAAAAATGATTAACCACAGGCCGATAAACAAAATCGACCATTGGTTGCCAAAAACTTTTTTTAACAAAAACAACCAAGTTGGTTCCTCATCCTCTTTGGCTGTCAGTTGTTTCAATGCTTTGGATAGTCTGCTTGTTAAAAAAACAAAAAGCAAACCACCAAAGATCACTGCCCGTGAATGTGTAACCATGCCCACAAGCACGAATGCAGCGCCGATCACATAAAGGACCAGCGAAACAATTTTTTGAGTTTTTTCGCTCATTTTTTGCCTCCAAAAAAGTTAACATCATTATTTATTAATGTTCCTTATTATTTTTATTTTAATAAAGATTTTATCATAAAATTAAAAATTTGTCAAGTAATATATAACAATTTAATAATCCGTATTAATTTTTTTGTTTATTCTATTTTAAGAATAAATATTGCTGTTTCTTTATTGCCATAAATTTTTTGTCAATAAATTTAATAATTTTTCTAGCCAGCTATTAAATTTATCAATCATTATATGCGGTCTTTAAAATTTATTTTCTAAAAAAATTTTACGTTTTTAATCATTCATCTAAACTCTTTTTTGTGTTATAATATCCACATATGGCTGATGATTTTACTTCTTCATCTAAAAAAATTGAAAGTTTATTAACTGATTCCATTGCCTCAGATGATTTATCAACTTTAATTACACAACTAGAGGAACAAATTGATGAAAAAAATTTAGCACCAACTTCCTCTTACGCCTCTTATTTAGAAAAAAAAGCCGAAATTTTAGAATTAGAAAAAGAACTGGCTGAATTAAAAAAAGAATCAGAATTATTGCCATTAGTTAAAAGAGAATCAGCGCTTAAAGAGCCAGTCACTAATAATGCTGAAAATGAAAAAAAGTCTTCTTGGCCATTATATCAAAGCTTTAAACTCCATCCTGGTAATCTTAAAGAGGTAACAGCCAAGAGAAAAAATTTTTTACAAGAACAGCGCGAAGAAATTAGAAAGGCCAGAGCTTTGCGTTATGAAAAAAGACAACAAGATCAAAAACGTCGACAAGCAGAAAAAATTATTAAAGCTCAGAAAGCTGCTGCTGAGAAAGAAAAGATTCGTCAAGAAAAAATAGCGGCTGAAGAAAAATGGTTGGCAGATAGACAAGCCAAAATCGAAGCCAAGCATTTAGCCAAAGAACAAGCTAAAAAAGCAAAAGAAGAAGCGCGCCAAGCCGAGCTGTTAAAAATAAAACAACAACAAATCGAGCGCGAGCAAAAAAAAGCCGCGGCAGAAAAAGCCGCGCAATTATTAAAAGCACAACGTTTGGCCAAAGAAAAAGACCACCAGGCAGAACAAGAGAGACTCTTAGTTTTAGAGCAGACGAAAAGAGCCGAATTGCGCGCCCAAAAAGAATTATTAAAACAACAGATTAAAGCCGACAAAGAACAAGCAGCTAAAGAAAGCCGCCAGCAAAAAATTGCTCTGGAAGAGAGTAAAAAAAATGCTCGCGAACAAAAAATCAAAGATTGGCAAGAACAGTTAGCAGCTAAGAAAGTACAAAAACAAGCCGCGCAGAAATTAAAACAGGCACAAAAACAAAATGCGCGTGCTAAGTATTTACAAGCCAGAGAAAATTGGCTAAAGCACCGTCCTTTTCATCATCGGGGCTGGTATGTTTCCATAATTAGACGGCCAGTCATTTATTTAGCCGGGTTGGAATTTTTGTTATATTTTTTTAGTCTTATTCCCGGTTGGCGAACTTTGTTTTTGGGCGTCTTTTTGCCTTACCTGGTGTTGCTTGACGTGGTAGTTTTTGTTTGGATGTCGTTGCGGCTGCGCTTGGTTCATTTTGAAAATCGCTCCACCACTGTTAAGTGTTTGATTTTGGCCGGATTACTCGTTGGTTTAGCGCGCTCTTTTTTTAAAGTTATTTGGATTGGTGAACTTTGGACGGTTTTTAATCTTATCTCCGAAAGTTTAATTGATGGTTTAGTGGCTGGCGGCAGCGCCTTAATTATTAGCTTGTTAATCAGCGATCGTCGGCTGATGTCGCGCTATAAAAATCAAACAATTAATTATGAATTAGGCGATTTATAAATTTAAAAATATTATGGACAACAACTCTCACTCAGAAGAAAAAATAATTGCGGCCATTAGTTATGTTTGGCTGTTATTTTTAGTGCCTTTGATTTTAAAAAAAGACAATAGTTTTTGTCAATTTCACGCCAAACAAGGCCTTGTTTTATTCTTTTTTTCTTTGCTGGTTTTGTTTTTTGGCGCCTTGCCTTTGATCGGTTGGTTGATTATCGCCCCGCTGGGCTGGCTTGTTATCATTATTTTTTCTGTGCTTGGCTTTCTTAATGCTCTTCAAGGTAAAGAATGGGAAATGCCTTATTTAAGCAAATATGCTAAAAGAATAAATTTATAATTTAAAATTTTCTATATTTTTATGTTTAACAAAAACAAAAAACAGCCCCACATCCTTTGGTTTTCAGAAATCACTAACAATGACGTTGCTCTGGTTGGCGGTAAAAACGCTTCGCTTGGTGAAATGTACAGCCAGCTCACTAAAAAAGGCGTTTTGGTGCCTAATGGTTTTGCGATTACGGCCGCCGCGTATCGTTATTTTATGGCCAAGAATAATTTGAATGATCAAGTAGCGGAAATTTTATCTGGTTTACGGCCGCGCGATATGGCCGACTTAAACCGTCGTTCAGCTGCCGCGCGCCATCTTATTATGAGTGCTAAGATGCCCTTGGATTTAGAATTAAAGATTTTATCTGCTTACCATAAGTTTGGACGCGCCACTGATGTAGCGGTGCGCTCTTCTGCTACGGCTGAAGATTTGCCCGACGCTTCTTTTGCCGGCCAACATGAAACTTTTTTAAATGTTACTGGCCGTGAAGAGCTTTTAATGTCAGTTAAACAGTGCTTTGCTTCGCTTTATCATGCCCGGGCTATTATTTATCGCCGCACTAAAAAAATAAAAGACAGCACTGTTTTTCTTTCCGTTGGCGTGCAGAAAATGGTTCGAAGCGATTTGGCTTCTTCCGGCGTCATGTTTTCTATTGATACCGAAACTGGTTTTGCCGATATCGTCTTGATTAATTCTATTTTTGGCCTGGGCGAAAATATTGTTTTAGGCAAAGTTAATCCAGACGAATTTTATGTTTTTAAACCCAGTTTAAAAAAGGGCAAATATGCCATTATTAATAAAAAATTAGGTGACAAAAAAAAGAAACTCATTTATAATCGCAGTGATTTAATTAATGTTGCGGTGCCCGTTGATGATCAACAGAAATTTTCTTTGACCGATAGAGAGGTACACCAGCTTGCTAATTGGGCTGTTAAAATTGAAGAACATTATGGCCGGCCCATGGATATGGAATGGGCCAAAGATGGTAAAAGCGGCCGCATTTATTTAGTTCAAGCTCGGCCGGAAACCGTGCAATCGCAACGCGATTTTTCTTATTTAGAAGAATATTATTTGGTTGATAATAAAAAAAATAGCCAGGAAAAAATTTTGGTAACCGGTAAGGCCGTAGGCAGTAAAATTGGCGCTGGCAAAGCCCATGTTATTTTAAATATTAAAGATATTAAAAAATTTAAACCCGGCGATGTTTTGGTTACGGAAATGACCGATCCGGATTGGGTGCCAATCATGAAAATCGCTGCCGGCATTATTACTAATTCTGGCGGGCGCACTTGCCACGCTGCCATTGTTTCGCGCGAACTTGGGGTACCGTGTATCGTTGGTACTGCTAACGCCACAGAAAAAATAAAAACTGGCGATTTGGTGACTATTAATTGCGCTGACGGTGAAACCGGCTTTGTTTATCAAGACTTACTTAAATTTGGACAAAGAAAAATTGATTTAAAAAAATTACCAGCTACCCGGACCAAAATCATGTTAAACTTGGCTGAACCCGAACGGGCTTTTGAATTTTCTTTTTTGCCAAGTGATGGCGTGGGTTTGGCCCGTGAAGAATTTATTGTTACTAATTCTATTAAAATTCATCCGTCGGCGCTATGGAACTTTGATCAGCTTAAAGATCAAAAAGTTAAAAATCAAATTACCAAAATGACTTTAGGCTACGCACATAAAACAGATTTTTTTGTCGATAAATTAGCCGAAGGCATTGCTATGATTGCCGCCGCTTTTTATCCAAAAAGTGTAATTGTGCGCTTGTCTGATTTTAAGACTAATGAATACGCTAATTTAATCGGCGGCAAAAATTTTGAACCGCAAGAAGAAAACCCGATGATTGGTTGGCGCGGCGCTTCCCGTTATTATGATCCTAAATTTGTTGATATTTTTAAATTAGAATGCCAGGCTTTTAAAAAAGTTCGTGATGACATGGGTTTAACCAATGTTAAAATTATGATTCCTTTTGTGCGGACGCTGGAGGAAGCTAAGAAAGTTATTAAAATTATGTCTGATGCTGGCTTAAAACGCCATCAAAATGGTTTGCAATTGTATATGATGGTGGAGATTCCTTCCAACGTAATTTTAGCGGAAAAATTTGCCAAACTCTTTGATGGTTTTTCCATTGGCTCCAATGATCTAACCCAATTAACTTTAGGTCTTGATCGTGATTCTGGAATTTTAACTCATATTGGCAATGAAAAAGATGAAGCAGTTAAAGAATTAATTAGCACTGTCATCAAAGTGGCTAATAAGACCAAAACCAAAATCGGCATTTGCGGCCAAGCACCTTCGGACTTCCCAGACTTTGCCCAGTTTTTAGTGCGTGAAGGTATTGATTCAATTTCGTTAAATCCCGATTCCGTGGTTAAAACCAAACTTGCTATTGCTACCATGGAAAAGAAGATCAAAAAAAATTGATTTTAATATAATAAGATATTTTAAAAGTTTTTTATTATATTTGACATCTTTTATTTTTTAAGCTACAATAATTCTAACTTTTTACCTTAAATTTTGAGTTTTGGTTGTTCTTTGGACAACCAACCCACAAAATGCGGGATGCCGGCGCAGAGCTGGCATTTTGAACTTTGAGTTTAATATTATGGGGGTGTTCAAATTTGATAAAATTTAGCTATTAAACTTATCAAAGAGAGTTGAATCATCTCTTAAAACTGATTCACGGCACAATAAATGCCAATCTTTTTAGCCGGGTGAAAGAAGGTGTGGCTAAACTAGCTCACGCTTTTTCTTTTCAACCAGCTTATGTGGTTGCTTAAATCCAACCGCCATCTTACTGCTTAAAGCTTGTAAAAGCAGCCAAGGTGTTATAAAATACAAGCTGGCTAATTTTAAGGCCGCTTAAAATTAGTAAGAACAATTAGGCTTAAGCCAATTTGTTTTGTTTGTTTTAGAAAATTGGTCGATCACTTAAACAAACTAACTTTGTAGCAATGGTTTAATAAAAAATTTTAGACGCCGGTGCAATTCCGGCCACCTCCACCAAAAATATGCAGATTCGTCACCGCGGTGTTTCTAAAAATCAAAAAATACCGGAAAAAAAAACACGTTATAATGAAATGATTCGCATACCCAGTGTTTTTTTAATAGATGAAAATGGACAAGGCCAGGGCATAGTTGATACTGCCACTGCCTTAAGACAGGCCAGGGAATTAGAATTAGATTTAGTAGAAGTTAATCCCGTGGTTAATCCGCCAGTGTGCAAAATTATGGATTTTGGTAAATTTAAATATGAACAAGATAAATTGGCTCACAAGCAAAGAATTGCCAGTAAGAAAGTGGAAATTAAAGGTATTCGCTTATCTTTTAAAATCAAGGGTGGTGACTTGGAAAATCGCCTGCACCAAGCTGAAAAATTTTTAACCGAAGGTAACCAAGTGCGGATCGAATTAATTTTAAAGGGTCGAGAAAAGGCTCATGCTGATAACGCCCGTCAGATTATTAGTAATTTTATTGATACTTTGGGGGAGAAAATAAAAATTGTTCAGCCCGTTCAAAAACAGGGCGGCAAATTTTCTGCTCTCATCGCTCCCAATTAAACCAAAAAATTAATTTTTATTCAATCGTCCAATATTTATTTTATCTTAGTCTGTGTTAATCTGTAAATAATTTGTGTCGATTAGTCTTATTTATATGAAACAAAAAACAGTCAAATCATTGGCTAAAAGGTTTAAAAAAACCCGCCGCGGTCTTATTTTAAAACGTCGCGCCGGGCAAGATCATTTTAACGCCAAGGAATCTGGTAAAATTGTTAGAAAAAAGAGAAATGATTTGTCCACCGACAAAACATTAGCTCAAAATATTAAAAAATTAATTTAATTATTTTGGATTACTATTTTAGTTCTCCATAATTAATCGTGTTATATGCCTAGAGTTAAAAGAGGGACAGTACGGACCAGAAAACGACGCGCGCTCTTAAGTCAAACCAAGGGTTATCACTGGGGCCGCAAAAATTTAACCAAATTAGCTAAGACCGCGGTAAAAAAAGCCGGCGTCTATGCTTTTCGCGATCGGCGTAATAAAAAAAGAACCGCCCGTGCTTTATGGCAAGTGCGTCTTAATGCGGCTCTCAGACCGTTGGGTCTTAAATATTCCTTATTTATCGATTTGCTTAAAAAGAATAAAATTGCCCTAGATCGTAAGGTTTTGGTTGAATTAGCCATAAAACAGCCGGAAATTTTTGTTAAGATTGTCAATCAAATTAAAAAATAATTTTTTTGTTTAAATAAAAATCAAGGCCTAATGGGCCTTGATTTTTATTAAATAAGCTTTCGGAGTCAGGTTGCGGACTTTTATTTTCATAAAAATCTTGTTTTGCGCTCTTCCTGATAACTATCTATAGTATAGCATATTTTTTTAAAAAAAGCAAGAATTGTTGCTTTTTTAAAAATATGTTAAACTAATTTATACTATTTAAATGTTTTTATAATTAATTTCTAGTACTTAAGTTTAAGGAGGCCAAGTCACTAGTTAATCATAAAATTATGTCCCAACCCCAAGTAACTATCTACTCGACACCTTATTGTGGTTACTGTCAGCTAGCCAAGCAATATCTAACCGAAAAAGGTATTGCTTATACGGAAATTGATGTTTCCGAAAATGAAGCCGCACAACAAGAAATGATTAATAAAACCAAGCAAATGGGTGTGCCGGTAATTATTATCAAAACCGAAGAAATTATTATTGGTTTTCAAAAAGATAAATTAAATCATTTATTAAATATTAACTAATTAATTATTATATGACTGAAGCAAACAATCAAACTTCACAAAAATTTATTACTGATTCTCCTAAAGTAAATTTTTTCTTAGGACTGATTTTGGGCATTGCTCTTATTTCCACCGCTGCCTATTTTACTGGTGGTTTTTCTAACAAAGATAATCAAGCTAATAATAATGCCAATAATAACAATCAAGCAGCTAATCAACAAAACAATGAAAATGAACCAGCGGTTAAGGTTGATTTAAAAATTTCTGATAATGATCATGTGCGTGGTAATAAAAACGCCCCAGTTAAAATTTTTGAATTTTCTGATTTTCAATGTCCTTATTGTGCCAGACACCAAGAAACCATGGCTAAGATTGTTAAGGAATATGGCGATCAAGTTGTTTGGGTTTTTAAAAACTTTCCTATTGCTTCTCATCCTTTGGGCATGCCTGGATCTTTGGCAGCTGAATGTGCTGGCGAGCAAGATAAGTTTTGGGAAATGAGCGATATGATTTTTGCTAATCAGGACACCTTATCTGAAGCGAGTTTTAGCAAATTTGCTGGCCAATTAAATCTCGATACTGATAAATTTAATACCTGTATCGAAGAAGAGAAATATAAAGAGAAAATTTTAGCTGATTATAATTTAGGCGTAGAATCTGGCGTACAAGGCACCCCGACTAATTTTATTAACAATAATCCTGTGCCCGGTGCAGTGCCTTATGAAAATTTAAAAACCATTATTGATCAATTATTAAAAAAATAATATGGCCGAAGAAAAACTAATTGGCAAAATTACCCACTATTTTGGCAAAATTTCCGTGGCCGCCATGAGAGTAGAGGCCTCCTTGAAGGTTGGTGATGTTATTCATCTTATTGGTCATGGCGCTGATTTCACGCAAACCCTCTCTTCCATGCAAATTGATGGACAAAACATCGAGACTGCTAACGCCGGTGATGAAATTGGTTTTAAGGTTGATAGTCCGGTTAAAGAAGGGGTAGAAGTTTATCTGGTCACCGAATAAAATTTAAAATTAAGATAGTGGCCGAATTATTAATTATTCTTTCGAATAATGATTATTTTAAGTTAAATAAAAAACACTCTAATTAATTTTAGGGTGTTTTTAAATTTATAATTATTATTTTAATTTTATTAAATTTTTAAATAAATAAGCCACTGTTAAAGGTCCTACCCCGCCCGGTACTGGCGAAATGTATTTTGTTTTTTTAAAACATCTTGGATCAACATCACCAAATATTTTTTTATCAACCCTGTTTATACCCACATCAATAATAACCGCATTTTTTTTGATCATTTTTGATTTAAGAAAATATTTTTTGCCCAAAGCAATAATAACAATTGAATAATGAATTACGGATAATGAATTATGAGTTTTAATAGGAGGTTTCAATAAAACGTCCACACTAATTTTTTGTCTACATAATTCTTGCTTCAACGATTGAGCAAATTCTTGGCTATGGCATAAAATCACTGCCTTTTTACCCGCTAACCTTATTTTTGATAATTTGATTAAGTGTGAAATTGCTTGAATAGTTGGTGAAATAATTAATAACCTCACCCCACCCCTCTCCTTCGTAAGGAGAGAGGGACAGAGCCCATCCACATCTTTCTTGATATCAATAGCTTGGATTATTTTATTAGTCTTAAATTTTTTTGGTAAAGGTAATTGCAACAAAATCCCAGTTATTTTTTTATTATTATTTAATTTATTAATTAAAGTTAAAATTTTATTTTCACTCACAGTAGCTGGTAAAATATATTTTTTAAATTCCACCCCCAATTCTTTAGCTCTTTTTTCTTTAATATTAACATAGACCTTAGAAGCCGGGTTATTGCCAACCAAAATAACGGCCAAGCTTAAGTTCATCTTTTTTTGGGCAATTTGTTGCTTTAATGAATTAATAAGCTTTTCCGCTTCGGCTTTGCCATCAAGAAAAACTTGGTTATTTAACATATTTGTCTTATGAAGGTCGGCTCCCTTCCCTTAATAAGGGGAGGGTTGGGGAGAGGTGTTTTTATGTTTTTATTTTTAATATCTTCCCCGATGAACCATATTTGTTCTACTACTGAATTAATATTATCAAAAATTTCTTTACTATTAAATCTTTTAACAATTATACCTATTGATTCCAAATATTTTTGTCTTTTATCATCATATTTAGTTTGTTCATCATAATCATGAGTTCGACCGTCAATTTCAATGCATAGTTTAATAGCGGGAGCATAAAAATCTAATATATATGCCCCGATACTATATTGTCTTTTAAATTTATAACCTAATTGATTAGCTTTAAGTTTAGACCACAAAAGTTTTTCACCTTTAGGCATTGATTTCCTTAACACTCTTCTGATATTTTTCCGTTCTACCGTATTGTAAAGTTGCGTAAACATGCACGGTTTTTAATACCTCTCCCCACCCTCTCCTTATAAAGGAGAGGGGAAAAAATAATTAAATCTTAAATCTCTTAGTCAACTGTTTTACTTCTTTAAGTACATCTTCTGATTTTCTATTTAAAACCAAAACTTCATAAATCCATTTAGCAATAATTTTCATTTCACCCTCTTTCATGCCCCGAGTGGTGCAAGCTGGTGTGCCAAGGCGGATGCCCGAGGGCTTCATGGGCGTGCCTGTTTCATATGGAACAGTATTTTTATTGCAAACCAAACCTGCTTTATCTAATAAAACAGCAGCCTCGTGACCATTGATATTTTTTCCGCCAGTTGGTAGATTTCTCAAATCAATTAAAAATAAATGTTTGTCTGTACCATCAGTAACAATTTTAAAACCATATTTTTTCAATTCTTGAGCTAAAACTTTGGCATTAACTATTGTTTGCTTGGTATATTTTTTAAAGGCACCTGTTTGCGCTTCTTTTAGACAAACAGCAATGGCGGCAATAACATTATCACAAGGGCCACCCATCAGCCCGGGAAAAATTCCTTTATCAATTTTTTCCTGTAATTCTTTTTTACAAATAATAATAGCGCCGCGTGGACCTCTTAAAGTTTTTTGCGTGGACATGGTGACCACATCAGCATAAGGAAATGGAGAATTTATCGCTCGGCCAGCAATTAAACCAGCTTCATGAGCAATGTCAGCCAAATAATAAGCGCCAACAGCTTTGGCAATAACCGACATTTTTTTATAATTAATATCCCGCGCATAGGCCGTGCCGCCAGAAATTATTAAATCGGGCTTAAACTTTTTAGCAATTTTCAAAATTTGATTATAACCAAAAAGATTAGTTTTTTTATTAACACCATAATAACTGACCTTAAAAATTTTTGAGGAAAGAGAAATTGGTTTGCCTGAAGGTAATTGCCAACCATGAGACAGGTGTCCGCCATGAGTCAAATCCATGGCTAAAATTTTTTGCCCTGGTTCTAGTAAACCAGAAATCACTGCCAAATTAGCAATAGAAGCGGAAACCGCTTTGCAATTTACATGCCAATCTTTTTCTTTTAAACCAAAAACTTTTAATGCACGAGCATTAGTTAGAGTTTCAATTTCATCAATAATTTCATTGCCTTGATAATATCTTTTGCCAGGTTCGCCCTCAGAATATTTATTAGCCAAAACAGAACTTAAAACTTCGCGCACGTTTGGCGAAGCATAATTTTCCGAAGCGATCAAAGTAATTCTCTCTCTTTGGCGAGCTTCTTCTTTTTTGATTAAATTGGAAATTTCTTGATCCATTTTAATTTATAAAATAAATTTTATTACCTATATCCTCAGTGTGGAGTTGTGGCGTTAAACAAAAAGTCAACTGCTTGACTTTTTGTAGCCACAACGGGTTGAGCGATGTGCCGACAGGCACCGCGAAACCCTCGGACCTACATTTCTAAGTACCCCCGAGAGGAATCGGACCTCTATAAATAGCTTAGAAGGCTACTGCACTATCCATTGTGCTACGGGGGCAAAAAATAAATAGAAGGCTGGTCTTTTAATTTGCCACTGGCAAATTAAAAGTATCCATTGAACTATGAGGGCACAAGTAATAAAACTTATTCGCCTATCTGATTAAAAAACTCCCTTAATATTATTTTAGTCATCTTTTTGCCTTTATTCGTTTTGAAATATTTTTCTCTCCTTAAAGCGTCATTTTTATTTAAAAAAGCTTCATAATAGATTAATTTGACTGGTCTCAAATTTTTCGTAGATTTTACCTTGCCTTTTTCATGTTCAAAAAATCTAGTTTTTAAATCGTTAGAAAAACCATTATATAAACTTCTATTGGCAAGTAATAAAATATAATGATAATACATGTTAACACAAAGAATAAGGAATCGCCATGCACCATAAAGGTGCATGGCACCCTAAACCTTTATGGTTTAGGGCGGACCTACATAACCAGCTTAGAAGGCTGGTGTTCTTGGTTTTGGTCGTGCCTATTGGCACAAGCCCAAACCCGTTCTCACCATCGCAAGCAAAGCGGTTTGCTTGCTTTACTGGTTCGAACTCCATTGAACTATGAGGGCACAAGTAATAAAACTTATTTTTTAAAATTGATGTTTAGATTACTATTTTCTGCCCATCGCGCCAGCCGATTTATTGGTGTTGCAAGCAAGCCATCATGATTAAAATCGTTATTCTCACTTTACCTTATTTTTGCCAAACTTGCAAGATTTTTAACTTTATGCTAAAATACAAAACATCAATTAATGACGATTTTCTGGGTTCTTAGCTAACATTTTGTCTAACTTGGCTTATAACTCGGATTATCGTGGCTATAAATTTATGTTAGATAAAAAAAGAAAAGAAGCGATTATCAAAAAATTCCGTGTTCATGAAAGCGATTCTGGTTCTTCTGAGGTGCAAATTGCAATTTTGTCAGAAGAAATTCGTGAATTAACTGAACATTTAAAAATTCACAAGAAAGATTTTTCTTCTCGGCGCGGTCTTTTGCGTAAGATTGGCCAACGCCGCCGCTTGCTTAAATTTTTAAGTAAAGATAACCCGACCAATTATGAAAATTTAGTAAAAAAATTAAAACTGAAAAAAATTGAAGAAACTACCGCTGTGGTTGGCGAAGAAGAAGATTTAATAAAAATTGAAGAAGAAGAAAAAACAGACGATATTGATGAAGAATAATTTTTTTGAAAGCAGAATACTTTTATTTTCTTTTATAAAAATTAATTAATCATCCAAATTTCAAAATCCGCTTTTGTTTTCATAACTTGGCGGGTTTTGAACTTTGAATGGGGCTATTTTTTTTATGAAAAACATTAGTGAGTTTGCCAAACACCTTACTTGTCGGTTTAATGACGAAAATTTATTGCTCCAGGCCTTAATTCATCGTTCCTATTTAAATGAACATCCTGATTTATCTTTGGGCCACAATGAACGTTTAGAGTTTTTGGGCGACGCTGTTTTAGAGTTAGTAGTGACTGAATATCTTTATAAACAATATAAAAATCCCGAAGGCGAATTGACTAACTGGCGAGCCGCTTTGGTTAATGCCAAAATGTTAGCCGACATTGCACATCAATTAGGCGTGGAGGAATATTTGCATTTATCGCGCGGTGAAGCTAAAGATAAAAACCAGAAGGCTCGCAATTATATTTTGGCTAACGCCATGGAAGCTATTATTGGCGCTATTTATCTTGATCAAGGCATAGCTAAGGCCAGTGAATTTATTAATAAAAATATTATTACACACCTGCCAAACATCTTAGATAAAAAATTGTATATTGATGCCAAATCTCGGTTTCAAGAAGAAGCGCAGGACCGCGTCGGAATCACCCCCTCTTATCAGGTTCTAGCTGAATCTGGTCCTGATCATAATAAGAATTTTGTGATCGGGGTCTATTTAGAAGATGAGCTGGTGGCTCAAGGCACTGGCACTTCTAAGCAAGAAGCACAGATGGCTGCAGCCGAAGAGGCTCTTAGAGTTAAAGATTGGTAATAAAGATTAATAAATTTTTAATTACATAGTAAATTATTTTTTTAAAAGTCATTAACGGGAGGAGAGAATGAAAATGAAAAAGTTTCTAGTTTTTATTGATAATTTGGCTGACAATAAATTTTGCCGACCATTTTTTATTCCACTATTTTTTTTAGTGGCCGTAGCTTTATCAGCGGTCATATATTTGATCCCAGATAAAATTTTTAAAAAATAAATTGGAGGGCTAAGGCTAATGTTTAATTGCAAACAAGTGGCCGCAGGATTGGCGGCGTGTAGCAAAACAACATGTCGCGGAATAGATGATTCCGGGGTCCGTGGATGCGGTCCAGAATCTTGTGCCCATAGAGAAGATTGCCCCGTGTTCCGAAAAGCAGCCAACGAAGCTGGTGCTTGCAGCTGCACCACTCCTTGTCTTGTGTGCAAGTGCGCACAGGGCAATGAGTAATATAAGTTTGAACCCCGGATCGCCGGGGTTTTTTATTTTCCTTGACCATAACCAGAAAAGGTTATATAATTGTGTTAAATAAAAAATATTTTATGCCCAGTTCCAAAACAAATAATCATAAAAATTCAGATTTTATTGCCATTCATGGTGCTCGGGTTAATAATTTAAAAAATATTAATGTTAATATTCCTAAAAATAAATTAGTTGTAATTACCGGCGTTTCTGGTTCGGGCAAATCTTCCTTAGCCTTTGATACTATTTATGCTGAAGGACAAAGACGTTATCTGGACAGTATTTCTTCTTATGCCAGGCAGTTTGCGGCGCTAAAAGATAAGCCCGATGTTGATCAAATTTCCGGCCTTTCGCCAGCCATTGCGATTGATCAAAAAACCGCTGCCAGAAATCCGCGCTCGACCGTGGGCACCATGACTGAAATTCATGATTATCTGCGGCTTTTAATGGCCCGTTTAGGCCACCCTCATTGTCCAATTTGTGGCAGCGAGGTGATTCAAAAAAACATCAACGAAATAATTAACGAACTTAAAAATTTTTTCAACCACCAGGAAGTCTATTTTTTAACTCCCATTGCTCAGCAGAAAAAAGGCTTAAGTCAAAAAATTTTAGCCGAGCTTAAAAAAGCTGGGTTTAAAATCATTCGCCTGAATAAGGAATTTTTATCTATCGATGAAGCCCAGCTGCTTCCTTTTGATAGCGATAAAAAATATGATTTGGATGTGGTGACTGGTACTTTTAACATTAACAATGAACCACTAAAGAAAAATAATTTAACTAGTAATATTTTTGAAAAAGAATTAAACACTGCTCTTGAATTGGGCAATGGCTTTGTCTCTTTATTTAGTCTTAAAACCAAAGAAGAAAAGATGTTTTCTCTTCATCTTTCCTGCCCGGCATGTCATTTTCAATTGCCCGCCATTGAACCGCGTCTCTTTTCTTTTAATTCTCCTCTGGGCGCTTGCCCTGTTTGCGCTGGTTTGGGCGTTAAAGAACAAGTTGACCCAGATTTGGTTATCCCCAATAAAAAATTGACTTTAGCTGAAGGCGCGATTAGACCTTGGGTCCGGGCACTGGCCAAAACTAATGCGCGCTTAAACGAAGACTTGGCTAAAGCGGCTAGTCGTCATGGTTTTACCATGCACATTCCCGTTGCCAAGCTCACCAAAAAACAATTAGATGTTGTTTTATATGGTGATGATTTGTTTAGCGGTGTTATTCCCAGTTTGGTCCATAAATATGCCGCCGCCGACACCGATTACATGAAAAGCGAATTAGAACGTTATATGCGTTTTTCTGTCTGTCCCACCTGCCAAGGCAGTCGTCTTAATAAGACCGCCCTATCAGTTTTATTAGCTGGTAAAAATATGGCACAGATTACTGAACTTAATTTACTAATTTTAAATAATTTTTTATCAACTTTAAAATTATCAACCACTGAAGCATTAATTGCTAAACCTTTAATTAAAGAAATTAGCCAGCGCTTACATTGTTTATGCCAAGTGGGCTTATCTTATTTATCTCTGGCTCGTTCTGCGGAAACACTTTCCGGTGGTGAAGCTCAGCGGGTGCGTTTAGCAACCCAGACCAGCTCTGGTCTTTCGGGTATTATCTATGTTCTTGATGAGCCATCGATTGGCTTGCATCAAAAAGACAACGAGCAATTAATTACCACGTTAAAAGATTTACGCGCTTCGGGCAATAGTGTCATCGTGGTGGAACACGATAAAGCCACCATGTTAGCTTCCGATTGGTTAATCGACATTGGTCCCGGCGCTGGCAAACACGGCGGCGAAATTATTGCTGAGGGTACGCCCATTCAAATAAAAAATAATAAAAATTCTCTAACCGGTGCTTATTTGGCTAATCGTTTAGAGATTTTAACAGCCACCAAAAGACACAAAGGCAATGGTAAATTTTTAATGATAAAAAAAGCCAAAGCTTTTAATTTAAAAAACATTGATGTTAAAATTCCGCTTGGTGTTTTAGTTAGTATTACCGGTGTTTCTGGTTCTGGCAAATCAACTTTAATTACTGAAATTTTATCTAAAGCTCTATCTCACTATTTTTATCAAGCCAAAGATCTGCCAGCAGCCCACGAAAAAATTATTGGCTTAGAAAATTTAGATAAAGTTATTACGGTTGATCAAAGTCCCATTGGCCGCACTCCGCGTTCTAATCCGGCCACATATACCGGCGCCTTTACCTACATTCGCGATTTATTTGCTAATTTGCCTGAAGCTAAAATCAAAAGATTTGAGCCAGGTTCTTTTTCTTTTAATGTAATTGGTGGCCGTTGTGAAGCTTGTCAAGGAGAAGGCGCGGTTAAAATTGAAATGAATTTTATGCCCGATGTTTATCGATTGTGCGAAGTTTGTCAAGGTAAGAGATTTAAAAATGAAATTTTAGATATCCATTACCATGGTCAAAACATTGCCGATATTTTACAAATGACCGTGGAAGAAGCAGGTGATTTTTTTCGCGGTAATCCTTTTATCACTGCTAAAATGAAAACTCTTGCCGAGGTTGGTTTGGGTTATTTGCCTTTGGGCCAGCCAGCCAATACTTTGTCTGGCGGTGAAGCTCAACGGATTAAGCTTGCCACTGAATTATCGCGTCGCGCCACCGGCCGGACTTTGTATATTTTAGATGAGCCCACTACTGGTTTGCATTTTGATGATATCAAAAAATTATTATTGATTTTACAAAAGTTGGTGGTTAAGGGAAATTCTGTCTTAATCATTGAACACAATCTTGACGTTATTAAAAATTCTGATTGGGTCATTGATTTGGGTCCCGAGGGCGGGGATAAGGGCGGCTATTTGGTGGCCGAAGGCACACCCGAACAAGTGGCCAAAGTTAAAAAAAGCTGGACTGGAAAATATTTAAAAGAAGTTCTTTAAAAAATATTTAATTGAAATAATCAAAAAAACAGAAAATAAAATTTCTGTTTTTTTATTTGCCCCGTGCAGGATTCGAACCTGCGACCATACGCTTAAGAGGCGTCTGCTCTACCAACTGAGCTAACGGGGCAAAAAAATTATCAAATTATGAATATTTTGCCCCTGTCAGGATTTGAACCCAAAATTTTTGGTCCGAAGCCAAACGTGATATCCATTTCACCACAGGGGCTAAAATTTTTAAAAACGGACCGGGCAAGAGGCTCGGGCCCGTTTTATTCTTGTTTAAATTTATACCGCTTAGCTTTTTCCGTCAAGCATATACATACTAGCCATTTCTTTCGTTACCAGATTTTGATCAATTAATTTTTCTAGATCCTGATCCATAGTAAACATGCCTTGGCTGGAAGAAGTTTGTAAAATACTTCTGATTTGAGCAGTTTTTTGATCTCTGATTAAATTAGCCACTGCGGCCGTATTAATTAATATTTCTCGTGCCGCAATACGCCCGCCATCTGTTTTTGGCAATAATTGTTGGGCAATGATGCCGTTTAAGACTAAAGATAGTTGTAGCCGAATTTGTACTTGTTGGTATGGCGGGAAAACATCAATAATCCGGTCAATTGCTTGCGAAGAACTGTTGGTGTGTAGGGTCGCTAAAACCAAATGTCCGGTTTCGGCCAAAGTCAAAGTGGTACTAATAGTTTCTAAGTCGCGCATTTCACCGACCATAATCACATTTGGATCTTGCCGTACAACATGTTTTAAACCTTCAGCGAAAGAAACAGTGTCTGTTCCAATTTGTCTTTGTTTAATAATTGATTTAACTGGGTGGAAAATAAATTCAATTGGGTCTTCTAAAGTGACAATATGCACTGAACGTTCATTATTAATTAAGTTAATCATGGCCGCGAGTGAGGTTGATTTGCCGCAGCCAGTTGGCCCAGTTAATAAAACCAAGCCTTGTTTGCGCCTGGCTAAATCATAGGCAATTGGCGGCATTAAAATTTCTTCCATGGTTGGTAGTACAGCCGGGATAAGGCGCGCCACCAGGCCAATATTACCCTTCTCCAAGTGGCAATTTACTCTTAAGCGATTATTATCGGGTAGTTGTGCAGAAATATCTAATTCTTTTTCTTTTAAAAACCTTTCCTTTTGCTGGGGATTTAATAATCCAAAAATTAATTCTTCTGCTTTTTTTTCATTAACATCTGGCGCATTTTTTATCGCTTTTAATTCGCCATTAATGCGAAAAATTGGCGGTTTACCCACAATAATATGTACATCGGAAGCTTTATTTTTTACTGCTTCTTGAAAAATTTCTTTAAGGGTCATATAAATATTTTTTTATTTTTTTATTAATATCCGCTACACTGATAACTCACATGATAATGATCGCCTTCCGTTTTAAAATAACCTCCTAAAAAATTTACTGCGTTCTCCAAGGCAGTTTTTTTGGTATCACTACCTAGGAGTCTTATGTCTACTGCATGAGAACCGTCTTTTCGATAATGGCAAGAACCTTTTGTATGCCAACAACAATTGGTTGTCACTCTATCCTCTTCGCAAGGTTGTGGAAATGGATTTGAATCGCGACAATAACCAATGCCATTGCTATCGCTAACAGAAGTAATGGTAATTTCTCCTGGAGATAGCACGCCGCCACTCAACAGATTAGAATACAAATTATTTAAAAATTTTATTAAACTGGGCGACGCATCTTGTTTTTGTTGACTATTGGTAATTTTGAAAGGGAAATTACCAGGGGTTGAATTGCATGGATTTGGTGTACCGACTTCCCAAGAGGATATGCAGCCAGTATAAATAATTGGTGTTCCCGAACCACCGCCCCCACCACTTCCGTCAGCACCACCACTTCCACCTCCACCGGCTGGCACATTGCATTCTATGGTTTGCCAAGGCTTAGTAAAAATTTGTCCAGCGCCCGGTGTTCCTTGCCCAGAAACCAAAGCCCAGATCACAAAATTAACAATTGTCCAAGCTAAAAGTACAATAAAAATACCTACTACGGCCGTGGTCATCATTTTTTGCGCTTCCCCAAATTTACTGGCATTACCTTGGCTTAAGATCATCTTAAAACCAGCTAAGACAAAAAATAATAAAGCCAAAGAACCGGCTAGGCCTAAAATTGCCCGCATAATTTTTTGCCCCAATTCTAAAGCATTACACAAATTACAATTGCCAGTATCATAACAAGACAAGGCAATATCGGCAGCCTGACTTTTTAATGGAATTAATATTAAAAATAAAAGCAACAATAGCCAAGTAATATTTTTTTTCATATACACAGGTAATTATTAACCTCTTAATTTTAACACTTTTTTAAAAATTGTGCCATCAAAACCAATTGACAATTGGTAAAAACTGAATAATAATAAAAATCAACATGGCTAATCTAAAATTTAAACGCACTAAAGAAAATTTTGTTTGTGAATTATGCGACGCCAAAATTATTGGCACTGGTTATACTGACCACTGCCCTAATTGTTTATGGTCTAAGCATGTTGATGTTTTTCCGGGTGACCGTCAAGCCAACTGCGGCGGCTTAATGGCGCCCCAAGGCGTGACTTTAAAAAATCAAAAATATATTATTCATTACCAATGCCAAAAATGCGGCCAAAAATTTTCTGTCAAATCATTACCTAGTGATAATGTGGAAGAAATTATTAAATTAGCCAGTCATTAAATTTAAAAAACATTTTTTAATCTTCCAGCGCCAGCTGGATTTTTAATTGACTAAATCAAGAAAAAAAAGTAAAATATGATTAATGATTGGATCCTTATTTATATAAGGATGACAAAAATTTATGCTGCCTCCAGGTCCATATAATTCAAAAGAGCACGAAGAAAAAATTTACCAGCTTTGGGAAAAATCTGGTTATTTTAATCCTGATAATTTGCCAATCGAGAAAGACGCGCCGGTTTTTTCCCTGGCCATGCCGCCGGTGAATGTGACCGGTGTTTTGCATTTGGGCCATGCTTTGGAAAACGCGCTCATGGATATTGAAATCAGATATCAAAGAATGCAAGGCAAGCGGGCCGTCATTATTCCCGGCACTGATCATGCGGCGGTCGCCACCCAAGCCAAAGTGGAAAAAGAATTGGTTAAATCTGGCCAATATAAAAATCCGCGGGCTGAACTCGGCCGCGAAAAACTATTGACGCTGATTAAAGATTATGCGGAAAAATCACAAAAAACAATTTTGGAACAAATTAAAAAAATGGGCACCTCTTGCGACTGGAGCCGCTTGGCTTATACTTTTGATGATAAGCGAGAAAAGGCGGTTAATGAAATGTTCATTAAAATGTATAATGATGGCTTAATTTATCGCGGCTACCGGGTGGTGAATTGGTCAGTCAAGGGCCAGTCCACTTGCAGTGATGATGAATTGGTTTATCAGGAACAATCCGGCAAGCTTTATACTTTTAAATATAGTGCTGATTTTCCCATCACGATTGCCACCACCAGGCCAGAAACAAAGCTTGGTGACACCGCGGTTGCGGTTAATCCAAACGACGAACGTTATAAAAAATATATTGGCCAAACTTTTCAAGTTGATGTTGGCGCCGCCAAACCCCTAGCCATCAAAATTATTGGCGATGAAATAGTTGATCCTGAATATGGCACCGGCGCTTTGGGTGTGACGCCAGCCCATAGCCAAATTGATTTTGAATTAAAAGAAAAACATAACTTGGAATTAATTCCAGTGATTGATAATTTCGGCCGGATGACTGAAGCCGCTGGCAAAAATTATGCGGGCTTAAAAGTTTTGGCAGCCAGAGAAAAATTTATTGACTGGCTTAAAGAAAATAATTTATTTATCAAAGAAGAAGACATTCCGCAAAATGTCGGCACTTCTGACCGTTTTGGCGACGTGGTGGAAGCCATTCCCATGCTCCAGTGGTTTGTGAGTGTTAATAAAAAAATTCCCGGCAAAAATAAAAGTTTAAAAGATTTAATGAAAGAAGCTTTTACCACCGGCTTGAATAATGATCCAAAACAAAAAATAAAAATCACGCCCGAGCGGTTTGAAAAAAGTTATTTCAACTGGATTGATAATCTGCGCGACTGGTGCATTTCCCGCCAGATTTGGTTTGGACACCGGATTCCGGTTTACTATCATAAACAAGAAATTTATGTTGGTGACAAACCACCAAAAGGTGGGGATTGGGAGCAAGATCCTGATACTTTGGACACTTGGTTTTCATCAGGGCTGTGGACATTTTCCACGCTTGGCTGGCCGGAGAAAACAGAGGATTTGAAAAAATTTCACCCCACCAGTTGGATGCAGATGGGTTATGAAATATTATTTTTCTGGATGGCGCGGATGATTTTAATGTCCACTTATGCTTTGGAGGAAATTCCTTTTAAAGAAGTCTATATTCATGGCATGCTCCGCAATAAGAGTGGCCAAAAATTTTCTAAATCTCTTGGCATTGGCATTGATCCCAGAGAAGTGTGTGACAAACACGGCACTGACGCCCTGCGCTTGTCTTTAATTTTTGGCGTCACACCCGGTAATGATTCCAAATTTTATGAAGAAAAAATTATCGGTTTTAAAAGATTTGCCAATAAAATTTGGAACGCCAGTAAATTTGTTTTAAACAACCTGGGCAACGATTTTTCTTCCACCCTTGCCACTCCTGTCGCTTCTGACCCCGCTGATCAAACAATTTTAGCAGCTTTAAATGAAGCTACTAAAAGCGTCACGCGAAATCTAGATAATTATATGTTTCATGAAGCGGCTCAAGATGCTTATCAATTTTTTTGGCATGATTTCTGTGATGTTTATATTGAAGCCGTTAAGGATCGCCTAAACGGTGCCGACGAAAAAAGTAAAAAAGCAGCGCAAGAAATTTTATTTTATGTTTTAATTACCAGTTTAAAGCTTTTACATCCTTTTATACCTTTTATTACCGAAACCATTTATCAATCTTTGCCAGTAAAAAAAAGTGACCTTTTAATGGTTGAGCGTTGGCCGATAATTAAATAAGATGATAAAATAAAAAATATGGATAAAGCCGAAGACACTAAATTAATTTCTTTGTTTTTAACCATGGTTGTTGCTGGTTTATTTTTGCTTATTTTTCCCGGCCTAAGAAACATGGCCTCACGCTTTGCTTTTTTTATTATTCTATTCTTGTTTTTTTGGGAATTAGCTAAATGGGCCTTTGTTGGTTTGGAAATTAAGTAATTTGGCCGTCTTGCCAAATTATTTTTTTGGTGTTATAATAACCATGAAAATTTATTAACTATCATATTTTGGAATACAGAAAATTTTGTCAAAATAAAGGAATTATTGGCTAATTTTAGTAAAAAATTTCAATATTTTAATTTAAAATGGAACTACTAATTTTTTCATTAATTAATACATCAGCCTCCTTTTTTAAATTATTTTAAGGAAATTTTTGTTATTTGATTTTTAGCTTTATTTTAAAAGATAAATAGCTTTATTATCAAACTCCTTTTTTCTATATTCCAAAATGAAATTAGGAGTTTTTATGTTATTTTATTTATTAATCGGCTTGCTTTTAGGATTGAGTATTGGCTACTTGGTCCGTCGGGCTCTGGCGCGTCGTTATGCTGAATCAGCCGAAGCTCGAGCCGAAAAAATAATTGAAGAAGCCAAGGTTAAATATCGCGATGTTTTGATGGATGCCAAAGATAAGGCTCTTAAGATTATAGATGAAGCTAAGGGTGAAGAACAGGAACGGCGCAAAGAAATTAATGAACTACAACGCCGACTAGAAAAGAGAGAATCGATGTTTGATCAAAAACTTTTGGAGTTTGAAGACAAAAAACAGCAATTATTAGACAAGGCGGAAAAGGTGGAAAAAATCAAACAAGAGATCGAACAAATTAAGACCCAGCAATTAGAAAAATTGCAAAAAGTTGCTGAAATGACCAAAAGCGAAGCGCAGAGAGTTTTGATTGAGAATGTAGAGCAAGGCGTCAAGGATGAATTGTTTTCGCGCGTCAGAAAAATTGAAAATCAAACTCAAGAAGAATTGGAACACAAAGCCAAAGAATTATTAACTTTAGCTATTGAACGTTGCGCCTCGGCTCATACCGCTGAAACCACTAGCTCGGTTGTTAATTTACCCTCCGATGAAATGAAGGGTCGGATTATTGGTCGCGAAGGTAGAAACATTAAAACCTTGGAAAATTTATTGGGTGTGGAAATTGTCGTCGATGACACTCCGGGTGCCATTTTGGTTTCCGCTT
Source organism: Patescibacteria group bacterium (assembly GCA_036845805.1). Classification (GTDB taxonomy): domain Bacteria; phylum Patescibacteriota; class Patescibacteriia; order UBA2196; family UBA2196; genus DAIUDD01. Next base: position 158,296 of record DAIUDD010000002.1, on the reverse strand, counting down.
TTTCTCCACTTCGGCGCCAAGTGGCTAAGATGTCTTTGGAAAAATTGATTTTAGACGGGCGCATTCATCCTGGTCGGATTGAAGAGACCGTCGATCAAGTTAAGAAAGAACTAGCTTTGGAAATTAAAAAGGCTGGCGAAGATGCGTGTTATGAGGTTGGGGTGGCCGGACTTGATCCAAAATTAATTCAAATTTTAGGCCGGCTTAAATATCGCACTTCATATGGCCAAAATGTTTTGCAACATTCGATCGAGGTGGCGCAACTTTCCGCACTTTTGGCTGAGGAATTGGGTGCTAGCCCGGCTTTGGCCAAAAAAGCTGGCTTGCTTCACGATATTGGTAAGGCCGTAGATCATGAAATTGAAGGCACCCACCCAGAAATTGGTTATAAAATTTTAAAAAAATATGGTCTACCAGAGGAAATTGCCCGAGTCTCTATCGAACATCATGAGGATCGACCCGAATCTCTTTTAGGGGCCATTTCCAAAGTGGCCGATGCTATTTCCGGTGCCCGTTTGGGCGCCAGAAAAGACAGTTATGAAAACTATATTCAACGCTTGTCTGAATTAGAAGATACAGCTAAATCTTTTGCTGGCGTAGACAAGGTTTATGCTATTCAAGCTGGCCGTGAGATTCGTGTTTTTGTTGAGCCAGAGAAAATCGATGATTGGTCAGCTAAAAAATTAGCGCGTGAAATTGCTAATAAAATTGAACAAGAATTAAAATATCCGGGTGAAATTAAAGTTAATGTGATTCGTGAAACTCGGATTATTGAATACGCGAGATAATTATGACCATTTTATTTTTTGGTGACGTTGTTGGCAAACTTGGTCGCCGGGCTTTGGCCAAGGCATTGCCTGAATTGAAAAAAAAATATCAGCCAGATTTAATTATGGCTAATGTGGAAAATTTGGCTCACGGTCAAGGGGTAACCGCTAAAACCTTAAATGAGATTAAAACTTTAGGCATTAATGTTTTTACTTCCGGCAATCACGTGACTAAAAAAGGTGAATACGGCGAACTTTTAAAGAGCCAGGAATTTAATCTTTTACGGCCAGCCAATTATCCGCCCACTGTGCCGGGTAAAGAATATTTGGCGCTTAATTTTAAAACCAAAAACGGTTTAAAAAAAATTTACATCATTAATTTACTGGGCCGGGTATTTTTTTCTGAAAGTGCTGACTGTCCTTTTCGTAAATTGGACTATTTATTGAAATTGATTAAACCCAAGAAAAGTGATATTATCTTAATAGATTTACATGCCGAGGCTACTTCGGAAAAGGTTGCTTTTGGCTGGTATGCTGATGGCCGTGTTTCTGTTGTATTGGGGACCCACACCCACGTTCCGACTGCCGATGAAAAAATATTACCGGGCGGGACCGGTTATTTAACTGATGTAGGTATGGTCGGTGGTGTCAATACAGTTATTGGCGTGAAAAAAGAAATTATTATCGATAAATTTTTAACGCAAACTGGCATGGCCCACGAATTTCCAGAAAATGGCCAGGCAGTCATTAATGCCGTAGTAGTAGCTATCGATGATAAAACCGCCAAATGTTTGTCTCTAAAAAGAATTGAAAAGTTAGTTCATATTAATTAATTTAATATTTAACCCTATGAATAAACCCGAATTAATTCAAACCATTGCGGATAAAACCAGCCAGGAGAAAATAACAGTAGAAAAAGTTTTACAGGCCTTAGAAGACGTGGTGATTGAAAATTTAAAAGCCGGCAAAGAAGTAACTTTAACTGGCTTTGGTACTTTTTCGGCCAAATTTCGTTCTGCTCGAGCTGGTGTTAATCCCAGAAATCCCAGTGAACGGATTCAGGTGCCTTCAGTTACCGTGCCTAAATTTAAGGCTGGCAAGACCCTGAAGGATGCTTTGAAAAAATAATTTTATGGCTGGCCAAAAATTTATTGTTACTGATTTCCAAGTTAACGAACGCTTGGATAAATTTTTATCACAAAAATTTCCGGCTTTATCCCGAAGCAAGCTTCAAGAATTGGTTAAAGCCGGTTTTGTTTTTGTTAATCAAAAAAAAGTTACACCGCATTATTTTTTAAAAGAAAAAGACATCATAGAAATAAAGAAATTAGAAATAAAGAAATTAGAGAGCAATAAGACCAATGATAAAAAGATAAACATCAAAATTATAGCCGAAAACAATGATTACTTAGTTATTAATAAACCAGCTGGAATTTTGGTTCATCCTACTGCTGCCCAAGAAAATAATACGCTAGTCGACTGGCTTATTAGAAAATATCCAGCTATTAAGAAAGTTTATGATCGGGAAAATAAAGATGGTAAAATTCGCCCGGGTATTGTGCATCGCCTTGATCGAGATGTTTCTGGTTTGATGGTTATTGCCAAAACGCAAAAAATGTTTAATTCTTTAAAAGAGCAATTTAAAACTCGTCAGATTAAAAAAGAGTATTTGGCTTTGGTATACGGCTCCGTTAATTTAGATTCCGGTCGGATTGAGCGCGTTATTAGTCGGTCGGCTAGGACTGGGCTTATGACCGCCCATTTTGGTGAAGTAGAGAACGGCAAGGAAGCCATTACGGAATTTGAAGTTGTTAAAAGATTTAAATCTTATACTTTATTAAAAATAGTACTTCTTACTGGCCGGACTCATCAAATTCGCGTGCACTTAAAAAGTATTGGCCATTCCATTGTCGGCGATAAACTCTATCAAACCAAAGACCTTCGTCATCAAAATAAAAAATCAGCACCTGATTTTATTTTTCTTTATGCGGCCAAACTTGGTTTTTATGATTTAAATCATGATTGGCAGGAGTTTAAATTATCTCAACCAATAAAATTTAAAAAATTTTTAGCCGCCGCAGCTGTTTAATTATCAACCGCGCAGTAACTTGACTAGATTTTAAATACTTGATAAAATAGTCATAACCACATTAATTAATCAAAAATATGAGCGATCAGACAGACAATAAAAAAGAAAAATTAGCCGCATTGGTTAAACCCGGTTTAACCGTGAAAGTTTATGAATTAATCAAAGACATTGATGCTAAAGGCAAAGAAAGAACTCGCGCCCAGGTTTTTGAAGGGATTATTATTGCTGTTAAAAAACCAAACACTCCTTCAGCCACTTTCACGGTGCGTAAAATTTCTGATGGTATCGGTGTGGAAAAAATTTACCCTCTTTATTCGCCTTTAATTGAAAAAATTGTGCCAGTTAAACAAGCTGCTGTGCGCCGGGCTAAATTATATTATTTGCGCACCTACAAAAAAAGATTAAACGAAAAAAAGTTTTAATTTCTTGCTTAAATTGATTATTTTGTTATAATAAAAAACGATCATTAGTGGTCGTTTTTAATTATTATACGGACGCAGTAGACAATATGCCGAGGTGGCGAAACTGGTAGACGCACTACCTTGAGGTGGTAGCACCCGCAAGGGTTTGGAGGTTCAAATCCTCTCCTCGGCATTTTTATAAAGAGTTTCCGCCAAAGGCGGATCACGCACCCTATGTGGGGCACGGCAAGTCCTCTCGTTTGCAAATAAAAATTATGAAAAATATTTTTATAATACCCGGTTATGGTATTCCGAAAGATATCTTAAAGGATGAACCCTACAGAAAATATTTGGGATTGGTGTTTAATCATATCTATCAGATTTGTTTAAATAAAGATGAAAACAAACCGGTCATAATTTTTTGTGGTGGTAATACAGATATTTTTAAGCCTTATACCAGAACAGAATAAGCAGAAATGAAAAAACTGTTTTTATTTTTTGCTAAAAGAGATTTTGTTAAAAATTACACCAAGAGTTGGCAATATAAACTGGAAAATAAATCTTTATCTACCATGGAAAATATTCTTTTTGCTAATAAAATAATTGAAAACACAAAGATTGATAAAAATATTTTTATTTTTGTAGAACAGACCCGCGTCTTAAAAATAAAAACTTTGGCTAAAAAAATTATTAAAAACAAATTTCAAATTATTCCACTAGATTTTGATTTATCCATTAATCGTTATCGTGATCCAGAATTTCTTAAACGGAAAGAATTGGCCGATTTAAAAATAAGTTTAATGGTTTTGTCTGATAAAAAAATTTATAACTATTATCGAAAAATTTTAAAAGACAAAGTTACTTATTTTCGTCAAATGGGGCCCACCCAACACAGAGAGGCTATTAATAATTGGTGGCAAGAGAAACTAAAAGAAATGGAAAAAATGGGCAGTTAGCTCAGTTGGTAGAGCGCTTCGTTTACATCGAAGATGTCATAGGTTCGAGTCCTATACTGCCCACCAAATCATTTTGTCATTCCCGACCTGCCTGCCCCGCATTTGCGGTGGATCAGGAATCTAAATTCTTATGAAATACTTTATTTCTTTTCTTTTTATCGCTATTGGTTGTTTTATGGTCGTCAAAACCGAATGGATTTTAAACTTTTTTGATTATTCTGCCTGGGCCGAAGCTAAATTTGGCACCTGGGGCGGTTCGCGCACCCTGTATAAATTAATTGGCTTGATTATTATTATTTTGGCTTTAATGTGGATGACTGGCTTAATGCAAGAAATTTTATTAGCTGTTTTTGCGCCCGGGCGCCGACTTGGAGGAGAATAAAATAATCATCTTTAAAATATAAAATTTTTTTATTATGTTATGCTGAATTTATTTCAGCATCTCTTTGCATCAATAATAACTAGTTAATTGAGATCCTGAAACAAGTTCAGGATGACAACAGTAACAATTTAATTTTCGGGCCGATAGCTCAGTTGGTAGAGCATCGCGTTTGCAACGCGAGGGTCTGGGGTTCGAGTCCCCATCGGTCCACCAAATGACATTATTTTAATTCCAGAATTTAGCATAGCAACGCGGAGGGTTTTAAAGCAATAGTATTGCTTTAAAACGGTTCGAGCCCGGTAGGGTCCACCAAAATTTACAACAGACTACGCGTAGCTATTAATTTTATGAAGAAAAAAGATTATCTTATAAAAAGTTTAATCAGTGCATTTAGCGTTTTGGTTTATGTATCCGCCGTAGCGGGATTATTATCCAATACTAAATCATTATTTGGGGAAGTGCCGGAGCCTAATTTATTTATCCCCATTTTTATGTTGCTGCTTTTTATAATATCAGCAACCGTTACCGGGCTCTTGGTTTTTGGTAGACCAATTTATTTATATCTTGGCGGCTCGAAAAAAGAGGCAATTATTTTGCTTTTAGTTACTCTTGGTTGGCTCGCCCTTTTTCTTATTGCGGTTGCATTGGTATTATTACTTCAATAACTTGGTTCCAATTGGCTCGGATTTTATCAAGTAAACACCAAATATTATCCAATAAAAATATGTTACCACCACAATTTTTCGACATCTTTGGCATTATTTGTTTCTGTTATATTATAATTTTGTCTTTTTTTATTTTAAAAAAATATCATCAGGTACCGCGCTGGTGTATAATTATTCTTTTATTAATTGGCATTGCTGGTCTAATTGTTGATGGCTTTATTGTTTATCAATTTTATTTAAAATAATTTTAAGTTTTTTATAAATCATCTGGCTCATAATCTTGGGCCAGTTTTTTATTAGATAAATTTAGCCAATATTAGCTAGAATTTAATAAAAATATTGACAAAAATTCTATTTGTGCTATACTAACTATAATTAGAGAAGAGAGAAAAAGACTTATAAAGTATTATTTATATAGGTCTTTCAGCGCATATTTTTTAATCTTCTTCTCTATGGAGAAGTTTTTTTATTAAATAAAAAGAAAAATGTTCATTTATAAATCAAAAGAATAGGAGTTCAAAATGAAAAATTTTTTCTTTAGCATCGTGGTTATTTTGGTTCTGGTTAGCCAGCTTATTGCTGGTGAAAACGGAGCCACTGTGTCTGGTTTTGGCCAGATCAAGGCCGATTCCAGTGGATTTTCCATTCCTAAGGTTCGAGTAATACTTACCGGACCAGTGGAAATTGGAATTAAAAATATTAAAGTCGGTTATGTTACCTATACCGACTTTGACAAAGAGGGCAAGCCAGAACTTGGCTTTGCTCAAATTAATTTTCAGTTTCCAAAGGAGTGGATGCCGAAGCTGATTGTCGGAAGAACCCTGGATCCGATTTCATATCAATTTCCAGGGCCGCATAATTTACCCATTCTTAATTATCCTGTTGCTTTGTTTAGCCACCCATATGGCTTAGGTGTATTCGCGCAGGAAAATTGGAAGGGAATTTGGGCCATGGTCGGCGTGACCAATGGCACATCTAAATTCAAGGACGATAATAAGTCCTTGGATTTTACTGGTCGCGCGACCTACAATTTATCTTTTGGTTTTACACCAGGAGTGATTTGTTGGTCTGGTCAGCAGCCTGATGGTTATCGCCAAATTTTGGGCGGCGACCTAACGTGGAAGTATAAAATGTTTTGGATCAATGGAGGGCAAAACAATATTGACTACAACGGTCAAAAGATCGGCCGCTGGATCATGTCAACGTTTGATCTAAACAAATATTTTCAGCTGGTTGGTTTAGTTGAGTCGCTTAAAGTTGGTGACAAAACAACCAATGGCTGGAGCGCTGGGGTTAATTTTTCTCCCAGTTCAAAGACTGTTGTTCGCTTTAATTTGTTTAAGTTAGCGAGCAACAATCAAAACGGCTGGGGAATTTTATTCCAGCAGCAATTTTAATTTTTTCACATATAAAATTAGGGAGGATTATTTATGAAAAAGTTTTTGTTGGTTTTTGTTCTGGCTGTTGTGTTTTTGGCCGGGGCTGTGTTGGCCCAAGGTTTTCGCCTCGCCGAGGCGAAGATCTACTCTGGAGAGAGTGCGCTCTCGTCCGGAGTTGGTGCCATCGGCACCATGGCCAATGCCCATGGTGACCTGCTCTCTCTTGAAGTCAACGCCACTCTGGGCCAGGTGGTGTTGATGAAAAAGCATGGTAGTTTTTTCTGCGGCCCGACTTTTGGCCAGCAGAACAACGCCATGTGGGTAGCGCCGATTGCGGTTTTCAGCCCGTGGAAATTCCTAAGCTTCACAAGCTGGAACGGAATTTTCTTTGGTCGGCCGCAGCACCCCGGCTGGGACATCAATTTTGGCTTTGGTTACCAAGCCGTTGATGTCTCGGTTGGTAAATTAGGCCTCGGCTATTCTCTTCTGCATTATTTGCGAGAGAAGCCGATGAATCTCCCATATATGAAATACTCAATCCCGGCGGGGCCAGCCGTGATTGAAGTTTCATCAACATATAACATCCGCGACAACGCTCCAATGTTTCTTGTTGCGGGCAGTTACAAAATCAAATAGCTTGCGCTACATCGTGCGGGTCGTTCGTAAGAACGACCCGCTTTTTATTTTCAAGTGAGCGAGTGAAACGTAAAACAAAGTTTTACATTTTCGAGGCAAGTGTAGAAAATATGAGATTTTTATATTTTGTCAGATTGACATTTTTTTGCTAAACTAAAAGTAATTTGTTTTTCTTAACCCCCCCTCCGCCACTTTGTGGCGAGAGGCCCCTCCTTAGTAAGGAGGGGATAAAATTTGTATGGTCCAAGCTAAAACCTTAACTCAAAACACCACTTATTATACTTTAGCTTTAGTATTTCAAAAAGTCTTGGCTTTTGTTTATTTTACTTTTTTAGCGCGCGGTTTAGGCGTGGAAGATTTGGGTCGTTATACTTTTGCTTTTTCGTTCACCACTATTTTTAGTGTTTTTGTTGATGTCGGTTTGAATTCTGTTTTAACCCGTGAGATTGCCAAAGATCGGAGCCGGACCAAAGAAATTCTCGCCAACGTGCTTGGTATAAAATTATTTTTAAGTTTATTTGTCTATTTATTCGTTGTGATTTTAATTAATCTCATGGACTATCCGGAAATTACCAAAAATTTGGTTTATTTGACCGGTGTTATTATGCTCCTTGATACTTTTTCCAATACTTTTTGGGGTGTGCTTCGTGGCCACCAAAATTTAAAATATGAAAGCGCGGGGATTGTTTTTTTTGAATCATTAGTAATTATTGTCGGCGCAATTTTGTTAATCCTAGATTTGGGGGTGGTGGTGCAGGTTTTGGCTGTTTTGATGGGCAGCTCTTTTTTGTGTTTTTTTAGTTATTGGGAAATGCGCCGGCGCACTCATCTTATTCCGACTATACAAATTGATCGTTCTTTAGCCAAAAAACTTTTAATTATTGCCTGGCCTTTTGCTTTGACCGGAATTTTAGCGCGCCTTAATACCCAAATTGATACGATTTTTTTATCCAAAATTGGTTGCGCTACCCAAGCTATTTGCGATGCCAATGTCGGCATCTATTCGGTCGCGACAAAAATAATTTTAGCCATTCATTTTTTGCCCCTGGCTTTTGTGGCCGCTCTTTTCCCAGCCTTGTCAGAATTTTTTGCCACTGACCAGGAAAAGTTAGCGCGTACTTTTGAAAAAGCCATGCGCTATTTAATGTTCATTAGCGCGCCCATTGCCGGCGGGCTTTTAATTTTAGCGCCGGATTTTGTGCCCCAAATTTTTGGCCGCGAATATTATGGCGCCATTTTGCCACTGCAGATTTTAGCCGGCTCGCTCATCTTTTTATTTTTAACTTTTCCCATTGGCTCGCTTTTAAATGCCTGCTCTAAACAGCTGCAAAACACCAAGCAAATTGGTGTGGCTGTGGCGGTTAACACTCTTTTAAATATTTTTTTAATTCCGCGCTTAACTTATGTTGGTGGCGCCATTTCCTCATTAGTGAGCACTGTCGTGCTTTTTGTTTTAGGAATTTATGCCACTAACAAAATTTTAAAATATAATAAAAAATATTTATTAACCAGTTTTTTACAAAGCTTGCTTGCCGGCATTATTATGGTTTTCGTTTTATGGCTCTTATTGTTTAAAATTCATTTTATATATCTAATTATTTTAGGCGCCTTAGTTTATTTTTTGGCCTTGTTTTTATTTGGTTTTTTTACCCGCCAGGAATTAAATGACATTTTATTGTCTTTAAGAATTAAAAAGTCATTATAATTGCTTATTTATTAAACAGGTTTAGCGCCTGTTTTTAATTTGCTTTTTCGGCTTAAATTTAATAAAATTAAGCCATGAAAACGCTTTTAATTACCATGGATTTTCCGCCCCTAATCGGTGGCATTGCCAATTATTATAGGCAAAGAGTCAGACAGGTGGTTGATACCGGTAAGACAGTGGTTGTTTTGATGAATAAATCAGAGATTTATGATTTACGATTTAAGATTTATGATTTTAAATTAATTTATAAGCATTTTTTTTGGCGTTTTATCTGGCCCCACTGGCTGCCTTTAGTTTGGCACATTTATAAAATAGCAAAAAAAGAAAAAATTAAACGTTTATGGGCAGGGCAAATTTTGCCAGTGGGCACAGCGGTTTGGTTAATCTGTAAAATAATGAATTTATTTTCTCATTGTCATCCTCACAAAAGTGAGGATCTCGTAGTTCAAGGGGATTCCCCCCGCATTTTGCGGGGCGGGAATGACATAATTTACTTTGTCACCTGCCACGGTAATGATTTGCTTCGTGCCAAAAAGAATAAACGCAAATTTTTGTTAGCTAAGAAAATCTTGAAGGACGCCGAATTTGTTGAGGCCAACACTGAATTTACTAAAAATATTTTAATCAATGATTTTAAAGTTCAGCCGGAAAAAATAAGAATTGTTTATCCAGTTAATACATTAAAAAAAGAAATGGTTGATCCACAGAAAGTAGCAGAATTAAAAGAAAAATATAATTTAGCTAACAAAAAAGTTTTATTAACTGTGGCGCGCTTGGTAGAATCTAAAGGTATTGATCGGGTGCTTGAATCTTTGCCAAAAGTTTGGCAGAAAATTCCAGATTTGGTTTATCTAATTATTGGCGATGGCCCAGATAAAAACAGATTAATTAAAATTGCCAACGAATTATTACCTCCCCCTCCGGCTAATCGCCGAGAGGCCCCTCCTTCGAAAGGAGGGGATGATGTGGCTGGCACTTTTCAAATAAAAAGTGTCGATAGGGTAATTTTTGCTGGTTCTGTGCCACACCAAGATTTGCCTAATTATTATGAGTTGGCCGACGCGTTTATTATGACTCCTCGAAGGCGAGGTTCCGGAACCTCGCCTTCAACAGATACTGAAAGTTTTGGCGTGGTTTTTTTAGAGGCCCAAGAATTTAATTTACCAATTATTACCTCGGATGTTGGCGGCATTAAAGAATCTTTACAGAATTATTTTAAAGCAAATTTTGTTAATCCAGAAAATATTGATGATTTAGTTGACAATATAATAAAAGTTTTAGAAAAATAAAAAAGACGACAAACATGCGTTCATCGTCTGTGGTGTTTTTAAGCCAGTCTAAAAAGAGATAAAAAACTCTCCGTCGTCCGGCTTACGAGCCCGGTTTTAGCTCTGCCGTTTTGATCACAGAAATGATACTGGACTTCGTTTTTATGCTCGTGGTGACTAACCACTCGCACAAAAGTCTCTTTTGAACCAACATCATTTCCGCGGTAAATTTGGTTTACCAAAACCAATGATGCCTCCTTCCCAACTTTATTTTTTTGGTGCTTTTTATTTTAATTTATCTTTCTAAAATTGTCAAGCGCTATTTTTATGTTGTTATCTATTATTATTCCTGTTTATAATAATGAAAAAAATTTAACCAAACTGCTAAACAATTTAAAACCGCAGACAATTTTTGAATTGTATAAAGATGAAATAGAGATAATCGTGGTTGATGATGGGAGTAAAGAAATTGAGAAATTGAGAAATTTAGAAATTAAAGGATTAAAATTACAGAAATATTTTATTGATCATTCTGGTGCAGCCAAAGCCAGAAATTTTGGCTGGCAAAAATCAACTGGAGAGTATATTTTTTTCTGTGATAGCGATGTAATTTTTTTAAAAAATAATGCTTTAGAAAAAATGCTTAATGTTTTAGAAAATAACCTAGATAAAGCCTACTCATACTCATCTTTTAAATTTGGTTGGAAAACTTTTAAACTTTTTCCCTTTGACCAAGAAAAATTAAAACAAAATAATTACATTTCCACCATGTCTTTAATTCGCCGCCGGGCTTTGGAAAAATTATCTTTTCCCAATATCCCTTGGGATGAATCATTAAAAAAATTTCAAGATTGGGATTTATGGCTGGCTCTTTTAGCCCACCATGAAACAGGAATTTTTCTACCCGAACTCTTGTGGCAATCTAAAAGTCATGGTACCATGAGTTCTTGGCTGCCTAAATTTTTTTATCGCCTGACTTGGTTAAAAAAAGTTAAAGAATATGAATTAGCTAAAAAAATAATTAAACAAAAGCACCATCTTTAAAAATTTATTATAAATCACAATTATTTTTGGCCCGTTCGTCTAGCGGCTAGGACGCTAGGTTCTCATCCTAGTAACAGGAGTTCGATTCTCCTACGGGCTACCAAATTATTTATCCTATGAAAATTCTTTATAGCGGTGGCGGCACTTTGGGTTCGGTTAGTCCGCTTATTGCCACCCATCAGAAATTAGTGTCAAAGCGTCAAAGTGCCAAAGTGCCGAGTGACGAAGCCTTATGGTTAGGCACCAGGTTTGGCCCAGAGCGCCAAGTGGTTGAGAGTGAAGGCATTAATTTTAAATCCATTGTCGGCGGTAAATTTCGCCGTTATTTTTCTTTTAAAAATTTATTTGATTTTTTTAAAATTAAAGTTGGCTTTTGGCAAGCTTTTTTTATTATTAAAAAATTTAAGCCAGATTTAATTTTAACTGCCGGCTCTTTTGTGGCTGTGCCTGTGGCGTGGGCTGGCTGGTTTTTAAGAGTGCCAATTTTTGTGCATCAGCAAGATGTGCGGGTGGGCCTGGCTAATAAATTAATGGCTCCGTTTGCCAAAAAAATAACCGTGGCCTTAGAAAAATCTTTGGATGATTTTAAAAAAGAAAAAGCTGTTTTAGTTGGTAATCCAGTTAGAGAGAAATTAAGAAATAAAGAAATAGAGAAATTAAGAGAAAAAATGTTTGTTCATTTTAATAATAATTTACCAATAGTTCTCGTTCTTGGCGGTGGCACTGGTGCTTTGTTCCTTAATGAATTAGTTTGGCAGTCATTAGAGAAATTGACTAAGTTTTGTAATATCATTCACCTGACTGGTAAAAACAAGTGTCAAAGCCTGCCTGCCGGCAAGGCAGGTATCCAGCGCCAAAATGCCAGAGAAAATTATCAGCAATTTACATTTTTAAATGCAGATCAGCTGGCCGTGGTTTATTCTAAGGCAACCCTGGTCATTTCTCGTGCTGGCATGTCCACTTTAACCGAACTGGCCTATTTTAAAAAACCAACTATTATTATTCCGATTCCCGATTCGCACCAAGAGGAAAATGCCAAGTATTTTGCAGAGAAAAAATCCGCTCTTTATTTATCACAAAAAGAATTAACAAGCGAAAAATTGGTGGCCCAGATTAAAAATTTATTAGTTGATGAACAATCACAAAAAGAATTGGGGGAACAAATTAATAAAATTTTTGTGGATTATACTGGTGAAAAATATTTAACGGCGATTTTAAATTAAAATTATGTCTGAGCAAGAATTGTTAAAAAAAATGTTTCAGGAATATTTTGGAGTAGCGAGCACCGAAATTAAAAATTTAAAAGGTGACGGTTCGGATCGCACACTCTATCGGTTAGTCGGCAATGGTCAAACAGCCATTGGGGTTTATGGTAAAAATCGCAAAGAAAATGAGGCCTTTATTTCTTTTTCTGAGACTTTTTTCGCTCATAAAATTAATGTGCCACAAATTTATTTAGTCGACTTAGAACGCCATGTTTATTTAGAAGAAGATTTGGGTGACGAAACTTTATTTACTTGGTTAGAAAAAAAAAGACAAGAGAAACAAGAATTTGATTCAGAAATAATTGCCAAGTATAAAGAAATTTTAGCGATTTTACCACTTATTCAAATTACTGCTGGCCAACACATTAATTATGGTCTTTGTTATCAACATATTGAGTTTGCCCACGAATCGATGCTTTGGGACATGCACTATTTTAAATGGAATTTTTTAAACCTTTTTTATAAGGAAGAAATTGATAATGAACGCCTAGAAGAAGACTTTAACAAATTAGCCGGTTTTTTGTTAGAAGCAGAAAAAGATTTTTTTGTTTATCGTGATTTTCAGTCTCGCAATATTATGTTAAAAAATGGGACACCTTATTTTATCGATTATCAATCTGGTCGACGGGGGGCCTTGCAATATGATCTGGCTTCTTTGCTTTATGATGCTAAAGCTAAAATTCCCGAAGAGATTAGGGCCGAATTATTAGATTATTATTTATCCGAAGTTAATAAAATAAAAAGTGTTGACCAAGAAAAGTTTAAAAAATATTTCTATGGTTTTGTCTTGATTAGAATTATGCAAGCTTTGGGCGCTTATGGTTTTTTGGGTTTAGTTAAAAACAAGCCACATTTTTTAAAAAGCATTCCTTTGGCTATTGAAAATCTAAATTTAATCGAAAGAAAACTTTCTTTCTTAACCAACATGCCCAGCTTGAAAGAGATTATTGCTAAAATTTGCCAACTAAATTCTTGGGACCAGGCCATGCCGGAAAATAGAGATTTTTTGGTTAGAATTTTTAGTTTTGGTTTTAAAAAATCAGACCGACCAATTGATGAAACAGAAAATAATGGCGGCTTTGTTTTTGATTGTCGCGGTCTGGTTAATCCTTTTTGGGAAAAAGATTTAGAAAAATTAACCGGATTGGATGAAGCAGTTAAAAACTATCTCGACGCCAAAGAAAGAGTGCAAAATTTTTTAAATCATGTCTATGAGCTTATTGATCTCTCCATCAATAGTTATCAAACCAGGGGCTATACTGATTTGATGGTTTCTTTTGGTTGTACTGGCGGCGCCCACCGTTCCGTTTATTGCGCCGAAAAGTTAGCCAGCTATCTAAAAGAAAAAGGTATTAAGGTTAAGGTTCAACATCTTTCTTTAAAAAATAATTTATGAAAGCTTTGATTTTAGCGGCCGGACTTGGTACTCGTTTGCAACCATTAACCATTACTACCCCCAAAGCGCTGCTTAAAGTGGGTGATTTAACTCTCTTGGAGCGAGCTATTTTTTATTTAAGAAAAAACGGTGTCAAGGAAATTGCTGTTAATAGTCATTATTTAGCTAATCAAATTACTGATTTTTTAACCCAAAAAAAGGATTTAAATATTTGTCAGACATTTTTTGAACATGAGCTTTTGGATACTGGCGGCGCTATTAAAAACGCCCAATTTTTTTTAAAAGATTCAAACCCTTTTATTATCTTTAATGCTGATATTTTAACTAATATTAATTTATTGCCAGCTTTGGAATTTCAAAAAAGCAGCTCGGCTTTGGCCACTTTATTAGTTAATAATCGAATCACTTCCCGCCCGTTTTTAGTAGCTCCAGGCGGCCGCTTAATCGGACATTTTGATAAGAAAAATAACCTCAAAAGAATAGTGGCAAAAAATTTTACTGGGACACCAAAAGAAGTTGGTTTTTTGGGTATTCATCTTGTCTCGCCAAAAATTTTTTCCTTAATGCCCCAAGAAAACAAATTTAGTAGTGTTGATTTATATCTAAATCTGGTTGCCCAAGGAAAATTAATTAATGTTTTTGAAGTTGATGATTATTATTGGCAAGATATCGGTACTGTAGAGCGATTGCAGCAGGCCGAACTTGATTGGCAAAAAGGAAAAATATTTTAATAGATAAAAAATTTTTCTAAAAATAAAAAAGCTCCCGTCTCTGGCAGGAGCTTTTATGTTATTTATGAAATAGCATTTCTTCTCTCTGGGAAAAGGTCAGAGATTGATCTTTCTTCGTGTATTCTTTGGATACCATCAGCTAACAGTTTTCCCACTGAAACAATTTCTACTTTTTTTTGTAATTGCTCTGGCACGGCAAACTCTAGAGTGTTACAAATTAGAATTTTTTCAATTTGCGGGTGTGTTAGATTTTGCCAAGCGTCCCCAGATAACACCCCATGCGTTACGGCAATAAAAATTTTTTTTGCTCCTCGGGTTAACAATTCTTCAACATCGGTTCGCAGAGTTCCCGCGGTGTCAATCATATCATCGGGCAGCAAGATATTCCTGTTTTCTACCTCCCCAATAATACAATCAACCTTGCATTTGTTATGGGCGGTTCGGTCTTTGTTTATAATCGCCAGCTTCGCCCTTAACCTCCGAGCGTATGATCTTCCTAAAAGCACGCTACCGATATCTGGCGCCGCTACCGTTAGATCTGGTATTTTCATTTTTTTGATTTTATCTATCAAAACAGTGCCAGTATAAAGATGGTCCAAAGGAATATCAAAAAATCCTTGGATTTGTGGCGCATGCAATTCAATGGTCAAGACTCGATCAGCACCGGCTTGGGTGATTAAGTTTGCCATTAGTTTTCCAGAGATAGCCACTCGCGGTTGATCTTTTCGATCTTGGCGCGCATAGCCAAAATAAGGAATCACCGCCGTAATCCGTCTGGCTGAAGCGCGTCTGGCCGCATCAATCATGATCAATAATTCCATCAAATTATCAGCCGGTGGATTGGTTGGTTGGATTAAAAAAACATCGCAACCACGAATGTTTTCTTCGTATTTTACCCAAATTTCTCCATCAGAGAAATTTTTTGCCGCCATTTCACCCAAAGCCACATTTCTGTTTAAATTTTTTGCCAGTGCCGTAACTATTTGTGTGGCTAAAATACTGTTAGCGCGCCCGGAGAATATTTTTAATTCCCCATTTTTTTCTGCTTTCATTTTTCCTCCTCACTTTTATTTTTTTTAGATACATTTCTTTTCCTTTATTACCTTATCACGCCTATAGATTTTGGCAAGTGTCTTAAAAAATGATATAATATTAAATATTAATTAAATAAAAATAAAAAATTTATGAATTTACCACACCACAGTCACGAACAAAGGAAAAATATTAATTCCAAAAACAATTTAATTAATGACGCTTTAAAATACCTTTTGTTTATTAGTGGAATTTTTATGTTTGCTTTTGCCATGTTCTCTCCAATTTACGCCATTTTTGTCGAGCAGGTTGGCGGCGGTATTGAAGTGGCGGCAAATTCTTGGGCTATCTTTGGCGTGGTAGCTGGTCTTTTAACTTTTTTATTCAGTCGTTATGAAAATAAAATGAAAGAAACCGAATTGGCCATTGCTTGGTCCCAGTTTGTGATTGGTCTCGGTTATATAATGTTATATTTGACCGATAATGTAGCCATGCTTTATCTTGATATGATTGTTTTGGGCATGGCCGAAGCGCTTTATTGGCCAGCTTTTCATTCTGTTTTTGCTAAACACACTGATGGTAAAAAAGCCACTTGGCAATGGGGAATTTATGATGGTTTAGCCTATTTTATTCCTGCGATTGGCTCGGCTATTGGTGGTTGGTTGGTGGCCAGTTATGGCTTTGGTTTGATTTTTATGATTATGGCCGGGCTTTCTTTTTTTTGTGGCATTTTTATTATTCTTTTACCCAGAAAAGAACTTTAATTTTAGAAATAGAAATTGATAATCAAAAAACACTTTTTAAAAAGTGTTTTTTGGCATCTGATAATTTTAAACATATTAATACCCACTCGACGCCTGCCACTTTTCCCCACGATTTGTTTCTGACAACTCATCCGCCTCTTCCAATTCTATTTTTTCAACCGGCTGAACCAAAAATTGGGCAATGCGATCTCCTTTTTTAATTTGATATTCTTCATTAGAAGTATTTAAAACACAAACCCCCATTTCTCCGCGGAAATTAGAATCAATTACGCCCGCTAAAACCGTTAATCCGTGTTTGACTGCCAAGCCTGAACGATCCCAAAAGACCATCACAAAATTTTCCGGAATTTCTACCGCCACGCCAGTTTTAAAAGTATAACGTTCACCGGGTAAAAGTTCTTTATCTTCGTAAGAATACAAATCCATACCCGCGTCACCCGCCCGGCCATAGGTCGGCACCATCGCATCTGAATATATTTTTTTAAATTTAAGTTTCATTAAAAATTTTTTTAAATTTTGCGATATTATTAATAAGATAAGTTGGTTTAGCTTCAGATATCTCTTTAAGCGTGCCTATGCCCCAAGTAACTCCTCCAGTTTTTATCCCAATTTTATTTCCAATTTCTATTTCCCATTTAGTATCAGCAATAAATATGGTTTCTGATAATCTAAATTTATTTTTCTTAATATTTTTTTTCAGAGTCGAATATTTATCGTGAACTCCAGATTCAATATCCATAAAAACATTTTCTAAATCAAATTTTTTAATTTCTTTTTTTAGTTGTGCTGGCGGATCTGTGCTTATAACCACCAAATTAAGGTCGCGTTTGGCTAAATTTTTTATAATTTTATCGATACTTTTATAAGGGGTAGATTTTTTTAATTTAGCGTACTCTTCGGCATAAATTTTTTTTTCTTCACTCAAAGAAAGATTAGGAATATATTGGTTATAGAAAAGCATCACTGGTAATTTAAAATTTTTTCTAAAATCTTTAAAGCTTATTTTTTTCACACCAAACTTTTTAAAAATAGCCATAGCTGTTAAATAAACTTTTTTTGTATTATCACTTATTGTTCCGGACCAATCAAAAATAATATTTTTTAACATATTTTTTCTAAAATTTTTTCTATTTGTGCATGTAAATCTACCAAAGTTCCTTCATTAATAATAGTAAAATCGGCCATCGCAATTGGTCCTGCCTTTTCAATATTTTCTATTTCGGCATAATCACGATCCTTGGCTTCTTTTTTGGAAAATGAACGATATTTTAAATTAGGGTCATTGTCATAGCGATTTCTTCTATCCTCTAATCTAGCATAACGTGTTTTAGGAGAGGCATATACTGCAATAACTATCAGATTATTGTTATATTTATTTTTTAATTCTTTGTATTCAGACCAACTATAAAGACCGTCAGCTAAAACATTTTTACCTTCTTCTAAAAAATTATCAATTTTGGGTTGGTTCAAAATTGCAAAAGCCGCCATTCCATATTGTTTTCTAAAACTTTCTCTAATTGGTCTTTCGTTTGCTTCATTTGGTTCTAAGCCTCTTTTTTTTATTTCATCCAATACAATTTGACCAAACCTAATATAAGCATAACCCGCCCTTACAAAAAATTCTGCTACCTCACTTTTTCCCGAACCACAAAGTCCGGTTATGCAGACGATTTTGTTATTCATATTTACATGTCTTTATAAGTTTCTAACTCATCTTCTAAAACATCAAGTTTTATACCAGCTTTTTCAAAAAGTTCACGTGTTAATTTGGCGCCATGATATCTTTTTTGGCACACCACTCTTTTTATGCCCACTGCTACCAACATGCGCGCACAAACATAACAGGGTTCCATTTTAGTATAAATAGTGCAGCCATCTAAGGAAATACCATACTTAGCAGCCTGACAGATGATGTTTTGTTCTGAATGAATAGTACGCACGCAATGTTTAGAAACCGTACCATCATCATTGATCACTTCATGAATAATGTGGCCAGCTTCATCGCAGTGTGGCATCCCTGGTGGTGAACCGACATAGCCAGTGGCCATAATTCTTTTATCTTTAACTGCTACTGAACCAGCTCGACCACGGTCACAAGTTCCGCGTTCACCAACCATTTGGGCTAATTTCATAAAATATTCATCCCAAGATGGACGAACGTGTTGGTTATTTTGTTCTTCGAGCATATGTTTATTTGATTAGTTTATTTTATCTTAACATTTTTTTTAAAAAACCAAAACCCCGCTCTTCGTGAAGGGCGGGGTAGGAAATTTGTTATTTTATTACCTTTACTTTCTTCATTAGCCGAGATTTTTTTCTCGCCGCATTATTTTTTTTAATCACTCTTTTTTGTGCGGCTTTATCCAGGGCTTTGGCGAGTTGTTTGGCAATTTCTTGACTCTTTTGGCCATCTTTAATATTAATTGCTTTTTTAAAACTTCGCAGCAAATAATCCAAATTTTTTCTTATCTGGTCGTTTTTGACCGTTCTTTTTTTAGTTTGTCTTAAAGCTTTTTCAGCTGCTTTCATTTGAGGCATAGAGTTATAAATTTTAAAATTAATGTTTTAATAATAATACATTTATAAAATTTTGGCAAGAGTTGAAATGCTTGATCAAATTTGTTATTATATTTATAATAAAGGGCATGTAGTCGAGCGGCCTGCCCGCAACGCTCTCGCTTGCGAGGCGGGCGGGTTAGAGCGCCACCCTTATAATTACCAGAGAGCAATAAAATGTAAATGTTAAAACCACTGGGCACGTAGCTCAGCGGTTAGAGCGCCACCCTTATAAGGTGGATGTCGGTGGTTCAAATCCACCCGTGCCCACCAATTGTCTTGACATTTATATTTTTTGCGAACGCAGTAATTATATTTAGTATAAGGTGAATGTCGATGGTTCAAATCCATCCATGCCCAAATTAATGCCTGGGTAGCTCAGTGGTAGAGCGAAGGACTGAAAATCCTTGCGTCGGCAGTCCGATTCTGCCCCCAGGCAATTGAAAAATATTTTAATATCAAAACCCGTTGTGGAATGTATCCTTGCGCCCCGATGTCCATCGGGGTTCTGCCCCCAGGCAATTGAAAAATATTTTTTAATATAAAATTTGTTTTTTATATTTATGAATACGCGCGAAAGCATTGCCTTATTAGTCATATTAATAATTGTCATTCTGGCTGTTTATTTGGTTTTTATCAAGCCCGATGTTGCCGATATTTCTAATCCGACTACAGAAAATGTTTTAACCAAAGAAGAGAACCAGTTGGCAGAGACTACACCCAAAGAACCAGAAAAAATAAATAATAATATGGAATTACAAATTGAAACATTAAATGTGGGCACCGGTGATAGACAAATTATGGCTGGCGAGATTGCCGTGGTTCATTATACCGGCTGGTTGACTGATGGCACTAAATTTGATTCTAGTCTTGATCGTGGCGCGCCATTTGAATTTCCGCTAGGTGCTGGCCGGGTGATTGCTGGTTGGGATCAGGGGGTTTCTGGCATGAAAGTTGGTGAAAAAAGAAAATTAACCATTCCCTATAATTTAGCTTATGGCGAAGAGGGTATCCCCGGTGCTATTCCAGCCAAAGCCACTTTGATTTTTGAAGTGGAATTATTAGCAATTAAGTAATTTTAAATTATAAAACAAAAAATTATCAGAGATGGTAATTTTTTGTTTGCTTGAAAAAATTGATTTTTAGAGGTAAAATGAATTTATTATAATAGTAATGTTTTTTGTCATGCTGAATTTATTTCAGCATCTTTTTACAAAGAATAATTTTTTTATTATAGAGATCCTGAAACACCTGCCCGCAACGCTCTCGCTTGCGAGGCGGGCGGGAGTTCGGGACGACAAAATAAAACAGAGCATGAATAAAACTCATGAGTCCAATTTAAATAAATTTCTGCAAACCCTGGAAAAGGGCGCGGTTTTAGATTGGTCAAAGAAGTTAGTTAAAGAATTTCCCCAGGCCGAAGTTTATTTAGTTGGTGGCGCGGTCCGCGATGCTTTGCTTGGTGTCAAAGACAATAAGGATTTTGATTTTGTGGTTCGTCATGTCCCCATGAAAAAGTTAGAAGAATTTTTAGGCCGTCTTGGCTGGGTGGAAAAACTTGGTCGGAATTTTGGCGTTTTGAAATTTAAGCCCAAGAAATTTATTAATGATAATAATTTTGAACCGCTTGATATTGCCCTGCCGCGCACAGAATTTTCTTTTAACACCGGCGGTTATAAAGATTTTAAAGTTAAATTTGATAAAAAATTAGCGCTGAAAGAAGATTTGTTAAGAAGAGATTTTACCATTAATGCTGTGGCGGTGTTGATTGCTAATAAAGATGGGATCCTCGATTTCTCGAGGATGACAGATAAAATAATTGACCCTTTTTGTGGTCTTGATGACCTGAAAAATAAAACTATCCGAGCGGTTGGTAAGCCAGCCGAAAGATTTGGGGAAGATTATTCCAGAATTTTGCGTGCCGTGCGCCTTTCGTGCCAGTTGAATTTTAAAATTGAGAAAAAAACTTTTATCGCGATTAAAAAATTAACCCCGCGCCTTAATGATAAAAATAAAAAAGGGGACTGGATTGCACCACGGGAAACCATTGCCAAAGAATTATTGCGTGCTTTTTATTATCAGCCCGTCTCCGCCCTTGATTTGTGCGATCAGCTGGGAATTTTTAAAATTTTAATGCCGGAAATTTTAAAAATGAAAAAATGCCCCCAGCCAAAAAATTTTCATTCTGAAGGCGATGTTTGGCAGCATACAAAATTAGCACTTAATAAAATAAATAGTCCGCAATTTAGAATATTTGAGAAGAAAGTGGAAAAGTTATTAGTAATAAGCGACAAGCAACCAGGAAAAGATTTTATTAAACAAAGACTCGAATTAGTCTTTGCAATTATTTTTCACGACCTCGGCAAACCCTATACCATTGAAACGCCAGCCAAAGACAAGGTTGAACGCATTAGATTTTATGAACATGACAACGTCGGCGCTGATTTGGCCAAGAATATTTGTGAACGATTAACTTTTTCTGCCCCGGAGAAATATGGCATTAGTCCTGACAATGTTTCTTGGTTGGTTCGAAAACACATGATGTTAATTCATGGCCATCCTTCGGAATTTCGGCCAACCACTATTGAAAAATATTTTTTTTCCGAAAATTATTCAGGTTTAAATTTAATCAAATTAGCTTATCTTGATTCTTTGGCCACTATTCCCCAAACTGGCAAATTAGAATTTGATTTAATTGGCGCGCTTTTGAAAAGAATTAAAAGTATGAGAGCGTTGTTAAAAGAAAAGCAAAGATTAAATGCTCTGCCCAAACCTCTGATTGATGGCACTGAGATTATGCACCTGCTTAAAATCTCGTCAGGAAAAAGAGTCGGTGAACTTAAAGAAAAGCTTCGCGAAGCGCAATTATTGGGTAAAATTAAAAACAAAAAAGAAGCGCAGAAATATTTAATAATTAGCAACAAGCAACAAGAGACAAGCGACAATAATTAGATAATTCGGCAGTAAATATAAATGATGAGTAAAATAAAATCCTCCGCTTCAAACGGAGGATTTTTAATTCTATTCTAATTTGGTGAATTTGATTTTTACTCCTTTTAAATGTGGCAATATTGTGTGGAAACTTTTTTTAATGTTTATCTGAGTTGGGCCACGTTTTGATCCAGCAAAAGGCATTTTATATTTGTGAGCGCTCGGCATATTTGTGCCATCAATTGGTCGTGCTCTTTCATTCTCTGGTAAATCAGGAATGGATTCTTGTAAATTGCTAATTTTTTCATCTATAGCCTGTTCTCGCTTTGAATAAAAAATTTGTATCTGTTTTTTTGTCCAATGTACAATCAGCACAAACCATGTGCATGTTGGATAATTTTTGTATTTTTTCTTCTGCATTTTTACCTCCTCGCTTTGGCTTAGCAGAATTTTTTTAATTTTAAATTTTGATGTTTAATCTGATTTTAATATTTTAAATTTAAAAGTCAAGTGTAAAAAATAAAAAAGCCCTGATAAGCAACCGTAAGAAAACGCGGGGATAGCCAAAATCAAAGAGGAGTGGCTTTGATTTGGCACACGTTTTCCAGCACTTTTTATCTTATCAGGGCTTAATGTAATCTCGCGAACGAACCAAATAGATTATAAACTAAAAATTATAATTTGTCAAAAATTAAATTTATGCTAAAATAGAGACATAATTTTAATTTTTATGCTTACCAAAAGTGATGTCGAACATATAGCTGATTTAGCTAAAATCAGTTTAACTAATGATGAAGTAGAAAAATATCAAGCCCAGCTTGATCGCATTTTAGATTATATGAATAAATTAAAAGAGGTTGATACACAAAACGTGCCTACCGCTGATGGCGGCACGATTGATTTGACCAATGTTTGGCGGGAAGATGAGGAGAAATTAAGAAATAAAGAAGTAGCCTGCCCGCCATTGGCTTCGCCGTCAGGCGATGGCAGGCAGGAGAAATTTGGGGAATTAATTGATATGGCGCCAGAAGTAGAGAAGGGGCAAGTGAAAGTCAGGTCAGTGTTTTAGTTTTAATTTATTTTGTCATCCTGAATTTATTTCAGGATCTCTCAACCTAAGATTATTTTGAAATAAAGAGATGCCGATCCCGCGAACGCGGGACGGCATGACATAAAATTATGATCCAAGAACTTCATGAAAAATTAATTAATAAAAAATTCTCTGCGGTCGAATTAACCCGCGAATATTTAGCGCGTCTTGAAAACAAAAACCCGGAACTTAATGCTTTTATTACCGTGACTAAAGATGAAGCTTTAGCTCAAGCCGCTGTTGTTGATGAAAAAATTAAAAATGGTGCTGAAATTTCTTTATTGGCTGGCATCCCAATGAGCGTGAAAGATGTTTTAATGACTGAAGGCATCAAAACCACTGCCGCTTCCAAAATTTTAGCTAATTACTTTGCTCCATACGACGCCATGGCCGTCGCCAAAATAAAAAACGCCGACGCGGTGATTTTAGGTAAAAATAATTGTGATGAATTTGCCATGGGCGGCTCTAATGAAAATTCTGGTTTTGGCTTGGTAAAAAACCCCCATGACTTAGAGCGCGTGCCTGGCGGGTCTTCTGGTGGTTCCGCCGCCGCCGTGGCTGCTGATTTAGCTGTTTATGCGCTCGGCACTGATACTGGCGGTTCAGTGCGCGAACCAGCTACTTTTTGCGGCGTAGTTGGTCTAAAACCAACTTATGGCGCAGTTTCCCGTTATGGTTTGATTGCCATGGCCTCATCTTTGGATCAAGTTGGCCCTCTAACCAAAACAGTGGCTGATGCTAAAATTGTTTTTGATGTCATTAAAGGCAAAGATGAAAAAGATGCAACTAGCATGGAAATTAAGAAATTGAAAGCTCCGCTTTCATCCCGCCACGGCGGGATGGTTGCTGAAGCAACCAGAAATGAAGAAATTAAGGGAAAAGAAAATTTGAAGAATCTTAAAATCGGCATTCCTAAAGAATATTTTGTTGCTGGAATCGATCCGGAAGTAGAGAAATCGGTGAAAGAAGCAATCAAAAAAGCTGAAGAATTAGGCGCCCAAATTATTGATATTAGTTTGCCGCATACCGAATATGCGCTCGCTGTTTATTATATAATTCAGCCAGCCGAAACCAGCGCTAATTTGGCTCGTTTTGATGGCATTCGTTATGGCCAGTCTGTAGATTCAGAAAATTTGTTAGCTCATTATAAAAAAACAAGGGCTGAATTTTTGGGCGAAGAAGTTAAAAGAAGAATAATGCTCGGCACTTATACTTTGTCTGCTGGTTACTATGATGCCTATTATAAAAAAGCGCAGCAAGTGCGTGCTTTAATTCGCGAAGATTTTGAAAAAGTATTTAAGCAAGTTGATCTTTTATTAACTCCCACCACTCCCACGCCCGCTTTTAAAATCGGTGAAAAAATTAATGATCCTTTGACCATGTATTTGGAAGATATTTTTACTGTGCCAGTTAATTTAGCCGGTCTGCCCGCCATGTCAATTCCTTGTGGCCAAACCAAAGCCGGTTTGCCAATTGGCGCGCAACTCATCGGCCCATGGTGGGGAGAAGAGATTTTGTTTGGAGTGGGGGAGAAATTAGAAATTAGAAACTAAGAAATTAAGGGAATTTTAAAACTCCCCGCCTTTTCAAGGCGGGGCCTCTCGCTTCACCTCCCTTGTGGAGAGTGGAGCGGAGGGGGCGGTTAACAAGATAGCCAATAGGCGATAATATTTTTTCTTGCTTTATTTCAAATTTGTGATAGAATAATTTTGATCTTATGAACTGGATATTTTTCTTAAGTTTATTAATTTTGTTTGAGATAATTGCAGATATTTTGGCCAAAGAATGGTCTTTAAAAACAGGTTTAGTTTGGGCCGTTGGTGCTATTTTGGCATATGTTATAGCTAATACTTTTTGGTTATTTGCTTTAAAAAATGGTTCTGGTTTAGCCAGAGGCGCAGTAATTTTTTCTGTTGTTTCCGCTGTTTTTGCTAGCTTGATAGGCATTATTTTGTATAAAGAATATTTGACAAAAATACAATTAGTGGGTATTTTTTTAGGTATAATTTCTGTAGCTTTGATTTTTTGGAATGAATAAAATTTACTTTTCTTTTTTGCGCGGAGCGGTAGTTCAGTTGGTTAGAACGCTGCCCTGTCACGGCAGAGGTCGCGAGTTCAAGTCTCGTCCGCTCCGCTTAAAAAAGAAATTGTTATTTTTTTCCCCAATTTGCTATAATATCTTTAAGTTTTGCGCAACATTAAATTAAAATTAATTAGTTTAAATTTAAAACAAATTTAAACTCAATAATATTATGGAAGACATGCTTGTAGTCGGTTCCAAAGTTAAAGCCTATGTCAAAGGCAAAAATCTTCATATGGCTGGCGATTTGGCTGAAGCTTTGAGCAAAGAAGTTGCTCATATGCTTGACAAAGCCGCCAAAAGATGTGAAGATAACAAAAGATCAACTATCAGACCAGCTGATCTTTAATCTTTTATTGTTTTTTAGCCAAAAGCAATTTTTTAGAGAACAGAAAATCCCGCCTTAAAGCCGGGATTTTCTGTTTTTAACTGTGTTTGCTAAAGATCTGTTATTTTGGTAAAATTAAAGTAAATAGTGAAGTTTAATCAACCTTGGGAAAACTTTCAAGGTTTAATTAAAATGTCTTTAAAAACCTACCTTATTTTTATAATTTTTTCCTTATTGTTGAGTTGGGGTGCTTGGTTTTTGGTAGTCTTTAATATTAACCCCGAAAGCGCTACTTTTTTTGTTTTTGTTTTGTTTTATCTCTCCTTATTTTTTGCTTTAGTTGGGACATTTTCTTTGTTTGGATTTTTAATGCGTTATTTTTTTCATCATAGTGTTTTTCCCGCCGATCAGATGATTGCTTCCGGCCGCCAAAGTATTTGGTTTGCTTTAATTATCGTTGGTACATTATTGTTACAAAGTCAGCGCTTGGTTACCTGGTGGAATCTACTTTTATTAGTTATTCTTTTTTCTCTTGTTGAATTTTATTTTCAAAATCATTATCAAAACAGTGAAGAATCAGAAAAAAATAAAACTGAAAAATCTATCCCCGAAAATTTATCTTCTAATTTAACTAAATCCTAGCTGCCTCACCGGCGACAAATTTTAAAAAATAATATGCAGGCAAAATTAAACCACTTAAAAAAAGAATTATTAGAAAAAATTAAAGCGGTCAAAAATAGCCAAGAACTAGAGGAATTGTATTATAAATATCTTGGCCGTCAAGGACAATTGACCACAGTTTTTAAAGAGGTCAGAAATGTAGCAATTGCAGAAAAGCCAGCCATGGGTCGTTTGATTAATGAGATTAAAACTGAAGCCGAGAAAATTTTTTCAGAAACCAAAAATATTTTAGCTGGTGATGCTAAGGAAAAAAATAAGAATTTTCAAAAAACTTTTGATCCCACCATCCCCGGCCAATCACAGAAAATTGGCTCGCTTCATCCGATCACTTCCATAATCTACGAATTAAATGACACATTTCGTTCTTTAAATTTTGAAATTTATGACGGGCCGGAAATTACTTCCGAAGGTTATGCTTTTGATTCTTTAAATTTTCCCCCTGATCATCCGGCGCGCGAATCAATGGATACGTATTGGATACAAAGTCAAAAGTCAAAATTAAAAAGTCAAAATGAAAGTGAAGAAAAAGGATTTGAAAGGTTGTGTTTGCGGCCACATTTAACAGGTGGCAGCGTGCTTTATATGCAAACCCACCAACCGCCACTTAGATTTGTTTATCCTGGTCGTGTTTTTCGAAGTGAAGCCACCGATGCCGGACACGAACGTTGTTTTTATCAATACGAAGCTTTAATTGTGGATGAAAATATTTCTTTTGCCGCTGGTAAAATTTTAATTAAAACTATATTAGCGCGCACTTTTGGCCATGAGGTAAAAATTCGCATGCGTGCCGGTTTTTTTCCTTTTGTGGAACCCGGCTTTGAAATTGATATGGAATGCCAGGTTTGTGGTGGAAAGGGTTGCAGTGTTTGTAAACAGCGCGGTTGGTTGGAAGTGATGCCCGGCGGCGCGCCACACCCCAACGTCCTAAAAGCTGGTGGTCTTGATCCAAAAAAATGGCAAGGATTTTATATTAATGTGGGCCTTGATCGGCTGGTGATGATGAAATATGGCATTGATGATGTGCGCTTGATGCATTCTGGTGATTTAAGGTTTTTAAAGCAATTCTAAGGTGGTTATCATCCTGAGCGAGCGAAGTTTTGCAAAAGCGAAATGAAGTCGAAGGATTCCGTGATTATTTGGTAATAAAGTAATAAGGTAATAAAGTAATAAAAATTGTCATTCCGATGAAAATCGGGAATCCAGAAAATAAAAAATTAAAACATGAATCTTTCAAAACACTTAGTCGTCAATATAGCTACGGGCGTAATATTTTACCGTTTTGGGGTTATTAATTCATTAAAATTTTATTTATTATTTATTATTTTTGGAATTTTAATAGACGTTGATCATGTTATATACCTTATTTTTAAAGAAAAAACTTCAAATTTTAAAAAATTGCTTGTGGCTGGGAAAAATGAACGTAAAAAGATGCAAGCCCATTTATATATTTTTCATTCGCCAGAATTTAATTTTGTTTTAGCGATTTTATCATTTTTTAATCAGATAATTTTATTAATATTTTTGAGTAATATGATTCATTTAATTTTAGATATTGTTGAGCATTATCATTTTCATAAAGATTTTAGATGGTTTAAACAATGGAGCGTAATTTATCATGTAAGTAAATAATTTTTCTGGATCCCGTGTCGTGGCACGGGATGACAACGCTTATCGGCGATTTATTAACCACCCCCTTAGCCCTTTGGGCTTAAGTCCCCTCCCTGAAAAGGAGAGGACAGAAAACCATAATTCATAATTTATGAGTGTTGTAAAAATTTTCATTTTAACAGTTTTGGCTTTTGTGGGCGCTTTCTGGTGGGCGCCAATTTTGGCGCGCTCCTTACATAAGTGGCAATTATGGAAAAAGCAGGCGCGTAAATATACGCCCGACGGCCGCGTTTTGGAAACTTTTAAAAAAATTGAAAAAGATGACAAGGTATTTACTCCCCGTGGCGGCGGCCTTTTAATTTGGGTAACTATATTGGTTTTAGCATTGGTCATTGCTTTATTTAATCGTTTATTTGATGGTTTATTTTTCAATCTAAATTTTTTATCCCGCGCTGAAACCTGGCTGCCTCTTTTTACTTTGGTCGCCGCCGGGATCATTGGTTTGTTTGATGATTTATTAACCACTAGATTGTCTGGCGGCAAATATCTTGGCGGTGGCATGAGTTTGGGCCGGCGCATTATCATTGTTTTAATTATTGGTTTAATTGGCGCCTGGTGGTTTCATTTTAAATTAGGTTGGGACACCATTCACATTCCTTTTTTTGGTGATTTTTATATTAATGGTTTTTATATTCCGCTTTTTGCCATTACCATGGTGGCTGTTTTTTCTTCTGGTGTAATTGACGGCATCGATGGTTTGTCCGGCGGTGTCTTTGCTCCGATTTTCGTCACTTTTGGCGTGATTGCTTTTATGCGCGGTCAAGTTAACTTAGCTGCTTTTTGTGCCATGATTGCCGGCACTTTAGCTGTGTTTTTGTGGTTTAATGCCCCGCCAGCGCGTTTTTATATTGGCGAAACAGGTATTTTACCCTTAACTACCGTTTTAACCATTATTGCCTTTTTAACTAATACGGTTTTGCTCTTGCCTTTAGCTGGTATTATGCTTGTTCTAACTACCCTTTCCGATATTATTCAGATTGCTTATCGTCAATATGGCTTAAGGCGCGGCTGGCCACAAGAAAAACGGCAATTTTTTATTGCCGCGCCCTTGCACCATAATTTTCAGTTTAAAGGCATTAAAAATGAAACCATTGTGATGCGTTATTGGATTATTACCGCGATTGCCTGCGTCACCACCCTGATGATTTATTTGTTAGATAAGGGTATGTGATACACGGATAACATGCGAATAATATTTTATGGCTTATTTATTAACCAAAAAATTAATCTTTCCACTCGAGAATTACAAAGTTAATAGCTATAAATTTAAAGAAAAATGTTGGTATGGCACAAAATACTGGGGCATACATTTAGGTGAAGATGTTAATATTAAATCTGGTACAAAAGTATTAGCTTGTGGTCGTGGACGAGTTGTTTATTCTGCTCTACACACTGGTGATAGAGAAAAAAGTAATTGGGGTAATATTATTATCATTGCTCATAAAAATATTTATACACGCAAAAATTTTTTTTCTCTTTATGCTCATCTTAAAAGAAGACTGGCAAACAGAGGAGATAAAATTGAAGTTGGCCAAACAATTGGCTTTGTAGGCAAAAAGAATTCGCCGGAAAATGGCTGGTGGAAAGATGAACATCTACATTTTGCTATTTATACAGGTTTGTGGACTGGGAAGGTTCTACCTGGTTATTGGAAGAAAAATTTAAAAAGGGCAAAATTATCTGATTGGCAAAAACCAAGCTATTTTATAAAACATTATGAACGTTTTTTATAAAACCAAATATTTTTTCGGCACAATATATCGTGGGTTAATTGGCCGCTATCATAATACTTTTGCCCAAGCGCCGGTAATTAATAAAGAGGTAGAAAATTTTGTGATTGGGAAAAGCGCAGAGGGGAAGGAAATAAGGTGTTATAGGATTAAAGGAATAGGGAATAAAGGATTAGAGGAAAAAATATTATTTGTCGGTGGAATTCATGGTAATGAAGTTGGCACAGTAAAATTAGCTCATTATATTATCAATTATTTTTCCTTAGTAAAAAATTTTAAATCTACGCTTTATGTTATTCCTTGTTTAAATCCCGATGGTTATAATCAAGCTCTAAAAAATCCAGATTATGCGCACCGTGGTAGAATTGGGCGCGCTAACAGTCGCGGAGTTGATTTAAATAGAAATTTTCCCACACCAAATTTTCAAAGCGAGGGTGAGTGGGGCTTTGGCGTAAATTATAGCGATGAAAAAATAAAAATATATGGCGGCGAATTTGGCGGCTCAGAAAGTGAAACTCAAGCTTTAATTAATTTTATAAAACAAGAAAACATTACTAATTTAATAATGTTGCATAATGCTGGCCAGGACGTGGTTTATAATAACGGTGATGAAGTGGCAAAGAATTGGGCAGAAATTTATCAGGAGTTTACCAAGTTTAAAATCAGAACCGATTTAAATTATTCCGGCGGCGCGGCTGAATGGGCCAAAGAAAAGAATATTCATTATCTGACTGTTGAAGGCAGCTCAAGATGGGGGAGTGATTGGAGAAAACAAAAACAAGCGATAAAAAAGATAGTAGATGTAATAGGCAATAAGTAATATGTAATAAGTAATAAAAATTTTTTATTATCAACGCGCAAATTATAATTTAAATACCATGTTTAAAACAAATTTTCCTGATAAAAATTATCTAAACGGATTAGTGGAACATTTATCTGAAAAGCATCAACAAGCAGCCAGTGAATTGGAAAGATTGTTGGTTTTTTCTAACGCCTCTATGAATTGGATAGGCGATTATGTGTCAGCAGAGAATGAAGATTGGCGTTTAGAAAATTTAAAGACAGACAATTTGTATTTAACCGGCACACATCCTGAATGGAATAAAATTATAATTGAACAGTGTGCAAGAAGCCCTATAAAATTAAGAGAATTATTACAAACAGATCTTAAAGTATTAGAAGTTTTTAAAGAAGTTAAATTTGATGATACTCCGATTTTAGTACGAAATGATGATAACCAATATAAAGTTTTAGATGGTATGCATAGGGTTATTGCAGCCATTAAAGATAAAAGAGACATAATTAAAGCTTATGTTGCCTATTCCAATGGTAAAATTAGGCCGTGTCTAGAGCCTCATGTGCTTTATGACTTATTTAAAGCTTACGGCCGAAACATAAGTGATATCACTGATGAAGATAAAAAAGCTCTAATTATAGTTTTAAAATTTTTACGTAAGTCTTATACTAATGTCGACGAATTGTTAAGGGAAAGATTTAATGCCGGTTGGGTGCCTGATAAAAACTTACAACAATTAATCAAGAAAGTTTTAACAGATTAAAATAATTTTTCTGGATTCCCGCTTTCGCGGGAATGACAAATAGCCTATCGGCGATTTAAGTAACCCCTCCGCCTTGGTTATCGCCAAGTGCGCCTCCCCTTGAAAAGGGGAGGACTGCCCGTGTTAATACCATAACTCATTATTTATAATTCTAAATACTATGTTACTCTCATTAAACTGGCTTAAAAAATACGTTAATTTACCCCAAGGTCTAAGCCCCAAACAATTGGCCCATGATTTGACCATGTCCACCGTGGAAGTGGAGCATGTTTTTGATAATGCGGAAAGATTTGAACGAATTGTGGTGGGAAAAATTATTGAGGTAAAAACACACCCGAATGCTGATAAATTAAAAATCGTTATCACTAATATTGGTAAAAAAGAACCGGCACAAATTGTTTGCGGCGGTACCAATTTGCGTGAAAATATGCTCGTGCCAGTGGCCCTACCGGGCGCCAAAGTCAAATGGCATGGCGAAGGGGATTTGGTTGAACTTCAAGAAACAGAAATCCGCGGGGTTAAATCTTTTGGCATGATTTGCAGCGCCAATGAAATCGGTTTGGAAAATATGTTTACCTGCGGCGAACGGGAAATCGTTGATTTAGGTAACTTTTATCCCCTCCTTTTCAAGGAGGGGCCTACTGGCAAAGCCAGAGGGGGTGGTTATAATTTAAAGCCTGGCCAAAATTTAGGCCAAGTTTTAGGCGGGAGTGAAATTGTTTTAGAAATTGATAATAAATCTATTACTAACCGGCCAGATCTTTGGAGCCATTATGGTGTTGCGCGTGAACTAAGCGTTATTTATGGGATGTTACTAAAGGATATTTTTTCTGCGAACGAAAAAGAAATTAAGAAATTAAGAAATAAAGAAATTAGGAAGAATAATTTAAATATAAAAATTACTGATAAAAAACTCTGCCCCAGATATATTGGTTGTCTTGTTAAAAATATTAAAATTGGTCCGTCACCAGAATGGCTGCAAAAAAGTTTAAAAGCCGTTGGTGTCCGGCCGATTAATAATATTGTTGATATTACCAATTATGTGATGTTGGATGTGGGTGAGCCCATGCACGCCTTTGATAACTCAAAACTCAAAAATCAAAATTCAAAACTTAATGAAAGCGAAATAATAATTAGAAGAGCTAAAAATGGGGAGAAAATAAAAACTTTGGATGAAGTCGAGAGAAAATTAGATGATTCTATGCTCGTGATTGCAGACAGTAAAAAACCCATTGCCCTCGCCGGCATTATGGGCGGCGCTGATTCTGGGGTTGATAACAATACCACCGAAATTGTTTTAGAAGCTGCCAGTTTTGATGCCATGAGTGTTAGAAAAACAGCGCAAAAATTAAATTTGCGTACCGAAGCTTCTAATCGTTTTGAAAAAAAATTAGCGCCCGAATTTGCCGATGCCGGCATGGCGCGCGCTTTAGAGTTAATCCGAGAAATAATTCCAACGGCCGAATTAATTACTCTGGTTGATGTCAATTATGCTAAACCCCAAAAAAATATTATTCAAATTGAACATAATTTTTTAGAAAAAAGAATTGGCCAAAAGTTGGCAGTCAAAGAAGTAAAAGAGATTTTGGAAAGATTAGGCTTTGTAGTTAAGTGCCAAAGTATCAAAGTATCCAGTGTCAAAGAAAATAAAAATTATATTTATAAAATAACAGTTCCATTTTGGCGAGGGACTGGCGACATTGATTGTCCCGAAGATATTGTGGAAGAGTTGGCACGCATTTATGGTTATGACAATTTAAAAGGCGAAAAACATTTGATTGAAATGGACCAAGCTATTTGGCAAAAAGATCATGAGTTTAGAAAGAAAATTAAGCAATTTCTAGCCACAAATGCCGGTTTTAACGAAGTTTTTAACTATCCTTGGGTCGAGGAAAATACCTTGAAAAAATTGGGTTTTAGTGCTAAAATGGTAGGGCTTAGTAACCCCCCGGCTGAATTAAATAAATGGCTGGCTACCTCTTTAATTCCCAATTTAATCAGAAACATCGAGGATAATTTGCGCTATTTTGATGACTTTAAAATTTTTGAATTAAGCCGAGTGTTTCTCCCAGAATTTAAAAAGTTAGATCAACATTTTAAAGATGTCTTGCCAATACAGCCGCACTTGCTGGCCGGCGCCGTGGCGGGTGAAAAGAATAAAAACATCTTTTTAACAGCTAAAGGAGTGATGGAAAATCTTTTTGATGAATTAAGAATTATGAATTATGAATTAAGAATTAAAGACCCCAAGTCTGATTATTTGGACAATGCTAAACACCTAGAAATAATAGTGAATCATCAGCCAGTTGGCTGGCTTGGTGAATTTAAACCAGAAATTTATCGCCAGTTTGATTTTAAAAATAAAGAAATTTGTTTTTGGGAAATAGATATTGATGAATTGATTGCGCTGATAGGGACCGGTCTAGACCTGCCCGCTAAAAAATATCAACCTCTGCCTCAGTTTCCGAGTGTGATTAGAGACTTGGCGTTTGAAATGGACTGGAAAGTTAAATGGGCAGAAATCATTGGAGAGATCCTTCGCTTCGCTCAGGATGACAAAAACAGTTTTATTAAAGGCCTTACCTTTTTGTCTGAATTTGATTTGGGTGATAGAAAATCTGTGGCCTTTCGCATTACTTATCAAGCCAATCGAACTTTAACCGAAGATGAAGTCGAAGCCATACAAAATAAAATCATTAAGTTAATGGCAGATAAATTTAACGCGAAATTAAGAGTGTCATTGAAAAAATAAAAAAGTGTTTTTTATTGTCATTCCCGCGAAAGCGAGAATGACAAAGGGGTGCTATGGTGCAAGAACAAAATCACCCGTCATTATCGTTTAAAATTCAAAATTATTTCAAAATTAAAAATTTTTATATATTATGTCAAGAAAAATTGTTAAATCAAAATCACCAAAATCCGCTGGCTACACTGCCGAAAATATTACTGTCTTAGAAGGTTTGGAACCAGTGCGCAAGCGGCCAGGCATGTACATTGGTTCGACTGGCCCCTCTGGCTTGCATCATTTGGTCTGGGAAGTGGTTGATAACTCCATTGATGAAGCCATGGCTGGCCATGCCACCGAAATTTCAGTCACTCTTTTGCCAGACAACATGGTTTCGGTGACTGATAATGGCCGCGGCATCCCGGTTGATATTCATAAGCAATACAAAGTTTCGGCTTTGGAATTGGCTTTAACTAAACTGCATGCCGGTGGCAAATTTGGTGGTGGCGGTTACAAAGTTTCTGGCGGTTTGCATGGCGTCGGTGTTTCGGTGGTTAATGCTTTATCGACTTACATGAAAGCCGAAATTAAACGCGATGGCCAATTATGGCTGCAAGAATATAAACGTGGTGTGCCGATTAAAAAAGTTAAAGCCGTGGGCAAGGCGCACGGCACCGGCACCATTATTACTTTTCAGCCAGATGCGGAAATTTTTGAAACCGTGGAATTTGATTGGCAGACGATTATTGAACATTTACGCCAACAAGCTTATTTAACCAAAGGCGTTAAAATAAAAATTTTTGATGAAAGAGTTAAAGGTAAATTCCAATCTTACGAATTTTATTTTGAAGGCGGCATTCGTTCCTATGTTAAACATTTAAACGCCAACAACGAACCCAAACACGCATCGGTTTTTTATGTAGAAAAAGAAATAATTCCAAGTAGAAACGGCACCGAATCTGAAACTTCAGCTGAGACAAGCGAGATGGTAGTTAAAAAAGAATCACCTAAAAATAATAATCCGGTGGTGGTGGAATTAGCTCTGCAATATGTCGATGATTATCGCGAATCTGTTTTTGCTTTTGCCAATAATATCTATAATCCCGAGGGCGGCATGCACGTGGTTGGCTTTCGCACAGCAT
Organism: Patescibacteria group bacterium; assembly: GCA_036845805.1. Lineage (GTDB taxonomy): Bacteria > Patescibacteriota > Patescibacteriia > UBA2196 > UBA2196 > DAIUDD01. The sequence goes on along the minus strand of DAIUDD010000002.1, from coordinate 123,326 downwards.
TAACCAGGACCTTAAACAATTATGCCCGCAAAGCCGGTTTATTAAAAGAAAAAGACGATAATTTGACTGGTGAAGATGCGCGTGAAGGTTTAACCGCTGTGATTTCGGTCAAAGTTAAAGAACCGCAATTTGAAGGTCAAACCAAAGCTAAATTAGGCAATCCCGAAGTGCGCACGGCCGTGGATAGTGTTTTTGGCGAATATTTTAATGCTTTTTTAGAAGAGCATCCGCGCGAAGCTGAAGCCATTATTGGCAAATGTTTATTAGCAGCTCAAGCCCGTCGCGCCGCTAAGACAGCCAGAGAAACTGTCTTGCGTAAAGGCGCCCTAGATGGCTTTGCTTTACCTGGCAAACTCGCTGATTGCTCCAGTAAAGATCCAGAGAATTCAGAATTATATATTGTCGAGGGTGATTCGGCCGGTGGTTCGGCCAAACAGGGTCGGGATCGCGAAACCCAAGCCATTCTGCCTTTGCGCGGCAAAATTTTAAACGTGGAGCGGGCGCGGCTTGATAAAATGCTAGCCAACAACGAAGTCAAATCTTTAATTATTGCCATGGGTACCAATATTGGCGAACAATTTGATTTGGGCGAATTGCGTTATGACCGTATTATTATTATGACCGATGCTGATGTTGATGGCGCACACATTCGCACTTTATTGTTAACTTTATTTTACCGCTATTTCCCTGACATTATTAAACAAGGCCATCTTTATATTGCTCAGCCGCCGCTGTATCAGTTAAAAAAAGGCAATAACATTGTTTATGTTTATAGTGATGAAGAAAAGGAGAATGTATTGGCTGAGATGCAAAAGACAGCAGAAATAAAGAAATTAAGAAATAAAGAAATTAAGGGTGAAAAAAAGTCAGAAGAAAAAGGTGTAGAGACGCGATTTATCACGTCTCCAGAAGATACCGGAGATGAAGAATTGGTCGAAAATGAAGAAACGCAAAATGTTGGCGGCGTCAGAATCCAAAGATACAAGGGTTTGGGTGAAATGAATCCAGAGCAACTTTGGGAAACCACCATGAATCCGGTTAACAGAATTTTATTACAGGTGACCGTAGAAGACGCGGCCAAAGCCGATGAAACTTTTGATGTTTTAATGGGTGCCGAAGTCGCTCCTAGAAAAAAATTTATCCAAACTCATGCCAAGAGCGTGAAGAATTTGGATATTTAAAAAATAAATTTTTAATTAATGAAAAGTTTAGAAAATTTTAAAGGTCATTTTGATAAAGGGCTAAAAGTAGCCACTATTTTATCTTTTTTATTAGCCGCTGATCAAAATTTAGCTCAAGCCGAAGAACGCCATAACGGATCTAGAGCAAGAGCCGCCCACTTTGAAAAAGAGCAGGAAGAAATTATTAGCGCTAGAAAAGTAATCAGGCGCACCATGGACTATGTCAAAGAACGCGGTAAGATCCATATTGATGCTAACGCTGATACCCCCGCTAATTTATTAGCACGGGTGATGATTTCGGAAGAGGGGGGTTATGAGGATAAGGCTCATGTTGCCGTCTTGATTGCTTGGACGGTTTTAAATCGTCTAGAAAATAAAGAAGATTTTTCCAATGCGGATTTAAAAAAAGTAATTACTAGTGGCAAGGGATTTGGTTTGCAAAGTGGCGGTCGGCAATTTTCTTCCAACCAGGATCCGGTCAGGGGTGATAATAAATCAGGCAGTATTTATCGCGTGATTGCCCAAGCTATTTTAGACGGTTGTTTTGATGATTATAATTTCGGCCAGAAAAATTTTATACATGTGGCTACTCAAAATGAATTAGCCGCCGCGGGTAAGGCTAAACCGGCAAGTCAGGTGGAAGCAGAATGGGAAGCTGGTGGTTTGGAAGAAATATCTATTCCGGGTGTTGATCCTAAATATATTAAATTCTTTAAATAATATATATTTGCCAAAAAAATAAAGCCGTGCTATACTATTATCAGTAAGACCCAGCGGGTCTTTTTAAAATAGCAGCTTAAAGATAATTTTTAACTAAAATTAGTTAAAATATCATAAAAATATGAGTAATAAACTTAGCCAGTATTTAAAAGATTCTAGTGCTGAATTAAAAAAAGTCGTTTGGCCAACTAAAAAGCAAACCATAAATCATACTTTGCTGGTAATTGGGTTTTCTTTAGGTATGGCTTTATTTTTAGCTATTGCCGACTATGGCTTTAGTAAAGCCATGGAATTAATTGTTATTAAATAACTTTTTAAGTATTTAAAATAAAAATATGCCTAAACAAGTCGCACAATTAGGCCGTCGCTGGTATGCGGTACACACTTATTCTGGTTATGAAGAAAATGTCGCTTATAATCTTAAACAAAGAATTGAATCACTGGATATGCAGGATAAAATTTTTCAGGTGCTCGTGCCTAAAGAAAAAAAAATTAAAATAAAAAACGGACGTCGCCAGACTGTGGAGGAAAAAATTTATCCTGGTTATGTGATGGTGGAGATGTTGGTTGATGATGCTTCTTGGTATGTGGTTAGAAATACACCCAATGTTACTGGTTTTATTGGTACCGGCAATACCCCGACTCCGATTTCGGACAAAGAAATAGAAGCTTTGCAAAAACGCATGGGAGTGGAAGAGCCAAAATACAAGATTGATATCTCCGTTAATGCGGCGGTTAAAGTAACCGATGGACCATTTAAAGACATGGAAGGTAAGGTGGCAGAAATTGATGAAGCGCGCGGACGCATTAAGGTTTTGGTTTCTATGTTTGGTCGAGAGACGCCAGTAGATTTAGACTTTTTACAAATTAAAAAAATATAATCTAGATAATTTCCAAGAAACAAGAAACAGATTCCAAAAATATAAAAATTTGGAACTTGGAATTTGAAACTTGGAGCTTATAAACTTTATGGCAAAAAAAATTAAAACAATTATCAAATTACAAATTAAAGCCGGGGCGGCTAATCCCGCATCGCCTGTTGGTCCAGCCTTGGGCCAACACGGCTTGAATATTTCTGAATTTTGTGCTAAATTCAATGATGCTACCAAAGATAAAATGGGTGATGTGGTGCCAGTGGAAATTACGGTTTATGAAGATCGGAGTTATGATTTTAAAATGAAAACTCCGCCAGCAGCTGAATTGTTAAAAAAAGCTGCTAAAATTGAAAAAGGTTCAGGTAAGCCTAATTCAGAAAAAATTGGCAAAGTTACCAAAGCGCAAGTCAGAGAAATTGCGGAAAAGAAAATGCCAGATTTGAATGCTGGCAGCATGGAAGCGGCGATGAAAATTATTGAAGGCACGGCCAAACAGATGGGGATTACGGTGGAGTAAGAAAACAGAATGTCATCCTGAGCGAAGCGAAGGATCCCATAGATTAAAATACAAAATCCTAAGTTCTAAATCATAAACAAATTCAAATATTTAAATTAAAAATATAAAATATAATAAATTAATCTGTGGGAGCCCCGCCCTTCGCGAAAGGCGGGGCGTTGACCACGAAAATTTTATGAAACGATCAAAACGTTATTTAGCTCTTAAAGCTAAAATTGAAAAAAACAAACTTTACTCTTTGGACGAAGCATTAAGTTTAATTAAAGAAACAGCCAAAGCCAAGTTTGATGAATCTTTGGAAGCACACGTGCGTTTGGGTACTGATCCCAAAAAAGGCGAACAGCAAGTGCGCGCGGCCGTGGTTTTACCGCACGGCACTGGCAAAAGCAAAAAAATCGCTGTCTTTACTGACAATGAAAAAGAAGCCAAAGAAGCCGGTGCCGATATTATTGGCAACAAAGAATTAATTAATAAAATTAAAACTACTGGTGTGATTGATTTTGAGGTCGCCGTCGCCACCCCCGAGATGATGAAAGAGTTGGCTCAAGTCGCTAAAATTTTGGGGCCCAAAGGTTTAATGCCCAGTCCCAAAAACGAAACCGTCACCACCAATATTAAAAAAGCCGTGGCTGATTTAAAAGGTGGCAAGATTGTTTTTAAAAGCGATGAAAATTCCAATGTGCACCAGCTCTTGGGCAAAATTTCTTGGTCCGAAGCCAAACTAAAAGAAAATTATGAAACTTTTATAGAAGCCTTAAAAAAAGCCAAGCCGGCTGGCGTTAAAGGCGTTTATCTGAAACAAATTGTTTTGTGTTCCACTATGGGACCGGGAGTGAAGATTAATGTATAATGTATAAATTATTATGTATTATGGAAAATAAAAAACGCTTATTCGAGCGTTTTTTAAATTAGGTTATTTTCTGTTATAATTATCGCATGAACTATAAGATTCCAAATTTTATTTTAGTTATAAATTTAATTTTCATTTATTTATTTTTTGGTTTAGGCCTTGCTCAAGCGGCTGAAAATTTTGGCGCGGCCAAAATATTTTCTGTTCTTAATGGTCAATTAGAAAACGAGTTTAATTTTAAACCCGCTGGTTTAAATTATTCAGCCGCGCTTATTGATTTAGGCGGTGATGGCCAAGAGGAAATTTTAATTGGCAGTGGCCGCCTCGAAAGCCCAGTGGTGAAAATTATGAGAAGTGATGGTTCGACTATAAACAGTTTTTTAGCTTATGATAAAAATTTTTTAGGCGGGGTTAAGGTAGCTGGCTGTGATTTTAATGGCGATGGTCAAGGAGAAATTTTAACCAGTGCTGGTCCAGGGGGCACTGCCCATATTCGTATTTTTAATGGTTATGGCGAACCAGTTATTAATGCCGGTTTTTTTGCTTTTGATAAAAAATATCATCATGGTGCCGAGATTGCCTGCGCTGATATTAATGGCGATCAAAAAGATGAAATCGTGGCTGTGGCCGAAGAAAACAATAATATCGTGATTAAAATTTTTTCCAGCGCCGGTGAATTAATCAAGAGCAACAAATTAAATTTCAAAAACAAAGAAGTCAATCTCAGCTCAATTGATTTGGGCGGTGATGGTAAAGAAGAAATTTTAATTGCCGGCGGTAAAGGCAATGAGGCTAAAGTTAGTATTTACCGCGGCGATTTAAGTTTGGTTAATGAATTAAAAAATATTACTGATCAAAATTATTTGTTAGGTTTGCACATTTTTGGTTTTGATGTTGATCAAAATAAGACGGGCGAAATTGTTATCGGGCTCGGTATTGCTGGTGGTTCGCGCCTGAAAATAACCGATGGTTGGGGTGAGATAAAAACCGATTTGCCCGAAATTGAATTTATGCCAGAATTTAATGGTGGCCTGATTCCTTTAGTTGGCAATTTTGACAAAGATTTAGAAAAAGAAATTTTAGTTTTGCCAGAAAGTATAATTACCGGCCGCGCTGAACTTTATAAATATATTGATATTGATGTTTTGAAGCAACGTTTTCGTTATTATCAAAACGGTTATCTGATTGACGATGTCTTAACTTCCACTGGCAAACCATCCACCCCCACGCGGCTGGGAGAATTTACTGCTTTTTCCAAATACCCCATGGCTTATGGTGGCGCTGATGGCCAAAAGTGGGGCATGCCCTATTTTATTGGTTTTTATAAATCCGGTGGCTTGGAAAATGGGATTCATGAATTGCCCTTTTTAAACGGCCGACGCGAAGGTGAAACCAGTTTAGGCCGCGCTGTTTCCCATGGTTGTGTGCGTCTTGGTATTGGTGAAGCCAAAAAGGTTTATGATTGGGTCGAGGTTGACAAAACCAAAGTAATCGTTCATAAATAAGATATGTTTTTAAATATTATTATTGTTTCCTGGAATACGCGCGAATTGACTTTAAAATGTTTAAAGTCCGTTTTTGAATATATGAAAAAAGGTGTCAAAGTGTCAGAGCGTCCAGTGTCAGAAGTGAATTGGAAAATTTATTTAGTAGATAATAATTCAACTGATGGTACAGTTAGGGCAGTGCAAGAATTTTTGGCCGTACAATCCGGTCTAAAGACCGGAGTTACAGATAATGGTGCTGTTTTTAATGTAACTCCGAACTTTAGTTCGGATAATTTAGAAATTATTATTAATCAAAAAAATGTGGGTTTTGCTAAAGCCAATAATCAAGCTCTAAATTCTGTTTTACTCGTCGGGACAGGTCGCGACCTGTCCCGACAACAAGATAATTACATTCTTCTACTTAATCCCGATACTGAATTTATTAGTGATAAAATTTTAGCTGCCATTGATTTTATGATTAAAAACAAGAATATTGGTATTCTCGGCCCGCAATTATTAAATTCTGATGGCACGCTTCAACGCTCTTGTCGCCAATTCCCCAAGTTGTCAGACCAATTATTAATTCAATTAAAATTTTATAATTTCTGGCCGGAAAAATTTAAAGCCGCGCGCCAATATTTTATGTTGGATTTTAATCATGACAAAAATATGGCCGTGGATCAGGTGATGGGCGCGGCCATGTTAATTAAAAAAGAAGTTATTGAAAAAATTGGCTTATTTGATGAAAAATTTTGGGCGATTTTTGAAGAAGTTGATTTTTGTAAAAGAGCTAAAGACGTGGGTTATCAAATTTATTTTTATCCAGCCTGGCAAATTATTCATCACAAAGAGCAAAGTTTTAAACACTGGCCAAGTTTGCGCAAGCAGATTAATTTTAACCGGTCGTTATACCATTATTTTAAAAAACATAAACCCTTTTGGCAGTTTTTTATTCTCTGGCTCGCGCAACCCACTAATTTATTTTTAACTATCATTGATAGCATAGCAGGGATTAGAAAAAAAGTAGGTAAGAGTAAAGATTTGTGATATTTTTATTTGTCATTCCCGATCTAACCGGAAATCCAAAAAAATACCCAGATCCTCGCTTTCGCGAGGATGACAAAAGGTGAACGAGGATGACAAAAAAGAGTAGTGTTACCGAAAATTAAATAAAAATAAAAGCCCTGATAAATCGGAACCGACCCTTAACTAAAGGTTGGTAGAAGATAAAAAAATAAAAAATCACCGGTGGTTTCACCGGTGACCCGTAACTTAAAGACTGGCTCTTAAAATCTCCATGAAGACCGAGGATGTTTGGGGAGGAAAAGTGACAATTTTGAAGCCCTTTCGCACCCCCGTGCCACCGACCTCTTCATTGTCAATCCCGGCGGCAAACCTTTTTTCGACGCTCTCCCAAAGCATTCCCCGGAGAGAAGCAGCTCTCTGCCCGATGGACATACACTTCTTGTGGTCGTGGCGTTCCTCCATCGTTTCGTGTTCTTTTTTACAGTTGTAAAGGAGGGTGTACAAAGCTCTTTCGAGCGCATTCATTTCCCCCAATACTCTTTCCGAACCCGCTACCGCGTCATCGGGTTCGACGAAATTTCCGTTCACCATTGTTTTGATCACCTCGCCAATGAGCGAGTCCACGATCTCCGGCATCATCAGAAAATCACGAATGGACATCTCCTTTTTCATGACACCCTCCTTTTTGGTATGTTTACGACCACTGTCATAAGTATTTGCACCCATCTTAGCTTATTATTATTATTATGTCAAGTTTTATTAGTAAAAAATATTTTAAAATTACATTTTTTTTGCTAATTTTAGCAGAAATTTTGTCATATTTAAGCTGGGCCAATCATTGGCTAAATACGGTTTGTTTTGTGGCTATAATTTTAGCCACGCTTTTTTTATCTTTATACAAATTAAAATATGGCCTTTATATTTTACTAGCAGAATTATTTGTTGGTTCTAAAGGATATCTGTTTTCGGTAGATTTAGGTAACACGGTTTTATCTATAAGGATGGGAATTTTTATAGTGGTGATGGCAGTGTTTTTAGTAAATGTCATCCTGAGGAGTGTTAACGACGAAGGATCCCGTGAAAAACAAAGCAAAACATTATACAAAATTAATTCTGTTTTCCGCAGGATTCCTCGTTCCGCATTAATTGCGGAACTCGGAATGACAATCATTGTTGTCTGGGCCTTTGTTTGGGGAATAATTCGCGGCAATGATTTTGGTAATGTGTTTTTAGATTTTAATAATTGGTTGTATTGGTTAGTTGCGCTGCCAATGACACTAATCTACACCAATAAGAACACGAATAAACACAAATTCATAATAAACATTATCTCAATTTTATGCGCTGCCGGCAGTGTTATTTTTTTAAAAACTATATTTTTATTTTATATTTTTACTCATCAAGTTTCTTTTTTTCTGCCGGAAATATATCAATGGGTGCGCGATACCAATGTCGCTGAAATTACTCATGTGGCTGGCAATGTCTGGCGCATATTTATGCCGGCGCAAATTTATGTTTTAATTTTATTTTTTATTTTGTTTGTTGGTTTAAAATTTAAAAAAACTGAACACAAAATTTATTCAATCTTAATTGATTTTTTATTGCCAATTTTTTGTTTAGCCGTGCTAATTATTTCTTTTTCCCGCAGTTTCTGGGTGGGTTTAATCGCCGGCCTGCTTAGTTATTTGGTTTATTTTATTATCACTAAAGAAAAATTTTTTAATATTTTAAAACAGATTGGAAAAATAATTTTATTTTTATTCGCCAGTCTGGTTTTGGTTAGTGCCATTTATTTTTTGCCGCCAAAACCAGTGGGGGACTGGGCTAGTATTTTAGGCCAACGTTTAACTCAAGGTGAAGCTGCCTCGGCTGCCCGCCTGAATCAATTAACACCCTTATGGCAAGGTATAAAAAAACACCCTCTAATTGGTTCTGGCTTTGGCGCCACTTTTACTTATTTTAGCACTGACCCGCGCTTAATTAATGAAACTGCTGGCCAAAGCGGCGAAGTGACTACTTATGCTTCTGAGTGGGGCTATTTGGATATGATCCTTAAATTTGGGCTAGTTGGATTAGGCATTTATTTATATTTATTTTTTTTAATTATAAAAAAGTTATTAAAATTCGAAACAAATTCTAATTTTTCAAACTTAAATCAAAAAAACCATAATTCATTATTCATAATTCATTATTCATTTGGCATCGCCTTAGTGGCCTTACTCGCCGTTAATATCTTTACCCCCTATTTAAATCATCCTTTGGGCATTGGCTTTATTGTTTTAATTTTTATCTTCCAATACCAACCCTTGCCAAATAATTAGTATTTTGTTAATATTTAAAATTAAACTTTATGAGTATTTCTATTTGTCTGGTCACTTGGAATTCCATGAAATTCATTAAAGATTGTTTGGAAGCGATTTTCCAGCAAAGTGTTTGGCATGATAAAAATTTTCAAATTGCGGTAAATTTAGTTGATAACGGCTCTAGCGACGGCACGGTAGAATTTATAAGAAATAATTATCCGGAAGTGCACATTTTAAAAAACATTAACAATTTGGGTTTTTGTCGCGCTTATAATCAAACCCTTAAAATGCATTATAGCGACTGGGTTTTGATTATGAACCCCGATGTCATTTTGGCAGAAAATTTTTTGGCCGAAATAATGGCGGCGGCACTTAAAGCCACAGATAATACCGCCGCTTTGTCTGGCAAAATTTTACGCGCCGAAACATTATTAGAAGAAGGAGGGTTAGCCAGAGTTGCTAAAACCGACATCGTTGATTCTTATGGTCTTTTGGTGAAAAAATCACGTCTGGTTAAGAATATTGGCGAAGGCGAAAAAGATATTGGCCAATATGATAACCTTCAAGAAGTTTTTGGTTTTTCTGGTGGATGTGTGTTGTATCGACGCGTCGCTTTAGAGAGCATTAAATTTCAAGACGAATATTTTGATGAAGATTTTTTTGCCTATCAAGATGATTTTGATCTGTCTTATCGGTTACGGTTGCTTAACTGGCAAAGTTTTTTTGTGCCTTCGGCCAAGGCTTATCACTTTCGGTCAGCACGCAATCAAAATTTACGCCCGTGGCAATTTTTGGCCATTAGAAAAGCACGGCGTGCTAAATCTCAATTAATTAATTTTCATTCTTACAAAAATCATCTTTTTGTCTTAATTAAAAACGAATCCGGCGCCAACTTTTGGCGGCACCTGCCCTTTATTGTTTGGTTGGAGTTTAAAAAATTTATTTTTTTGTTATTTTTTGAGCCCAAAACTCTAAGAGCTTATGGACAATTTTTTAAACTTTTACCGCGCATGATTCTTAAGAGAAGAATTACTTTTGGCCGGAAACATTTGCCAGCTGCCGCTCTTAGAAAATGGTTTGTGGCTTAAAAAATATGGTTTTATCTATCATTATCCTTAATTATAAAACAAAGAATTTAGTTAAGCAGTGTTTAAAAAACATTGCTCGTTTTTCCTTACCTTTTGATTATGAGGTTATCGTGGTGGACAATAATTCAAACGATGGCTTGGCAGAAATGATGCATGATTATTTTCCTGGCCACCGCTTAATTTTAAATCATGACAATCGCGGCATGGGCGCCGGCAATAATTTGGGTTTGGCACAGGCACGGGGAGAATATCTTTTAATTCTCAATCCCGACGTGGTGGTTTTAGATCAGGCGATTGAAAATTTGTGGCGCTTTATTCACCCACGGACTCAAATTGGTCTAGTGGCGCCGCGTCTGCTTAACCCTAATCGCACTGAACAGCAGTCGCGTTATCGTTTCCCTAAGATTTTCCTCTTGCCGGCTTTAATACGTACGGGTTTAAAAAAAATTTGGCGGCAGCAGATCAAAGAATATTTTATGGAAGATGTTTCTAGCGCAGAACCACACAAAATTGATTGGGCGCGTGGCAGTGCTTTGATGTTGCGTCGCAGTGTTTTAGAACGCCTTACCGCTGGTTTTGATGAAAGATTTTTTATGTATATGGAAGATGTGGATTTGTGCCGCCGTGTTTGGCAATCTGGTTATGAGGTTTGGTATGTGCCGCATAGTCAAATGATTCATTATTATGCGCGCGAATCTGGCGCCAATCATTGGTTTTTAGATTTAACCAGGAAGATGGCCTGGATTCATATTATCTCTTGGATTAAATATTTTTGGAAATGGTGGCGATTAGACACTAAATGACATACATTAAAATTAATGGCAATTAATGCAAATAATTAAATATCATGAATTAAAAAACACCTTGTTATTTTCAAGGTGTTTTTTATGTTTATTCTATTTTTATTTCTCTTTCGCCCGGCACTATTTCGATCCAAATATTACCCGGCGTAAAAATTATTTCTTGTTGAGAACTATCAAAAAATTTTGTTGGCTCGCTTATGAATTTTTTCTGCCAAGTGCCTTTGATTAATTTTCCTTGCGATAAAAACATCGCCGTACCTGTGCCGATTGTTTCAATGCTTAAACGATCAAGCTCGTCCAGGTGTTTTTCTTCGGGCACGATTTGGACAATAATATTTTTAATTTTTATTGCCTCTTTATCATTAGCATCAATTTGCAAATCATTATTTTGATAGCGGATAAAATCTTCGGTAGAAGTTTGGTATTGATAACCAACATCAAACAATTGGCCAGCCGCATAATCAATACTTATTTTTTTTATTTCCTGACCAATGGCAAAACTGTTGTTTTGATTAAATTTTCTGGCGACATAAGTTGTGGCTTTGTTATTAAGTTCCCAATCTTGACGCGCCCGGTTTATTTTTTCGCTGTCAGTAAAAAGATTATGCGGCGCCAGTTTATTTTTATCACGATAAAAATATTTTGGCCCATAAGAAGTAATTTCTTCCAAATTAAGTATTTCTTCTTTAATAATTTTTTCCAACGCCTCGGGTGAGCCTCCCGAATGGCCATAAAGCGCATCTAATTCTTTAACCCAGTTCAAGTAATAAGGCCGGCTGCTTCTAATTGGACCGATTTTTTTTATTTTTTCCGTACTGGCAAAAACAGCCATTATTCTGGTTGTGCCGCCTTCCACCAAAGTATTATAAACGACTTGTGCCTGACTCAATCCATTTTGTGGCCAAGCCTCGGGGTTATTATCGATCATCAAAGCTACTGGCCAAAGATCTTGGCTTTCTTTATTTTCTATACACACTCCATCGATTTTACGCATCAGGCAAGATTGGGCTGTTTCTTTAGTTAGCGACGCCTCATTTATTTCTTTTGGCTGTTTCAAAACAAAAAAAACACCAATTATAATTACCAAAAGAGCCAGCCATAAGCCAGCTCTGATCAAAAATTGTCTTTTTATTTTTTTAAGCTTCATTATTTTTTTCATTAGCCGGAGTTTGTTCGTCATTCTCGGCATTTTGTTCGGCTGCGGGTTGTTCGCCAGTTGCTACTTCAGTTGGTTTTTCTTCAACCACTTCTACTTTTTGTTCTTCTACTAATACTACCGTTGTTTCCGGTTCAGTTAAAACCGTAATTTTTTCTGGCACGTCCAGATCTTTAACACGCAAACTATCACCGATTTGTTTTAATAAAGACAAATCAATCTCTAGATTTGAAATCAAATCTCCTGGCAAACATTCAATTTCTATTTTATCTAAGGTTTTAATTAAAACTCCCGATAAATCCTTAACCGCTGGTGATTCGCCAATAAAGTTTAAAGATACGTCTGTACTGATCTTTTCTTTCATGTTAACCTGATAAAAATCTACATGTCTGATCTGGCCCCTAACTGGTTCGCGGTCAATTTCATGAACTAATACCTTGACCGCTGGATTATCGCCAACTTGTAGATCAATTAAATCCGAAGCGCTACTTTGACGCATGATTTTTTCTAAATCAACCGCATTAACCATCACGTTAATATTATCGATATTATGACCATAAACCACGGCCGGAATTTTGTTTTCGGCTCTTAGTTTTGCGACCGCCTTACCGGTAATTTCACGTTTTTCCGCTTTTAAATTAAGAGAAACTTTTGTCATATAAGATAATTAGTTATAAAGCATTTATATTCTAAACTATTCTTTAGTTTTAGTCAAACATTAACTCTAAAAAAATCTTGATTTTTTTAAAACTTTAATTGAAATTAAAAACATAATCTCAAGCCACAAAAACCTCCTTATTTAGGAGGTCTTTATGGCTTATTTCGTAATAATCGTTATTCTTTCTGGGCTAGCTGGCATGCTTTTAACCCAGAAGGGCCAGAATTTAACTTCTACTTGTTTAATGCTCGGGTATTGAGAAAAATAATATTCTACACCTTTTTGATCAAAGCCGGCCAAGTCTTTTTTATTAATTTTTTCCACCTCTAGTTTGCCTGATAATTCTGCCGTCACCTTGGTGGCGATAGTTGCTGTTTCGTTGCTTGGCGAAATTTCTTTTAACCAATATTCAAAATTTTCATTTTGCCAGTTGGTTATTTGTTCGAGGTTAGCACTATTTGAAGTTTCAATAATTTTATTTTTATATTTTTCCTGTGCGGCCAAAATCAATTCATTTTCCGTTATGACCACAGCTTTAACGCCGAGTTGGTAAATTAGAGAAAATTTATCAACCGTCGTACCAATTGCCGGCTCGCTTTTCTGGTTAATTATTTCGTAATTAATTAAATTTAGCAAAAAAGTTGTTCCGGAATATTTTTTTTCTAATTCTTTTTTAATTAGATCTTTTAGTTCGTTTTTCATTTTTTCTTGTGCTTGATTAAGATCGTTTTCCGTTAGAACTCCTGTTTTTTTAAAACCACCAGTCATTGGTGTTTCTGAAATGGCATAAATTACTTTTTGCAGCTCTTTTGATAAGCCCGGGATAGTAAATTTAGTAGGTTGGATATCATATTTTCCACCCTCTTGATCAGCATAGACCGTGGCCATTGTTTCTTTGCCTGCTGGAATAGACACATCCTCTTTTAACCGGAATAATAAATCATCGGGAGTTAAAAGACGGGTGGTTTTTATTAAAGTTTGCGCTCGAGTGCTATTATTAATAATTTTTACTTGTCCTTCAGCCAGCCCGGGACTTTCTGTAAAATTAGCGACCGTAAAATTTTGGCTAAGTGTCATTTGTTCATCAACTATTTTTCCAATTAGTGCTCCGACGGTAGAAGTGGGGGCAATAATTAAATCAATAGCAAGTGGTTTATTTTCTTCCCCCAGCGTTAATGTGATGGTGGCCTTGGCTAGTGAAAAATAACTTACTAAAAGTAAAAGCACGATTGCTAAAACAGTAAAGGAAATAATAATTTTTTTAAAAATTGGTTTTGATGCTGGATTTTGATTTTTGTAAGGCATATATTTTAATTTTTATATTTTATTCTGTTTTTATATTACCACTTCCCACTATTTCTTCAAGTTTTTGTCCAATCTCTGGTCGATAAAATATTTTAAAATCAGTCTCAATCTTACGCCACACTCCGCTTTGATTTAATTTTAAAAAAACTTTTGTCTCACCCGGATAATTGTCAAAAATATTTTTTAGCTTTTGATGGATATTAGAATTAAAAAATTTAGGCAAAGTTATCCAAATTCTGGTTATCGTCAATTCACTCGGTATGGTCCGCTTCTGGCCCACCTTAATTTCATTTCCATTTTTGACATAAACATTTTTTATTGTTTCCGTTTTAATTTTGGCAGTTTTTTCGTTCCAAGTTTCCTGGGTTATTTCAAAAACCTCATTAACTGCCACTTTGGGTTTGTCATCACGAAAATTGGTCTGGCCAATCACAAATATTTTTTTATCATTTTGCCAAATTTCCGTCGTGCTTTTAAAAGTTTCTGGAAAAATCACCAGTTCTATTTCCGCGCTAGAATCAGCTATGATGGCAAAAGCCATCGGTTCTTGTTGGCGAGTTAGAATTTTTTGTACTTTTATAATCAAGCCAGCTATGGCCACCTTTTGGGCGTTTTTTAAAGTAGCAATTTCTCCACACTTGTGGGTTATTTTTTCAGCTACCATTTTTTCTGTCTCACTAAAAGGATGACCAGAAACATAAAGACCCAGTAGTTCTTTTTCCCAAATTAACTTGGTTTTTAAATCCGCTGGCGGTGCCGGCTCCAAAACAACACCCCTTTCTTCCGTTGTTTTTGGTAAAGAGCCAAACAAAGAAGCTTGTCCATTGTTATTTTCTGGCTTATTTCTTTGACGAATAAAATTAAGAATCACGTCCATGTTTTGCAGCGTTTGATTTCTTTCGCCCAATGAATCCATGGCCCCGGATTTAATCAAGGCCTCCAGAGATTTTTTATTTAAATTTTTATGGTTTACTCTTTTTAAAAAATCATTTAAAGATTTAAATTGGCCTTCTTTTTTTCTATTATCAATAATAGCTTTAGCAATATCAGCGCCCAAATTTTTAATTGCTAATAGTCCAAAAATTATTTCTTGGTCGGAAAGATAGGTAAAGTCTGGCCGCGAATGATTAATATCTGGTGGCAAAACTCGAATGCCGATATTTTGGCATTCTTGAACCGCTTCGGCAATTTTATCTAGATCTTCATATTCGGCTGTCATGACCGCGGTCATAAATTCGCTTGGATAATGGGCTTTTAGATAAGCTGTTTGATAAGCCACCAGAGCATAAGAAGCTGCATGTGCTTTATTAAAACCATAGCCTTTAAAGGGGTCAAACAATTGCCATAAAGCCAAAGCTTTTTCCAGACTAAAGTTGCTATGTTTTTGACAGCCTTCAATAAAAATTTTTTCCTGCTCCGCCATTAATTCTGGTATTTTTTTACCTACTGCTTTGCGAAATTTGTCCACTGTTTCCCAATTATAGCCGGCGATATTAATAGCAATCAAAAGTAAGTCATCTTGGTAGGTAATTACGCCATATGTATCTTTCAGGATCGGCTCTAATTTTGGATCAAGATATTCAATTTTTTTCTTGCCTTGTTTCCTGGCAATAAATTCAGGGATTGATTCCATTGGCCCAGGACGAAACAAGGCGACCATGGCCATAATTTCTTTAACGCTGGTTGGTTTTAATTCCATCAGCCATTTGGTCATGCCAGTACCGCCGAGTTGGAACATGCCAAATGTATGACCGGCCGCAATAAAATCAAAAGTTTTTTTATCGTTTAGTGGCAGCTGCTCTAAATCAATTTTTATGCCTTTGGTTTTTTCAATAATTTTTACTGCTTCGCCTAAAATTGATAAATTTCTAATACCCAAAAAATCCATTTTTACTAAACCAACTTCCTCGCAAGCATGCATTTCATATTGGGTGATAATGTTGCGTTGGACACTCGGGTCTTTTTGTAACGGGGTATAATTGGTTAAAATATCTGGCGCAATTACTACTCCAGCTGCATGAACCGATACGTGCCGGGCACTGCCCTCGATTTTTTTAGCTAAATCAATTACTTTTTGGGCGTCGGTATTGTTTTTATAAATATTTTCTAGTTCCGGCACCAAACCAAGCGCTTTATTAATTGTCATTGGCATACCTTGTGCCCCAAAAGGAATAAGTTTAGCAATTTTATCACCAAATTCATAAGGTAAACCCAGTACTCTGGTGACGTCTCTCACTGAACCGCGCGCCATCATGGTGCCGAAGGTAGCGATATTGGCTACTTTTTCGTGGCCATATTTTTGTCTAGCATATTCTACTACTTCTTCTCGACGATTATCAGCAAAATCCATATCAATATCTGGTGGTGAAGGCCGAAATGGATTTAAAAATCTTTCAAACGGCAAACCATAATCAAGTGGATTAAGAGTAGTGATGTCTACCGTGTAGCTGACTAAAGAGCCAGCTGCTGATCCTCGGGTTGTGGTGGGAATGCTGTGTTCTCTGGCAAACTTGATTAAATCAGAAACAATTAAAAAATATGGCGCATAGCACTTTTTATTAATTACTTCTAATTCATAAGCCAGTCTTTTTTTTGTTTCCTCATCAGCGCCAGGTATTTTTTTATTTAAACCTTCCCAAGAAATTTTTTCTAGGTAATTATTGGGATCAATGTTTTCTGGTAAAGGAAATTGGGGAAATTTAAGCTTGCCTAATTCTAGTTTTAGTTCTACCATGGCTGCAATTCTTTCGGTATTGATAATTGCTTCAGGCACCGCCTTAAAAAATTCTGCCATTTTTTCTGGTTGAATAAAAGACAAATCTGCTCCCGTCATGTTTAATCTTTTTTGGTCATCTAGAGTTTTTCCGGTTTGGACGCAGACGAGCACATCTTGGGCAATTTTATCTTCATCACTAATATAATGTGTATCACGCGCCGCTATCATTGGCGCACCGGTTTTTTTGGCCAAGGCAATTAATTTTTCATTGACTTCCAATTGTTCTTTAACCGCACCAATATATTCTAATTCTAAGAAAAAATTTTCTGGTCCAAATATTTCTTGATATTCTTTAAGTAATTTTTCCGCCTCCCATAAATTATTATTTCTTAAGGCTTTGGGAATTTCCCCATTAAGACAGGCCGAAGTGGCAATAAGTCCGCTTGCTTTTTCTTTTAAAATTTTTTTATCAATCCTTGGTTTGTAATAAAAACCATCCAAGTGCGCTACCGTAGAAAGAAACATCAGGTTTCGATAACCCTCTTCATTTTTAGCCAAAAGAATGAGGTGGCTATTTTTTTCATCAACACCATAATGTTTTAATTGTAATGCCCTAGGCGCCAGATATACTTCACAGCCAATAATTGGCTTAATGTTTGCTTTTAGACATTTTTGGTAGAATTCAATTACTCCATACATTACCCCATGGTCGGTTAAGGCTAAAGCTGGCATTCCAAATTCCACTGCCTTTTTAATATAGTCATCAATTTTTGGCAATCCATCTAGGAGAGAATAGTGAGAATGGTTATGTAAGGAGATAAACATAAAGATAAAATTCAAAAGTAATGATTTAACATTATCATCTTAACAAATACACCCATGCTTGACAAATTTTTTATTAAACAAAAAAAGAGTTATTCTCAGCTCTTTTTTTGTTAATTATATAATTTATTTTTTATTCAGTTTTTGCCTTTTTTGTATTCTTTTTCTGTTTTTTTATTTCTTCTTCATCTTCTTCCATAAATTCTTTTTTCTTATTTTTTAAATAGTCCATTAATTTACCCACACTTTCTACCATCATAAATAGATAATTGGTCGAATTTTCAATTTTATCTTTAAACAAATCTATTAGCCGGTCAATTTTTTCAATCTTACTCTCAACACTTTTGACTATTTTTCTCATTCCACCCACAATCGAAATAAAATAATACAAAAGCCAGCAGAAAAAAACCGTTACCCAGAGAACACAGAAGGCCAGTACTAGATATAAAAGATCTTTAGAAGTTGCTAACATATTTTTGTGTAAAAAATTATAATTTGATTATATCATATTTTTTTAAAAAATGATATAATAAAAGTGGAAAACTAAAAAAAGATATGAACGAACAAAATAAATGGTATTATCAATTGGTATATTTTTTCGTTGCACACCAAGTTTTTTTAAAACGGTTTGGAGTCATGGTTTTGATTTTATTAAATATTTTCCTCTGGGCCAATGTTTGGACCAAATTTGTTGCTTATACTTCCTCCACCGCTGCCTACCGAAAACTTCTGGCCGATTTGACTGTTTTCGAAAGTCCGTGGGCCAATTATCTTAAAAATAGTCAGCCCCAGGAGCTGCAAATTCTTGGCACCTATCAAATTAAAACCGATAAAA
The DNA here is from genome assembly GCA_036845805.1 of Patescibacteria group bacterium. Taxonomy (GTDB): domain Bacteria; phylum Patescibacteriota; class Patescibacteriia; order UBA2196; family UBA2196; genus DAIUDD01. Next base: position 104,984 of record DAIUDD010000002.1, on the reverse strand, counting down.
ATAAATATGATTTGGTGGCTAAAATTAATAATCCTAATTTTCGGTGGCAGGTGCGCCGCCTAGATTATGTGTTTGTGGTTGATGGCTTGCCCTTAACGACCAAAAGCGCCTTTGTTTTGCCTGGTCAGCAGAAATTTTTATGGCACTTTGCTTATCTTTCTGATAACTATCCTGGCGTTGTAGAATTAAAGATTGAAAATGTGCAATGGCAAAAATTTAATGATCGGGAGTTATTAAATGCATTAGATAATTTTGTTATTAATAAAGAAAATTTTATTTCCGAACGTGGTACGTCCGAAGTGGAATTAGAAATAATTAATAATAATAATTTTGGTTGGTGGCAAACCGGCTGGCAAGTTATTTTATATCAAGGTGATTATCCGGAAACAGTTAATTATGTTAGCCTAGATAAATTTTTAGCCGGTCAAACTCGGCAGCTTAGGGTTAGTTGGCTAGAAGCATTATCTACCCCCAGCCGCATTGAAATTATTCCCGACATTGACTTATTAGAGACAAACAACTATATTTGGTTAGGGGAGAATCCCGAAACTCGTTTTGTGCGCGGCACTACAACCAATGTTCAGAAAAATAAATAGTTGTCTTATATGTGGTCTAAATTTTTTTCTTTAATTAAAAATTTTGACTGGCTACTTTTAGTAGCCGTTTTTCTTTTAATTGCCTTTGGTTTATCCACCCTCTATAGTTTAACCTTGAGTAGTGATAACAAAAACTTTAATCCTTTAAATCGCCAGATAGTTTTTAGTCTTTTTGGCTTGGTTTTGTTATTAATAGTTTCTTTTATTGATTATCGTTTTTGGCATGCTTTTGCTTGGTGGTTATATGGTTTGTCTCTTGTACTTTTGATTTCCGTACTTTTTTTTGGTCAAACAATTCAAGGTACAACCGGCTGGTTTGTTTTTGGCCCATTTAATTTGCAGCCAGTAGAAATCGCCAAAATAGCCATTATTATTTTGTTGGCTCGTTTTTTATCTACTAAAGCCAGCCGTGAAAAAATTTCTCTTGATATTTGGTTTAAATCTTTTTTTATTATTTTACCAATTTTATTGTTGGTGGTTTTGCAGCCCGACTTTGGTTCGATGGTCGTAATTTTTTTAATTTGGTTTGCTATGCTTTTTTTAACTGGTATAAAAATTAAACATTTTTTATTTTTTTGTTTGATCTTGGTTATTTTGGCTGTAGTGGGTTGGCAGTTTTTTTTACAACCTTATCAAAAAGACAGGATTATTACTTTTTTGCAGCCGCAATTAGATCCTTTGGGTAGCGGCTACAACGTTCGGCAGTCACTTATCGCTCTTGGTTCTGGCGGGTTATGGGGGCGCGGTCTTGGTCTGGGTACTCAAAGTCAGTTGCACTTTTTACCTGTTTCCGAAGCTGATTTTATATTTGCTGCTCTGGGTGAAGAGTGGGGTTTTGCCGGCACTCTGATCGTTTTTCTTTTATATTTGGTTATTTTTTATCGTCTCTATCGCATCATGCATCACTGCCGCAATGATTTTGGTTTATTTTTAATCTTTGGTTTAACGATGATGTTTTTTATTCAATTTTTGATTAATGTCGGTATGGCCACCGGCGTGTTGCCGGTTACTGGATTGCCTTTACCTTTTGTCAGCTATGGCGGCAGTTTTTTGGTTATGAGCTTAATTGCCATCGGTATGATTGAAAATGTCAAAACGCGCATTAATTAGCATTTTTTTGTTTGACTTTTTATAAAATTCATGCTATACTTATTACTGTTGGTTCGAATAAGCGCAAAATTCACTTATGCCCGCACCTTTAAAAGAATTGTATTTTGTGGTCACGCCCGAGTTTGCTCTTTACACTAAAATTTTTTTCCTTCTGTCACTTATTATTTTTTTAAGCTCTCTCATTTTTATTTAATTTAGCCACTGGCCAATCGGCGGCTAAAAAAAATAAAAATAGCCGCAAAAAATAATCAGGCCGGGGTATAAAAAATAAACCTCGACAAACGAGGCGTTCCTTGTAAAATACAATTCAAAAAACAAAAACAAAAATACCGTTCAATCGGTATTTTTTGTTTAGTCATAAATCTTGAAAAGTGAACAATTTTATGTTAAACTAAGTCCATGAAAAAATTGGCGCCCATTTTTAATTTAACCACTTTTGGCTGCCAGATGAATTATGCTGATTCCGAACGGATTGTGGCTGTTTTGGAACAAGCGGGTTTTAAACAAACCACATCAAGCCAAGCTGATTTTTTAATTTATAATCTATGCTCAGTGCGTCAGCATGCTATTGATCGGATTTGGGGAATCATTAATAAAATTGAAAAACAAAATAAAAATAAAAAAAAACAGCAGATAATTTTAACTGGCTGCATTTTATCCTCAGATAAAAAGAAATTTGCAGAAAAGGGGATAATAATCTTGGCTATTAAAAAGTTAAATGAATGGCCACAAAAAATTAATTCATTAAAACACCTGTCTGCCAAGCGAGCCAGTTTGCTGGCGTCGCAGGCAGGTAAAAGCATTAAAACAAATTATGATAATGAATATTTAAATATTAAACCCCAATATTCTTCCCATTATAGCGCCTATGTGCCGGTTATGACTGGTTGTAATAACTTTTGTTCCTACTGTGCCGTGCCTTATACTCGGGGTCAGGAATATTCTCGGCCAGTTAAAGAAATTTTAGAAGAGGTGAACAATTTAATTGTTCGAGGTTGTAAAGAAATAATTTTACTTGGCCAAAATGTAAATTCATATAGCAATATTCAAGAGATAATTACTAGTACCAGAAAAATGATAAAAAAGATAGGTTTTGTTGAACTATTAAAAATGATTGATAAAATTCCAGGTGATTATTGGTTATCATTTCTTACTTCTCATCCTAAAGATATGACCGCGGAGTTAATAAAATGTTTTAGCACTTGTTTTCATTTAGTACCTTATTTACATTTGCCTCTGCAAACTGGTTCAAACAAAATTCTTAAAGCCATGAATCGTCATTATAATCTAGAGCATTATGAAGATTTAATTAAAAAAATTCGTCAGCTCAACAAAAAGATTAATATTTCCACAGATATAATTGTGGGCTTCCCTGGCGAGTTAGAAGCCGATTTTAAAAAAACCAAAAAAGCTATGGAAAAAATAAAATTTGATATGGCTTATTTGGCCACCTATTCGCCGCGTCCCGGTACCGCCGCCTTTAAATTAAAAGACAATGTTTCCGCCATAGAAAAAGAAAAAAGAAGAGATGTTTTAAATGAGGTTTTAAAAAAGACAGCTTTAGAAAATAATCAAAAAATGTTAGGCTTAATAACGGGGGTTTTAGTTGATCAGGTAAAAAATGGCGTGGCTTTTGGTAAAACCAGAAATTTTAAAAGAATAAAAATTTTAGATAATCCAAGACCAATCAGTTCCAAATTAATTGGTAATTTTATTCGAGTAAAGATTACTAAAGCCAATATTTGGAATTTAGAAGGGGAGTTGGTATCGAATAAAGTTAAAAATATTCAAAGTCGCTGATTAATAAATAAAATAAAAAGCCCCAATGTATGGGGTTCTGGCGTATGAAAAAAACCAAATCTGAAAAGAGAGAAATTCTTAAAAAGAAACAAAAAATTAAAAATAAAAAAGGCGGGACTTTGGCTGGCCAAATATCTCGCCTCGAGGTTGTAAAAAAATATGCCGGGCATGCTAAATTATTGAAATAATTGCACGCCCAAGGAACAAAGATACGCCTCGCACAATATCCTTAGCTCCTCGCACAAAATGAACAGCAGCTTTGCTTGCTTTGTTCCTAGAATTAAAGCCGCTGCTAACCCGCCTGGTCTGGCACCAGGCAAAAGAGGTGTGCCGGCACCAATAATAACGCCGGTGTAGCCAAGTCCCCGTAGCCAATCGATTACTCGATTGCTGGCGTGGTGTAAGCTTTTTTTTGCCTTTTCTTTAATCAGTTTACACCAAGTGGCAATAATGGTGACCAGAACAACAATCCAGCCAACCATTATTTTTAAAAACGGCAGACTAGTAGTTTTTTTGTCTGTAATTTTTTTTATACTATTGATGGTGGCTTTTATTTCTTCTTTTTTCCAATTCTGCCATTGGCGGTAAAATTGCGCCATTTTTTTTTGTGCTATAATAAGTCTAGCAAACCGATGTGGCCAGAAAATAATAGCCACCGGGACATTGGCAAAACAGGAAACAATAAAAAAAACCTGCCACCACAGTAATTCCATGGCTGTCCAAACCGGCACCGAGCTTTCCGGCATGAACATTGTCTGGAGAATAATCAAAAAATACAAAAATATTTTTTCTGATAATTCCATTGCCCATCCTCCCGATGTGAATTTTATCTTTTTATTAATTTTTTTATTAACTTTGTTTAGTTAATATAATTTATCATATTAATTATATTATGTCAATATTAAAACCAAAAATCATTGTTATTCTCGGTCCCACAGCTACTGGTAAAACAAAATTAGCTGTCAAATTAGCTGCCAAATTTAATGGCGAAATTATTTCTGTTGACTCGAGACAAGTTTATCGCGGCATGGATCTTGGCACTGGCAAAGATTTGAGCGAATATAGTTTGTCATCCCAGCGAAAGCTGGGATCCAGAAATAAAAATAAGTGGATTCCGGATCAAGTCCGGAATGACAATTCTTTTGTCCCTTATCATCTAATTGATGTGGTTAATCCGAATCAAAAATTTAATGTCGCTAAATATAAAAAATTAGCACTAAAAGCCATTAATAATGTCATCGCGCGTGGTAAATTGCCCATCGTGGTTGGCGGTACCGGCCTTTATCTTTCCGCTTTGATTGATAATTATAATATTCCCGCTGTTAAGCCCAACATAAAATTGAGAAAAAAAATCGAAAAAATGGAAACTTTGGAAAAAATAAAATTATTAAAAAAATTAGATCCAGCCGCTTTAGAATTTGTAGATACTAAAAACCCACGACGTCTAGACCGCGCACTTGAGGTTTGTTTATCTGGACACAAGTTTTCTGCTTTGCGGCAGAAAAAAAACCCGCTTTTTAATCCGCTTATTATTGGCATTAAATTTCCCCGTGAAATTATTAATCAAAGAATAGACCAGCGGGTTGATGAGCGTCTGAGAGAGGGGATGATTAAAGAAATAGAACTGTTACACCAAAAAGGAGTCAGTTGGCAGCGGTTGGATGATTTTGGTTTGGAATATCGCTATATTTCTCGCTATTTGCGCGGTCAGTATCCCAAAGAAGAAATGATTAAATTATTAAAAATTGCCATTCATCAATTTGCCAAACGCCAGTTGACTTGGTTTAAAAGAGATAAAAGAATTAAGTGGGTAAAAAATTATGATTCAGCGGAAAAATTGGTTAATCTTTTTTTAAAATAAAACCCGTTAATTTAAAAAGCCCAAAATTTCTGGGCTTTTTATTATGATAAAAAGTTAGAAAAATTAATTTTTATCACTTAGTTTTTTTATCAATATTTGTTCTGCTTCCATTGGTTCTGCTTGACCTTTTGACTCTTTCATCACTTGGCCTAAGAAAAATTTTAACAGAGCAACCTTACCAGCTTTAAATTGAGCGACCTGTTCGGGATTTTTATTAATTATTTCTGTTATTACTTTTTCCAAATCAAAATCAGTAGTTGTCTTTAAATCCTCATCTTCCAAAATTTGTGATGGATCACCCCCAGTTTCGAGCATTTTTTCTAAAAGAATATTAGCGTTTTTGCTGGAAACTTTTTTCGTTAAAATCATGGTAATAAATTCGGCCATATTTTCCGCGCTAATGGTATTTTCTGCCCAACTTAATTTGCGCGCGGTCAATAAGCCGGCTAATTTACTCGTGAGCCAGCCAGCCATTAATTTAAATGCCTTATCTTTATTATTTTGCCAGATTTCTTCTGCGGTGCCTTCAAATTCGCCACAATCTTGTAGCCAAATTTTTATTTCTGAAACAATTCTTTCAGTATAGTCGGCCAAGAGGGGATCGCTCGTAATAATTTTTGCATCAGAATTATTAAAACCATATTCCTCGCTGAATCTTTTTCTTTTATCAGCCGGCAATTCTGGCAATTCTCGTTTTATTTTTTTCAGATCGATCTCTTTATTGTTTGCTTTAAAAATAAGCGGCGGAATATCTGGTTCGGGGAAATAACGATAATCAGCCGAACCCTCTTTGGCGCGCTGGGAAAAAGTTTCTGCCACGCTTTCGTTCCAACCACGCGTTTCCTGGATAATTTTTTCATTAGCCTCTAAAATTTTAGTTTGTCTTTTTATTTCATAATCAATCGATTTTTCTACTGCGCGGAAAGAGTTTAAATTTTTTATTTCTACTTTAGTACCGAGATTTTTTGTAGCCGAGAGAGAAATATTAACTTCACAGCGCATCTGACCCTTTTCCATATTGGCATCAGAAATTTCCAGTTCGCGTAAAATCGCCTGTAATTCCTGGCAGAATTCTTTAGCTTCTGCCCCTGATTCAATTTCTGGTTCAGTTACCAGTTCCATTAAAGGCACGCCAGCGCGATTAAAATCGATTAGCGTTCCTTCTTTGGTATGTGTTAGTTTGGCCGTATCTTCTTCTAAGTGAATTCTGGTGATCCCAATTTTTTTCTGATTAATTTCTAGATAGCCATCTTGGCATAGTGGCGCATCATATTGGGAAATTTGATAACCCTTGGGTAAGTCCGGATAAAAATATTGCTTGCGGTCGAATTTTGATTTTTCTGCCAATTCACAATTTAGGGCCAGGCCAGCTTTAATAACTGCTTTTATGGCTGCTACATTTGGCACTGGCATGGTGCCTGGATGCGCCAGACAAATTGGACAAACATTTTTATTGGCAGCCAAAATTTCTGCGCTGCCAATTTTTTCATTTTCATTTAAACAACCACAAAACATCTTGGTTTTGGTTTTCAATTCTATATGAATTTCCAGGCCGATAGTTGGTTGATAGTTTTTTGCGGTTGTCATTCCGAGGAGTGAAGCGACGAGGAATCCCGTAGCTAGACACTAATTTAATTTATTCTGTTTTAACTTTATCATAATTTTTTAAATAAAAAAAGTCCCGTAGCACGGGACTGTTCCTTTTTTATGTTTTTATTATAAAAGTCGTTCTAATGTGTTCAAAAACACTGATTTGATTACCTTGAGCTGGAATTGTTTGCCAAATATCTGGAAATTTTTGTCGGCAAAAATTATAACCTGCAATTACCTTGTTTAGAAAGCTTTTTTTTTCAAAGAGTTCACCTTGAGCACCTTGTTTTTTTAAGCGGCGCATGGCTTCTGCGGCTTCAATTTCTAAATAAAAGACAAGATCTGGCAATGGCATTTTTTTGTGCCAATTAACTATTTTCTGTGGGTTTATGCCAGCGCTATAACCATAAGCGATGGTTGAAAAAAAATAACGGCAACAAATCACTGTATAGCCAAGATTTAACCGCCTTTTTATTTGGCGCACATGACAGCAGCGATCCCAGTAGTACATTCTTTGAAAAAACAGAGGTGAAATTTTAATGTGCTTAGCCAGCATCAAATGAATTAATCTCCCAAACACATTGCTCCTTGTGGGCTCGAAAGTAAAAAATACTTTTTTCCCCAAGTTGTTTTTAATGTATTTTACCAATAAATCTGCTTGTGTATCTTTACCACTTTTGTCAATTCCCTCGAAAACAACAAAGAAAGGTTTTTGGTGATTCATAGGGCCCCCTTTTTAAAGTTTTTTATTGGTTTATAATTTATTATTTTTTATTTTTAATTATTAATAATTTAACACATTTTATTTTAAAGCGTCAAATTTGCTTTTTGTAGCTAATTTTGTTAAAATTTAGCTATCTTTAAACGCTTTTATGTCTCTTTTATCAAAAATATTTGGCGATGCTAATGAAAAAGTTATCAATCGTCTACAAAAACGAGTTGAGGAAATCAATGCTCTGGAACAAAAAATCCAGAGTTTAACTGCGTCCGAATTTAAGCAGCGAACCCAAGAATTTAAAGAAAAACTAGCCGACAAGGAATATGCCGAGCAACAAAATATTTTAAACGAAATTTTACCGGAATGTTTTGCCTTGGTACGCGAGGCCGCTAAAAGAACTTTGGGCCAGCGACATTATGATGTGCAGCTCTTGGCTAGCATGGTTTTACATGAAGGCAATATTTCGGAAATGAAAACCGGTGAAGGTAAAACCTTGGCTGCTACCGCTGCCGTTTATTTAAATGCCTTAACTGGCCGCGGAGTCCATGTGATTACCGTTAATGATTATTTAGCTCGTCGCGATGCTGTTTGGATGGGGCAAGTTTATGCTTATTTGGGTTTAAGCACTGGTTGTTTAAATCATGAAATAGCCTATCTTTATCAAGATAAATCAGAAATTCAAAATCCGAAATCAGAAACAAATTCAAATTTAGAAATTCAAAATGATAAAAAAGATGAATTAGATAAAAAACGCGATGTGGTGGGTGGGTATAAAATAGTGGAAGATTATTTATTACCAGTGCCGCGGCGACTAGCTTATGGGGCTGATATTACTTATGGTACTAATAATGAATTTGGCTTTGATTATTTGCGTGATAACATGGTACAAAGTTTGAATTATAAAGTTCAGCGTTCTTTGCATTTTGTTATTGTCGATGAAGTTGATTCAATTTTAATTGATGAGGCGCGCACTCCTTTAATTATTTCCGCGCCTGATTCCGAACCAACTGATAAATATCGGCAATTTTCTCAATTAGTTTCCCGTCTGGAAGAAAACACTGATTACAATATTGATGAAAAAATGAAAAGCGCCACTTTGACAGAAGCGGGTATTAAAAAAATGGAAAAATGGTTAGGTGTAGAAAATATTTATACTGATCGAGGCATTCGCGATGTTCACCATGTTGAACAGGCGCTGCGTGCTCGCGTTTTATTTAAAAAAGACCGTGATTATGTGACTAAAGACGGCGAAATTATTATTGTCGACGAGTTTACTGGCCGCTTAATGCTTGGTCGGCGCTATTCTGATGGTTTGCATCAAGCCATTGAAGCCAAGGAAGGGGTGCAAATTAAGCAAGAATCAGTTACCATGGCCACCATTACTTTTCAAAATTATTTTCGCATGTATCAAAAATTATCCGGCATGACCGGCACGGCTGCGACCGAGGGCGAGGAGTTTGCTAAGATTTATAATTTAGATGTTATTATTATTCCGACTAATAAACCCATGGTGCGCCTAGATAAATCCGATGTAATTTTAAAAACTGTTGAGGAAAAATATAATTTTATTGTGCAAGAAGTTAAAAAGAGACACGAAAAAGGCCAACCAGTTTTAGTGGGTACCATTTCTATTGAAAATAATGAATATTTATCTGAGTTATTATCTCGTGCTGGTGTGCCACACCAAGTTTTAAATGCTAAACAACACGAAAAAGAGGCCGAAATTATCGCTCAAGCCGGAAAATTAGGTGCCGTCACTATTGCTACCAATATGGCCGGCCGCGGTGTCGACATTATTCTTGGTGGCAATCCGCCTGATTTGTCAGAACAAGAAAAGGTTAAGGCCGCGGGGGGCTTATGTGTGATTGGTTCGGAACGTCATGAGTCGCGACGGATTGATAATCAATTGCGCGGTCGTGCTGGCCGTCAGGGGGATTCGGGTGAATCACAATTTTTTGTTTCCATGGAAGATGATTTGATGCGCATTTTTGGCGGCGAAAGATTAAAATCTTTAATGAACACTTTGGGTTTGCCTGACGGCATGCCCATTGAAAATAAATTAATTTCTAATTCCATTGAAAAAGCGCAGATGAAAGTTGAAGGACATAATTTTGACATTAGAAAACACTTGGTTGAATATGATGACGTGATTAATAAGCATCGCGAAACCATCTATCGCAAAAGAAATGAAATCTTATTATTAGCGCGGACTAACGCGGAAGATAACGCTGACTTACGCGGACAAGATAATGAGAAATTAAGAAATAAAGAAATAAAGAAATTAAGGGAAATTGTTTTAGATTATGTTAAAGATGAAATTGTGAATGTGGTTAATTTTCACACCTCAAGCGAACATGAAAGCGAGTGGAATCTAAAAGAGATTTTCGAGGTTATGAACACGATCTTTTCTGCCAAAGAAACACTGGAAATAGAGCAATTAAGAAATAAAGAAATTGAGGGCAATAATTTAAAAGAAAAATTGATTAACTATTTTTATCAGTTAGCTGCAGAGCAATACACGGAACTTGAAAACAAAATTAATAATGATGAAAATCTTAAAAAGCAATTTGGCGAAAAAATAAAGCCCATGAATTTAATCGAGACCACCATTCTTTTGCGCTCGATTGATACTTTGTGGGTCGAGCATATTGATGCCATGGATCACATGAGAACCGGTATTGGCCTCGTGGGTTATGGCCAGAAAGATCCACTGGTGGAATATAAAAATCAAGCTCACCGCCTGTTTAAAGAGTTGTTGGAAAATATCAGAAGGCAAGTTGTCTATTCTATTTTTAAAGTTTCTGTTTCGCCAACCGCCAGTCAGCGACAAGTTTTTAGCGATCAGCAACAAGTAGATGTAAACTCCAAATTAACTGTGAATAAAGAAAAAGTCGGCCGTAATGACCCCTGCCCATGCGGAGCGACTAAACCAGATGGCTCACCAATTAAATTTAAGCATTGTCATGGCAAATAAAGTTTTTTTGTTAAACTAAGCAAAGCCCCTCTTTTCGCGAAAGGAGGGACGGAAGTGTAAAAAAATTTAAGAAATGTCATGGCTAATAATTATGGACATTAAAATAGAAATTAATGAAAACGAACAAAAAGAAAAATTTGAACCAAAAATTGAAATTGGTGGTTTTAGTGATATAGAATCAAGTATTATATTTTCTGCCATCTCAAAAACAATCGACCATCGTTGGGGAAATGAACAAAATAAACAGGCGACCGAAATAATTAAAAATCAACAAGTTGAAATAAGCGAGGAATTATTAACTGCTTATGACGAAATTAAACGATTAGCTCATGACGACGAGGAAACTTTAAGATGGTTAGCTTTTGTGGCTGGAAAAGACCAAAAATCACAGCAGGCAATTATTGATCAAATGGTTAAATACAAGGATTTTAACCAGGAAGATGCTTTAGAACTACTTTTGAGATTCATTAGTTTTTATTTGCAGATAAAAGAAAAAATAGACTTATCTGAGATCATAAATTTTACTAGTCATGATATTGATAAAAGAAAAGAGCAACTTCCAGAATTAGAGAGGAAGATTAATGAAGCAATAAAATTTTTTAATCCTCGGCCATCGCGCCTCAAAAAAATTATTTATTTGCCAACCAACCCTTTAACCAAGGAACAATCAGGCTACGGTTTGGAGATAGATGAAAATTATTATGTCAGCGCCGAGCTTGGCAACGAAATTAATGAAATTCATGAATTTTTGCACAGCATAATTAATCCGGTCATGGAAAAGATTAAGCTCTCCGCAGATGATGAAAAAATAATTTTAGAACTTTGTCCTAATAAATTAAAAAGTTACCAATATCCCCAAAGTATTTTAACCGAAGAAATAATTAGGACTTATAAAACAGGATTTAAAAAAGAAAATGAGCCAAGTTTTGATAATTTTAGAGCTAAATTATTAAGTGCTGATAAATCAAAATTACAAAAGATGTTGAACGATGAAAAACAACAAGAAGGTGCTGCTATGGCGGCGAGCGTTACAGAATTATTAACAAATGATAAAATAATGAGGAGGTATTATGAGAAATACGGGCGAGATATCTTGTCTGAAAGAATTTGGCAATTTTTTGCGGCTTATAGCACAAGCGGCAGCGAAGATTTTGAAAGTTATTTTTTAGATCATTACCAAGATATTTTACACAAAAATCAATCATGAAAAATAAAATAAAAAATAAAAAAATTACTGGCCGGGTAAGTTTGGAAAAATTTTATCATTTTAATTGTGGGCATTGTCATAAATGGTGGGGGATTGGCGATGCCCCAAATAAAAGAAAAGATTGGTTTTGTCCGTAGTGTGGTAAAGAACAAATTATTAAATCAAGATTTAAAAAAACATGTTAAAGTATCATTTTTTTTCTATTTATCGACCAGTGTCTCGAGATTTTTTTAATTTAGCCAAAAAAAGATACTCGGCTAAAATAAAAGAAAAAAGTATTCAAAAATTATACCAATATAAAAATTGGCCACAAGAAGATTCCTTGTGTTTTAGCAAAAAATTTCCCATTTTTTGTGTTACCGACGGCGTTACCCTTGATCCTAAAAGAGAATTTGGCTATCCTAATCCTTCCGGGGCCTATTTAGTGGCTGATATATTTGCCAAACAGTCAGTAAAAAAGAGCAGCCAGTTATATGATAATTTTAATTTAAATTCTCTAAAAGACATTTTTAAATTTGGTAATCAGGCTGTTAAAAAAATTAATGATTCTCATGGTCGAATTAAGAACAAGATAAATTACCTAGATTTTGATTTATTTGCTTGCACTGCGGCCAATGTAATCTTAAAAGATAATTATTTATATTGGAGTACTATTGCCGACGCTTTTGTGGCTGTGTTTGATAAACAAGGCAAACAAAAATTTTGTTCGCCTGATGGTTGGCGCTTTATGAAAATGTCTAAAATTTTTGATGAAAATGCCAAACATATTTTTATTCGCCGATTTTTACGCAATGGTTTTAAAAATAGTAAAAAGATTGGTTATGGCGTTGTTACGGGCGAAGAAAAAGCCATTAAATATTTAGATTGTGGTAAAATAAAGTTAGCATCAGAAGATTTGATTGTTTTAGGTACCGATGGTTATTATGAATATTTGGCTGAAAGCAGATTTATTGAATTTATTAGGAACAAAAATCAAAGATCTTTGTTTCTTTTGGAAAAGGAATTAATTAATAAAGATCCAAGTAAATATGGTCACGAGCGCACTTTAATAGCCATAAAAATTTTATAATATTTTATGCTAAATAAATCATTGGAAAAAATAGACCCAACATCAACTAAAATTGAAAGTGATCCAAAAGAAACTTGGGAAACCGCGGTTGATTCCTGGGTAGAAGATAAAATCCAAAGAGAATTGGAAAAAATCATTAAACAGAAATATTTAGGAAAAGGTCCAACTGTTATAGAAAAGATGAGACATGATTGGTCAAACAGATTAGCGGCGGAAAATAATTTACGTAATAAATTAAAAAAGATTTTACCCCATGTTCTTTCTCAATTAGCCGTCCACGGTTCACCAACTATTGATAAAGACGGCCACAGAATTATTGCCGCTTACCCGGATTTAGATGGCAAAACTTGTTTGGGGCTGCTCAAACTAGCTGGTTGGAAGTTAAGCAAAGAAAAAATTTCATATCCTGAATTTTCCGATCGCAAAACAGCCACAGTTCATATGGATGTTGCCCAATATGATGGAGTTGCTTTACTTAAAGAGGTCGATGGCCAGCTGGAAACGATTGATTTATCAGATCAAGAAAAAATCATAAAATTAAATAAGAGTGATTTTTGGTGGCGATTAGGTTTAATTATTGATCATCATCCAGAATCTATGGAACCTTCTGCTGCCGGCATGGTTTTTAAATTACTGGATAAACTTGGTCTTTTAAGCAGTTCTCAGAATTTTGAAAATGCACCCCTGTCAACAGGGGAAAGAAACAAACTAATTAAGTTGATCAAATTTGTTGATTTGGTTGATAGTTACGGTTATCAGGCTTTGGGTGACCCTAAACATTTTTATCAATCAGATCGTACTATTTTGGGTTTGAATCGATTTATGACTTTTGAAAATTTGTGGAAATTTTTTAAAGAAACGGACGGAGATTATCTCCGCCAATTATCTGACCAGGAATTAAAAAAATATGGTTTTATCTATACTGACAAACATGGTAAAATTGTAAATAATCAAGAAAAACAAAAGAGAGTTGTTGATTCTTCCTCGGAAAAGTTAAAAGAACTTTTGGCCAATGGTTATATTATAGATAGTAAATTTGGTAAAATTGTTATTGATGTTGATAGCGAATTAACTGGTGGCGCGATCGCCGCTCAATCTGTTGGCGCTGGTTATTTAAAATGGAACTCAGTCAGTCATACTTTATATTTATTTGCTAATCAGGAATTAGATCCAAATTTATTTGATTACGGCACCAGAGTCAGAAGATTATCGTGGGTAATGCCAGCCGGTCTTGGTAGAACCTCTTATAATTTAAAAGGTATTATTGCCAGATTGGGCGGTCAGATTGTTGCTAGCAGTAAATTAGAAGAATATTTAAATAAAAATTAATTAATTATTTTTATTGTCATTCTTAGTGGAGTTCCGAGTACTCGTGATCGAAACTCAGCGAAGAATTTAAATGAGATCCTTCACTAATCGTTCAGGATGACAATTAGCATCTATGAAAAAAATAAAAATTTCGGTGGAAGTGTCGGCCCGGCACATTCATTTAAGTCAAAAAGATTTAGAAAAACTTTTTGGCAAAAATTATCAATTGAAAAAGAAGAAAGATTTATCCCAGCATGGCCAGTTTGCGGCCGCAGAAGAAGTGTCGACTGTCGATGATCCGCGCTATAAATTTCGCGTGGTTGGTCCAGTACGGCCGGAAAGCCAAGTGGAATTGGCATTGACCGATGCTATCCGTTTAGGTATTGAAGCGCCGATAACTTTGTCTGGTGATTTAAAAAAAATTAAGCCTCAATTGGCAATTAAAGGCCCACGGGGTACAATTAAAGTAAAAGCCATGGTGCCTAAAAGACATCTGCATTGTTTAACCAGTGAAGCCAAAAAATTGGGTTTGAAAAAGGGGCAGCTGGTAAAAGTAGAAATTATTGGTGCTCGCGGTTTGATTTTTGATAATGTGGTTGTGCGGCCAGAAAATAAATATAGCTTGTCTTGCCATCTTGATACCGATGAAGCTAATGCTTGCGGGTTAGGAAAAGTGTGCGGGTTTGGATTTTTGATAACTTAAAAATAATTACCCCTAATATAATACGGGATCCTATCACTTCGATATTCATCGGAGTTCAGGATGACAACCCTAATGAAAAACATTTTAGTTTTTAATCTCGGCTCCACTTCTTTTAAATTCGAACTGTTTGACAGTGAAAGTTTTGCGTCGCTTAAAAAAGGTGCTTATGAATTAAAGCCAAAGACGGCGAGTGATTTGCAAACCGAAATTAATAAAATTTTTCGCGAGGCCCTGCGCGCGGTTGGGGATACTAGTGAAATCGAAGTTATCGGTCATCGGTTTGTTCATGGCGGTGATGTTTTTCAAGAAAATACGCTTGTTACCACCGAAATAATTGAGGCGCTTGAAAAACTAAACGATCTGGCTCCACTTCATAACCCCTATAATTTAGCTGGCATCAAAGCTGCTATGGAATATTTACCAGCTATAAAAAATTACGCCGTTTTTGATACAGCCTTTTTTAAAGATTTGCCCTTAGCCAGCAAAATTTATCCTTTGCCTTGGCCTTATTATGAAAAATTTGGCTTAAAGAAATTTGGTTTTCATGGCACTTCCCATTGTTATGCCGCCAAAAAAGCTTGTGAAGAATTGAGTTTAGATCTTAATCAAGCCAAATTAATTACCATACATTTAGGTGGCGGTTGTTCAATTGCGGCCATTGAAAAAGGCAGACCAATCGATACTTCCATGGGCTTTACTCCTCTGGAGGGATTAATGATGTTAACTCGAACCGGCGACCTTGATCCGGCGGTGGTTTTAGAAATTTTGCAAGGATTTTTACGCAGTAATTTGTCTGCGGAACAGGCGATTATTGAAACCAAAAAATTACTTAATTTTTCCTCTGGCATTAAAGGTATTAGCGGCTATAATGATTATTTAGAATTGTTAAAAGCAGTTGGCTTTGGTGAGCCACGAGCTAAGTTGGCTTTTGAAATGTTTATTCAACGGATTAAAAAATATCTTGGTGGTTATTTGGCGCTTTTAGGTGGCGCTGACGCCATAGTTTTTACGGGAAAAATTGGTGCTGGCCAACCCCAGACACGCCGTAAAATTTGTGATAAAATGAAAATATTGGAAGGAATTGAGATCGTAGTAGTCCAACCGCATGAGGAATTAGCGATAGCCAGGGAAATTCAAAGAATTACGATTTAAGAATTATGAATTATGAATGCGAAAAAATTGTTTTACAATTTTTTCGCTCTTAAATCTTATCTCTTAAATCCCTCTCTTCTTTCACAAAATTTAATTAAAAAATAAATAATTTTTATGAATAATTTTTCCATTAAGATTGTCGGCCCAGCTGGCTTTGGCATTAAAGTCACCGGACAAATTTTAGCCAAGTATTTTTTACGCTCAGGCGCAAATGTTTTTGCCTATACTGAATATCCTTCACTTATCCGCGGCGGACACAATACTTTTCAAATAGATGTTTCTCTTGAGCCCATTCATTCCGCCTCAGAAAAATGTGACTTATTGATTGCTTTAACCAAAGAGGCTCTAGAGAAAGAACAACACAATCTAAACAATAAGGCCATTATAATTTGTGATGAAAGCGTGGCACCGGACCTTCGCTTGCGCAAAGGTGACAACATAGTCAGAGTTTCTTTAGTAGAATTAGCAAAAAAAAGCGGTGGGGAGTTAATGAAAAATACTGTAGCTATTGGCGTGGCGCTGGGATTATTGGATTATTCCCCTAATATTATCAATGACATTATTGAAGAATCTTTTGGTCATAAGGGCGATGTAGTTGAACAAAATAAAAATGCTTTTAATCTTGGTTATGAGTGGGGAAAAGCCAATAAAACGACTAACACAAATGAATATAGTATGAAAGGTTTAAAGAAAAAAAACAATAGTTTGTTAATGACTGGTAATCAAGCTTGTGCACTGGGTGCCATTGCTTCTGGTTGTCAATTTTATAGTGCTTATCCTATGACGCCAGCCACCGAAGTTTTGCATTATTTGGTGGCCAAAGAAAAAGAAACTGGCATTATCGCGCATCAAGCGGAAGATGAGATCGCCGCTATTCACGCTGCTTTGGGCGCTTCTTTTGCTGGTGCGCGCGCAGCTACCGGTACTTCTGGCGGTGGTTTTGCTTTAATGAACGAGGGTTTGTCATTAGCTGGGCAATTAGAATTACCCGTAGTTATTTTTGAAGTGATGCGGCCAGCTCCGGCCACTGGACTGCCCACTTGGACCGAGCAAGGCGATTTAAAATATGTGATTAATGCTGCCCATGGTGAATTTGCGCGTGCGGTTTTAGCACCGGGCAACCCCGAAGAATGTTTTATTTTAACTCAAAAAGCTTTTAATTTAGCTGACAAATATCAAATTCCCGTTTTTGTTTTGTCTGACAAATTTTTAGGTGAATCATCTTATACTGTATCTGAAAAAATATTTAATCAGGTTGAAAAAAAAGTATCCAGTGTTCAGTATCAATTGTCAAGGCAAAATGAAAATTTATTTGCCCGTTATAAATTAGAAAAAGATGGTATTTCATCGCGTACTATTCCCAGTGTCGCCGGCGGCGAATATATTGCCAATTCTGATGAGCATGATGAGTTTGGTTTGACTAACGAAGAAGCAGAAAATAAAAAACATAACACTGAAAAAAGAATGAAAAAATTAGCCGAGTTAAAAAAAGAAATACCTTTGCCCACTTTGTATGGTGATGTCGACGCTGATATTACACTCGTCTGTTGGGGTTCGATGCTGGGACCGTGTCTAAACGCAGTGTCAGAGTGCCAGAGCGTCAAAGTGTCAAAGAAAAAAATTAATGTCATGCATTTTAGTTATGTCTGGCCACTGCCTTTGGGTCTAGATAAACATTTAAATAAATTTAAAAAATTAGTGTTAGTGGAAAATAATTATCAAGGCCAGTTGGGCCAATTAATTCGCGAAGAAACTGGTCTGGAAATTAAAGATAAAATTTTAAAATACGATGGCCGACCTTTTTGGCCGGAGGAGATAATAAGGAAAATAGAGAAAATATAAAAAATAAATAAAAAAATATGTCAATAGATAAAAAAATTACCCCTCAATCATATCACACTTCCTATTTACCAACTTGGTGTCCGGGTTGTGGCGATTTTGGCATTATGGCCGCTATTAAAAATGCCCTATCTGAATTACAAATTCCTTCGCACAACGTGGTGATTGTTTATGGCATTGGCTGCGCTGGCAATATGGCCTCTACCATTAAATGTTATGGGTTTCATTCGCTGCACGGGCGTGCTTTACCAGTGGCCTTGGGCGCTAAAATCGCTAATAAAAATTTAACCGTGATTGCTGTAGCTGGCGATGGCGATCAATACTCGGAGGGCACTAATCATTTAATTCATCTGGCACGTTATAACTCCAACATTACTTTAATCGTGGCCAATAACCGTTTGTTTTCCTTAACTACCGGCCAAGCTTCACCCACCACTCCCGAAGGCACGGCCACTAAAACTACTCCTTGGGGTGAAATCAAGCATGAATTTAATCCCTTGGCCTTATCTTTAGTTTCTGGTACGACTTTTGTGGCTCGTGGTGCCGCTTTTAATTTATCACATTTGACTAATTTAATTAAGCAAGGCATTAAACACCCCGGCTTTTCCCATATTGATGTTTTACAACAATGTGTCACATTAAATAAAATAAACA
This sequence comes from Patescibacteria group bacterium, assembly GCA_036845805.1. Classification (GTDB taxonomy): domain Bacteria; phylum Patescibacteriota; class Patescibacteriia; order UBA2196; family UBA2196; genus DAIUDD01. The sequence goes on along the minus strand of DAIUDD010000002.1, from coordinate 86,403 downwards.
CTGTCGAGTGGTATCAACAAAGAGTTTACGAATTAGGCGCCAATTATGATAAAAATAATTATCAATTAGCCTTAGATAAAGCACTCGAAACAGAAAAACTGCCCATTGGAATTTTTTATCAAACCAAGCGTCCGGTTTATGAAGAAAAAATTGATTGGACAGCTGGCACTAATGCCATTACTGAAAAAATCGTGTTTAATAAAGAGAAATTATTGAAAGAATTTGAATAAAATTTGTAACTCCGGCCTTCAAGCCGGATTAATTAGATAAGATATCCATGCCTCAAAAATGGCTAATCAAAAAACCAGTGCCTTCTGACTGGCAAAAAAAATTTCCCGCTTATGGCGGGATTATTTTGCAATTGCTTTATGATCGTGGTTTAGACACAGAGGAAAAAATTGAAGAATTTTTTAAACCAGATTTTACCCAAGATTTGCATGATCCATTTTTATTTAAAGATATGAAAATTGCAGTGGAAAGAATTAAGCAGGCTATTGCCAAGCAGGAAAAAATTTTAATTTATGGCGATTATGATGCAGATGGAGTAATAGCTACAGTAGTGGTAGAAAAAAGTTTAAAAAAACTTGGCGCAAAATATGTTGCTATTTATATTCCCCACCGCGATATTGAAGGTTATGGTCTGAATAATTTAGTTGTACAAAAAATAATCGCTGATAAAATAGATTTAGTTATCACTGTTGATTGTGGCATTACCAATTTGGAAGCTATAGCTGAACTTAAAAAAAATAAAATTGATACTATTATTACTGACCATCATTTGGCCGGAGAAAAATTACCAGAAGCTTTAGCTATTTTAGATTGTTCTTTGCAAAATGAGCCATATCCATTTAAAAAACTGGCTGGCGTTGGAGTGGCTTATAAATTATCTCAAGCCTTATTTTTATCAGCAGAAAATCCAGAACAATATTTGGCTTTTGAAAAATGGCTTTTAGATCTGGTAGCTATTGGCACCATCGGCGATGTGTCGCCAATTTTGGGCGAAAATAGAACCCTGGTATCTTATGGTTTAAAGGTTTTAAATAAAACTCCGCGCAAGGGCTTGCAAGAACTTATTCGCGTGAGTAGTTTATCCAATGGCGACGAATTAAAAGATTTGCCGCTCGGCTCTATATTATATGATTTAGATGTGAGAAATATTAGTTTTCAATTAGTGCCAAGAATTAATGCCGCTGGCCGAATTGACCATGCTAATTTGGCCTATAATTTGCTGACTACTGAAGACGAATTGGAAGCCATTGCTTTGGCTCGCGATATTCAGGAAAAAAATTTGGAACGACAAAAAATTGCCGAGCAAATGCTAATGGAAGTTGAGGAAAGCCTGAAAACACTTGATGATAAAGAAAAAATTATAATTATTTTTAATAAAAATTGGTTGCACGGACTTTTAGGTTTGGTAGCGGGTAAATTAAAAGATAAATACAATCGGCCAATAATTTTATTTACTTTAAATAATGGCATTATGGCTGGCTCGGGCAGAAGCATTAAAGAATTTAATATTACCGAAGCTTTGGGGCAGTGCTCTGAATTTTTAGAACGTTTTGGCGGGCATAGCCAAGCTTGCGGTTTGGGCATAAAAGGGGAGGCTAATTATCAAAAATTTGTTGAAAAAATTAAAAAATTAGCTAGTGAAAAATTAAAAGATGTCGAGTTAATACCGACTTTAGAAATTGATGCCGAGGTTAATTTAAAAGATTTGGATTGGCAATTGATTGATGATTTAAAAAAATTTGAACCTTTTGCCGAGGCCAATCCAGCACCTTTATTTTTAGTTAAAAATCTAGAAATTGTGGACATGACAACTGTTGGCAAGGAGGGCAAACATTTGCGTTTTCAGTTGAAACAAAACAATTTAATACGCAAGGCGATTTCTTTTGGTACTGCTCTTGAATGGGGGAGTCAAATAAAAGTTGGCGATATTATCGATGCGGTTTTAGAATTAGGAGTAAATGAGTGGAATGGTTCGCGCGAACTGCAGTTGAAGGTCATAGACTTTAAAGGTTGTCATCCTGAGCGATTAGCGAAGGATCCCGTGTTATCATAACAAATATGAGAATCAAAAGACCAAAAAATTATTGTACTTACATCATGTCTAATCAAAGAAACACTGTTTTTTATACTGGTATTTCTGGATATCTGCCTAATAGAGATAAACAGCATGAAAGAAAAAAGAAAGAAGGTTTTACAAAAAGGTATAATATTAATAAGTTAGTTTATTTTGAATGTTTTAATAAACCGCTTGAAGCTATAAAACGAGAAAAAGAAATCAAAGGATGGAGAAGGGAAAAGAAGATAAATTTAATTAAACTAATAAATCCAAATTTTAATGATTTAAGTTTAATTTGGGAGCGATTTTGGAAAACCGGGGTGCTGGTAATCACACGGGATTCCTCGTCGCTTTACTCCTCGGAATGACAACCTCAAACTATGAATAAAAAACTTATCATTTATACTGACGGTGGCGCTCGTAACAACCCAGGGCCCGCTGGCATTGGCGCGGTGATTTTTGATGCCAAAAATTTAACCAAACCTTTGTATCTACACAAAAAATATATTGGCGAAACAACCAATAATCAAGCAGAATATAAAGCTGTGGTTTTGGGCTTGGAAGAAGCAAAAAAACTTGGCGTCACTGAAGTCGAGGTGCGCTTGGATTCCGAACTTGTTTGCAAACAAATTAATGGCCAATATAAATTAAAAAATCCTGATTTTCAAGATAGTTTTATTAAAATTTTTAATTTACGCCAAAGTTTTAAAAAGATAATTTTTAAACATGTTCCTCGCGAACAAAATAAACTGGCAGATAAGCTGGTAAATGAGGCGATTGACAATAGAAACTAGAAATTAAGAAATTGGAAATTAAGGGTGGCAAAAAAGTAATAAACAGAGAATAATGAAGTGTGATGTAGGGACAGGTCGCGACCTGTCCATTTTTATTTATATTTTTATACTGAATTTATTTTAGCACCCCCTTACTCTGAGACAAACTTATTCTGGGAGATCCTAAATCAAGTTCAGGATGACAATTGAAAAAATAAAAAGCACATTCCATAAGGAAATGTGCTAACAAGAATCTTCGCACCCGATTTCTGGGGACCGTTACGCTTTTGTAATTAATCCCAAAATTTTTACAATTTCAAGGCGCATGTTTTGTGGGGTGTGCGCTCCAAATTCAACGCTTTCCCAATCAGATGAAAAAAGCATATCAAATAAATTAATTTTTCCACCGCGGGCGCACTCGCCAGCATAAAGAGGATATCTGGGTGATCGAGAATTTAACATCTCCAACAAATTTTCCGCGTCCTTCATCAGAGCGCGATGTGTATTTTGAGGACCGGCAATTATAATATTGCCGTCGGGCGTGGACATCACCATAAATTTGCAAATATACTGGAGATGTTTTTGAGAATCATATGGCACACAAATTCCAAACCCCTCTATCCAGTAGGCTTTCATTTTTTTGCCTCCCTGATTTGTGATTTGTGAAAAAGTTAAAAAATTTATGTCACCATTATATCTTATTATTATTATGTCAATAGCTAATAGAAATTTTGGCTAAAATTAGCTTTTTATCCCCTCCTTTTAAAGTTAATGTTTGCCACAACGGCAAACATTAACGGGCGACTCTGCGAAGCAGAGACGGGGGTGGTTATAACATTAAGATAAAATTAATTCTAAATACCATAACCACCACCTTAGCCCTTCGGGCTTAAGGCCCCTCCTTCAAAAGGAGGGGACTGCTAATCCATTTAGCACTCGCTTGACACGAGTGCTAATTGTTTTGTATAATGGAAATAGATTAAAAAAGTTGGGGATAAATGAAAAAGTAATTAAGAAATAAAGAAAAAGAGAAATAAAGGGAAACTATCCGCCTATCGGCGATTTATTAACCACCCCGATGAGGCTATCACCTCTATCGCCCCTCCTTGAAAAGGAGGGGAGCTTGGAACCCTTAGTTTCTAATTTCTCAATTTCTTAGTTTCTAACATATGCACCCTCGTCAAAAAGAATTATTTAAAAATATTATTGATGAATATATCCGTACAGCTGAACCAGTCGGGTCTAAATTAATCGTGGACAAATATAAAATTGACGTTTCCTCGGCTACTGTTAGAAACGATATGATGGAGTTGGAAGAAGCTGGATATATTTTCCAGCCGCATATTTCTGCTGGCCGGGTGCCCACCGAATATGGTTATAAAAAATATGTGACGGAACAAATTGATTTAAAAAGCGAATTAAGTGGTAAGGAAAAAGAACAACTAATTAAAGATATTCAAAATTTTAAAGACATTAAAGATTCAGCACAAAAGATTAAAAATTTAGCCAAAATTTTAGCGGAAAAATCAGAACTTGGTGTTTTTATTGGTTTCGGGCCAGGTGATTCCTATTATACCGGGCTCGCTAATCTTTTTTCCCAGCCGGAATTTAATAACGTAGATCTGGTTTGTAATTTTTCTGCAGTCATTGATCATTTGGATGAGGTAATGAAAAGGGTTTATGAAGAAGTTAGAGAAGAAACTGTGATTAAAATCGGCCGTGACAATAATTTTTCAAGCGACTGCTCCGCGGTCATGATTAAAATAAAAAATGTGCTCTTAGGCATTATTGGTCCGATGCGCATGAATTATCAAAAAAATGTCGAATTAATAAATTTTGTAAAGAATATCTTAAAATAATGTCATTCCGATTCCCCCACTAAACCTAGTGGGGGACGAGGGAAGCCCGTCAGTCATGGATAATATGGGATTCTTCGTCGCTTTGCTCCTCAGAATGACATTCTCTAAAAAAAATATGCATACAAAACATGAACCTCAACACGAAGAAATAACTAAATTACAAGCTCAATCTGAGGAAAATTTAAACGGCTGGAAGCGGGCTTTGGCTGATTATGAAAATTTAAAAAAACAAACCACGCGTGAAAAACAAGATTTTGCCAAATTTGCCACTTTAAATTTTATCGTTGAACTTTTGCCTATTTATAATCATTTAAAAACTTCTTTAAATTTCATCCCCGATAGCTTAAAAGATAATAATTGGGTTAAAGGAATTGAAAATATTAAAAATCAGTTTGCCAGAGTCTTAAAAGATAATGGTTTGGAAGAAATCGTGCCGCAAGTGGGTGAAGAATTTAACCCGGAATTACACGAAGCGGTAGAAAACACGGATGAAACACAGCTAAACCCAGACGATGACGACAACCAAACTAAGAAAGCAATAGAAATGGAAAATAAAATAGTCAAAGTTTTAAGCGATGGCTATAAATTACACGGCCGAGTCATTGTGCCAGCCATGGTCGTAGTAAAATAAATAATAATCAAAAGACAAGATGTAATTTTAAACAATTAATATGTTTATGCTCCCGGGCTTATTTATTTTAAGCCAGAGCACAAACTCGAGGTTAAATATATGTCACTTATTAAATGGACCCCCCTTTCAATTGATCCCCTTTTTGACGACATGGACCGTTTTTTAGATTGGCCCACTCATCGTCATGCTTTTGTGCCTGCCGTTGACGTTTGGCAAGACAAAGACAATGTCTATGTTTCTTGTCCTTTGGCTGGCTATGACCCCAAAAATATTAATGTAGCCGTGGAAAATGACGTTTTAACAATTGAAGGAAGAGAAGAAAGCAAGTCCGAGGTTGACGAAAAAAATTATTATCGCAAAGAGGTTCGCTTTGGTTCTTTTCATCGTGCCGTAGCGCTACCGGCAGCAGTTGATAATGATAAAGTAGAAGCCGAATTTGAAAACGGAGTTTTAAAAGTTACTTTAGCCAAAGAAGAACGGGTTAAACCAAAGAGTGTCGAAGTAAAGATTAGAAAATAAAATATAAAAATTTGAAATTATAAATCAGAAATTCGAAATACATTAATGATCTTATTTCGAATTTCGCGCTTCGAATTTAGAATTTAATTTTTTATGGATAATAAAAACAAAAACATTATTAATGGTTCTTTGCGTCTAATCAAACAATGCCCAGTTTGTGCTACCAAATATGAGGCACGTAAAATCCAAATTATAGATTTTACTGAGAATGGTGTTCTGGTTCATTTTTTCTGTGATGTTTGTCAGAGTTCGCTTTTGGCGCAAATTACGGAAATGCCCTTTGGAATTGTTGGTTCGGCCATGTTAACTGATTTAGTCGCCGAGGAAGTTAATAAATTTAGAAATTCGGGACCGGTAACCATTGACGATGTGATTGAGGTACATCAAAAATTAATGTAACTCTGATTTTTAGATCCGGATAAATCCAATCCGGTCTAAAGACCGGAGTTACAAAATTATAATAATTAATTAATTTATTCCAAAGAAGCTGGAATTACTCGCTTCGCTTGGAATGACATCTTATTAAAAAATATGTCAAAAATATTAGGTATTGATCTTGGCACCACTAATTCCTGTATGGCTATTATGGAAGGTGGCGCGCCAAAAATTTTAGAAAATAAGGAAGGCAATCGTACTACGCCTTCAATTGTAGCTATTAATAAAGCTAGTGAAAGATTAGTTGGTCTTTTAGCTAAACGTCAAGCCGTTACCAATCCAACTAACACTCTTTTTTCTATTAAACGTTTAATTGGCCGTCGATTTGAAGATGAAGAAGTGCAAAGAGATTTAAAGTCCATGCCATTTAAAATTAAACAATCAGGCGCTGGTGTGAAAGTGGAAATGAGCGGCAAAGATTATACGCCGCAAGAAATTTCTGCCATGGTTTTAGGCAAATTAAAAGCAGATGCCGAAGAAAAATTAGGTGAAAAAATTACTGAAGCAGTGATCACTGTGCCAGCCTATTTTGATGATGCGCAGAGGCAAGCCACTAAAGAAGCAGGAGAAATTGCTGGCTTAACTGTTAAAAGAATTATTAATGAACCAACTGCTGCGGCTTTGGCCTATGGTTTTGATAAGAAAAAAGGTCAACAAATTGCTGTTTATGATTTGGGCGGTGGTACTTTTGATATTTCTATATTGGATATTTCAGCTGATACAGTGGAAGTAAAATCAACTAATGGTGATACTCATCTTGGTGGTGATGATTTTGATCAAAGAATTATGAATTGGATTTTAGATGAGTTTAAAAAGACCGAAGGCATTGATTTAAGCAAAGATCCAATGGCCCTGCAACGTGTTAAAGAAGCCGCAGAAAAAGCCAAAATTGAATTGTCCACTGCCGGTGATACGGAAATTAATCAACCGTTTATTACTTCTGGCTCCGACGGACCAAAGCATTTATTATTAAAATTATCTCGCGCCAAACTCGAAGAATTGGTTGGTGATTTGGTTGAAAGCACTTTAGAGCCAACCAAAAAAGCCCTCTCTGACGCTGGTTTAAAAGTTGGTGATATTGAAGAAGTGGTAATGGTCGGTGGTATGACTCGCATGCCATTAGTGCAACAAACAGTAGAAAAGTTTTTTGGCAAAAAACCCAACATGACAGTTAATCCAGATGAAGTGGTGGCGGCTGGCGCTGCTGTGCAAGCCGGTGTTTTGCAGGGTGATGTTAAAGATGTTTTGCTTTTAGATGTGACACCATTGACTTTAGGTATTGAAACTTTGGGCGGTGTTTCCACCCCTTTGATTGAAAGAAATACCACCATTCCAACTTCTAAATCGCAAGTTTTTTCTACAGCTGCGGATAATCAGCCATCAGTTGAAATTCATGTTTTGCAAGGTGAACGCCCAATGGCTACTGATAATAAAACCTTAGGCCGATTTATTTTAGATGGCATTATGCCTTCTCCTCGGGGCATACCCCAAATTGAAGTTTCTTTTGATATTGATGCCAATGGTATTTTAAATGTTAAAGCCAAAGACAAAGCCACGGGTAAAGAACAACATATTACTATTACAGCTTCTACAGGTTTATCAAAAGATGAAATCGAAAAGATGAAGAAAGAAGCTGAAGCTCATGCTGAAGATGACAAAAAGAAAAAAGAAATGATCGAAGTCAAAAACATGGCTGATACTTTAAGCTATACCACTGAGAAAGCTCTGAAAGATGCTGGTGATAAAGTTGAGGAAAACATTAAAAAAGATGTTCAGGAAAAATTAGATGTTTTAAATAAAGTAAAAGGCGGTGAAGATGTGGAAGCAATTAAAAAAGCTACTGAAGAACTTTCTACTGCCGCACAAAAGATTGGGGAAGCCATGTATAAGCAGCAACAGGCAACCAGCAGTCAACAGCCAACAGATAAAGCAACAGAAAATGCTGGTGAACAAACAGCAGGTGGTGAAGAGTCGAAAGCAGAACCAGCTGATTTTGAGGAAGTGAAGAAATAATACTATATGTTTTGTCATGCCGAATTTATTTCGGCATCTCATTATTTTAAAAAAAATTTTATATAGAGAGATCCTGAAACAAGTTCAGGATGACAATTTTAATGTTATTTTTCGTAGGGACAGTTCGCAACCTTGGGTTTGGTGGTCCCACTAATCGCGGGATAATACCAAACCCGTCTCCACTATAAAAATTATTTTGTAGGGACAGGTTTCAAACCTGTCCCTACGGATGCAAAGGAAATAAATTTTTTAAATTAAAAATAAAATTTTATGTCGAAAATCAAATTTAATGCTTTTGTTAATATTATTTCTTTTATCGATTTTATTTTGGTTTTAATTTCCAGCGCGGCTTTATATTTTTTACCCCAAGGTTTTCAGGGCGGTCGCAACCCCAATTATTTAACTGCTAATTTTTTAGGTGGCAGTCGACATTTTTGGGAAGACTTGCACAATTGGAGTGGTTGGACTATGTTGGCTTTAATTTTTATTCATTTGCTTTTGCATCTCAATTGGTTAAAATACCTACCAGGAATTTTTAAAAAAAATAATAATTAAAATAATTTTTATGCCTAATCCAAACCAACCTCAAGAAATTAAAATCCAAGATAATTTTCCTGGTGGCGAATATGCCAATGCTATGCAAGTTTCTCATAGCAAAGAGGAATTTGTTTTAACCTACATGAATGTTTTACCACCATCTGGCCGTGTGGCCGCTAAAATTATTACCAACCCAGCGCACATGAAAAGGATGATTGCGGCGCTTAAAGAAAATTTAGAAAAATATGAAAATAATTTTGGTAAAATAGAAGAAGCGATGGCACCGGAAAAAGAGTTAGGATTTAAGGGTGAGTAGACAATTTCCAATTTCCAAGATACAATTTCCAAATAAATTTCAAATAACAATATCCAAAATAAAATTTATGGATTATTCCGGATACAATTTAGAACAAAGAACTACTGATTTTGCTAAAAGAACTGTTAGGTTGTGTAGGGAATTATCAAAAGATGAAATTAACAGACCTTTAATTAGTCAAATAATTAGATCCGCTGGCTCTATAGGAGCTAATTATCGGGAAGCTAATGACGCCTTAGGTAACAAAGATTTTATTCATCGCATGAAAATAGCTCGCAAAGAATGCAAAGAAACCTTACATTGGTTAGAAATTATAGAAGAAGCTAATCCTGAATTTTCTCCTCGAATGCAGAATCTAAAACAAGAAGCTATAGAATTAAAAAATATATTATCATCAATTATTATTAAAAAAGAGAAAAATAATTTATAATTTGAAATTTGAATTTTATTTGGAAATTGCCTGTCCGCCATGCTTTGCAAGGCGATGCGGGCGGGGAAATTGTATCTTGGAAATTATTATTTATTATTTTATGTCCAAAGACTATTATCAAATATTAGGTGTGTCCAAATCTGCCTCGCAAGATGAAATCAAAAAAGCATTTCGTAAGTTAGCCCATGAGTATCATCCAGATAAAAAAAGCGGCAATGAAGCCAAGTTTAAAGAAATAAACGAGGCTTATCAGGTTTTGGGCAATGAAGAAAAGCGCAAGCAATATGACCAGTTTGGCCAGACTTTTAATAATGCTAGTGGTTTTAGTGGTGGGCAAGGTTTTGGCGGGTTCAATTGGCAAGATTTTGCCAGAGCCAGTGGCCAGGGCGGTTTTAACTCCGGCAATTTTTCTTTTAATGGCGAAGAATTTGATCTGGGCGATTTATTTGGTGATTTATTTGGTGGTGCCCGCAGCCGTAGTCGGGCCAAACAAAAAGTTGGCGAGGACATTCAAATTCAACTAGCCATTGATTTTAAAGAAGCGATTTTTGGGGCGGAAAAAATTATTGTTTTAGATAAACAAGATGTGTGTGATAAATGCACTGGCTCTGGCGCTGAACCGGGCAGTAAAATTATTACTTGTCCCGAATGTCATGGCCGCGGTAAAAAACAGCAAACTCAGCAAACTTTTTTTGGTGTTTTTGCCACTGAAGTAATTTGTCAGACTTGTGATGGCACTGGTAAAAAACCAGAGAAATTTTGTAATAGATGTCATGGCCAAGGCCGGGTGAGAAATAAAAGAGAAATTAAAATTACCATTCCGGCCGGGATTGATGAAAATCAAGAAATTAAAATAGCTGGTCAGGGTCATGTTGGTCCCAAAGGCACGAGCGCGGGTAATTTATATGTTTCTTTTCAGATTAGACCTGATAGGAAATTTATTCGTCAAGGACAAAATATTTTAACTAAAATTAATCTAAATATTGTTCAAGCCAGTTTGGGCGATAAAGTGGAGGTGGAAACGGTTGACGGGCCAGTAATTTTAAAAATTCCGGAAAGTACGGAATCCGGCAAAATATTTATCTTAAAAGATAAAGGCGTGCCCGAATTAAATCGGCCGAGCCGGCGGGGTGATATGTTGGTGGAAGTTTTTGTTAAAACGCCGAGTCGCTTGTCGCGCAAGGCCAAAAAAATATTAGAAGAGTTAAAAGAAGAAATTATTTAATTAAGGAAAATTAAAAAACTGTCATTTTCTGACAGTTTTTTAAAAATATGTTATAATAAGACTGTGAATAAAATTTATGTTATCAATTGTCGTTAATCTGCCAAATTTAAATCAATCACTTAACCAATTAAATTGGTCGGCTAATTCCGCGGATTTAATTTTGTTGTTATTTTTTGCCCTTAGCATTTTGGCTAATATTTTTTTATTACAACGCGACAAAATTGTGTCCTGGACTTTTGGTATTTATAGTAGCTATTTGTTAGTTTTGTTTTTTCCCTATCAACTTTGGTTAAGTCATGTTTCCTTAGAGCAACTGGTTTTAATTAAAGTGGGCGGTTTTTTTGGATGCTCATTATTTTTGGCGATTATTTTTTCCCGCGCCCATTTATTAGCCGGTATTTTTGGCGGTTTTATTAGTCGAGTATTTCAAGGTACTGTTTTGGGGATTATTAATGTTGGTTTATTATTATCATTATCGGCCACCTTTTTACCTTTAGAAGTATTGCAAAAATTTTCTGGTTTAAGCCAAAATATTTTAAATACTGACCTAGCACATTGGCTTTGGCTGGTAGCGCCGGTGATATTATTTTTATTAATTAATAAATGGAAAAAGAAGGGACCGGGTCGGCCACCATCGGAATAAATGCGGACTTATGCAGACTTAACGCCGACTAACGCAGAATTTAAATCTTCCCAAGTTTCTACTTTAATTAACTTTTGCCTCCATTCTGAGGCATTTTTTTGTCCTTTAAAATAATGAACTAAATGTTTGCGCAAGGGAATTAAGTTGGAATTTTGTTGTAAAAATAGTTTTGCGTGGCGGAGGATAATATTCTTTTTGTCATCCCCTTGAAAAAGGGGATCTTGTTTGTCTAGGGGATCCTCATTTTCATAAGGATGACACCCGAGAACAGAAAACACTTCTGGTCTACCCAAAGCGCCTCTGCCAATCCCCACCCCATCGACTCCGGTTTTTTCAATCATTTCCTGCAATTTTTCTAATGAATCTATACCGCCATTGCCCAGCACAATTTTATCTGGCAATAGATTTTTTACTTTTTTTATCATGGCAAAATCTATTTCGCCAGTCATGCCTTGTGAAAGTGTGCGGCCATGTACCATAACCATTTTAAAATCTAAAACTTTTATATAATTTATAAATTCTTCCGCCGTAGTGTTTTTAACGCGCGAGCGAATTTTTATGGATACTGGTAAATTGGTATTATTCAAAACCGCTTCAATAATTTTGCGAGCTAATTTTTTATTATCCATCAGTGCCGCGCCGGCACCGGTTTTAAAAACTTTATGCGCCGGACAGCCGAGATTAATGTCTAATCCCCAAATTTTTTTTTGACACTTTGACACCGGACACTTTGATATTATTTCCGCGGCCTTTGCAAATGCCTCTGGATTTTTGCCAAAAAGTTGCACCACAACTCGCTTTTCTTCTGGTAAAAAATTCAGCATTTCTAATGTTTTTTTATTGTGGCGGGCTAAACCTTCCGCGCTAATCATTTCCGTGTAAACCAAATCCGCTCCGTTTTCTAAACAAAGAACCCGAAAAGCACTGTCGGTATAACCAGCAATTGGTGCCAATGCCAAGATTATTTTTTTATTTTTTTTTCGCGCGTTGTTCATTGCTTCTTGATTTATTTTGTTAAAAATAGTATTGTAAGCATACAAGAAAATGGCTATTTAGACAAGATAAATAAGTTTGGAGGTTTACATATGAAAAAAGAAATAACAGTCGAAGAAGTTATAACCATAATTTCTCCCATCTGTCTGGCTTACAAAAATGAGCATCATAATTATGATGGTGAATTGCCAGACGTTGATGATCTAGAAAAAAGGTTAATTTTATCAAATTTGTTAGAAAGAGCTTTGCGGCGACACCAATTATTAGTTACCGTCCCGCACCCTCTCTGGGGCTTTAGGAAAATTAATGATTTAGCAAAAAAAATTACTCAGCATTTAAATAGCACTGGCATTAAAAGAATAAAACCGTTAGCATCTATTTTAACCATAGAGGAAATCAAAAAGATGGCAGCAGCCGTGGTGCGCTATTGCTCGGAGTGTCATCAAGCGTATGACCATACCGGACACTGTGCCTGTTACTATGAAAGAATTAATTTCTTGGTTGACGGGCCCGATGAATTAGATCTGGATATCGATGCACATTTAAAAAAAATGGGTCAAGAAAAAAAACAAGATGCTAATATCGTTTCTATGTTTCCTAACTCGGAAGTATAAACGACCGATTATTTCAAACAAGGAGGCACAATGGCAAATGACAAAGATGAAAAATTCGGACAAATTTTAGCCCATACTGGCTGGCCTGACGGCGCGGTTCATACACCAGAGGGAGAGGAAGATCGTCGCGATGCTGAAGGCACTGAGCCACCAGCTATTCCCACTGGCTCGAGCTCTGTGAGCACGGATCAATATTATGAACAAAAGGGGAAAGCTTGGCAGTGATTTAAAAAGCCGAGCGCGAAATAAAACACAAAGCCCCATTATTTGGGGCTTTTTTATTTTTGTTTTTTCTGGATCCAGCTTTCGCTGGAATGACACACTATATATATTATTTCTTTTTTATCACACTTTTTTCGCCAACATCTTCCACTATAAATCCTAAATCATAAATCTTAATTCTTAATTCATCAGCTTGTTGCCAATTTTTATTTTTTCTAGCTTTTTCTCTTTCAGCTATTAATTTTTGCACTTCAATTGGGGTAACTATTTTTTCTTTTTTAATTTTATCCAGTCTCAAACCCATGACTTTATCAAAATTCAAAATCAGTTTCTTTTTTTCAGAGTAGGGAAGTGCAATGTCTTTAATAATCTCCCAAATTAATGAAAGCGCGCCAGGAATATTAAAATCATCAGCTAGATATTGTATAAATTTATTTTTGTAATCCGTAATCTGCCTACCTGTCGGCGAGGCAGGTAATTTGTAATCTGTAATTCTTGATTCTTTTGAATTCTCGTCGGTTAAAAAAGAAATTAATTTATTATAAGCCGTCTGGCTTGCTTTCAACGCCTCCCAAGTAAAATTCTGTTTGCTCCGATAATGCGCTTGTAAAAAGAAATAACGCAAAGCCATTGAGGCAAAACCATTTTCTTTGATTTCGCTTAAAGCATAGCTCGTGCCCTCTGATTTAGCCATCTTTTTATTATCCACCACCAAATGTTCATTGTGGAGCCAATAGCGGACAAACTCCACCCCATTAGCCGCTTCACTTTGGGCAATTTCATTAGTGTGATGCACTGGAATATGTTCCACTCCGCCCATATGAATATCAATGGTTTCACCCAAGAATTTTTTGGCCATGACTGAACACTCAATATGCCAACCCGGAAAACCTTCACCATTTTTTACCAAATTTGATTTAAATGGCGAGCTCCAATATTGCAGTGCATTTTTATGTTTGCCCGCGCGAAAAAACCAAAGCGCAAAATCCGCTGGATTTTTTTTATCTGGGTCGCTGACTCCGGCCTTGCCGGCTTCTTTTATATTTTCTGCCATTTTTTGGCCAGAAAGCTTGGTATAATTTTTTGTTTTAGAAACATCAAAATAAACTGCCAAATCTGTTTCATAGGCATAGCCTTTGTCCAAAAGCGTTTGCACAGTTTTAATAATTTCGGGAATTGTTTCAGTGGCTCGTGGTTTATAATCTGCCGGTCGGGTGTTTAGTTCTTTAATATCTGCTTCAAAAATTTTTATATATTTATCCGCGATTTGTTTTGGCGTTAAATTTTCCCTTTTCGCTCCTTTTTCTATTTTGTCTTCACCTTCATCACTATCCGAAGTTAAATGCCCGACATCAGTATAATTGCGCGCCAATTTTACCCGATAGCCCAAATATTCCAAACTTCTGACAATTAAATCCGCCATCACCATGCCGCGCATATTGCCAATGTGTTGGGTCCAATAGACCGTCGGTCCACAATGATACATCAAAACCCGCCCCTTTTTCAGGGGCTTGAATTCTTGCTTTTCTCGGCCAAGTGTATTGTAAATCTTGAAAAAATTATTCATAAATGGTAAGTTTATTTTATCTTAAAAAAGTTATTTTGGCAAAGATGATAAATTAGGAGGGCCACATGACCCGTAAAGCATTAAAGAAAAAGTTGTGCATTTTTTTATTATTGCAACTCGATGAGGTAGAAGACCAGGCCATACCACTAAATGATGTGCTTTGGGAATTCAACATTGACGAAGAAGAAGACGTCTTGATTTTGTTGGAAGAATTAGAAAATCAAGACGATGTTTTACAAAGGGATAAAAATACCGGCTTAATTAAAATTACCAATGTCGCCGGTTTAACAGATTTGGCTTCTAAAAAATAAAAGTGAGAGATAATTCAGCTTAACCCCGTTTATACGGGGTTTTTTTATAACAAAAAAGGTTCAGGGTGTAATCCTGAACCAACAAGTTATTCCTAATTAATTTTTACAGCCACTTCTTTTTCTTAAACACCAATAACATACTCAGAGCTCCAAAAATCATAATCGCAATCACTAACCAAAAATCATATTTAGAAGTTAAGAATGGCATGGCAGTCATGGTATTCATGCCAAAAATGGCAGCAAATAAAGTTAATGGAAACACAATCACTGAAATTACAGTCAAAGTTTTCATGATTTCTGTTTGCCGATGTGACATCAAAGATTCATGTGTTTCGTGAATGGCATTGATTGAATCTTTATAATTTTCCAAAAAATCCCAGATATCTTTAGTGTGGTTAACCAAATTGTTAAAATATAGATGAAGTTGGTTTTTAGGATAAAATCTTTCTGACACTTTAATTAACTTGCTAATTATACTTTTGTGCGCCTGCATCGCTTTTCTGAAGTTAACAATATTGGTTTTGATGCGCAGAATCTCGGTAATAATGGCCAATCTTTTTTCAAAAACATTTAAGACGTTAGTTTCGATACCGTCGATGTCTCGATTAATGTGGCTAAGCATGGGAAAACATTCGTGAAGCAAGTTATTTAAGATTTCATACAATAAAATAGAACCATTAACCATGTATTTTTCACCAAATTCCGGGTCTTGGCCCGCTTTTTTGGTCAAGCGAATTATTGGTTCCAGTTCGCCGCTATGGACAGTGACAATTTTTTCACTATCTATAAAAAAATCTACTTCTGAAGAACGGATTTCCTTGGTTTCTTTATCATAGAAAGGAAAAAGAAGAATTAAAAAAACATAATGGCCGCGATCGATCAGTTTTGGTCTTTCAGTCAATGGCGAACAATCGTCTAGATCGATTGCTTCAAAATTTAAATTTTCTTTCAACCAAATTAGTTGTTTTTTGCTTGGTTTATCCACGTCATACCAAGTAAAATTTTGGTGTTTAAAAATTTGAATGTGGGGCAAATTAGACATATTAGTGATTGATAAAATATTCAGTAAAAATAAAAATTAACCAAAAGAAAAATAAAAGTACAGATTCTTTTTTGGAAATAGTCTTACCAGTACGCATAAAATAAGCCACCATGAAAGCGGCCAAAAGCATAAAGACGCCAGTCACATATATAATATTTATGGGAAAAAAGAATGGTTTAATAATTGCAATCAAACCAACGACCACTGTCGCATCGGCTAAAACCGTACCCAAAATATCGCCAACCGCCAGAGAATCATTATCGTTTTTAACCGCTTCCAAGGAAAAAATTGTTTCTGGAATAGTGGTGCCCAGACCAACAATTAACATGCCAATTAAAATCGGCGTAATTTTAAGATCGTGGGCTAAATCGGTGGCCGAGGTGACTGTAAAATGAGCGCCAATAAGTAAAATGGCCATACCCAAAATTAAAAAAAGCGCATTTTTATAAATTCCATTATGATTTTTTTCTGTTTGGTGATGGCGTTGACCCTTTTTATAGGCTAAGTAATAGAAAATGGCGCCGGCGACTATAAGAGCGCCACCTTCCAAGCGGGAATAATAGCCGTCGAGCCCTAAAATTAAAGGTATTAAAAAAAGGAAAGGATAAATTATGTTGTTTTTTAAAATTTTACTTTCTACTTTAATATTTCTACCAGAAAGGGCAATGATAATAACAAAAACAAGTGTTAGGTCGGCTACGTTCGAGCCAAAAAGAGCGCCCAAGCCAAAAGCGGGTACGCCCTCCAAAGAAGAATTAATGGCCACAAAAGTTTCAGGCAAAATGGAAATAATAGCTACCACAATAAAACCAATTACATATTTGGAAACTTGAAAATTTTTTGCTAGGCGCGCGGCGTGTTTAGTTGAGAGCATGGCGCCTTTGACAATTAAAAAAAGAGAAACAATCAAAATAAACAAATTTTGCCACATAGAACTAATTAATTCTAAATCAATTATACCATCTTTTTTGTTTTTATGCTAAAATAAATTATGTGGATACTATTATTCAACCAGGCAAAATAGAAAAAATTAAAACACCGGAAAGGGTGTCTGATTTTGAATCATCGGAAATCTCAGTTTCCTCGGCCATGGAAGCACCACCTTTAGAACAAGTCGAAAAAATTGGAGAAAAAAATTTACCGCTCGTTAGTGATCTGGGAGTAGGTGCACCAGGAATTGACTCTAGTAAAACACCTCTGCATCAAAACATTGAAGCAGTCTTAGAAGAAGACTTGGGTGATTTGTATTTTTCACTCTCGCCGGAAAAGCAAAAAATTTTTAAAGCCGAAGGCGAACAAACCGCTAAAAAAATTATTGAATTAATTGAAACAGCTAAAATTACGTTTCGCCGAGTCTTTAATTTGATCAAAAAATGGCTAAAAATTATTCCTGGTCTAAATCGATTTTTTGTGGAACAGGAAGCCAAGATTAAAGCGGACCGCATACTTGAAATAGAGAAATAAATAATAAAAAAACGAAATAAAGAAACACAGAAATAACCTGCCCACAGCACTCTGGCTTGCAAGGCGGGCGGGAGAAATTAAGGGCGAAAACAATAAACCCTCAATTTCTTAGTTTCTTAATTTCTAGTTTCTCGTTTATGACTTCTTCTTTTTCCTCATTAATTTTTAATAACCCCGCTTTGGTGGTTGGGTTATTTTTGATTGGCGTAATTATTTTAATCATTGTTGTTTTATACCTCTGGCGCGCTTGGATGAGAAGTCACTATAAATTACCCGCCGAGTTTCGCCCAATAATTTTATTAATTACTGTGCCCAAAGAAGCAGCGGCCGGTAAAGACGAGCTTCAAAATCAAAACACCGGCCCTAATCGTATTCAGGAACAAATTTCTTGGGCGGAAAATTTATGGGCGGCCTTTGCTGCCATTAAACCACTTAAGGGTTGGCATACTTGGCTTTATGGTCGCCACGATCAGATTTCTTTAGAAATTGTAGCTCAGCGCGAACTGGTTTATTTCTATGTGGTAGTACCCGCCTATCTAGCCCAATTTGTTGAACAACAAATTCAAGCTCAATATCCTCATGCCCAAACCGAAATTAGCGAGGATTATAATTTATTCACGCCGACCGGTAATGCTTCGGCTGCTAATTTACTTCTAACCCGGCCCGACGTATTGCCAATTAAAACTTACCGCAAAATGGAAGTTGATCCTTTAAACGCCACGACCAACAGTTTGTCTAAGTTTAGTTCAAAAGAAGGAGCGTTGATCCAATTAATTATTAGACCCATCCATAAAGAATGGCATAAGCGTGGCCGAAAAGCAGTTAAAGAAATAATGTCTGGCAGAAAAATAGAAACAGTTCTAAAAAGTTTAAACCAGAAGTCTTGGTATGATAAATTAGCCGAGGGCACTTTTGGCAGTATTGGTTCTTTGCATTCTATGATGACTGCTGGTGAAAAACCTAAAAATCAGCTTAATAAAAACGCTGAATTAACGCCATTTGATCAGGAATTAATTAAATCAATGGAAGAAAAATCTTCCAAAGGCGCGCTCCAAGTTAATTTGCGTTTAGTGGTGGCCAGCGCTTTTGAGGGCGGTTCCGAAATTAATCTAAAAAATATTTTAAATTCTTTTGGCCAATATAATATCTATGAGTATGGCAATGGTTTTAAGGCTTTAGTAAAAAAATCAGAGCGCACCATTTCCGATTCAATTCATCGGCAATTTAGAGCCGAGTCTGCCTTTATTTTAAACACCGAAGAGTTGGCTTCTTTGTTTCATTTTCCCTTACCCTCTTGCCCCACCCCTAATATTTATTGGTTGGGGGCCAGAAAAGCGCCAGCGCCAGTCAATATGCCAGAGGAGGGAATTATCTTAGGCAAAAATATTTATCGCGGCAAAGAAACTATTGTTAAATTACAACGCGACGATCGCCGCCGACACATGTATATTATTGGGATGACCGGTACAGGCAAGTCCACTTTAATGGTTAACATGGCGGTACAAGATATTCAAAACGGCGAAGGTGTTTGCTATATTGATCCGCACGGCAACGGCATTGATGATATTTTGCCTGCCATTCCCAAAGAAAGATTAGCAGATGTGATTTATTTTGACCCTTCAGACATTGATCGTCCGGTTGGCCTTAATATGTTGGATGCCCAAACTCCCCAAGAGCAAGATTTTGCTGTTCAGGAAATGATTGCCATTTTCTATAAATTAGTCACTGATCCGTCCATGATTGGCCCGATGTTTGAGCATTATATGCGTAATGCCATGTTGCTTTTAATGTCAGATCAAAAAGACCCTGGCACTTTAGTGGAAATCGCGCGGATTTTTACCGATGAAGAATTTCGTAATTACAAACTCTCTAAATGTCATGATTTATTAGTTAAATCATTTTGGGAAAAAGAATATGCTCAATCCCAGCGCGGTTCGAGTGCCGCTGACATGCTTTCCTATGTGATTTCCAAAACTGGTCGTTTTGTGGAAAATGAAATGATGCGAAATATTATTGGCCAGCCGCATTCTGGTTTTGATATTCGCTCTGCCATGGATCAGAAGAAAATTCTTTTGGTTAATTTATCCAAAGGCAAAGTTGGCGAAGTTAATAGTGATTTATTAGGCTTAACTTTTGTTTCCAAATTACAGATGGCCGCCTTATCGCGCGCGGATGTACCAGAAAACCAAAGAAATGATTTTTATTTATATATTGATGAGTTTCAAAATTATGTCACTGATTCCATTGCCACCATTTTAGCTGAAGCTAGAAAATATCGCCTGAATATGATTATGGCGCATCAATTTATCAGCCAGCTTGTTAAAAATAATGACACTAAAGTGAGAGACGCTGTTTTTGGCAATGTCGGCACCATGGTTTGTTATCGGATTGGGGTGGAAGACACCGAAGTAATGTCCAAACAATTTGCGCCGGTTTTTAATGAATATGATTTAATGAATATTGAAAAGTTTAATGCTTATGTGCGTTTAATGATTAATAACGAAGCCGCCCGGCCATTTAATATGGCAGCTTTCTCGCCGGTTAAAGGTAATCCCGAAATTGCTCATGCGGCGCGTGAATTTTCCCGCCTTAAATATGGTCGGCCTAAAGCCGAAGTGGAAAAAGAAATTTTTGAGCGGTCTAAGTTGGGCGAGGGAGTGGAAGCGCCACCACATGAAAGAGATCTGAGATGAAAAAGAAATAGAGAAATTAAGAAACTAAGAAATTAAGGAAAAGTAATAATTATGGTTGTAGAGACGTGATTTATCACGTCTTTAATTTAGCTAATTTTAGGTAATTTTTTTATTTATACACAATCTATCTATTGACAAAATTATACAAGTGTGCTATAATAAGATATACAAAATAAAAAATGTGAGATAAATTTTAATCTTTACAATTTAGGATTAAAACAAGAGAGACAGTCTGGTAGGCACTGCGAGCCCTACAACAAGTCAATTTTTATTAGATTTATTAATTATGGTCTTCTCTCTTGAACAGTAGAAGACTTTTTTGTTTCTAAGGACCGTGGTGGAGAAGAGAGACATTAGTAACGCGGATATTAACAAACATTGTTTATTGATCTGCCTCTTACTAAGAAAATCGTCTTCACCACAGTCAATAGAAAAAAAGTTCTTTAAAATTTTTTTTGCCACCACTTTTGTTTCTTAAAAAAAGAAATAGAAGCGGTGGCAAGATTCTCCAATCCAGAGCATACTGGTTTACTGGCGCAATTGGGCGTCGGTTAAAAAATTGGAGAAATTATGAGTTTTTTAAAAGAAACAAGGCTCCTTACAGAGTCGCAACTCTGCAGGTTGAGCCGCCTTCTCACCCAAGGTGAGGAGGAGAAATGTTTTGCCATCGATCGCGTGTGGATCGCGGTCAACTCGTGGGGCTACCGTGATGTCGTGGTAGACCCCTATGAAGACCGTTCAGAAAATGTTTTATTTCTGGATGGCCAGTTCGGCGGGTGGAAGGGCTATCGGCCCCAAGACCTGCTGAGCTTGACTTTTGGCTCAGCCACCTCTAACGCCCACCTCGTGTGCACCAACCGAGGTGGTGGCGAATGGGTGGCTGTCTGCTCCCAATATATCGGGAGTGGAGACCAAAAGTCAAATTATTTCGCCATTCTGGAACGCGTGTTCCAGAATGCGGAGTAATCCACACGCTTTTGCCAAAGCAGCAATGCACCGCTGCTTTGGCTCTTTACTAAAACTTTTCATTTTTTGGAAAGTTTTAGAAGAGAAGAAAATAGTCCTTTAAAAAATTACCACAGGCAGTATTTTGATTATTATTTTAGTATTCAAAATACTGCTTGATGGTCAAGCAGGCAAACGGGAGTAGTGCTCCCGAACAAACTTCTTAGGAGGAAGTTATGAATCTAGAAGAAAAAAAATTGGCCTTTGTGGCCAACCGGCTAGAGGAAGTTTTTGGGATTAAAGATCCCTTAAATTACCTTCAAAAACGACCAGCCACTGGAGCTGGGTATTCGGCCGTGATGTCCTGGAAACAGGCATGGTTGAATGCGGCGGAAATTGTATTTCCGTTTAACACCACTCACTTTCAGTGGGACGGGGTTGTCACCAGATTCCTAAAGAAATCTTTTGCGGCTCTCACTAGTGGGTTGGCTGATTGGCTAATCCGTGGAGATTTAGCCAATATCTACGGGTTGCCAAATGTTTTTGGTGCGATTGATGCCTACTTGGTGGAATACCGAGGAAAAGCCGGCGTCGCACAATGCGAGGTAATTGGCAGAAGAATTCGGTCAATTACCAATGCCGATGTTGTCTTGGCATTGCTATTTCGCTGGGATGACATTGAGGCTCGGAGCTTTTTGTTAGAGAGACTCACCTTAGCAGTTAAGTCAATCGCAAAAAACGCCGAGAGCGATTTTGACCGAGCCGTTGCAATCAGTAGCGACGGGAAAAAAATCTGTTCTTGCGACGTTGTGGTTGTTGTTTCCGAAGAAGGCACGGATGAATTATCTGGGCACGAATGTCCGGGTAAGTTTATTCGGCCTAATAGATTTGTTCGGAAACGCAGAGGGTGGAAATCCCCATATGATATTAATACTGCAGTTTCTCAAGTAAGGAGAGGGGAAACTAAAGCAGTGTTTTTTCCAGCCTACGGCACAGAAGAAACATCTTTTCTGGTGATCTCCTCGGATTGCCGAAGAGGTTAAATACACCAGAGACTTATTAAAAAGGCGGTCATACGCCGTAAGCTATGACTACGTTCGGAAGTTATAGACGTGAGAACTTCCCTTGTCTGGCGCGAGTACCAGACACAGTTCAGGAAGGTATCCAATATTCACAGATCCGGATACCGAGCTCGCACCCCTTTTTTGGGGTTTTAAAAACAATAAGGAACGGAGAATATCACAATTTAGCCAGTTCCTTTCTTTCACTCGTCAATCATTATTAATTTTATCTACCAAACTCTCTTGAGATAAAAATGGTTGGCGAATGAAAGATAAGACAAAAAACCGTTTGTTAGACAAGCGGTTTTTTGATATTTAAAATTGCTTTTTTAGTCAATTTTTGTTAAAATAAAAATTATATAAATAACATTTATTTTGCCTATCGGCGATCTTATTAACCGCCCCCTCTGTTCCACTCACCACAAGGGTGGTGGAACATGAGGCCCCGCCTTCATAAGGCGGGGACTAACAACACCACATGACTTCTAAAGAATTGCGGCAAAAATACATTGAATTTTTTAAAAAAAATGGGCATGCAGAAATCCCGAGCGCTTCTTTAATTCCAGAAAATGATCCCTCAATTTTATTTACCACTGCCGGCATGAGCCCGCTCGTGCCATTTTTGCTTGGCGAAAAACATCCAGCTGGCGCGCGACTAGTTAATTCGCAAAAATGCGTTCGCACTGGTGACATTGATGAAGTCGGCGACGGCTTTCACCACACATTTTTTGAAATGCTCGGTCATTGGTCAATAGGAGATTATTGGAAAGAGGAAGCCTTGAAAATGACTTTTGCGTTTGTTACAAAGGAGCTTGGCTTGGATAAAAAATTTTTGGCCGTCTCTGTTTTTGCTGGTGATGAAAATGCGCCACGCGATGATGAATCAATTGAAATTTGGAAAAAACTCGGAATTGATCAAGATAGAATTAAATCTTTGCCCAAAAAAGACAATTGGTGGGAACCAACTGGCAATTCTGGCCCCTGCGGCCCGTGCACCGAGATGTTTTATTGGGTTGATAAAAAAGGACCAGCGCCAAAAGTTTTTGATCCCTCGGACAAGCGCTGGGTAGAAATTGGCAATGATGTTTTAATGCAATACGAAAAAATAGGGGAGAATAAATATAAACCAGCCAATCAAAAAAACATTGATAATGGCACTGGCTTGGAAAGAAATTTAGCCGTGATAAGTGGTTTGGATGATGATTATCAAACAGATTTATTTTTACCAATTATTCAAAAGATTGAAGAGTTATCTGGGCAAAAATACATAACCACCCCCTCTGCCCCTGCGGGGCATGGGCCCCTCCTTGAAAAGGAGGGGACTATCAGATCGATGCGCATTATTGCTGATCATTTGCGGGCGGTTACTTTTATTATGGGCGATGATCATGGTATTGCGCCCGCTAATGTGGACCAAGGCTATGTGGTGCGGAAATTAATTCGTCGTGCCATTCGCCATGGCCGCCTGCTTGGCATTAAAGAAAATTTTACTCACCAAATTGCGACAGTGGTAATTAATTTAATGAATGATGTTTATCCGGAATTAGATCGTAGCCGTAAATTTGTGCTTGATAATTTACAGGTGGAGGAAGAAAAATTTACTCAGACGTTGCAAGAGGGAATAAAGGAATTTGAAAAAGAAACTAAGAAATTGGAAGCTCCGCTTTCATCCCGCCATGGCGGGATGGTTGCTGAAGCAACCAGAGATAAAGAAATTAAGGGAATTGTAGCATTTAATTTATTCCAAAGTTTTGGTTTTCCTTTGGAATTGACTAAAGAGTTGGCCAAAGAAAAAGGATTGGCAGTTGATGAAAGTGGTTTTAATATTGAAATGCAAAAACATCAGGAACTTTCACGCACAGCCGCGGCCGGAAAATTTAAAGGCGGCCTGGCTGACCATTCCGAAAAAGTGACCCAATATCATACTGCCACCCATTTATTGAATGCTGCTTTGCGCAAAGTATTGGGTCCTCATATTTATCAAAAAGGTTCCAATATTACCGAAGAGAGAATGCGGTTTGATTTTTCCCATAGTGAAAAAATGACAGCGGAGCAGATTAAGCAAGCGGAAGATTTGGTTAATGAAATGATAAATAAGAAGATGGATGTAACTTGCGAAGAAATGACTGTCACGGAAGCTAAAGCCAAAGGTGCGATTGGCGTCTTTGCTGATAAATATGGCGATCAGGTAAAAGTTTATTCTGTGTGCGACCCGAATAATTTAGCTGAAAATTTTAGTTGTGAAATTTGCGGTGGGCCACATGTCAAAAATACCGGCGAACTCGGGGCTTTCAAAATTATTAAAGAAGAAGCCAGTTCAGCCGGCGTGAGAAGAATTAAAGCAGTTCTATCTTAGTTTGTTTTTATGATTACTACCAAATTTGGTGCCTATCAAAAAAATTTTCCTTCTTCTCATAAACCCCTTAAAGGAGTATCACGTCATAAAAAGTGGTGGCTTTTTTTTGCTGGTCTATTAATTTTATTTTTCCTTTTTAACTATTTTTTTCCTCAGGTCACTGTTAATTTGGTTTTGACCGCCGAAAACATGACTCAAGAATTAGATCTTAAATTAACTACCGACCAAACCAAGAGTGATCCTGCCAATAATATTTTTGTTGCCGAATTAAAAACCGCCGAAGAATCGATTAAGGAAAAATTTAATGCTACTGGGCAAAAAGATTTGGGTCAAAAAGCTAGTGGGCAAGCTATATTTTATAACACTACCGGACCCTCTCAACCAGTAACTCCTGATGTTGATTTAATGACCATCACTGGTGTTATTGTGCGAGTTAAAGAAACAATAACCATTCCCGGTGCCAAAGTTGATGCCGAAGGCAGGGTCGTGCCTGGTCAAATTCAGGTGGTAGTGGAAGCAAAAGAAGCTGGTGATAAAGCTAATGGCACTACTGGTCGTTTTAATATCAACTCGCTGCCCTGGGAAAAACAAGATAAAATTTACGGCCAATTATCCGGCCCTTTGCAAGGCGGAACTTCTAATATTGTTACCGTTGTTTCGCAAGAAGATCTTGATCAAGCCAAGGATAAATTAACTAAAAATTTGCAAATAAAATTGAAAGACAAGTTGCGCCAAGAAGCCGGTGATAATTTATCAGTAGTCGAACAATTAATTTCTTACGAAGTTACCAGTATTTCGCCAGAAGTTGCGGCCGATAGCAAAATGAAGGAATTTGATTTGTCCTTAACCCTAAAAGCATCAGCCTTGATTTTTTCTCAAAAAGAAATGCGCCAGGTTCTTCGGGATAAATTTTCTAACAACTTAAAAGCAGATCAATCTTTGGGTGAGGCCGAAAACATTAGTCTTGAAATCATTAATGCTCAAGCCGATTTTAATTTAGGTCTGGCTGATTTAAAAATTAAAGCCACTTTTCCAGTGGTTAAGAAAGTTGACTTAGATGAGATTAAAAAAAATATTTTAGGCAAGAACGAAAGCGAAGCTCGTCGTTATTTATTATCTCTGCCCTATATTAAAGATGCCCGTTTTGTCTTTTCTCTTGGTATGGGTAAGCGCATTCCCAATTGGGCTAATAGGGTCCAGGTGGTAATAAAAAACAATTAAGGGCAATAAAATCAAGTTCTTTTGTATAAAATTGGCTTACTTCTATTTTCTTGACAGCTATGAAGCTTTTATATTATACTATTATATATTGCTAAATATCATATTTACCAATCTTTAACTAATTATCGTCAAGAATTTTAAATTCTGGGTATTTTTTATACCCCCAATTTTAATGTCTGATTTAAACACTGATCAATCAAAAATTGAACCATCATTACCAGCCAGCGGAAACGTGGCTAATGATTTTTCTCCGCATAAAATTACTAAAAAGGGTTTTATTGAAATGCAAGGAGAAATTGTGGAAACTTTGCCCAGTATTACCTTTCGGGTGCGCTTGGAAAACGGACATGAAATCTTGGCCCGGCTTTCTGGTAAAATGCGGCTGCATAAGATCATGCTAATTCCCGGTGATAAAGTTAAGGTGGAGTTAACGCCCTATGATTTGACAAAAGGACGGATTATGTATAGAATATAAAAATTCATTATCTATTTATGAAAGTTAGAGCTTCTGTTAAAAAAATATGCAAAGATTGCCAAGTTGTGCGCCGTAATAAGCGCGTAGTTGTGATTTGTAAAAACCCTAAACACAAACAAAGACAGGGCTAATTTAAAACTCAAAATTAAAAATTCAAAAGTCAAAACTTTTGATTCTTAAAAATATTTTTTTATGGTTCGGATTGCCGGTGTTAATTTGCCAAACGAAAAAAGGATCGAGATAGGTTTAACCTATCTTTTTGGTGTTGGCTTAAGTCAATCGCAGAAAATTTTAAAGGAATTAAATATTGACCCTAATATCAGAGTAAAAAACTTGACAGATGATCAAGCTAACAAATTAAGACAAAAAATAGAAAAAGAACATCGCGTGGAAGGTGATTTGCGTCGAGAAATAGCTAGTAATATTAAACGTTTAAAAGAAATTGGTTCTTACCGCGGTTCTCGTCATGCCAAAGGATTGCCGGCCAGAGGCCAGCGTACTCGCCGTAACACCAGAACTGTTCGTGGCAATGTTCGAAAGACAGTGGGTTCTGGTCGCAAACCCGCCGCTCAAAAGACATAAAATTGATGATTAATTTAAATAAATAAAATACTTTTTTACATGGACGATGAACAAAAAACAATTAATTCGATGACTGAAAATTCAGTAGCCCCAGCTGAAGTTGTTGCTGTTGAAGAAAAGACAGAATCTCTGAACGAGGAAAAAACAAAATTAAAAAATTCTGCCAGTTCATCGACAGTGGTTGTTAAGGGTAAGAAAAAAAAGAAAGCTGCCCCGTTTTTACGTGGCGGTCGTGGGCAGGCTCATATTAAAGCTACTTACAACAATACTATTATTACTATTAGCGATCTAAATGGTTCTGTTTTATTATGGGCCACGGCTGGCCGCGCTGGTTTTAAGGGCCCTAAAAAAGCCACTCCTTATGCTGCTGGCGTTATAGTTAAATCATTAGCTGATAAGATTAAGCAATTAGGCATTAAAGAGCTCGATGTGTTTGTTAAGGGTGTTGGTATGGGTCGCGAGGCAGCGGTGCGCGCTTTTGATACTAATGGTATAAAAATTACTGCAATTAAAGATATGACACCCGTGCCCCACGGCGGTGTACGTCCTAAAAAAAGACGCCGCGTGTAATTTAAAATATTTTCTATGGCTAGAAATTTAAATCCTAAATGTAAACAATGCCGCCGCCTGGGTATAAAATTATGTGGTAAGGGCGAGCGGGGCGATGGCAAGTGCGCGCTGGTAAAAAGAAATTATCCTCCAGGCGTACACGGTCCTAAAGGTTATCAGCGCATTACTGATTATGGTTTACATTTGCAAGAAAAACAAAAATTAAAAGTCATGTATGGTTTAATGGAGCGCCAATTGCGTAAATATTTTAATGAAGCGGTAAAAAGTAAGGGCAATAGTGGCTTTAAATTAATTGAAATTGTGGAACGTCGTCTGGACAATGTTGTTTATCGTTTGGGTTTAGCTTTAACTCGAGCACAAGCGCGCCAATTTATTGGCCATAGCTTATTTTTAATTAATCATAAAAAAAACAACATTCCATCATATCAAGTAAGGGTTGGTGATATTATTACTATTCGTAAAGAAAAAACCAAAATCAAAGGTTCTTTGGCCGAAAATTTAAAAAGTCTATCAACCACCGAAGGTCTGTTGCCTTCTTGGCTTTCTTGGGACAAAGAAAAAGGTCAAGGTGTTGTGCTAGCTTTACCCGAAGGTGATGAATTGCAAATCGGCGTTGACCCGCGTTTAATTGTTGAGTTTTATTCTAAATAATCAATATAAATTATTTTCATTGTTGGTTTGTCTTATTTATTTCTTAATTTGACAAACCAACACTGTCTAGCAATCAATATGTTATCTATCCCCATCGCTCAAAAAAAAGACTTTAACACCACTGGCGCCAATCAGGGCAAATTTGTTATTGAGCCGCTTTACCCGGGTTATGGCTTAACTTTGGGTAATGCTTTACGTCGTGTTTTGCTTTCTTCTTTAGAAGGCACCGCCATTACTTTTATTCGTCTCCAAGGTGTAGATCATGAGTTCTCGGCAGTTAAGGGGGTTAAAGAAGATGCGGTGGATATTTCTCTTAATTTAAAACAGGTGCGTTTTGAAGTTGATGGTGATTTTGAAGAGCCAATTAAAATGGAATTAAACAAAACTGGCGCTGGTGAAGTTTTGGCTGGTGATTTCAAAAAAACTGCTGGTGTTAAAATTACTAATCCTGAGTTGGTTATTGCCACCATTACTGAAGATCAGGCAGAATTTAATTTAGAAGCGTGGTTAGAAAAAGGCCGTGGTTATCTACCAACCGAGATGATGAAAACTCGCGATAAAGAAATTGGCATGATTGCTATCGATGCTTTTTTCTCGCCAGTTAAGCGGGTGGCGGTCGATACAGAAAATGTGCGGGTGGGCGAAATGACTAATTGGGATCGTTTACTTTTATATATTGAGACTGATGGGACTGTTACTCCCGAAGAGGCTTTAAAAAAATCAGCGCAAATTTTAATTGATCAATTTTCTTTTTTCTTAGATTACAGAAAAGAATTAAAAGAAGAGGCTGAACTTAATCTTGACACTAGTAATCAATCAATAGTGTCAAGAGAAGAAAGTGAAGAACCTAAACCCAAGAAACGTGGTCGCAAGAAAAAAAACGACACCACTGAAGTTTAAAAAATAATTATGAAACATCAGAAAACCAAAAGAAAATTAGATAGAAAATCTGGTCCACGCAGAGCTTTATTAAAAAATTTGCTCACTTCTTTAATATTATATGAAAAAGTAACTACTACCGAGGCCAAGGCCAAAGAAATTCGCCCGCTTTTAGAAAGATTGATTACGCGCGCCAGAAAAGATACCTTGGCTAATCGCCGTTTAGTTAGAAACAAACTGACCACGGAAAAAGCCATGAAGAAAATGTTTGAAGTTATTGTTCCGCGCTATCAAAGCCGTCAAGGCGGTTATTTGCGTATTATAAAAATTAAAAACCGTCGCGGCGATAACGCCCAATTGTCTTTAATTGAATTTGTTTAATAATTTATGACTCGAAACACTCACACTATTGACTTAACCGGACAATCGGTCGGTCGCGCCGCGACCGCCGTGGCTTTGTTATTGCGTGGTAAAAATAAAGCCACTTTCAATCCCGCTTCTGATGAGGGTGATATTGTTATTATTAAAAATGTCCAAGCGCTTAAATTCACCGGGCGCAAAATGGAACAAAAAGTTTATCACAAACATACTGGTTATGTGGGGCATTTGCGCACTACCAAATTGAAAGATGTTTGGCAAAAAAATCCAACCAAGGTTTTTAGTCGTGCTGTTTATTATATGCTACCTAAAAACAAACTAAGAACTGCCATGATGAAAAGGTTAAAATTTGTTTAATTTTCATATATGCTTAAAAAAGAATCAAAAAAGACAATTCAACATCAAAAAGTTAAAAGAGATTTAACTGAAAAAAGGGCTGTAATAAAAAAACAGGTCGTATCCGCGACCAAGATTAAAGATGAATTTACTCGTGCTTTGGGTCGCCGCAAAGAAGCTGTCGCCCGGGTTCGGCTTATACCAAACGGTCAGGGCGAAATTTTAATTAATAATAAAAAACTAGACGAATATTTCCCTTATTTTGAACTTAAAAACAAGGTTACTGGACCTTTAGATATTGTGGGCAAAAGAACCTCCTTTGATTTTAGTGTTAAAGTTAATGGTGGTGGCAAATCAGGACAGGCAGCGGCGGTAGGTTTAGGTATTGCCCGCGCTTTGATTGAATTCAACGAAGAATATCGCCCATCTTTACGATCTCATGGTTATTTAACTCGCGATCCTAGAGCCAAAGAACGTAAGAAGTTTGGTTTAAAAAGAGCTCGCCGTGCCCCACAATGGAGTAAGCGTTAAAACCGCCATTTGTTTTATTAATTATTTTTAGATCATTATTTTTATTTTAAAATCCTGTCTGTTTAACGGCAGGATTTTTGTTTTTTTTATTTTTAAGGTAAAATTAATAAGTAAAAAACATGTTACCACTATTTTATTATTTAATTTTTATAAATCTTGTCACTTTTATAATTTTTTTGTTTGATAAACTACGCGCTCTTAATCATGGCTGGCGCTTACCAGAATGGGGCCTTTTAATTTTAGCGGCTCTTGGCGGCAGTATTGGTGGTTTACTGGCTATGCAATTAGGTCGTCACAAAACACAGAAACAAGGTTTTTTTATCACACTGCTTTTAATTTTTATTTGTCAGCTCTATTTTATTTATCTATTAGCCGATAAGTATTTTAAATCTTAAAGATAAGCGACTTTTTAATTATAAAACTCGGGTTTAAGATCCGAGTTTTTATTTAAAATTAATGCCACAATGTTTTTATATTTTTTTTAATTCTTCTTTAACAACTTGCCGATCATCCCAGGGAATCATTTTATTATTTTTTATACACATCGCTTGTTCCGCCCCCTTGCCGGTAATTAAGATTAAATCATTAGGCTGAGCCAATTTTAAAGCCTTGGCAATCGCCTCGCGCCGAGCTAAAATTTTATAAACTTTATCTGAACCAAGGTTTTGTGGTACTATCCCAGCGGCTATTTGTTCAATTATTTCTTGGGGCTCTTCTTCATACGGATCTTCATTAGTGATAATTACTATATCCGCGTGCTCACTGGCTATTTTTCCTAAAATCGGTCTTCTGCCTCTATCTCGACCGCCGCCGGCAGAACCTAAAACGTGGATAATATTATGATGTGGTATCTCTTTTGTAATTTGATATAAATTTTCCACGGCCTGTGGTTCAAAAGCATAGTCAACAATAACAGTTACATTTTTATTGTTAGGTATAAATTCCATCCGGCCAGGCAGTGGTTTTAAATTGGCCACGGCTTTTTTAATTTGTTCTTCTGGAATATTTAAAACCTTAGCCACGCTTATTGCTGCTAAAACATTATAGAGATTATAATCACCGAGCAAGTTAATTTTATATAATGTCTTATTTATTATGGCCGAAGTAATTCCATTTTCTTTTTTAATATTTTCTGCCAAAATGAATTTTTTATCGCCGTTATTTATTGTTTGTTTTTTGCCATAGATAATTTTTTCTTCAGCTGAAAAATCTAAAAAATATTGCGCGTATTTATCATCGCCATTAATAATTGATGTTTTTTTAATCGTTAATTTTTGGTTGTTAAATTTCAATTTTTTATTTTTTTGTTTTGTTAAATAGGCAAATAGTTTTCCTTTGGCTTTTTTATAATTTTCAAAGCCACCATGCGCTTCCAGGTGTTCGGGATATAAATTAGTGAAAACCAAAATATCATAATTAATACCCATGTGCCGGAACTGTTCAATGCCCTGTGAACTTGTTTCCACGATTGCCACCTGGCATTTTTCTTTTAACATTTGAGCTAAAAACTTTTGTGTTTGTGAACGTCCGAGCATAGTCATTTTTTTGTCATTCAGCCATTCGCGTGACCCAATTTTGAAAACAGTGGTAGAGGTTAGGCCAATTTTTAAGCCGGCTTGTTCTAAAATTTGGGCAATAAAATAACAGGTAGAAGATTTTCCGCTTGTGCCTGTAACTCCAATAACCAACATTTTATTGCTTGGATATCTATATAAAAAAGCACTAATTTTAGCCAAAAAATAATGATATTTCATTATCATCATCTCGGGTATAATTTTTTTTAAAATTTTTTTTACCATAAATTTAAATATAATAATTCAAATTGATAAAATAAAGCAACCCACAAACTAATTTTAACCGTCACTTGCCAAAAAACTCGCCACCATAAAATTTTTTCTTGACAACTAAATATTTCTGCGATGATAAATAATAGTGCCACCGCTTCCCAGATAATGAAAAATTTCAAGACCGAGAGTTGGCCAGCAGTTAATCTTAGAACAGCGCAGTAAAGAACTAAATGATTAAAGCGATCAGTTAGTGGATCAAAATAAAAACCAAATTTTGTTTTTTGTTCACGAATTCTAGCCAGCGCTCCATCTACCAAATCAAAGAAATAAACTACGAAAAAAATAATTATTTGCCACCAAGCCGGTTTTACCAAGCTCAAAATAAACCAAGCTATTATTAAAATCAAACGACCAGCAGTTATGTGATTAGGTGTGACCGTGTTTGGTATTGGTTTGATCAACGGCTTAAAAAACCTATCTTTGCCCAAACGTAATTGATCGTGAATGTCTGATAGTTTTTTGCCAATTAATTTAAGCATAGTTTTTATTTTCTTTAATCTCCTCTAATTCCTCGTGGTAGATTTTATTGAGTTGTCTAAAAAAGGTCAGACCGAGTGGAAAATAGAGCCAATAAGAGAAAAAACGATACAAAAGCATAATGGCTAGAGATAATTCTAATTTAATGCCCAGGGAATTTAAAATCAAGACCATAGAACCTTCATAAGTTCCTACTCCGCCAGGCACAAAACTCAAAAGACCAAACAGCCGTGAGATGTTCGGCGCCAGAATAGCCAAACCGAAAGGCACATGTACATTAAAGGCTAGGAATAAGACATAAATAGTTACTGAGTCCCATAGAAAGCGGATAAATTGCCAACTCAGTATCCACATGAGGACAGTTTTTTTATGTTTTAATTGTTTTAACTGATGATAAAATTCATGTAATAAATTATCAATCCATTTTTCTTCGTCATCACCATCATTAATATAGCGAATTTTTTTTGCAAACCACAAAATTCTTTTCCGCGCCCTTTTTTTGTTTCCTAACCAAAAATAGAGTATGAGGCATAAAACAATTAAAAAAGCGATAAAACCGCCGATAGCCGCCAGTTGTGCTCTGCCGAGGGCGTGAAAATGAAAAAAGAGATAAGCAAAACTGATAATTAATAAAATAATAAATGAAAGATAAAAGCACAAAAATTCCATTAGTATGGTCAATAGGCCACAGCCCTCTTTCATGCCGCACTTTTTCAGGATTTTTAGAAAATAAATATTACCAGCAAAACCCAAGGAAGGGATAGTAAAATTAAGAAAAATCACCGTTACCGAAGCCCTTAGAACTTGAAAAAGATTTAGAGCTTTAAATCCTAATAATTCAAAAATATTATAATATACCCAGCCCTGGAGCAAAAAGGCAATAATTTGTGAGCCCAAAGCCGCCAAAAGCCACCAAGCATTAGCTTCTCTAAACAAGCGCCAGATTTCTCTTAATTCGGAAAAATTTAAAAAAGCAATAATAATTGCCACTAAAAGAATAATTGGAAAAAGCAATTTTTTAATATTAAATTTAAAAGTTGATTTTAGAGTTGCCAAAACATCAGCCATAAAAATTAATATAATAATTTAAGTATTAAAATTTATTATTTAAAATTAAAAATTTTTATTATGCCCCCAGTAGGAATCGAACCCACATCCTAAGCTCCGGAAGCTCATGTTCTATCCTTTGAACCATGGGGGCCTAATTAATATATTATATTTTAAAAATTTTAGCTAATTGATATAAATTATACCATTTTTTATTAAGCACATAATCTTGCGCCCCAAAATAATTTATTTCTTTTCTTGTATTTTGTCCGACAAAACCAGTTTTAAAGCGTGTAATTCCCGCCCAATCGCTTGTCGCTTGTCCTTTATCACTTGTCACTTTTGGCGCCACCCCCCAAAAATCATACCATTTATAACCTTGCTCTTTTGCCCACTTAATGGCCGCCCACTGCAGAGCGTGATTTGGCATTAATTCCCGGCCTTCATTTAATGAACCGCCATGAAGATAGGTGGCTGTATCGCCGAAACCGACCATCATAATGGCTGATAAAATTTTGTTGTTGTATTCGGCAAAAAAAATAGTAACGTGTAACGTGTAATGTGTAATGGGTAATAAAGAAAAATAATTTATAAGATTTTCATAATAATTCTTGTTAAATATTTTTATTTTGTCGCGTCTGGCAGTTTGCTGCAAAATTTTATAAAAACATTCAATATCTTGTTTGATTATTGTTTCTTGTTTCTTGGCTATTTTTATTCCTTTTTTTTCTGCTAGCCGGATATTATACCTAGTTTTTTGATGCATACTAGCAAAAATTTCGGCTTCAGATTTGGTTAAATCTAAAAGTAGGGAGTTGGCCGGATTTATTGAATGCACCAAAATTTTAGGCTCTCTTATTTTGTCATTTCCGACCCGCTTGCCCCGCCTTGGCGGTGGATCGGGAATCCATTCTTTATTTTGTAAATCGTTTTTATTATCTGGTAATTCCATTCTTATAAACACCACTTTTTCTTCTTTGGCTGTTTTTCCAAGCTCGTTTATTATTAGATTTATAATTTTTTCATTATTTATGATTTCGGATTTAGGATTTCGGATTTTTATCACCGGTCCTCTTGGGCAACTCCAATAAAATTTTCCTAAAGGCAATGGTTCATTTACAAACTGTGCTACTGCGATTAATTCATCACGATCATAGATGGCCAATCTTTTGATCTTAGCATCCAGTTTTTCTCTTCTAAACTCACCCCACTGCCAAGATTGTAAAAAAGAAGACGGGGAAGTGTTCTCCGTCACAAATTGATTCCAGATCATCTCTATATTATTATCAGTAATAATTTTTATTTCCATATTCTTTTTCAGTTATTGTTTTTTCTTACCATTTTTTTCAAAGCTTGTTTAATAATTTCGTTTTCGTCTTTTATCTCTGGAGCTATTTGCCTTAAGGCCTCACGCACCTCGGCTGGCGAATAACCAAGCGACATTAAAGCTTCAAAAGCGCCGGCGTCAGCCACTGACAAATCTATTTTTTCTTTGCCCATCGGTAATTGATCTAATTTATTTTTTAATTCGACCACAATTCTTTCTGCTGTTTTTTGGCCAATTCCAGAAACCTTCCTTAGCAAACTTGGATCGCCGCGCAGAATTGCTTTTTTAATTTCTTCCATTTTGGCTAGCGACAATACTGATAGCGCTGATTTGGGTCCAACTCCAGAAACAGAGATTAATAAATTAAAAAAAATTTTTTCTTCAACCGTGGTAAAACCATAAAGTTCTAGCGCGTCTTCCCGCACATGTAGATGGGTAAAGAGGATGAGCATCTCGTCAATTTTTGTTTTTTCTAAAATTATAGTCGGTACAAAAATTTCATAGCCAACGCTATTGACTTCTAAAATAAGTGAACGCTCATTTTTATGTTTAACAGTACCGGTGAGAAGAGAAATCATATCTTTAAGCTTATCATTTTTGACTGGTAAAATCAATTAGACCTGATATAATAGAAAAACAAAACCTTTTTATTATCATGTCTCGCTTTATCCTTATTAATAAACCCGCTGGTCCGACTTCCCATGATTTAGTTGATTTTTTACGTCAAATTACTGGCGAACAACGGATTGGCCATGCCGGTACCCTCGATCCCTTTGCCGAAGGGTTGCTTTTGTTGGCTATTGGTCGCGAATCGACCAGACAATTAAATCAATTTGTTGGTTTAGATAAAGAATATGTCGCCACCATTCAACTCGGCGCTACCAGTTCAACTTATGATAAAACTGGCGAAATAAAAAAGTGCCAAGCAGCGCAGTGTCAAGTGTCAGAGAAAGAAATTAAAACTGCTCTAAAAAAATTTGTTGGTGAAATTGAACAAATTCCGCCCATGTTTTCGGCTAAAAAAATCAATGGCCAAAAATTATATCGCTTAGCTAGGCAAGGCAAGGAAATGGAAAGAAAATCCAATAAAATTAAAATTTATGACATTGAATTAAATGAATTTAATATTACTAATTACCAATTACAAATTACCATTTCCTGTTCTTCCGGCACCTATATTCGTTCATTAGCCCATGATTTGGGCGAAACGCTTGGTTGTGGCGCCTACTTACAAAAATTAGTGCGCACCAAGATAGATAATTATGAGATTAAAAATGCCATTAGCCCCGACAAAATAACTCCTGCTAATTGGTCTAGTTTTTGCTTTCATTAGTTTTTGGGTAATATTGGGTAATAATTGACTTATCTTTACAAAACACTTAGTAAAAGTTATACTAAAAACACAACCATATGTTAGAAAATATTTTTGGCTCACGAACTAGAATTAAATTATTAAAAATTTTTTTGCAGCGTCCGAGTGAAGCTTTTTTTGTGCGTGAATTGGCCAGGATGGCCGAAGAAAAAATTAATTCTGTGCGTCGAGAATTGGATAATTTGGTCGACATTGGGCTGATTAAGTCTCTTGCTTCGAGTTTAGAAAAAAGTGCTAAAAAAAACCATAAGTCTGATAAAAAATTTTATCAAGCAGATACCGATTTTGTTTTATATGAAGAATTTCGTAATTTAATTTTAAAATCTCGTTTACTTTTAGAAAAAACTCTAGCGAAGGAATTAAAAAATTTGGGTAAAATTAAATTTTTAATGCTCTCTGGATTTTTTGTTGGTTATGAACACGCCCCCACTGACATGTTGATTGTTGGTCAAGTGCCGCGGGAAAAATTGCGCGCTCTAATTAAAAAAATGGAAAAAAATTTCGGTCAGGAAATTAAATATACTTTAATGACTGAAAACGAATTTGCTTACCGTAACAAAATTACCGATAAATTTTTATTTGAAGTTTTAGAAGGCAAAAAGATGGTTATTTTAGATAACTTAAAAAAATCAGAATAATTTTATGAATAAAAAAATTATTATTATTTTAGCGACTTTAATTTTATTAATTATTCTTTGTTATCTTTTTTTGTTTAAAGACAAAGAAAGCAGCAATTCTAATTTGTTAGATAATTTAGGTAATGTGCCAGTCCAAATTCGCGATATGAGTCAAGTGCCTGCCAACTATTTTTCTGGCGCTTCACGCTATAGCCATGGCTCTTGCACCACCGATAGCGATTGCTTTAATATTGGTTGCTCTTTGGAAATGTGTTCTTCGGATAAAGATTTAATGACCACTTGCGTTATCGACGGCGATTTTCCAGATCGTAATAAATATGCCTGTGGCTGTATCAAAGACACCTGTGGGTGGTATTTAAAGTAAATTTTAAATTTTAAAACTCAAATTTTAAAATAAATCTAAAATAAAAATTTTAAAATTTAAAACAAAACTTTTTTAATTTTGGAAATTAAAAATTTAAAATTATTTTAAAATTTAAAATTTGGAATTTAAAATTGTATCTATGGTTATTATCTTAGCTTTTCAAAGTTTGTTTTGATCTTAGCGAGTATCATAGTTTTAAAGCAACGAGTTGCTTTAAGACGGTTATTATCTCAGGTTTCCCCGCCTGCCACGGCCCAAGCGAGTATCATATAATGGTTATTATCTCAGCTTTCCAAGCTGATGATGCGGGTTCGATTCCCGCTACTCGCTAATCAAAAAACCTCTCAATTGTTTGAGAGATTTTTTGATTATTTTTTATATGAGTAAAAAAATGATGTAAATTTTTTTGAAAAAATTAAAAGATTATCTAATTTTATTTTATATTAAACACTATTTATTTTATCAGTACCACCCCATAATGGAATTGTCCAGCTTCAAATTGTTGTTCCACTGTTAAATTAATTGTCCTAGCCATCTCAACGATTTTTTCTGGGGAAATTTTATCTTCTGGTTTGGGTCCGATTGGAAATCGGCCGACCTGCCAATCAATCACTAATAATTTACCACCCTTTTTTAACATTCTGGCCGCTTCTTTTAAAATTTCTAGCTGATTTTTGTTTTGAAATAAAATATTAATCAAAAGGGCAAAGTCGAGCACGTCATTATTAATATTGGTCGCGCCAAATTTTTCTAAATTTGACCAAATTGAACGGATATTTTTTAAACCCAATAATTGGGCTCTTGTTTCCACATTAGACAGAGCAGATTTTAAAATATCAACCGCATAAACAATCCCCTCTGGTCCAACCACCTGTGCGGCTTCAAGTGCAAAATAACCAGCGCCACCACAACCCAAATCAGCTGCTTTGGCGCCATAAAAAACACCCAGTTTATTTTTTATCAAATCCGCCGGGTTTAAAAGTTCATTACCACCAGGAATGCGCTTATTATTGTCCATATTTTTAAGTCGTCTCTAATCCCGCGGCTGCGGGATTGAGGATACCTTATATTTATATTATAACACTTTTGGAAAATAAAATCATTATTACCAACTGACCGGAATTTCATAAGTCTGCCAACTGCTTTTAAATTTAATATGTTTATTTTTTAGACCATATTCATAAATATCTTTTGTCACCTCCACGTCTTTTAAGCAATAATTTTTTAATTCTTCAATTTGTCCGGCTTGCCACATGGCAATAGCGTCAAGCCCTGAACCGCTCTTGCCTTGTCCCAAAGTCCCTTGAGCTACATCTTCCAGGCGAATTTTATAGCCCAAATTTTTTTGCGCTTCCTCCATAATATCCAGAGTTTTTATATTATTAAATGAAAAATTTTTTAAATGTGTTTCCAAAACTGGATAATCAAAACCAAGTAAGTTATAGCCGATTACCATTTCTGCTCGGTTGATTAATTCTTTCAATTTATCCAATTCCTCGGCCATAAAGACCATAAATTTATTTTCTGGATACCAATAAGCACCCACCAGAGAAATTTTAAGTAGCGATAAATTGGCTTTGCCGCCAATATCCTGAAAAGAATTTTGAGTTTCAATATCAATAATCAATTTCATAAAATATTTTTTATTGTTATTCTGGTGCGGAGGTGAGATATTAAAATTAACATCTTTATTATAACAAGGTTTAACTATTTATTTAAATAGTGTTTTCTTTTTACTTCGGGCAATTTTTCAATGGCATAACGGAGCATGGTGCGTGGCATTTCTTTTTTGTGAAGATCTAAAAATTTTAATAATTGTTTTTGGTCGCGTTTACCCATCTCGCGCAGCATCCAACCAGTCGCTTTGTGGATTAAATCGTGCTTGTCTCGGAGTAAAATTTTGGCAATTTTAATAGTGTCGTTAAATTGATTATTTCGGATAAATGTTGCGGTCGCCAGAATTGCAATGCGCCGTTCCCATAAATTTTTAGAATAAACGAGTTTATAAAGTATTTTTTTTCCGCGTAGTTCCGCGCTGGGGTTGTTGTCCGCGTAATTCCGCGCTAGATATTCTCCAATAATGTTTGGCGCGGATAAATCCACCAAATCCCAATTGTTGATATAGCGCGTGTTTTTGAGATAAAAATCATAAATTTCCTTTCTGTCATCCCCGTGAAAACGGGGATCCCGCTGTATTTGGGGATCCTCACTTTCGTGAGGATGACAAAAAGTGGACTTAAATTTTTCTACCAGCGTTAATAACGCTACCAGTCGGTATTCATGGATTTTTGATTTCAATAATTTTTGGATGTCGTCTAGATTGGCTTGCTTAAAATATTTTTTTACTAGCTTTCTTTGCTCTGGCACTATAATGCCGAGAAAAATATCTCCTTCGCCATATTGCCCCTTGCCAGTCTTAAAAAAGCGCTGTAAAACCAACGCTTTTTTAGGTTTAGCCAGTTTTTTTAAATCGCTGGTAATGTAATTTAAAATAGTGGTCATTGGTTCATTTTTTTAACATTAAATAAAGACCAATTAAAATAATTACTATTGGCCACAAAATTGCACCATTTAACCAATAAAAATGCCACGGGAAAACCAAGCGCAGTAAAAGAATTAAACCAACAAAAAAAATAAAGAAGCCGATAAAAAGACGGCTATCGTTTTTATGCTTATCAATTATTTTGATTTCACTCGCTAAATTACGCACTTTTTCTCCTACTTCGCCAACAAATTGTTTTAATTTTTCATCGCGTTGGTTAGTGTCCGCGATTGTTTCTGGTTCATTGGGAATAACAATTGCCAAAACAATGTAAAACAAGATTCCTGCACCACCAGATAGCGTGAGAGCTACAAAAATAAGGCGAAAAATTAAAGCATCTAAACCAAAATATTTTCCTAAACCGCCGCACACTCCCCAAAGAATGCGATCATTCTTTGAGCGATAAAGTTTTTTGTCTGAGTCATTGTTTGGGTGGTTTTCATTAATTGGTGGCGGCGGGGGTGGTGTTTGCTGATTAGAGTTAAAATTGTTTTCCATAAAATTAAATTATTTAATAATAATTTTAAATTCGGAAGGGCAGGGATTTGAACCCTGGAGGGCTTGCGCCCAAACGGTGTTCGAGACCGTCGCCTTAAACCGCTCGGCCACCCTTCCATAAATTGTAGTTTAATTTTATACCGAGCGTTTTCCCGGGTTTTGCTGTGTCTATCGACACAACGCAAAATCCGTTCGTGATTGCCGGTGCTAACTCACCCTGGCACTCTGTATAAGAGTTAATCTACCGTCCAAAATTTTTTTATCCGCATATTATCAGGATCAAAGAATTTTAAACTTAGCATGTCTTTAAAATCACTAATTATTAAACCAAGTCCAAATAAAATTAAATAAATGCCCCAATTTTTTTTATAAAAAATTATACCGACTACCAAAGCAATAATGCCATAAATCCAGTGGTGGGGGGTATTCCAATGACCGGCATAAATATGTGTAATTCGGCCAATGGCATAACTAAAAAAAATTACAGAAACGTAAATAATGAATTTTAGCATAAAGTTGGGAAATAAATTTTAATTATTTTTTTTAATCATTCTGCTTGGAGGTCTTTTATCTTTTGTGTTCTCGCGCCATTAGAATAGTTGTCTCACAAGATACTATTAACCAAAATAGTATGGCTAAATCATTTTTAAAATATGGCACATCAACTAAACCATGGACTAAAAGGGTAGTCATCGCAGTTAAAACAGGAATTATAAATAATGAATTATGAATTATGGTTTTATTTTTATTATTTATCAATGCATCACACCCTAATTTGTAGAAATAGATAATTATACCAATGAAAGCCAATAAACCCAATAAACCGATTTCGCTCCAGAAATTAAAGAAAATATTATGCGGATACAAGTAGACTTCAATATAACTTTTTTTATGAAAAGGCGCAACCGCTGCTTGATATCCTGCCAGTCCGGCGCCCAAAATCGGTTTTGTTTTTAACATTTGCCAAGTTTCCTCCCACATATCAAGACGAGTGGAAATGGAATCGCCGCCAGCGACCGTGGCATTGCCCTTAAGGTTTAAATCAGGATTAAAGGAATAAAGGATTAAAGGAATAAGAATTAAAATGCCGATGAAATATTTCCGATAAGGTTTAAAAAATATGGCGTAAAAAAGAAGGCCGGCTAAAATGCCAATGAGCGCGCCCTTGGAGTGGGTAAAATAAATGGCAAAAAAACCAGTAATAAAGGTAATAAAGTAATAAAGCAATAAAGTGATATTTTTTCTTTGACACTTGCCCGCCCCGCTTCGCTTGGCGAGGCCGAGGATACTCTGACACTTTGACACTATTAAGCCAATTAGCACTGTAATAATTGGCGCCAGATATAGTGCCAGGGCGTTGGGGTAGGGGAAAACAGATGTCACTCGCCGAGTGGCGGCTTCTGCCCAAAAAGAATTAGCAATAAAAGCACCGGTAAATTTTTGATAAATCGCCAAAAGTGACAACAATAAAACATTAAAACATAAAAACATGAAAACAAACTTCAAGTCTTCTTTTTTTATGGTTTTAATGAAAATTACAAAGAACAGGATGGGCTCAATAAAATAGGCTTTCCAAATGCCGGCTGCTTCGCGTAAATTCGGACTAATGAAAATTGCGACTGTGGCGGATAAAAGAAATAAAATCAAAGGGATTAGTAATTGGTAATTGGTAACTAGTAATTGGTTTAATGTTTTTCCGCCAGAGGCGGATCCGCCTCTGGCGGAAATGTTTTTATATTTTAATGATTTTATGAGCCAGACTAGAAACAAAATCAAAATTTCTCCTTCAAGTAAGGTTAGGGGCAAAGGACCCAATTGGAAACGGATTAAATAGGTGGGTAAGGTAAAAACAATTAAATAGATTGCCCATTTAATATTTTTAAAGGATAAAAATAAGAATAATAATAAATAACAAGCGATAAGTAATAAAGAAAACATATCTATCAGGTATTAAAAAAAATAAATCAGCAACACCTTAAAATATTAAGTATTAAATTTTTTAAAAAATGTTTTTTATTTATGGCCAATTTAAATATTCTTCTATTTCTTTAGGAATTCTATTTCTGGCCTCTAAACTAATTTGATTTATAACTTCATTTTTTGCTACCCAGTGAATTTCCTGGAGGTCATCATTGGCTACAGCTTTATTAGAATTTGTTGATATTTGACACCAAACATTTAAACGTAGATATTTTTTAATCTGGTTTGAAACCCCCATCGCTGTTATTAACTTAATATCTTTTATTTTTACTTTTAAGCCAGTTTCTTCTTGTAAACCTCTTTTCGCTGCATGAAGAAAAATATTGCCCCAAGAACAAGTTAAAAGACCATAAAACGCATCAAACCAATTGACTGTTTCACCGGGTAAATGCCACTGTCCAGATAACATTTTTTTTGAATTTTTTTCTTTTAATCCAATTAAGACCAATTCTTGATATTCAATTATCAAAATTACTGCCAATTTAAGTTTACTGAACATAAATTATTTTGCTTATTTTTAAATTTTTTTAAACTCCTTAATTAGATCTTTGTTAATTACTCCGAGTAGCCACAAACAGATACCATAGACTACAATTCCTAAGATAAGAGAAGGCAACAAATTTAAATCTAATAACAAAATAACCGTTGCCATGACAATGCTGGCTAGAAGCGCTTTAAAATTATTAATAAAATTAATTTTTAAACCACTTTGTTTTTTGACCATTAGCCAAGAATTAACCAGAATAAAAAATTCTACCCCCACCGTAATAAGTGCTGCTGCCCAATAAGAATAGCGTGGAATAAAGATAAAATATAAACTTAATGCCATTGCCGCTGCCAAAACATAAAAAGGCATCATTTGTTTTTGTTTGTTAATTGATACTACCGTGTAGGTAGGGATATAGGCGATAAAAATTACGCCGGTGGCCACCATTAAAATTTTTAAAATTGGTGCTGCTGCGATAAATTCGGCGCCAGCGATGAAATTAATAATTGGTTTAGCTAAAACAAGCGCTCCCCAAATTAGAGGCCAAGCAAACAAAGATAAAAAATCAAAAGCTTTTTGAAAAATTTGCGTAAAATCATTAATATTTTTTTCCTGCCACGAACGTGATAAATGGGGCGCGATGAGCCCCATAAAAATTGCTGGGAAAGAAATTAAAACTTCCAAAATTTTATAAGGCGCCCCATATAAACCAACGGTTTCAGCTGACTGGTAAAGCGATAAGATAATTGTATCAGCTTTAAAATAAATCATGGAGAAGATCATGTAAGTCGCGATTGGCCAGCTTTTTTTTAAAATAT
This sequence comes from Patescibacteria group bacterium, assembly GCA_036845805.1. GTDB lineage: Bacteria > Patescibacteriota > Patescibacteriia > UBA2196 > UBA2196 > DAIUDD01. The sequence goes on along the minus strand of DAIUDD010000002.1, from coordinate 42,669 downwards.
CTTGCCAGACATCTCGATCATAGGCAAAACCAAAATTAAATAATTTTTTTGCAAAAAAAATATTAATGGTAAAATGGAGCGCCAGTCCACCAAGGGTGGCCCAGATAACATAAAGAAAACCAGCCTGTATTTTTATTAAAACAATCATTAATCCTAACGTCAGTGCCTTGCCCAATATTTCTGCCAGCGCCACATATTTAGTTTTCATTTGTTCTTGAAACAGAGAAACAGTGATTTGATCCATCATCATTAAAAAAACTGATAAGGCGCCAATTAGAGCGCCGGTTTTAACTAGCAGAGGATAAGGAAAAAACCAAATCAAAATACTGGCCAAAATCATTAGAATTATGCCAGATAAAAATCTTAAGGTAAAAATATTACTGAAAATTTTATTTTTATCAGCGCCGGCGCGCCCCAATTCATTAATGGAGATTAAATATAAACCCAAATCACCAATAGTGGCAAAGAAAAATAAATAAGAAAAAATTGTGGTGTAATAGCCATAACCAGCAGTGCCCAAATATCTGGTTAGAAGTCCGATAATAATTAGACCAATTAATGAGCCGATGAATTTGCCAATTGTGTGAATAAGAGTGTTTTTAGCAATGGTTTTTGATAAGGACATAAATAAATATTAACTCAAAATTAAAAAGTACAATATTTTCTGGATTTCTGATCCACCGCAAATGCGGTACAAATAGATCGAGAATGACAATATAATAATTAATTTTATTGTAGCACCTTGGTCGTTAATTGACAAAATCATTCGCTTATAAATAATTTTTTATTTTTCTCAAAAAATGTTATAATATAGGCGACTGCGCCAGTCTCCTTTTATTTTTTTCTTAACTTTACCCCCTCCTTTATCTCCCCCTTGTAAAGGGGGAGAGCTTAATTCTTTATGTATCTCGAAAAAATAGAAATTAATGGCTTTAAATCATTTGCCCACAAAGCTGTTTTAGAATTTAAGCCCGGCATCACCGCCATTGTCGGACCCAATGGTTCGGGTAAATCTAATTGTGCCGATGCAATCCGCTGGGTTTTGGGCGAACAAAGCATTAAATTATTGCGCGGTAAAAAAAGCGAAGACGTTATTTTTTCCGGTTCTGACAAAAAAGCTCGGCTAGGCATGGCCGAGGTTTCTTTATATTTTAGAAACGATCAAGATGAAGCCAATTTGGGCTTGGGCGAAATTTGTCTGACCCGCCGGCTTTATCGTAATGGCGAATCCGAATATTTGATTAATAAACAAAAAGCGCGTCTTTTGGATATTCAAATGCTTTTAGCTAAAGCCGGAGTAGCGCACACGTCTTATGCTATTATTGGCCAGGGTATGATTGATGCTTTTTTATTAGCTTCTAAAGAGGATCGCAAAGAATTTTTTGAAGAAGCTTCCGGAGTGAAACCCTTAAGAATTAAAAGAGAACAAACTTTGTCTAAATTAGAATTAACTGAAGATAATTTGGCCACCGCTAAAGTACAATTAGGCGAAATAGAACCACATCTTAATTCTTTAACGCGCCAGGTTAAAAAATTACAACAAAGAGTGGTGTTAGAAAAAGAATGGCAGGAATTATCTTTTAAATATTATGGTTCTTTGTGGTCGGCGATTGATGTGGAATATAAAAAGGTGCATCAAAAAATCGTCGAAGTTGATGGGTCAGAAAAAGAAGCGCTAGCAAAACTGACTCACTGGCAAAATGAATTAGCCCAGCTGACCAAAGATAATGTTAGTGGCGAATTAATTAATGATTTATCAATTAAATATCAGGAAATTTTAGCTACTAAGATGTCTTTGAACGAAAAAATTATGAGCTGGCGCCTGAAACAAGCCGAAAATCATGATGGATCAATTAAAAAAGAATCATCCTTGCCTTTTACCTTGGGTCAAGAAATTAATGCTTTAACCGAGAAATTAAAAATACAATTTGCCAATCTTAAACAGGCCCATTTTAATAATAATAGCAGTGAATTTGAAAAAATTTTTGCCACATCCGAAGGATTGCTTAGTCACATAAACCAATTACTTACCCCTTATTTTAAAAAAAATGATTCTGTGGTTAGTAAAAAAAATCTTCCTGATGACAAGTTAAAGGATTATGAACGAACCATGGCCCAAATTGATCAAGAAATTAAAGATGTCCAGGATAAGATTAAAAATCAAAATTTAAAAGCCAAAGAGGAGCGGGCATTGATCTGGCAAGCGCAGGAAAATTATCAGCAAGCGCAAAAAACATTAAACGAGATTACCAATTCTATTACTAATCAGCGCCTAGAATTGGTGCGTTTAGAAACAAAACGCGAAGATTTGGCCAAGGAAATTGAGCAAGAATTAAAAATTTCTGTTGCTCAAATTCCTACTAATTTTTTAACCATTAATTTATCAAAAGAGGAACAAGAAAATATCGGCCAACAAATTAATCGTCTTAAACACCAGCTCGCATTAATTGGCGGCATTGATCCAGCCGTGGCTAGTGAATATGAAACAGTCAGAGAACGCCACGATTTTTTAGCCACCCAAACGGCGGATTTATTAAAATCAATGACCTCTTTAGAAAAATTGATTTTAGAATTAGATGAGACGATTAAAAAACAATTTGAAAGCAGTTTTAAAATTATTGATGAAGAATTTCAAAAATATTTTCGGCTTTTGTTTGCCGGCGGGAAAGCGCGTTTGGTTTTAGTCAAAACAGAAAATACTGCCGAAAATTTAGAAATCGAAAATAGTGGCACCGAGGTTGTTTTGCCCAATTTAACAGACGAACAACACTTAGAATCGGAAAAAATTCGCCAGCGCCTTAGATCTGATGTTTACTTGGGTGTTGAAATCGAAGCCACTCCGCCGGGTAAGAAATTAAAATCAATTAACATGCTTTCTGGTGGCGAGAGAGCTTTAACTTCGATTGCTTTAATTTGTGCTATTATTTCCGCCAACCCTTCTCCTTTTGTGGTTTTAGACGAGGTTGATGCGGCTTTGGATGAAGCCAATTCTTTGCGCTACGCTGATATTTTAGAACGTTTAGCGCATCAATCACAATTTATAGTCATTACTCATAATCGTGCTAGTATGGAAAAAGCCAGTATTTTATATGGCGTGACCATGGGCGCTGACGGTGTTTCCACCCTGCTTTCACTTGAGATGGAACACGCGGAAAAGTATACTAATCGTTAAGCTCTTGACTTTTTCTTTTAATCAGGTAAAATAGTATCACAATATCTAAAACTAACTTATCATCATTTATGTTATGTCTTAAATTACAACGCATTGGTAAAAAGAAGCAAGCCTTTTTTCGCTTAATTATTCAAGAAAAAGCCCGTGATCCTCATGATAAAAACACGGAAATTTTGGGCTGGTATAATCCTTATACCAAAACCAAAGAATTAAAGCGTGAGCGGATTAGTTATTGGTTGAGTCAAGGCGCCGAAACCACTCCCACGGTGCATAATCTCTTGGTTGATGAAGCTTTGATTTCTGATAAAAAAGAAAAAACTTTTCGCGTTTCTAAAAAAAGAAAAGAAAAAATAGCAGAAAAAAATAAAACAACGGCCGCCAACACTGCTGTTAAAGAAGCAGCAGAAGTTTCAACCGCGCCAGTTATCGAAAAAGAAGAAAAGAAAGAAGAATCTGTTCCAACTGAAGTTGCGCCAGTGGCGGCAGAAGTGCCTGCTGAGTTGGCCCAAGAAGCCACAGTGTCGGCTGAAGAAAAACCGACAGCATAAAAATATTTCTACATCATCAAAAAATCCCGCTTTAGCGGGGTTTTTATTTTTCCTCTAAATAAAATATAGGGATTTCTCGACTTCCCTTAAGATGACATTTGGATGTTATTTAATCTCAATCATTATTTCTTTGCTTTTGACTGCGTTGTTATTTTTATCCGTAGCAACAGCTGAAATAAAATATTTCCCGCTCGCCAAAGCATTGGTCCAAGTATAAACAATCGTCGAGTCATCCACTTCTTTATATCCTAGCCATTGATTATTATTACTGCCGCTGGCGCGATAATAAAAATCTAGTTTTTGGTAATTAGTCGCATTGTTCATTTTAATGGTTAAAGGATAGGGAAAATTTTCTTCATAAATTATTTCTCCCTCAACTGGTTTTTGCCAATTTAAAGGCGATTGTTGGCTTAGTGGCAAATTAATTTTAATATTAATTTGCGCGCTATTACTATTGCTCACGTCGTCATAGATAATGGCTTTTAAAATATAGTCACCATTATTAATGCCAGCTAATTTGAAATTAATTAAATTGTATGGCGCACTCGAAATGCTTGTTAATTTTTGTTCATCCAAATAATAGTCTACTTTATTAATTGTTCTTTTGGCAAAAACATTCACCATCACATTTAGGGCGTCCGTAATTATTGCTTCATTGGCCGGAGCATTAATCGATATTGTAGGTTTGTTTTCATTATTGTGTGCGCCTTCATATTCACTTTTTAGTTCTGGCGGGATGCCATAATTATTTTCTTTCGCCCATTTTTCTACCGCTACCTCCCAGTTAGTATAATTTTCATCATTGTTCCATGGTTCTGTTGGCGCCCCACCCAAGGGATTATTTTTATTTACATAGTGTAAAATATTATGAACCTCTTGAAAATTTTTTTCTTCAATCATTTCTGGTGGCGTCTGGCTAGTGGCTAAACGACCAGTTGATTTATCCACTAAAATTTTAATTGGGGTTGCCAGCTGTCCATTGAGCATTGGTTTGTTGGGCAAACTCACATTTTCTGGTTGATTAAAGCTTTCTTTTGGTGTTTCCGCTAAAACATTCTCCATAAATTCGTGCCAAATCGGCGCGGCCACCGCTGAACCATCGGCGCTACCTTTCATCGCCTGGCCCTTGGTGTTGCCAACCCAGACGCCTGTGGTAAGTGAAGGGGTATAACCCAAAGTCCAGGCATCTTTAAAATCATTAGTCGTGCCGGTCTTGGCCGCTACTGGCCGGTCGGTTAAAGTTAGATAGTTTTTGGCGCCGAAAACATAGGCTCTTTCATTATTATCAGATAAGATGTTAGTAATTTGTCTGGCTGTTTGTTTTTCAAAAATTTTTTTTGCTCGATTATTTTCTGGTTTATTTTCTTCTAAAGTATTATTATCTTGATCAGTTATTTTTAAAATTGCTAAAGGTTCATGATACTCGCCTTCCGCTGCTAGGGTAGCATAACCAGCTGTGTGTTCTAATAATTTTACTTCGCCGCCGCCCAAAACAATAGATAAACCAAAACGTGAGCGGTCACCAAAAGTGGAATAGTTCATTTTTTCTACTACATTAAGAATGTTTTCCACTCCTACGAGATACATGGTCTTAACTGCTGGTACATTTAAAGATCCAGCCAAAGCTTTTTTTATGGAAACTGGACCAAAATAGTGATCATTATAATTATGCGGGGTATAATCTTCTGGCGTGGCCTTGAAGGTTGTTAATAAATCGAATAAAATTGTTTGTGGCGAATAGCCCTTTTCAAAAGCCGTGGCATAAACCAATGGTTTAAAAGAGGAACCTGGTTGGCGCGGACGAATAGCCACGTTTACTGCCCCATCATTTTCCTCGTCAAAATAATTAGCCGAGCCAACCATGGCGGTAATTTCACCAGTTTTGGGGTTAAGGGCGACTAGCGCGGCGTTACCAGCATTATATTTTTCTTTATTTTTTTCGACCCAGTTTTTTACCGCTTCCTCGGCAATTTTTTGCTGTTTTATGTCGAGAGTAGTAATAATTTTTAGTCCGCCCTCTTCTAACATTTTTTCCCCATATTTTTCTGCAATCAATTCTCTGATATAGAAGACAAAATGGGGCGCCGTTACCGCCGATGATGTTTTGGAAAATTCCAAATTTTGTTTTTTAGCTTCTTCAATTTTTTCTTGACTCACATAACCCTCATTTGCCAAATTATTTAATATCCAATCTTTGCGCGCCATTAATTTATCTTTATTAGAACCATAGGGCGAATAATAACTGGGGGCTTGTGTTAAAGCTGCTAGTGTTGCTGCTTCGGCTAAAGTTAAATCTTTAGCCGCTTTATTAAAATATTTTTGGGCGGCCGCTTCTATGCCGTAAGCGGTGCCGCCATAAGGAATTTCATTAAAATACATTTCTAAAATTTCATCTTTACTAAAACGCCTTTCTAATTGCCAGGTTAAAATTGCCTCTTTTATTTTTCTGGTATAAGTTTTTTCTGGCGAGAGCAGCGCATTCTTGACAAATTGTTGGCTAATAGAAGAACCGCCCTGACCAGTTACATCACCTTTAATGATGTTAGTAAAAATGGCTCGTAATATGCCTTGAAAATTAATGCCGTGATGCGAATAGAATTGGCGGTCTTCGGCTACAATGGCGCTCCATTTTACATATTCTGGTAAATCATTTAAATTAATTTTAATGCGCCGAAAATTACTATTGACATCATTTAATAGAATTTCGCCCGTACGATCATAAATTTTTGTGGAGGACAATGGCGCTTTAGTTAATAAATCGGTTGATCTTGGTAATTCTTTACTAAACCAAATAAAAGCCCCAGCCAACGAGACAGTGCCAAAAATAATTATTATCAAGGCTAGTTTTAAAAATGGCCGGATTAATTTTTTCCAGCCAGTTGGGGCGCCGATCTTTTTACTTTTAAAAGTGATTCTGTCGCTGGTCGGATGATAGGATTTAAGAGCTGTTTTTTTTCTTTTTTCAGCCATTTTGCGCCATGATTGTGGTGAGTTTACACGATACATAATTTTTTAATTCATTAAACTTCCCATTAAAATTGCCTCATCGCCTAGTTTGGGCAACACAATTTTTACTTGCCGAAACCAAGTTTCTTCGGCCCGGATTAAAAATTCGTTTTTTATTTTTTTTAATAAACCAGGATGTTCCATTAAACCGCCGCCCAAGATCAGCATTTCGGGATTAAGAATATAACACAAATTGATTAAACCCGTCACTATATTATAGATAATAATTTGGTCTGCTTTTTTGGCCCCATATTTTTTATTTATTTTATGCCAGGCGTTACCCGAGGCCATGGATTCAAAACAATATTTTTGCCCACATCCGCAAATTGGTGCCGGGCCAATCCATTGTCCTGCTATTTTCATATTACCCACTTCGCCGGCCGTGTTGTTGAGCCCGCGCCATAGAACTCCTTGATTTAAAATACCGCCGCCAATGCCAGTACCTAAAGTCAGACCGACTAAATTTTTAATACCTACGCCGGCGCCACGCTGGCTTTCGGCTAAGACAAAACAATGAACATCGTTATCTATCGCCACTTTCACCTTAAATTCACTTTCCAAAATCTCGGCCAATTTAATATTTTTAAAACTTTTTACAAAATTGCCCGTGCCTAAAACCAAACCTTTCTTTTGATCAATTTGGCCGGCAAAACCAACTCCGATTTTTTTTAAAACATCATGAGCTATTTCTGGTCGGGCCATTAATTCTTTGATAATTTTTTTTATATTTTTTAAAATGTTATTTTTATTGGTCTTGGCCTGAGTTGGTTGTTTTATTTTTTTTAATATGCGATTATTTTTAATAATCGCGCCCAAGGTTTTAGTGGCGCCAATATCTAAGGCAATAGAGTAGGACATATGTTTAAAATCTTGAATTAAGAATTATGAATTAAGTATAGCAAAAAACAGTTAAGTATAAAAACTTTATTTATTTTTTATCTGATGGGCGCAGGTAATGGCTACCGCTACCGCATCGGCCGCGTCATCGGGGGTGATGATTTTTTTTAAATTAAGAACCACTTTTACCATCTGCTGGATTTGGTTTTTATCAGCCCGGCCATAGCCCACCAAGGCTTGTTTAATTTGCAAAGGGGTAAATTCTTGAATTGGTATTTTTTGCGAGTGCGCGGCTGCTAAAATTACCCCGCGCGCTTCGGCCACTTTAAGTGCTGTTTTTAAATTTTTAAAAAAAAATAATTCTTCAATCGCCAAAAGATTAGGTTGATATTTTTTAATTAAAGCATTTATTTTTTGTGAAAGCTGCCAAAGCCGTTCGGGGTGGGGGAGAGATTTGTCGCTGGTAAAACAGCCGGCTTCAATTAGAGCCAATTTTTGCCCCTCTTTTTTTAAGACGCCCCAGCCAGTTAAGGCATAGCCCGGGTCCAGACCCAAAATTATTTGTGGTTCGTCTTTTTTCATTATGTTTTTTTAATTTTAGTGTTTGTCATTCCCGACCCGATCGGGAATCTATAATATTCTGTTAATCTTGATAACTTCTGGATCTCCGCCTACGCGGGGATGACATAAAAAATTAAATTGAAAATCATGACTAGTTATTAAGATAATATTCATTGACTTCATTCTGTCCTTCTAATTCTTCTATAAATTTAACCAAAGTTTCTTCTTGAGGTTCAGCTAAATCTATTTTTTCTTTAGCCACATATTCCAGGGCCGCTGATTCGATATGAAATTTCTCATGTTCCAATTTTTCTTTAACTCGCTGGAGGTCTTCTGGCTTGGTATAAACCGTTATTTCATTTTCATTTGACACAAAATCATCAGCGCCGGCATCAATTATTTTTAATTCTATTTCTTCCGATAAATTTTGATTGTTAATTATAATAACTCCTTTTTTTTCAAATTGCCACATTACCGCCCCCTGGCCAGCTAAAGTACCGCCAAAATTTTCAAATATTTTTTTTATTTCCCCATGCGTGCGATTGCGGTTATCTGTTAAACATTCTACTAAAACCGCCACTTGTCCCGGGCCATAACCCTCATAAATAACTTCTTCGAGTTGTTGGCCATCAAGTTCGCCCAAACCACGTTTAATCGCCCGCTCAATGTTTTCTTTGGGCATACTGGCGGCTTTAGCTCGTTCAATGGCCAAACGCAAGCGAAAATTCATTTCTGGATCGCCGCCGCCGTGGCGTGCGGCCACGGTTACATTGTTTGCCAATTTAGTAAAAACCGAGCTGCGTTTGGCATCTACGGCAAATTTTTTTCTTTTAGTAGTGGCCCATTTAGAGTGTCCGGACATCTGATTGATTAATATAATTATTATTATTCATCATAACATTTTGGCCCTCACAAATCAATTGCCAAAGCATTTTTTTTGACTTATAATTAAATTAAATATTAACCTTTATTTTATGACTAATTTAGACCAATTAGCACTCATCAACAGCTTGGACAAAGATAATTTAGCGGAACATATTTTAGCATTACCTAACCAAATCATTTTGGGTCAACAAAAAGCAGAAAAATTAGTTTTGCCTTCAGCTTGGGAAAAATGTCACCAAGTTGTTTTTTGTGGCATGGGCGGTTCAGCTTTAGTTGGTGATCTATTGACCGATTTGCCCATGACCGAAAGAGAGATAAAATTTACTGTTATTCGCGATTATCAGGTGCCGCTTTGGGTTGATAAAAACACCTTGGTTGTCTTAGTTAGCCATTCTGGTCAGACCCAAGAAACCGTCCAAGCTTTTAAATCTGCCGCCACCAATGAGGCGCAACTTTTAATAGTGGCTGAACAAGGCGAAATAGAAAAATTGGGCCAAGCAGAAAATGCTTTGGTGGTTGACTATGATACTTTTGCTCCGCCGCGCGCCAGTCTTGGTTATCAACTGGGCATTATTTTTACTTTGTTAAAAAAAGCAAAATTTATCAGCGGTGATTTGGGGGCCGCCATTAAACTTTTAACTTCTTTGGGTCAAACCTATCAACAGGCGACGCCAACGGAAAATAATCGAGCTAAAAACATTGCTTATAGTTTATTTGATCATTTACCCGTGATTGTGTCTTCTGGTATTTTAACAAGCGTTGGTTACCGTTGGAAAACCCAATTTAACGAAAACGCCAAAAATTTTGCTTTTATTGAAAATTTGCCAGAAGCGATGCACAATGCCATCGAAGGCATGGATCAGCCAGTTCGTTTTCGTGATGATTTGATTTATTTTGTTTTAACCAATGATTTTGACAATCCAGCATTAACGGCTCAGATCGAAAAATTTAAAAACATCTTAATTGATAAAAAAATTAATTATGAAATTGTGGCTGCCGAGGGCAATGATGTTTTTTCCCAAAAATTATCAACTTTATTTTTAGGCGACTGGATTAGTTTTTATTTAGCCATGCTTAATAATATTAATCCGACGCCGGTCGAAACAATTACCAAGGCCAAGGGATAGAATGTATCAAGTTTATCTAGGGCCGCAAAGGATAAAATAGCCACGCGTAATTAAAATTAATAACCACATTTTTGTGTGGTATAAATAAAATAATTAAAACCTTAAATTGACACTTTCTTGTTTTTTTGCTAAACTAAGATTAATGCCTTAAAACACCATTTTATGACCACTATTCTTAATTATCTCCAACTTATTGTTTCGATTTTATTGATTATTTTAATCCTTTTACAACAACGCGGTTCTGGTTTGGGCGCGGCTTTTGGCGGCGGCGGTGATGTTTATTTGACCAAACGTGGTGCGGAAAAAACCATTTTTATTTTAACCATTATTCTCTCAGCCATATTTTTAGCGCTCGGTATCTTGCGCCTTTTAATTTAAAAGGTGCCCTTTAATTTTTTATGCCTTATTCTTGGCGCGCACTCATTTCTGGCGCAAAGAAATTTTTTATCAATGTCTTAGTGCTTAAAAAGATATTTTTTAAGTTGTGGCCAGGCAAAAATTCAACCCCCAATAATTTAATTGATCAAAGCGATTTAGATCAGGAACTTTTTGTTTCTTTGGCCGAGCACAAAAAAAAATGGCCCAGTTTGGGTCAACTTAAATATTTACAAGAAGTTCTACGACCAGAAGAAAAAAGAAAAATTAGATTTTATTTTTTTATTGCCACCTTGGCCTTGCTGGTACTTTTAATTTTTGGTTATTTTAACTGGACTACCTTAGCACCCAAAGCTGGCGGCGCTTATAGTGAAGGAGCGGTCGGTTATCCTAAATATCTCAATCCTTTGTATGCTTCTTTTAATACGGTTGACACTGATTTGAGCAAGTTAATCTATGCTGGTTTGGTGCGTCTTGATAATAAAAATAATTTAGTGCCTGATTTGGCTGAAAAATGGGAAATTTCTGCCGACCAAAAAGTTTATACTTTTACTTTGCGCTCTCAGGCCAAATGGCACAACGGAGAACTGGTAACTTTGGAGGACGTGATTTTTACTTTTGAATTGATTAAAGACCCGGCTTATCAAAGCCCGTGGCAGTCAATTTTTTCGGCCGTTAAAATTGAACCAAGCGGGGATAATATCATCAGATTTATTTTATCCGAACCGCAAGTTTCCTTTTTGGAGAATTTAACGGTCGGCATTATGCCTAAAAATATTTGGCAAGATGTTAGCGCAGCCAATATGCTTTTAGCTGATTATAATCTAAAACCAATTGGCGCCGGACCGTTTGCCTTTAAATCTTTAACTAAAGACAAATCAGGCAATCTCAGGTCATATACCTTGGTTCGCTTTAAAGATTTTTATCAAAAACCAGCTTATTTAGAAGAGATTACTTTTAAATTTTATAATGATTATGATAGTGCGCTTGAGGCTTTAAAAAATCACAATATTGACGGCCTGAATTATTTACCCAAAGACGGTCTGGAAAAAATTTTTGCTCGTAAGGATTTAAATTATCATAACTTACAGTTGCCACAATACAGTGCTTTATTTTTTAATTCCGCCAACAATCCAGCGCTAGCTGATTTAAAGGTACGCCAAGCTTTAGCTCACGCTCTTAATAAAGAACAATTAGTCAGTGATATTTTAAAAGGAGCGGGCAGTGCTATTGAAGGACCAATTTTGGCTGGATTTATTGGTTATCATCCCAACATCAAACCGTATAATTATAATCTTGATCAAGCCGGTGAACTGTTAACTGCCGCCGGGTGGCTTGTAGTTGAGGGAAAAACTTTTCGTCAGAAAAAAGATCAGGAATTAAAAATTGTTATTACCACGGTTAATCGGGGTGAAAATCCATTCGTGGTCGAAGCTATTCAAAAAATGTGGCAAAATATTGGCATTAAGACCGAACTAAAATTAATTGATTCTGGCACTATTAAGAACGATATAATTAAACCGCGCAGTTTTGAGGTGCTGTTGTTTAGCGAAATTTTGGGCTATGATTCCGACCCATATCCTTTTTGGCACTCGTCTCAAGCTGGTCCAGCTGGTCTGAATCTATCAAATTTTATTAATAAAGATGCCGATAAGCTTCTAATAGAAGCACGCGGAACCGCTGATCCTCAAGTACGCCATGATAAATATGTAGCCTTTCAAGATATTTTAAGCCGCGAGTTGCCAGCTATTTTTTTATATGCGCCTAAATATATATATCCTTTAGCCAAACATATTCAAGGCTTAGATACTGCTAATATTACCAATCCGGCTGATCGTTTTGCTAATATCACTAATTGGTATATTAATACTAGACGAGTGTTAAAATAATAAGTGCCAATTTTTTGGGTGTTAAAATTCTAGTACCCTCGCGGCGGAACTGGCTCGCCCGTCACGCAAGCCTATCTTGCGAGGCGTTGTGGGCGGGTAGACGCGCTAGTTCACCCTCACTTAAATTAATAAAGCTTGATTTTATCAGCTGGGATGGCGGAACTGGTAGACGCGCTAGCTTCAGGAGCTAGTGATCGCAAGATCATGGGAGTTCGACTCTCCCTTCCAGCATTTTGTGCCAGTAAACTGCTTTACTGGCACGAGAGTCGAACAGTCGAGCGATGTCCCGCAAGGCGGGACCGGGAGACATTGAGACTCTCCCTTCCAGCATTTTGTGCCAGTAAACTGCTTTACTGGCACGAGAGTCGAACAGTCGAGCGATGTCCCGCAAGGCGGGACTGGGAGACATTGAGACTCCCCCTTCCAGCACAGAAGTCTATCTATTAAATCTATAAAAAGATTTGAATTTGGTGCGGGGCAAGTAAGCTATTAAGAGTGATCTCTTAGAGGTTCAAATCCTTTTAATAGTAAATAATAAAAAATTAAAATTTACATTTATAATATATGTCAAAACAATTTAATCAAAATCAAAAAAGAACATATTCATTCAGTCAAAGGCGTAGAAATTTAAAACGTCGAGATTTTCATAACCAGACAGACAGAATTTCAGAAGCTCAATCGCCAGTAGCGACTCCGATTGTGTCTGCCACTTCGCCTAGCCTCAGAAAAACTTCTTTTAATAATCAACGGCGTGGTGTTGGTCATTTTATCTCTCGAAAAATTAAAAAAATAGTTAATACTTCAAAACAAAAAAATGAGATCTTACGCATTATTCCACTTGGTGGCTGTGAAGAAGTCGGCCGCAACATGACAGTTTTTGAATATCTGCCCACGGGTGATATTGTTATTGTGGATATGGGTATGCAATTTCCCGAAGAAGACATGCTGGGCGTGGATTATATTATTCCCAACACCGATTATTTAAAAGGCAAAGAAAAAAATATTCGTGCCGTTGTCTTTACTCATGGCCATCTGGATCATACTGGCGCCGCCACTCTCCTTATGGATAAAATTGGCAATCCTTTAATTATTGCCAGTCGTTTAACCGTGCACATGCTTCAGGCTAGACAAGAAGATTATAAAAAAGGTTCAGCTAAAAATTTAAAAATAAAATTAGTGGAATCTTATGATAAAGTTATCCAACTGGGAGTTTTTAAATTAAGATTATTTAAAGTTTCTCACAATATTATGGATTCTGCCGGAGTAATTTTAGAAACCCCAGTCATGACAGTTATCCATCCCGGTGATTGGATGTTAGAAGATGAATCTGTAAGCGGGGCTGTTAATTATAAAGCTTTGGCACGTTTAAAAAAACCAACCATATTAATGTTAGAAAGTATTGGCGCGACTCACACCAAAGAGAGGGTTCCAGAAAGCGAAATGTATAAAAATCTCGAACAGCTTATTAGTAAGGCTCCGGGTAGAATTATTATTGGCACTTTTTCTTCTATGATTGAACGCGTGAAAGTTCTTTTGGAAATAGCGGAAAAATATGGTAAAAAAGTGGCTCTTGACGGTTATAGTATGAAAACTAACATTGAGATTGCTAAAAAACTTGGTTATATAAAATTTAATTTAAAGAATTTAATTGATGTTAAGCAAATCAATAATCTTCCAGATAATAAAGTTATTCTTATCTGCACCGGTGCTCAGGGTGAAGAACGTTCTGCTTTAGTGCGTATTGCTAATGGCGCCCATCGTCAGATTAAATTTAAAAAACAAGACACGGTTATTTTTTCTTCCTCGGTTATTCCGGGCAACGAACGTACAATTCAAAAATTAAAAGATTTAATTTATCGTCAAAGCGACAACGTGATTCATTCGGAAATTATGGATGTGCATTCTTCAGGGCATGCTTCGGTAGAAGATTTTAAAGAAGTTATTCGGCAAATTTCTCCTACTTATTTTATGCCGGTCTATGCCAATCATTATATGTTAAAAGAAGCGGCTAAATTAGCTAGAGAAGTTGGTTATGCTTCTGATAAAATTTTTGTACCTGATAATGGTTCAATTCTTGAATGCTCAAAAGAAGGTTTAAAAATATTAGATAAAAAGGCCGTTACTGATCCGGTTTTTGTGGACGGACTTGGTGTTTCTGATTTGCAAAATGTAGTTTTGCGCGACCGCCAGATTTTGGCTGAAGATGGCATGCTTGTCGTGATCGCTACGGTTAGAAGGCGCGGTAGTAAATTGATGCAAAACCCAGATATAATTTCTCGTGGTTTTGTTTATCTTAAAGAAAATAAAACTTTAATTGAACAAGTACGAAAAAAAGTGCGTCAAATTATTGAAAGCCGCGACCCCAAACTTCCCCTACAAGATGAATATTTAAAAAATAAATTGCGCAATGATTTGGGTCAGTTTCTTTTTACTAAAACCGGCAAACGGCCCATGATTCTGCCAGTGTTGATTGAGGTATAAAGTCGCGAATTTACGCGGATAACCACGCGAGTTCACGCGAAAAAATATTTTATTAATTTTGACGTTCAGAAAGCAAAGAAATTTTAGACCGAGCTAAACAAGCTCGCTGATTCAAATTTTGTGTAAATCAAAACCTCCCCCGATGGAAATTGGAGGAGGTTTTTTTATTTATTTATATTTAATAAATTTCCACTTTTATATATCTGGCGCCAAACTGAATTGCTTGTTCGCGGGTTGGCATCCAAATATCAATTCGGTCGCTGTGTTTTTTATTCATCCGGTCATTAACTGTAAAGACTTTATCGCCAAAATAATCTGGAAATTTTACTTCCGTGCCGAATTTTAAAAAGTTGGCCGCGACTAATCCGTCATAAACCCGTTTGCCATTAGCTGTAATAAAAGGGGAATCATCACATTGGTCAACCGTAGAAGAATAAGCCGTCACTGTTATATAGCGCACCATTTTTGGTTGGCGCGCTTCGTCTTTGTTTTTTTCCATTGATGATTTTTGCCAAATTAAAACTCGAGGTCCATTGTGATCGATATTTTGTTCTGCCGCTAAGACCAGTTGGTGTGGAAAACAAAATTCAAAAATTAAAATTAATAAAGTATTAATAATGATTAATTTGGTTTTTATTTCTCTCTTAAAGGAGAAAAATTTCATATAGTTTTGCCTTTTTCTCATTGCCAGCTTTTGTTTTTGTTATTTCTACTATGGCGGTTATTCACCTTTAACAAAAGTAAAGACAATGAGATTAATGCATTTTTTGGCTTATTTAAGGCCTGTTTTGCCAAACAAAAAACCTAAACTAACTTAGTTTGGGTTTTTATTTTGGTTAGTGTATTATAGCGTATTTTGACAATTTTGTCAAGATAGCTTATCCACAGGGTAATATTATATTAATGCAGATAGAAAATAAAGGCAAGATAACTAAATTTAGCTCACGCAACCTCTTTTTCAAAAAGATAGAGTTGTTTTATTTTTTCTTAATTTCTCCTGCCTGCCAAGTGCCTGAAGGTGAAGCCAATGGCGGGCAAGTTATTTCTTAATTTCTTTGTTTCTCATTTATTGAATCAGCATGGCATCGCCAAAACTATAAAAGCGATATTTTTTCTTAATAGCCAAATTATACAATTCTTTTATTTTTTTTATGCCATAAGTTTTATTTTTTCCTTGGCTTAAAAACGCCGCTACCAGCATAATTAAAGTTGACTGTGGCAGGTGAAAATTAGTGATTAAGGCATCAACAAATTTAAATTTATAACTCGGATAAATAAAAATATTAATTGGTTTATTTATTGCCCGCAAATGACCCCGATTATTAGTGGCTGCTTCGAGGGTGCGCACCACCGTTGTGCCTACTGCCAAGATTTTTTGTTTATTTTTTTTAGCCAAGTTTAATTTTTGGGCCGTGTTCTTATCGACACTTATCCATTCCGGGTGCATTTTGTGATCAATAATTTTTTTGGTTTTAACCGGTTGAAAAGTTCCTTGACCAACATGGAGAGTGACAAATTCTGTTTGTACGCCGTAATTTTTTAATTGCCGTATTAATTTTTTGGTAAAATGCAAACCCGCGGTTGGCGCGGCTACCGAACCCCAGTCTTTAGCATAAACCGTTTGGTAGGCCGTTCTTATTTTTTTAGAATCACCCGTCTTAATATATGGCGGTAGGGGAGTGACACCATATTTTTCTAAAAAATTTAAAAATTTTTTACCAATATAGTTAAATTTAATAATAAAGTTCCCATTTTTTAACCTTTTTAAAATTTGACATTTAAAATTTAAAATTGTTTTAAAATTTAAAATTAAAAATTTAAAATTCTTGCCCGTATTTTTTAATAAGCATTCCCATTTTCCCCCTCCTAAGTCTTTTAATAAAAATATCTCTACCTTACCGCCAGTTGGTTTGTACATAATTAATCTGGCTGGCAGCACCTTAGTGTTATTAAAAACCAAAACATCGCCCGGTTGCAGGTAATTTTTTAAATGACAAAAAATATCATGTTTGACAGTTTTATTTTTTTTATTATAAACAAAAAGCCGCGCTTGATCGCGGTGATTTTTTGGTGTCTGCGCAATTAATTCGCGCGGCAAATTATAACTAAAAAGGCTAGTTTGCATTTATAACAAATTAAAGGTAAAAGGATCTAATTTTTGTGACCAATCGACGCCGACGATAAAACGATAAGAAAAGAATAAAATGGCCACCAAAAGAGCCAAATAAAGAAAAATAGTAAAAAAATTAGTAAAACTCATCATGCCAAAACGCCAAGCGTGGTAGAGGTTAAATAGTGTAAAAATCATAAAAACTAGCACCACAATTAAATATAAGATTAAAAAAACAATAATTGGAATTTGCATATTTTTATAAATATATTTATATTATCTCACTATTTTAAAATAAAATCAAATTAAAACCCCGCTGTTTTGCGGGGGGTAATAAAGCAACAAAAAACTCACGGCACAGGGGTAAAGGAAAAAATCCTTTCTAAATTTTTTAACACCGGGCAACCCTTACCCAGTGTTTTTGATAGATCTTCGTACATTTTTTGTAAAATTATCGGCGGCACGATAGGGGTGATAATCTCCTCCTGTGCCATTAGACGAACCGTAAATAAAGACAAGGTGATTAAAGCACCAAGCTTGTCGCCGATTTGTTGACAAGCCTCCAGGTCTTTCTCAATTTTTTCTTTTTTCATTCTAATCCTCTTTTTTAAACCGACAGTCATTATTTAGACTTAAGTCTATTTTTTGGCTTTTTATTGGCTTTTATCAAATTAATTTTTTCTTTTTTTAAAATTTTTATTTTTTCTTTTACCCCTTTATTATAACCACCGAGTTGGCCGTTAGACCTGATGACACGGTGACAGGGGATAGCCGGATTATGATTTTGATGTAAAATATTACCCACCGCCTGACTGGCTTTGTAATTGCCAGCCAAGATAGCCACCTGTTTATAGCTCAAAACTTTTCCTTTGGGAATTTTTTTAACTACCTGATAAACCTTTTCTTTAAAAGATAACATATTTAATTTTATTCTATGATAAGCTAAATAAAAAGTTAAATTTAAAAGAGCCGTTTTTTTACAGCTCTTTATTATTGTATGCCTTGAGTAAATAATCTACCAGTATTTCTCCGCCGAGTTGGCCTTTTTTTGGCAATATGGCATATTTAGCACTTACTTTTTCTGGATTCATGGAAACCCCGACACCATATTGCAGCATCTCTTTGTCATTTAAATTATTACCCGTCGTTAACATCTGTTCTGGTTTAATTTTTAAAGTTTTGGTTAAAAATTTTAATGCCACCATCTTGTTGGCTTTTTTATGGCCAATATCATAACCCTCGCTGGTCCATAAACAATAAAGTTCTTTTTCCGGATCGTGTTTTTTGACAATTTTTATTATCGCCGGCACCGGCCGCTTAGTATGTATAGTAATAATTAAGTGTTTGGGTTCAAAACCACAAATTTTATTATTTTTAATCTTTAATTTTTTTAGATCTTGGCGAATGTTGGTCAGTTTTTGAAAATACTTTTGCTTATAGGAAAAAAGTTGTTGCACCTGGCCGTTAAGTAAAATAAAGTTGCCATTTTCGGCGATCAACGAAACATTGTTCCATAAAATATCACTCAACATGTTTTGTAAATAAAGCAAGGACCGGCCACTAGCAATATTAATCCAAACGTCTTTCTTGAGCTGATTAATTTTTTTTATCATATTTGGACTAAGCTCGTGTGTTTTTACTAACAGCTCTGTCCCGGCCATGTTTTCACGCAAATAAGTGCCAGTTGGTACAATCACACCATCAACGTCAAAAGTAACAGCTTTAATGTTTTGTTTGATGGTGCTTAATTTTAAGCTTTCTAGCGATTGATTGATTTTATTCATGTTTTTATTATATCATAGCATAATTTTAATTGTAAACATTTTTATTTTTAACTAATTTGGTAATTAATTTTTGCTTTTGACTATTTTATTAAACCAAGTTAAAATTAAGGTATTGTTTTATAAAAAATTTAAAGACAAAATATGTTAAAAGTTAAAAAACTTGGTATTTTATTAAAACCGACCAAAAATTCTTTTGAAAGCCGAGCGGTTTTAAACCCGGGAATTTATCAGGATGGTAAAAATATCCATCTCTTTTATCGTGCCGTTAATCATTTAAATGAATCGTGTATTGGTTATGCCCGGCTTTTTGGCCCTACCAAAATTGTGGAACGTGATTCCGTCCCGTTAATTAATAGAGAGTATACTTATGAAGCTAAGGGCATTGAAGACCCGCGCATTGTTAAAATTGGCGACACCTTTTATCTTACTTACGTCGCTTTTGATGGCAAAAACGCTCTCACCGCTTTGGCTAGCAGCAAAAATTTAAAACAATTTGAAAAAAGGGGTATTATCGCCCCGCTGATTACATATGATAAAGCCGAAGATTTTTTTCGTAAATCAACCCTTAAAGATCAGTATGCTTTTTTTGAAAGTTTTTTTAAAGACAAAGTTGCCTATGATATGTTGCTTTGGGAAAAAGATATTTTTTTGTTTCCAGAAAAAATTAAAGGAAAATTTGCACTCGTGCATCGAATTTTACCAGAAATACAAATCATTTATTTTCGTGATTTTAAAGAATTAACGCCGCTTTTTTGGCGCAAATATTTAAAACAATTAAGTAAATTTGTTTTATTAGAGAAAAAACATTGGTATGAATCAAGAAATATTGGTGGTGGCGCTCCGCCTATTAAAACAAATAAGGGCTGGCTTTTGATTTATCACGGCGTTGAAGAAACCAATCAGAAAAAAGTTTACCACGCTGGCGCTGCTTTACTTGACCTTAAAGATCCTCAAAAAGTTTTGGGCCGTCTTAGGGACCCTCTTTTTTCTCCCACTGAGAGCTATGAAAAAAAAGGTGAAATTTCCAATGTTGTTTTTCCGACTGGCACGGCCATTTTTGGTAAATATTTATATATCTATTATGGATGCGCTGATAAAAGAATCGCGGTGGCTAAAGTTAATCTTAATGATTTACTCAGGGAACTTTTAAAAAGCGGAAATTAATTTTTTATTTTAAATTACTGCCTAATTTTTTTCATGCCTGCCAACCAGTGTGACTTAATTCTAAAAGATTTTTATCAGGACACAGACAAATTTGAACAAAAGAAAAAGTTGCCACCTTTTTCTATTTTGTATTTAAGCAGTTACCCGCCCCGTGAATGTGGTATTGCCACTTATACCCGTGATTTGGTTAAGGCTATAGATAAACGATTTGCTCCTTGTTTAGATTCAAAAATACTGGCGATCAACGAAAATGGTAGCAGCGTGTATAATTATGGCTCCAAAGTTAAATATCAGATTAATCAGACCGAAATTGAGGATTATATTAATGTGGCTAAAAAAGTTAACAAAGATGATTCTATCAAGTTAATTAATATTCAACACGAATTTGGTTTGTTTGGCGGGGAATGGGGCGATTATTTATTGGCTTTTTTGGAAATAGTTAAAAAACCAGTCGTTGTCACTTTTCATAGTTTAATACCTAATCCCGAGCCGAGATTAAAAAAAGTTGTCCGCGCCATCGCTAGTCGTTGTGAAAAAATTATTACTATGGCCGAAACTGGCATAAACACCTATGAAAATGATTATGGTTTGAAAAGAAGTAAGTTGGTTGTTATTCCTCATGGTACGCCAACTATTGATTCCGCTAATCATTTATTTTTTAAGAACAAATTTGGTTTTGAAGGTAAAATTCTTTTGTCTACTTTTGGTTTATTAAGCCGTGGCAAAGGCATCGAATATGCGATTAAGGCTCTGCCGCCAATTGTTAAAGAGCATCCCGAGATTATTTATTTAATTATTGGCGAAACTCACCCAGTAGTGCGCAAACACGAGGGTGAAAAATATCGCAACAAATTAATCAAATTGGCTCTTGAACTTCATTTAGAAAACAATGTAAAATTTTATAACAAATATCTAAGTCTAGAAGAAATCATTGATTATTTAAAAGCGACTGACATTTATCTTTGCACCCCTGTTGAACCAAACCAAGTTACCTCTGGTACTTTGGCTTATGCTCTTTCTGCTGGTAAAGCCATTGTCGCTAGTTCTTTTTTGCATGCGCGCGAAGTTTTATCTGATGGCCGGGGCATGCTGGTTGGCTTAAAAGACGCTCCCGGTATTACTCGCGCGCTTGGTGAGCTTATTAATCAGCCAGCTAAAAAAAGAGAACTGGAACAAAAAGCTTATCAATACGGCCAAACCACCAACTGGCCGAGTGTGGCGGAGAAACACTTAGTGGCCTTTAAAAAAATTATTAACTTAAAAAATAAAGCCAAACCTTTTCACTTGCCAGCGCTTAACCTAAATCATCTTTATAATCTTAGTGATGATGTTGGCATTATTCAACACGCCAAACATTCTATTAACGACCGTTCCAGTGGCTATACCACTGACGATAACGCCCGGGCTTTAATAGTTGCCACTATGCATTATAAAAAATTTAAAGATGCCGAGAGTTTAAAATTTATCAAGATTTATTTAAGTTTTTTATATCATGCTTTAACTAAAGACAACTGGTTCCATAATTTTATGAATTATGACCGGCGCTTTTTAGATAAAAGGGGGAGTGAAGATTGTTTCGGTCGCGCCCTTTGGGCGATGGGGGTAGTGGTCAGTAGTAATTTGCATGAGAATATAAAAAAGACCGCAAAGTTTATTTTTGATAAATCAGTTAGAAATTTAAGACAACTTAAAAGCCCACGCGGGCAAGCGTTCAGTTTAATCGGACTATATCATTATTATCAAATTTGTCCGGAAGTGGCGATTAAAGAACAAATAATTTTTTTAGCCGAAAAATTGGTGAAACTATATCGTACAGAAAAAACCAAAGATTGGCATTGGTTTGAAGAAGATATCACTTATGATAACGGACGTTTGCCAGAAGCTTTATTTTTGGCCTATGAAATTATCAAAGATAAAAATTATCTTAAAATTGCAAAAGAAGCTCTTGATTTTTTATCATCATTAGTAATTATTAATAATAAATTAGTGCTGATTGGTCAGCACGGCTGGTACAAACACAAAGGCAAACGCGCTTTCTATGATCAACAGCCAGTCGATGCCGCTTCCATGACGCAAGTTTTTTTAAGTGCTTATGCCACAACCAAAGAAAAAAAATATTATGAAAAAGCCATCGTTGCTTTTAGTTGGTTTCTGGGAGAAAATTCAATTAATCAACCGGTTTATGATGAAATTACTGGCGGCTGTTATGATGGCCTTTTGCCCGAATGCGTTAACCTTAATCAGGGCGCGGAAAGTACCATCTCTTATTTATTGGCGCGTTTAAGTCTTGAATAAAAATTAAAATTATAATATGAATAATTTAAATTTAATTAATCATGCTTATTTACAGGCTGTTAATGTGCTTAAGCATTGCATTAATAAAAAAGGACTTTATGCTTCTGGTACCAAAGATGGCTATTTGGCCACTTGGTCACGGGATTTAAATATTGCCATGCTTGGCGGCAGTCTTTCGGGACTCGATTTTAAGAAAACTTTTCAGCAAAGTCTGGAATTGTTGGCTGATAATCAACCACTAAGTGGGCAGATTCCTAATTGTGTTGGCGATTTTAATGTTGACCGTAATTCCATTGTCACTTTTACCACCATTGATTCCAGTTTGTGGTTTATCATTGGCGAGTATATTTATAAAAATGCTTATCATGATTCAACCTTGTTTGAAAAACACAAAACGGTTATCAACAAAACTTGGTTTTGGTTAACTTGCCAAGATACTGGTGAAGATTATTTGCCCGAACAACATCCGACTAGTGATTGGCAGGATGCCTTTCCACATAAATATGGTCATTGCATTGCCACTCAAGCGCTTTATTATGCCGCCCTAAAGATGGCTGGCAAAAACTCGGAGGCTTTAAAAGTTAAACAAATCGTCAACGGTCACGGCCGGCCAGATTTAAAAATGTTTGCCGATAAAAAAGGATTTTATTTACCTTATGTTTGGAAAAATCATGATGGCGATCGAGAAGAGGGTGGGTGGTTTGATGCCCAAGGCAATTTATTAGCCATTATCACCGGCTTAGCTGACAAATATCAAGCCAATAAAATTTTAAATTTTGTGGAAAGAAATAAAATAAATAAACCATATCCCGTTAAAGCCATTTACCCGGCTCTGAAAAAAGGAGATAAAGAATGGTTTTCATATTTTGAAAAATGTGGTGCTAAAGATCCTTATCAATATCTTAATGCTGGCATTTGGCCTTATCTCGGGGCTTTTTATGTGGCGGCTTTAGTTAAAGCGGGTAAGTTAAGGACAGCACAAAAAGAATTAGCGAATTTGACACAAGCCAATAAAATTGGCCGTGAACTAGAATGGGAATTTAATGAATGGCTTGATGGTTTAACTGGCAAGCCCAAAGGTGCGGTTTATCAGGCTTGGTCAGCTGGTTCTTATCTTTTTGCTTGTGAATGCGTAAAAAGAAAGAAAGTTATCTATTTCTAAGGCAAAAATTTAATCAAACCAAAAACCGATTAGTTAGTCAATCGGTTTTTTAAAATTGTTTATTTTAAATTTAGTTTTTCTTGTAAAATATCCAGGCAATGTTGAGCTAATTTTTTATAATCAAAATTAGCTAAAGCATGAATTGCCGCTTTTTCTCCCATTTCTTGGGCTAATTTTTCATCAGTTAAAAGTTTTAAAGTATAATTTGCCAATTCATCAATATCGGCTCGGTAACCAAAAATTTTTGGTTTTTCAAATTTGACCTTAAATTCCTCACCAAAACCCATCTCTTCTGTTACTAATTCTTCATTCAATTCAACCGTGGCGCCGACTTTAGCTAGAAAACCGGTTTCTCCGTGAATAATCGTGTCTTTTGGCCCCATCGCATCAATCGAGATCACGGGTTTGCCGCAAGCCATCGCTTCGACTTGAATCATGCCAAAACCCTCTAATCTGCTCGGTGCCGCATAAATATCGCAAGCATTTAAAAGAAAAGGCATAAACTCGCGGGAAAAATCTTCAGTATAATAGATTACCTTACTTTTATCCAACCCCACTTTCTCCATCATATTAAGTTCTTCCTCGTGGTGATTGCGCGCGCATTCGCTCGTGGTTGATTTGCAAATATATTTCCAATTTTTAAATTGTTGGTCAACTTTGGCAAGTGCTTGAATCATTTCCTGCGCTCCCTTGGAAGTGGTGTCCCCACCAACCGTTAAAATCATTTTTTCATTCTCTTTTACCCCAAACATGCGCCGAACTTCTTTAACTCCGTCATGATTTTTGGGTATTGGTTTGAACAGCTTTGGATCATAACCAACGTGTAACACTTCAAAATTTTTGACGTCAACCAAATCGCGCCGGTAGGTTTCTTTAACCCAGCTGGAAGTTACCAAAACTAAAGGCAGCGCATTAATCTCGCTATGATAATTAGCCACCCAGCCGTCTGCTAAAAGCCAAGGCACTGGCAATAAACCAAATTTTTTTGGATGGCGAATAATGTTTGGAGTATCTACCCACCAACCCAAGCCAATCACCGCATCGGGCTTAATTCCTTGATAGTAAAATTCTTTTTCTGCCACCCGATCCTGATAGTGGGCCGGATAACATTCAACCCCCAGTTCTTTTAAACCCTGGTAAAGCAGTTGGCCTTGGATGGACAAACTGCCAAAATTAGACGGATGTTCAAAAAGGATAATTAGTTTCATATTATTTTTTTAAATATGTTTCTTTTTTTAGACAACTTTGGTGTTCAAAAGATTTTTTAGCAAAACCATAAATTTTGTGCACCAGCGCCCTTTTTTGTGCCCAATTTTTTTTTGTTAAATTAAAATTATGGGTCGCCATTTGATTATTGTTTAATATTTTTCCCCTCTGATTGGTATGATAACAAAAAAAATATTTTTCTTGAGCCAGAATTTTTTTTTCTTTAATCAACTGTTTCAGTGCTTGATGCACTCCTTGGTGTCGCTCGTGGCCATATTCGCCATTATTATTATGAGTAAAAAGATAATCAAATTTGTTATTTTTTAGATTTTTTAAAATTATTTTTTTAATTATGGGCACGGATTGCCCAACAGTCATAATTCCTTCATCTTCCAGATTGGTAATAATCGCCTTGGCTCGATATTTCTTCATAACTTTGATAAATTTTGGATAGCGATCTTTGTCTTGTCGGCGGCAGAGAGAAAAAACAGTCCAATTAACTTTTGGGAAACTAAGCATGGTCCCGCCCATCCAAATAGTTTCGTCGTCTGGGTGCGCCACCACCACCAATGCCCGAGCTTTATTTTTAAGTTTTAAACTTTTCATATTTAAGAGCTGCCTTAGCGATTAAATTGTTGGTGGTGATATTATAATCGACACCGAGGAAATAAGCCACGTATTGCATTTTTAATAATGTTAGGAAAAAATTTTGCAAGAAATTTTTATATTTTAAATTAATAACCGCCACTTCTCTGTTTTTGTTAAATTTAATCTTTTTAGTTAAAATCTCAGTCATTAGTTGTATTTTTTTTATAGTATATTCATTTTCATTATAGTCCTTGAAAACAATTAAAGCTTGCCCTGTTTTTGGTTGGGTTAAGGTTAAAATCTCGCAGTGAGTAAATTCGTGAAGGCTGTTATCGTGGGCCGCGGTTAAAGACAGCTCGTTAAAATGCATCACTATTAATCTTAACAAAGCCGGTCGCCACAATGGCGAAGCAATCAAAATTATCTCTCGATTTTTTAATTTTTTAGCCAGTTTCTTGGCTTCTTCTATTTTTTGGGCGGTAGATTCTTTTTTGATTAACTGGGATGCCGTTTGCAATTCTCTTTCATAATTATTTGCGGTTAAACCAAATTCAAAAAAGATATTAAGCAAATTAACAAAAAATTCTGGCGCATGCAGCACAGCATACTGCTGGTCTGGATTTTTTAACTGCCAGCGAACCAGAGAAACCTTGTCTTTAGCTGCAATTTTTTCTAGCTCTCCGCCCGAAGTTAGAAAGATAATATTTTTTGTTAATCTTTTAATTTGTTCATAAAATTTAATCGGTTCTTGCGAATAACCGCTTTCCGAACTGACAATTATTAGGGTTTTTTTGTCTTTAATTGTGGCCGGTGCCACCAAATAGACCCAATCATAATCATTGACCACCGTTACTTCCAGTTCAATTTTTTGTTCAATAAAAAAAACCTTAATCATCTCGGCTACAATTGCTGAACAACCCATGCCACAAAAAACAATTTTTTTAAATTGACCGCGCTTTATTTTTTGTTTTAAGTCTGATTTTAATTCAGTTAAAGAATGTGCCTTATTGTTTATTAAACTAGCCGCATATTCATTTTCTAAAAAGTATCGGTATCTTTTTAATCTTGGTTGCATAAATATAAAATAATATTTTATTATAGAATAATCTTAACATATTATGAATTAAATAAAAAGCAGTGGGTTAGGGAAGTGACCCGCTTTAAATTAATTCACCGCCGAGAGGGCTATTAAATCTTTAAGCGTTTGATTTCCTATTACATAAAGTTCGTTCATCGCTCGAGTTAGGGCTAAATAGAGCAGATCATAATCGACGCGCATTCTTTCGGCAATTAATTCCGGCGGATAATCAGAGAGATTACTATGTTTTATAAAAAATTCTTTATTTAAACCAACCAAACAAACAATGTCAAATTCAACTCCCTGGGCTTCATTAATAGTTAGAATTTTAATATTTTTATTATCAGTAAATTTATTTTTAAATTCTTTTAAGTACTCCGGATTTTTTGCTAATACTCCAATGATCGTTTTTTTGTTTTTATTTACAATTTCCCGGACGCATTCTATTTCTTCGTCTTTATCTCGACAGATTTTTTCTTGCACCACGGCCCCTTCTTTTATTCCCTGTGGAATCTCAATCTTGTAACCCAGAGATTTAATGTATTTCAATATTTGTTTTGTGTTGCGATATATTTTTTCTAAATTAACCATTCTCTCTGTTTCAAAGCTTTCTTCTACCTCACGCCAATTCTTTATGGTATAAAGGGCTGATTTTTGAGCTAAATCACCCACAAAAATTAAAGCATTAGTTTTTTTGTCAACCGTGGAATTAATGATTTTAATTTGTTCGGCTAAATAATTTTCTATCTCATCAATAATTACGAGTGAATATTTTAGTGGCACTTTGACAATTTTTTTTCTTATTTTAAAATTTTTATTTCCCTGATATTCCACGTTCTCTGTGATAAAAGTTTGATGTGAATTTAACCAAGCTCGCAGCAATATCGTTAAATCAAAACGATCCAAAACGATCTCTTTTTTTTGTTTTTTTAGAATTTTTATCTGTTCAGCAGAGAAATAGTCATTATAAAAATTTTCCAAATTTTCAAATATATTTTTTACATAAGTCACCTTATTTAAATTTTTTAGGGCTTGGTTTTTTGAGTATTCATAAAGATCTCTCTCTTTTTCCGTATCTCCATACCTGTTTACAAATTTGGCGTTATTAATTTTTAAAACTGTCAAAGCCCATTCAGAGAAAGTAGTAATTTTTACATTATTGATACCAAGATCCGGCAATAAAGCTCCAAAATATTGTTTTGTAGATTTGTCCTGCACAAAAACAATAATTTTATGAGGATCAAATTTGTCGGCCAAATCTGGCGATTGAATTAAATATGCCACTCGATGAAGGGCCAGAGTTGTTTTACCGGAACCAGCCGGACCGGCAATTAAAAAAGGCCCTTGATAGTGTGCTCGAATAACAGTATCTTGAGCTTTTTCCATTAACTCAATAATTTCTGGTAAAACAAATTCTGTTTTTTTTCTGCTTAATACTTCTTGATAAATCAATGTCCTGGGTTGATCGAGAGATTCGCTGGACATAAAAATAATTTTTCCATTCACAATCATAAATTGATCTTTGCGTACCAAACGACCAAATCTGTGTTGTCCGTTTGGAAGTGAATAAGAAAAGTCACCCGGCTTTTCAAATCTAATAACAGATACTGGGGCCACCCAAGAATAAATCGCCTGATCTGAAAAACTAAATTTAGCGAAATAAATGATCTCTTGCTTTTTTTTATTATCAAAAAAAACATCACACCTGACAAAATATGGCGATGGATAAAGTTGGTTTAATTGTTCCAAAGAGATTTTTTGCTGTCTTAAAATAGACATTAAAGATAATTGCTGATCCGCCCGGACCCCCTCTTTTAGGGTTGTTTTATTTTTTTCTATACCAATTTCCGTTTGTTTAATTTCCTGTTTAATCATCCCCCTAATTTCTTCTGTGTGTTTTTTAGCACCAACGAATATTTTGTGTTTAGTTGTATTATCCATATTAAAGATTATATCAGTAATTCTCTCATTCTCGGCCATGCTTGTCAAAATAAAAAAGCAGGGTTTTATGCCCTGCTTGGTTAAATGAATTGCTTTTGTGCACTTAAAGCCAAACCGTGCACCACACTGGTGAATCCTTTCCCTTGACGGCGAACTTTTTCTTCACCAAACTCGTCAATAAACATTTGACGAATGTGTGGCAGGTTTGAGGTTCCGCCGGTCAGAAAAACGGCTTGAATATTTTGTTTATTTATTCCGGCTTTCTGCAATAGATCAAGATAACACTCCATAATCTTTTGCAGCTCGACTTTGATTATTTCGCCAAGTTCAGTTCGGGTTATTCTTTTAACAATTTCGAAATAATTATTAATCACCCGAATTGAACTGTTTTCTGCAGATGACAACTTGCTTTTACCAATACCAATCGCCTGGAAAATATTAAATCCAAGATTGTGTTCAATTATATTTTTTAGGCGATTCATTGCTTCTGGGTCAGTGCTATTGAATTTCACATGCTCAATATAGTTTCTGTGCTGGCGAGTGTTTAAAAATGGAATTTTATGCCACTCGCATAATGTTCTTAAAATATGAGTCGGAAATTCAATCATTCTGTCTCTGGCGGCAGAAGATTCATACACGACACCCCGTCCAAAATAATGCATGAGCTTCTCCCACATAATTTGGGAGTCAAATGCATCGCCGGCAATATTAATCCCGGCTGTACCTAAGATATCACCCCTTCTGTCAACAAGGTGTGAACGGGTGGGGGATAACTTCATAATGGTAAAATCTGAGGTACCTCCACCGAAATCACCCACCAACACCAATTGTTCTTTATCCAAGGACGACTCATAACCCAAGGCAGCGGCTATTGGCTCCATCTGGATGCCAATATTTTTAAAGCCGACTTTTTTGGCTGCCTCAAGCAGTCTTTTTTCAGCCAACCGATCTTCATCTTCTTTGGCCGAAAACCTCACCGGTCTTCCCAAAACAACATCACTTACTTCTTGATCAGCCAGTTTTTCTGCCCTTGATTTTAACGCCTTCAAAATAATGGCGATAAAATCTACTAATGTATAAAACTTTCCGTATACATTAGTCTGGTCAAATCCTTTATCCGGCAGAAAGGTTTTAATTGACTGGACGAGTCGCCCCCGTCCGGTGTTTGCTAGGTATGCTGTAATAGCTTCTTCGCCAACAGCATACCCGCCATCTTCAGAAAAATAAATCAAAGATGGCATCGTTTTTTTACCACTAGAACCCGAACCAGCAACTCTTATCACACCGTTTTGGACAACAGCCACGGCGGAATTGCTGGTTCCAAAATCTATGGCGCAAACATTCATGTTTCCTCCCAATATATTTTTTTATTATTTATTTTCTAATAATTATTGACTTAAACCACTTTTCTTGAAAATTAGTTTGTTTTTGTATTTCCTCATCGGAAATTTCAAGTTTTTCCGGCACAACTATTAATTTATCATCATCATCGTTTATGCGATGAATTATGGCAATACATTTACCAGTAAATTGTTCCAACGGTTTTTTAACTCCCAAAATATACGCATCTAATTCTTCTCCGTCAGGAGCAACAGTATTTGGTATAAAACCATAATTCACTTCATAAATCATGTCAAATTTATCATGTTTGGAATTTAAAGGACGATCAATTGTAACTGTGACAGTTTGGTTTAAAAAATCTTTTGGATCAGTAAAATTTTGGTTAGGCATAAAATTTAAATTAATTATTAAGAATAATTTTTTCCTCACAATATGGGGTGTAAGGACGGATATGATTATAATTTCTATAAAATTTTAATTTAGGATGAATCCTTTTGACAAAAATTTGAGCATACCGGTGATATGCTTGGCGGCATATTTTTTTAGTATCCAGGTTTAGTTTGTTACAAGCTTCTAAAACTGGGCACTTGTTCCAACATCTAGTTATCAATTCCTTGTTTGTCTTTTTAATTATTTTTCCATTTTTACCAAACGAAATTCCTAAATATGCCTCATAGAAGACTTTAATAACATTTTCTAATGGATCATCTGTTAATTTAATTTTATCTAAATTTTGTTCTAACCACAAGATCTTGTTTTGAATCACACACTTTTCTAAAAAGCCGAATGCCTTATCAAAACCAATTTCTTCTGCCATTCCACACACTGTTTTAAACAGTTCCGTATAATTTCTTCCTTTTGTTAAAAATTTTTTTTGAATGATTAAAAAATTATTATTATCTTTTTTCATAAATTTAAATTAATCTACCTTTATAATTGCCAAATGAAATATTATTATCTTTTGGCAAATTATAATTTTCTAACTTATTTATTAAATGAGGATATTTTTTGACATAATATTGTAATTCACTTTGATTGGCTTGTAAAAAATATTTATAAATTTCATTACCTGGTAATTTTTTTAGATTATAAACCACTGGATATGATCTACCCTCATAATGTTTCCAATTTTTATGTAAGATTTTAATACCAAACTTTTTATAATTACTAAAAAATTCTGTTCCTGGGTAAGGCACTAAAATATGATTACATACCTGATCAACTATCCCCGTTTTAAGCATTTTATATATTTGATTATTATTTCTTATCAGACTTTTTTTGTTTTCACCCGGCAAACCAACAATCCAATAGGACTTAATAAACGCTTTATTAAATTTTTT
Source organism: Patescibacteria group bacterium (assembly GCA_036845805.1). GTDB lineage: Bacteria > Patescibacteriota > Patescibacteriia > UBA2196 > UBA2196 > DAIUDD01. The sequence continues at coordinate 11,779 of DAIUDD010000002.1, read as the reverse complement.
AATTATTTTACATGCTTCCATTTCCAATTTGGCCGTGCATTTTTTGTTGGTTAATATTAGTGCTATATCATTTAAAGATTCGATACCAATGGAAAATAAAATTATACCGCAATTTATCATTAATTTAATCAATTTTTTGTTTATATAATTTGCTTTAACATCACAGGAAAAATACAATCCATGTTTTTTGTTTTTTAAATTATTTAAAATCTCAATTTGTTTTGAAGTTACTCCTAGCATGGGATCAGAAATATGTAAGAAGTTATATTCTCCAATTAATGATTTTATTAATCTTAATTCCTGATAAAAATTTTTAAACGACCGCGTGCGAATAGTTTTTCTCCAATAATTTGGTCCGCTACAAAAATTGCACCCATAAACACATCCGCGCGAAGTATCAATATAAGGGTGGTATGATCTAAGACCTCCAGGCAACAAGTGATAAGCCGGCATTGGTAATTGATCAAGATTGACGATTAACGGTCTTAATTTATTTATATAAATTTTACTATTTTTTTTAAAACCAATGCCCAAGACGTTTTGAAAGTTATTTTTTTTATTTTTTAATAAAGAACATAATTCGTTAATTGTTTCTTCTCCTTCTCCCAAAACAACAAAATCAACATTTTTATCTTCTAAGCATTCTTCTGGTAAGGCAGTTGGATGGGGACCCCCAATAATTGTTTTTATTTTTTTGTTAATTATTTTGGCTTTTTTAAAATCATCTAAAATTAAATGATAATTATTTGTTTTGGCAGAGGCTAACAATAGATCTGCTTTGAGTAGTTGTTTTTTACATTTATTCCAGTAATTTTTATCATAATCTGCATTATAATATTTGACCGAAATACCAATACCTTCCAAAACTGCGGCAATAAAAAGTAACCCGCGGTTGTAGCTATTGGCTGGTGGAAATTTTATTTTAAATTTATCTTCTAATTTAATTTTTTGATCGTAAAGCCGATACTTCTTCAACTGATTGGAAATATTCAAAAATTCTTTTGTAATAAAAACTTGACTTGTAGGCACATCTAAAATTATGGCTTTCATATCTTAAATTTATTTTTAATTTTACTAAACTGGGCCGAACTACGTAAAGGCAATTTTTGTTTCGTGCCCTTTATTTCTTTTAAAAAAGCATATTGATTTTTTATACTCGGTATAAAAATTTTTTTATTTTTTATTTTATTTTTATTAATTAAATAAAAATTATATAAACCCCATTCAATAATATTTTTAATAAATAAACACCTTCTCGCATCACGGCAGCCAATTTTTTTTGATTGTAGATAACCGTCAAAAGGGCAGCCCCCGCCACATACACCCAAAGCCACACAGGGCTTACACTTTTTATCAAACAATGGCGAGGTTAAATACCAAGCGGATGACATCTGACTGGTTTTTTTAATATCTCTAAAAAAGAAATTGTCTATACCAATTGCTCCTTCGCAAATACCTAATTTTTTGCCAGGCAAAACCACTAATCTGCCACCACAGGCCGGACAATCGTTAACTTTTATTTCCTGTTTAAACAACAAATTTAATTTTCTCATTATATGTTCAATATATAAATTGTTTTTGTTTGATTTTTCAAAAATTTTTAAAAAATTTTGACAAAACAATTTAAAGTCTAGGTTTACATTTAAAGGATTATCATAGTTGTCGTGCGGCAAATTAATGCCAACGTTGACTGGTTTTAGTTGTTTTGCAAAATAATTAAAAACTTGTGGCAAACTATGATAATTATGGCTACCAATAGTACAAGATATACCAATTTTACAGCCAGCCGATTTATAAATTTTATAACCCCTTAAAACATCTTTAAAAGTACCATGATTATTTTTGTAGACCCTTAACTTATCATGCTCTTTTTTAGCCCCATCTATGGAAACAATAATGTAAACATTGTGTTTTTTAATTAAACGAGCAGATTGGTTATCAATATTTGTACCATTAGTAATAATTGTTAAATCAGTTGGTTTTTTAAATTTTAATTCCCTCTCTTTTTGACGGATATATTTAATAGTCTCTAAAAGAACATCTTTGTTTAATAATGGCTCACCTCCATAAAACACAACTCCTTGGGGTTTATTTTTAGCTTGTTTAAAAAAATCATTTATTATTTGTTTCGTTTCTTCTTGAGTCATCATTTTTTTTCCTCTTGAGTTATGAGTAACTTGTCGACAATATTTACAATTAAAGTTACAGGCTTCAGAAATTACTAGGTATAGTTGTCTAAAATCAGGTTTAAATTTTTTACGATAACTATCAATAAATTTTTTTGCTCGCAAGTCAAAATCACTTAAAAAATTGTTCTTTTCTAGTAAATTCAAAATTTTTTTATCATTACTATTTGTTGATTTATTAAAATAACATTTATCTAACGACAAACAATTAAAAAAACAAACAGTATTTCCAAAATAAAATACTTTTACATATTTTGATAATTTTGCCTTGATTAATTTGATATTATTATTTTTCATTTTGTTTGATGTTTGGGGCATATTGAAAATCTAAAGGGTTAGAGAAAACTTTTATTTTTCCATAAATTTTCCTGCGATCTTCCAATTTTGGAATCAAAAAAAGTTTAGTTTTTAATTCCTTTTTAGCTATTATCTTGAATAAATCCCAAATTAACCATTCTAGAAACTTTTTACTTTGTATGCAATAATCATCATCTAAAGCAAAGAAAGTTCCGTGTTTGTTTTCTGCATTTTTAGGACAACCACCGCCACAACACGAAACAGCAAAACAAGCCCTACATTCATTCTTAAAAAAAGGCGAATAATATTCTATGCCAGTTGGTATAAAATCTTTTACTCTGGGTGCGTCTTGTAATTTGGTCGGTGAATTTTTGGCATAAGCCATACAAGCCGACAGTGAGCCGTCTGGCAAAACCATTATGCGTGAACCAGTGCCCGTACAACCCTTTAATCTGGGCTTCTGTTCAACAAACGGTTTAATTCTGTTATCCATCACATATTTAACTAAATATAAACCTTTCTGGCGCGCAATTTTAAAAGCCTTAATTAAATTATCAGCTAAAACATTACCCTCACAAACATATTCATTTCCGCCACCCTCATAATCAACCATGATGTTTGTCGCCATAGTGAATGGTTTTAATTTTTGAGCAAACAATTTAACAAATTTATCCAAATTATAAATATTATGTTTACCCAAAGTTAAAGTCACGCCGATAGGAAAATTATGTTTTTGTAATAACTTATAAGCCTTTAAAACATCCGCATAGCTACCTTTTTGATTAGCATATTTTCTAACGTTATCATGTGTCTGTTCGTCACCATCAAATGTCACCGCCGGATAAATACTATTCTCTTTTAAAAATTTAGCCACTTCATTATTAATTAATGTCCCATTAGTACACAAAATATATCTGCTCTTTTTATAATTTTTATTTTTTAAAATTTTATTCGCTTCTTTTTGGTTGATATAATTCACCAAAAATTTCATGATTTTGTAATTCAAAAGCGGTTCGCCGCCATAAAACACCACTTCTTTATCTCCTTCAGCTTTAACATTTTTCAGATAAAAATCAGCTGCCATTTTTGCTGTTTTTTGATCCATATTTAATGGCGTGATTTTTTGATTATTATCCAAAGCAACCGAATTATTACTAATACAATAACTACATCTAAGATTGCATTTATAAGTCAGACTTAAATATAGAGTTTTTATAAAAAATTTTTTTCTAACCTGCTGTTGCAAGTCAGATAATTTTTTTTCATCTTTGATGTTATTCTCTATGAGAAAACCTTGCTGATATAAAATTTTATAAATTTTCTTGGTTGATTTATTTTTTTGATCAAAATTTTTATACCTATTATAATCTGAAAAGAAAGCAAATAAATCTTTTAAGATTTTATCACCATAAATAATGTTACAACTTAAAGAATGATAAATGGCATAGTTGCCCTTTTTATCATTAAATAAAAAAGAATAATTAGAATTTTTTATTTTTTTATTATCTAAATTCATAAAATTTAAATTAAAGGGTGATAACTATTTAACTAATCATCACCCTTTTAAATGTCCGCTAAGCGACGAATGGTCGCCTCAACTTGATTACTGGCAGCCTCCAAACAATTTGGCAAATCAATAAACCCGTCAAAATAGTTTTTTAATTCGCCAGCGGCTAAATTCAACTCTGATTGTGTCTGCTCCATTCTCTTTCTTACAAAAACTTTTTCATGAGCGCGGCAGTTTTGCAATCTTTTAACCAGAATATCAATGGTTGGCGGTCGCAGAAACAAAGCAATAAAATTCTCATTGTATCTGGCTTTGAATTCAGGTACACGCGTAATGTACAATTCTAACAAAGCAGTCGCGCCAGCCTCAATAATTGAATTTATCTGCGAATGACTCACCGCAAATAAATTGCCTCCAAATTCAAGCAAACTTTCGTTTAAACTCAAATCCGTCGCCAGCATTCCTTTTATTTCCTGATCAGATACAAACCAATAATCTCGGCCGTGGGTTTCATACCACCGTCTTGTCCGAGTGGTATAGAAAAGAATTCTCTTAAAGAGTTTTCTTTTGTCAACCAATTCTGAGATAATGGTTGTTTTTCCCACTCCAGAAGGGCCGACAAGAGCAACTAATTTTCCGGTCATGATTCCTCCCGTTGTTTTTAAAAATTCATTTATTTTAAAATAAATGTACACAAATAATTACTGTGAATAAAATCTTTAACTTCAACTTTTTTAAATTTTATATTTGGAATTTTATTTTCTTGAAAAATAGGACAATAACTATCTGGTAAATAAACTCTATCTTCAAAAATTCTACGACTCATGCAACCGCCACGACATTTTTTTAAAAATTTACAATTTTTACAAAAATCCGGTACAATTTTTTTTAATTCATTAAATTTTTTAACTGAGATTTTATTGCCATCAACATAAACACAGGGGCTAATACTAAGGTCCGGGTGTAATCGAACCGAATCTCCGCAGGGTGAACCGCAGGTATCTACCTTTGGTGGCGTTATTAACGAAAGAATTGGTTCGGAATTTGAAACCAAAGTAAAATTTTTAGCAATAATTTTAATAGCTTGCCAAAATTCGAGATAATTTAGACTATATTTATTTGAGTCGGTTGGTTTATATAAATTGACCCTAAGATAAATTTTGTATTTATCTAATATTTTTCTAAATTTTTTAAACGCCTTGTAATTTATATTCATCAAGACGGTCGCAATTGAAACTTCAACATCCGATTTTTTACATCTTTCAATAGCTGATATAGCAGTATCGAAAAGTCCTTCTTTTCCCCGCCATAAATCATGTTCTTTGGCTGTTGGAAAATCTATTGAGATGTCAACCTCATCAATTTTCTTTAAATATTCCCCCGGCAATTCATTAATGGTAGTTCCATTTGATGTTAAGGCAATTTTAATTTTTTTTTTATGAAAAAAATCAATTATTTGTAATAATTCCGGATTTAGTAAGCTTTCTCCGGTGCCAAAATTAACCTTTTTTAAATAAGGGAATCTAACAACGATGTCTTTAATTGTTTTTAAAGACAAAGTATTTTTACTAAGATTTTTTGCATAACAATGGGGACAATTTAAATTACATCTTGAAGTTAGACCAATTCCCAAAGATTCTTGATTATATTGAGTTTGAAGTCTCATATTTAACTTTTTTCAATTTTAGGATCTTTTTAGAGATTCTTTTAATTTTAGCTTATTTTAAATAAAAAGTCAAGTTTTAGTTAATTGACTTAAAATAAAAAATAAAAAACGTCAATCGAGATTAACGTCTTTATAAACAAATAAACGCCTCAACTCCGAGGGTGGGATTCGAACCCACGACCAATTGATTAACAGTCAACTGCTCTACCGCTGAGCTACCTCGGAGTTGAGGCGTCTAAGATTAAAAAGTTATATTCTCTCTTTGAGATATCTTCGTCCAAAACCGGTTTTAAAATATTTTTCCCGAGCAATGGCTTTTTCTTTACGCAAACACGCCTCATAGTAAATTAATATAAGCGGCCTTCTGTTTTTTGTTGCTTCCACTTTTCCTTTGTTGTGTATGATAATACGTCTTTTTATATTATCTGTCCAACCAGCATATAATTTATCATCCTTTAAACTTTTTAAAATATAAGTATAATAAAACATGATATTTAACTGCTCTACCCGCCCGCCACGCAAGCCGACCAGCCCGCCAATGACTGAGTAAAGGGATGGCTTGCGAGGCGTTGCGGGCGGGCCGCTGAGCTACCTCGGAGTTGAGGCGTCTAAGATTAAAAAGTTATTTTATTAATCGTTTTTTATTTTCTTTAACAACAACTCTAAAAATTTTATCAAAAATAAAAAATAATGGCAAGTATTTACCCCCCATTGAAAGAGGGGATCGCGATTAGTAATCTAATAGTTTTTTCATCCCCTCATGATCTTTAATTCTCTCCAGTGCTTTAGCTTCAATTTGGCGAATACGTTCCCGGGTGACGCCAAATTCCTGGCCTACCTCTTCTAAGGTGTGATACACTCCATCTTCCAAGCCAAAACGCATTTCCAAAATTTTTTGTTCCCGGGGCGTTAATTCGTAAATAATATTTTTAATATGATTGCGTAGTAATTGTAGTGCCGTGGCTTTGTCTGGTGAAACTGTTTTGTAATCCTGCATAAAGTCTAATAATTTTGAATCATCATCGCCTTCGTCACCAACCGAAGATTCTAAAGATATTGTTTCTTGTGAGATTTTAATAATGTGGCGTACTTTATCCACCTCTTCGCCCATTTCCGCGGCGATTTCTTCTGGCAATGGTTCGCGACCCAAATCTTGGATTAGTTGCCGTTGTACTTGCTGGAATTTATTAATGGTTTCGACCATGTGGACCGGAATTCTAATGGTACGCGATTGATCAGCCAAAGCCCGAGTAATTGCCTGGCGGATCCACCAAGTGGCATAGGTGGAAAATTTATAACCCTTGCGATAATCAAATTTTTCCACTGCTCGAAACAGACCCACATTGCCTTCTTGGATTAAATCTAATAAAGTTAAACCTCCGCGGCCAGCAAACTTTTTAGCGATCGAAACTACCAAGCGCAAATTGGATTCAATCAGTTTTTTTATTGCTTCTTTATCACCCTTTTCTTTTCTTTTGGCCAATTGCATTTCTTCTTCCGTATTTAATAATGGTACTTTGCCAATCTCTCTTAAATACATCTGGATAGAATCAGCAAAGATGTCGGTTAAGTCTGCTCTTTTTTGATCGCCGAGCAACCCCATGTCATTTAATATTTTTTTGCGGTCTTCTTTTTTGCCGAGTAGCCCCACTTCTCCTTCCACTGCCTGGGCCCCCATTTTTTCCAATTGACCCAAAAAATCCTCATAACTTTCCGTATATTCTTCTACCTCTGGAAATGCCATTAAAATTTCCATTTCTGTGACAAAACCGCGAGCTCGCGCCTTCTTTAATAAATTTTCTATTTGGTTTGGGTCTGGCATCGGGCCAGTTGGTTTGCTTTTAATTTTTATTTTTTTTCTAACTTTAAATCGGCCGCTTTTTTTCCGGATTATTTTTTTCTTTGATTTAAATTTATGGCTTATTTTTTTCCGGATTATTTTTTTATTTTTTTTCTGTTTCTTTACTTTTTTACCTTTAACTATCCGGTTATGAAGTGGCCGTGTTTTGCCTCGTTTTTTATTTTTTGGCATAAACTCTATAATGGTATTTATTTTTTATTGATTTATTATTTTTAATACTTTTAGATTATAATTCTGCCAGCTCTTGGGAAAGGCGCGAAAATTCCATAATTAAATTATCTGCCCTGTCGCGCTCGCCATGTTCTTCTGCCTGGCGTAATTCTTTTTCTAATTGTTTTAAGTGTTCAATAATATTTTCTTTTTTTATAAAATTAAAAGTCAACTTAAATTCCTTGTTTAATTCCACCGGTGTTAAATTTTCCCATTCATTTTCTGCTAGTAAATTAAGCGTGTCAAAAAAGCTCACCAAGATTGGCTTTTCATTTTTTAAATATTGATAGAACTCATCTTTGAGAAAATTATTATTTTTAGTATACCAAAAAATTAATTCTTTGTAAAAATCGCGGCTATGCTCAGAGAGCATTTCTGGCGCCAGTCGGTCGATAGTTGTTTTAAGATAATCGTTTTGAGCTATTAAAAGCGACAATAAGCGCTCGGACATTATTAACAGTTTATTTAAAGGCGCGTGGCTATTTGATTTTTTTTCCCAGTTAACTTGGCTCGCATTGTTAATATTGCCCCTTTTTATTTTTTTTATTGATTCCTGCAAAGCGTTTTCATTAATCTGTAATTTTTGTGACAAAATTTTTAAATAATGATCTTGTTCTACCGGATTAATTAGCTGGACAAGCCACCCTAGTGCTTTATTAGTAATACTGTTTTTAGTGTCTATTTCATTCAAATTTTTATTGCGCATCAAAGTAGCCAGAAGATAATCCATAAAATTTACTCTCTCGGTTATCAACTGCGCCCAGTTTTTTGGGTCTTTTGAGATTAATTCATCTGGGTCTTTTATGCCAACTGGCAATAACACCACTTTAACATTCATGCCGAGTTGCCACATTAAACCCACCCCTCTTTCCGCCGCATTTTGACCGGCGCTATCCGCATCAAAACACAAAGCCACATTATTAGTATATCTTTTTATTAAATTAATTTGCTCTGCGGTCAGGGCGGTGCCCGAAGAACAAACCACATTTTTTACGCCCGCTTGAAACGAAGCAATTACATCCATGTTGCCTTCCACTAAAACAGCCAGGTTTTCTTTTCGGATAAAATTTTTGGCTTTATCCAAACCATAAAGCACTTGCGATTTATTATAAATAATCGTTTGCGGCGTGTTGATGTATTTAGCAGCTTCTTCTTTTTTCATGGCCCGGGCGGTCAAACCAACCGGACTGCCATGAGGATTAAAAATTGGAAAAGTAATCCGGTCGCGAAACCGGTCATAATAATTTAAGCCGCCATATTGAGCTGGCGTAGTCCGGTCGACCACCAAACCCGATTGGTGGATTTCTGTCTCATTAAAACCGCGTGATTTTAAAAATTGTCCCAATGCCTCCCATTGATCTGGCGCATAACCCAACCGGAATTCTTTAATTGTCTCGGGTTTCATTTTTCTGGTGTGCACTAAATATCTGGCGGCCGTTGTGCCAGCTGGCAAAGTTAATGTGCGTTCATAAAAACTAATTGCTTGTTCCATTAAATAATATAGGCGGGTTTTTAAATTTTCTGTTTCTGGTTGGTAGGTTTTGTGTTCTAAAATTACGCCCGCCTTGTCAGCTAAAATTTTTAACGCCTCAGGAAATTCAATATTTTCTATTTTTTGTAAAAAAGTAAAAATATCACCGCCTTCTCCACAGCCAAAACATTTAAAAAATTGTTTATCGCGCGAGACCATAAAAGATGGAGTTTTTTCATTATGAAATGGGCACAGCCCCTTAAAATTGGTGCCGGCTTGTTTTAGCGGTAGATATTCTTGGATTAATTCCACAATATCTAATTTTGATTTTATTTGTTCGACATTATTCATTTTTTAAATTTCATTGGCGTCGCGGGCGCCATTAGAAAATGTTTTAGATAATTAAGTGGTAAAAAAATAGCTGTATCAATTTGAGAGTAGAATTATATTTCTACCATTTTTTTCAATTTATCAATAAAAGCCCGCTTCCAATACCACATAGCAAACCATTTTATCAAAGGTGTTCCTATAATTTGCAGTATTAGGCGATGAATTTCAATATCATATGTATAGTTAATTTTAGTATCACCCATAGCATCTTCCATTAAAAATTCCTCATGACCGGAAGTGCCAAGGGAAGATTTATTGTTAGATTTAAAACCAATATTAGGCAGCAATTCTGTCTGCATTTTTGTCTCAAACACTCGACCAAAAGATTTTACTTTTGCAGTCATTTTTTGCTGATTTCCTTGCTTTTCAATTATCTCTATCGACTTTGCTACCCCTGGAAAATATTTGGGCATATTTTCAAAATCAGAAATTATCTGATAGATTTTTTCTTTTGGCGCCCTAATTAACCAAGAACCTCTTAGATGAATCTGTTTCATAAAAAAATTATAACAATTTGTTGTTTTGAACTCAAACTTTAGATTTATTCGCTTGAGAGTAAATTAAAATCACTTCACAAAGCGGTTAGGATTGAGTTTCCAGGGTTGACTGATAATTTGACCGACGGGATTCCGTGTTTTGTTTTTTTACTAAATTTTTAGTTATAGACATGGAAATTATTGGCGTATGATAATTTTTTTTCCAAGACGGCGTGCGGTAGCGAGTTAGTTGTTTATTAATCGTTTTATGTGAATAATTTTTCATAAAATTGCAATTTAACCCTTAATTTCTAATTTCTTAATTTCTAGTTTCTATTATATTTATACCACCAAAAGTGTAAAAAAGGAAATAAAAACCCCGTCCGTTCAGGCGGGCGAGGGGAGGACACAAATTAATTAAAATTGTGTCAAAAAAAATTCTGCCTAGTATTCTCCAAGAGAAGAAAATTCTTTTTAGAGATTTTCGAGCTAAAAGCCGGAAAATACCTAAGAAAGAATCCCCATGCTCGTCGTCTCTTGGAGGGTATTAGGCAGAATAAAAATATTAATAAATTATCTTAGCACAGGATAAAACCAATGTCAAGGCTTTGTGTCAAGAGGTCAGAAACATAGAAATAGAGAAATAAAGAGGTGAAGGATTAAAAAACTATTTTGTTGTCTTTCCCTTTGTTTCTCTATTTCTTTATTTCTCTGTTTCTGACCCTCTTGACAGCTTTTTAATAGAACTATATAATAACTGTGGATAAAAATAATGACTTTTGGGACTGATCTAACAAACACAAGGTTCGAGCTTAAAAATTGAACCAATAGTTAAGATATCACCCAATAATTATCACCGGCAAACATATGTAAAAATACATCTGCCAATGTTCTTTAAAAAGTTTTTAAGATAAAGCAGTAATATTTATTAATTTAATAGATGTTACTGTTTTTTCTTATCTCAATTTGAGCCAAGAAATTTGCTCTTTGAAAATTTATTTTTAACAACTAAAGAGTGGCAAGAAATTTCTCTTTTCTATTCTTTAATTTATTTAATTTAGTAAAGAGCTAAAAAAAATTCTTAATTTTTATTGAGAGTTTGATCCTAGCTCAGGGTGAACGCTGGCGGCGTGTCTAAGGCATGCAAGTCGAACGGTCGTGTCTCACTTTAGTGAGACACCGCTGACTTACGTGGACAAAACGCTGACTTACGCGGAATTTTTTTCTGCGTCTGTCCGCGTCCAAGTCTGCGTCTGTCCGCGCGTGTCTCGTGGAAGCGAGACACGATAGTGGCAAACGGGTGAGTAACACATTGGTAACCCACCTCTGACTCGGGCACAACTCTGCGAAAGCGGAGCTAATTCCCGATGGTCTTGATGGAACACAAGTTTTATCAAGTAAAGATTTATTGGTCAGAGAGGGGCCTATGTCCTATCAGCTAGTTGGTGAGGTAAAAGCTCACCAAGGCAATGACGGGTAGCGGGTGTGAGAGCACGACCCGCCTCACGGGGACTGAGACACTGCCCCGACTCCTACGGGAGGCTGCAGTCAAGAATATTCCTCAATGGCCGCAAGGCTGAAGGAGCGACGCCGCGTGATTGATGAAGCCCTTCGGGGTGTAAAGATCTTTTCTTAGGGACGAACGTTGACGGTACCTAAGGAATAAGAGGTTGCTAACTCTGTGCCAGCAGCAGCGGTAATACAGAGACCTCAAG
>DAIUDD010000001.1:0-231328 GCA_036845805.1 Patescibacteria group bacterium | reverse complement strand
ACTTGCGGGGCGCCAACATTACAATCAACACTAAATTCTCGGCGCATTCTTTCCACTAAAACCTCCAAGTGTAATTCACCCATACCCGCAATGATGGTTTCTAATGTTTCTTCGTCGGTTGATATTTTAAAAGTGGGATCTTCTTGAGCCAGTTTTTGAAGAGCCAACCCCATTTTTTCTTGGTCAGCTTTTGTTTTGGGTTCGATCGCAATTTGAATGACAGGCTCGGGGAAGATAATCTTTTCTAAAATAATAGGTTGGTTTTCATCGCAAAGCGTATCACCAGTAGTGGTGTTTTTTAAACCAACAGCGGCGGCAATTTCACCGGCATAGACCTCTTCCACATCTTCACGGTGGTTGGCGTGCATTCTTAAAAGACGTCCAAATCTTTCTTTTTGACCAGAAGTGGAATTATAAACGTAACTGCCAGCTTTGACAGTGCCAGAATAAACTCGAAAGAATGTTAAAGTACCAACATAAGGGTCAGTAGCAATTTTAAAAGCCAAACCAGAAAATGGTTCTGTATCTGATGCATGTCTTTCAATTTTATTTTCTTCTTTGCCTGGTTCAAAACCAATAATGGCGGGAATATCGGTCGGGGCGGGTAAATATTCCACAACAGCGTCTAAAACCAACTGAATGCCTTTATTATCCAAAGCATCACCACACATCACTGGAAATAAATCATTTTTAATTACTGCGGCGCGCAGGGCTTTTTTAATTTCTTCAATTGTTATTTCTTCGCCATTTAAATATTTGTGAGTTAATTTTTCATCGGTTTCGGCCACTTTTTCAATTATTAGATCATGATATTTTTTTACTTCCGCAGTCATATTTTCGGGCACGGGAATTTCTACAACTTGTTCGCCGCGGGTACCCTCAAAATGATAGGCCTTTTTTTCTATTAAATCAATCATGCCTTCAAAAGTACTGTCCATGCCAATGGGCAATTGGATAGCAACGGCTTTGTCGGTGAGACGGCTTTTAATAGAATTTAAAGTCATATAAAAGTCTGCGCCCAATTTTTTCATTTTATTAGCATAACAAATGCGCGGCACTTGATATTTTTCGGCTTGATGCCAAACAGTTTCAGATTGTGGTTCCACCCCTTGGGAAGCATCGAAAACAGCCACCGCGCCATCAAGTACCCGTAGTGATCTTTCAACTTCGACAGTAAAATCGACGTGGCCGGGAGTATCAATAATATTAATACGGTGATCTTTCCAAAAACAGGTCGTGGCAGCCGAAGTAATAGTAATCCCCCGTTCTTTTTCCTGGTCCATCCAGTCCATTTCGGCTTCGCCTTCGTGGACTTCGCCAATTTTATGTTTTTTACCAGTGTAAAATAAAACACGCTCGGTTGTGGTGGTTTTACCAGCGTCAATATGGGCCATAATGCCAATGTTTCGAGTTTTTTCTAAGGAATATTCACGGGGCATAAATAAAAAAAATTTTAAATTTTTAATTTTAAATTCTAAATAGAAATTGATTTTAAAGTTTTAAAGTGTAGGTCACCTTGATCCCACCAAGGCAGGATAACAAAGTGTTCGTTTTTGCTACAAAAATTGAAGCAGTTCAATTTTTGTTTAACGTAAAAACTAGCCGAATTTGGCAAAATGGGCAAAAGCTTTATTAGCTTCGGCCATACGATGGACATCTTCGCGTTTTTTAACAGCCGGACCTTCACCATTAGAGGAATCAATCAGAACTTGGGCCAGACGTTCGGCCAAGGGCTTGCCTTTAAGCGCTTTGGCAGCAGTTAAAATCCAGCGGCAGGCTAAGGTGAAGCGGCGGTCATCACGTACAGGGAAAGGCACTTGATAATTAGCGCCGCCAACACGTTTACCACGTACTTCCACACTAGGCCCGACTTTTTTAATCGCTTGGTCAAAAACTTGCAGGGCATCTTTTTTTTCTTTAGCTTGAATAATTTCAAAAGCGCGGTAGATGTTTTTTTGAGCTACTGTTTTTTTGCCGCGCTGCATAATATAGTTGATAAATTTAGCGATATCAAGGCGGTTGAATTTAGGATCGGGTTGGATTGATTTTTTGGGTGCTGGTTTACCACGCATAACTTTCAAATTTTGAATTTTTAATTTTAAATTTTAAAATAATTTTCAATTTTTAATTTTTAAACATAGAAAATAAACATAGAAGTTTATTTTTTACCTCTTTTAACACCGTATAAGCTGCGACCGCGTTTTCTGTTTTCCACGCCTTGAGTGTCATAACGGCCACGGACAATATGATAGCGCACGCCGGGCAAATCCTTTACTCTGCCACCGCGCAGCATAACAATGGAGTGTTCTTGCAAATTATGACCTTCGCCGGGAATATAGGCAGTAACTTCTTGACCATTAGAAAGACGTACACGGGCTATTTTTCTTAAGGCAGAATTAGGTTTTTTTGGCGTTTTAGTAGTGACTTTAAGGCAGACGCCACGTTTAAAAGGCGAACCCTTGGGCAGTTCGCGGCTAGTTCTTTTTAAGGCGTTCAAGGTTGACTGCAAAGCCGGTGTTTTGGTTTTTTTGCTTTTGGAAGAACGTCCCTTTTTAATTAATTGACTAATAGTTGGCATAGATATTAAAAGTTTACAAAAAAAGCTTTATAAAAAGCATTAATATGATTATAGATTATAAATTAAAGGATGTCAAATGTCAAAAGATAAGAAATAAAGAAATTAGAAATTAAGAAATAAAGGGAAAAATAAAAAAGGCAAGGAATTTCTTTTTTTAGGGCATTAATAGTTGGTAGCACCAGAAAATTAAAGGACTGATGAGGCGCGATAGGGAAAAAATAAAGAAGATTAAAATGAAAATACCATATTTTTCTAATGATGCTTTGAGGCGCCAGGAATCGGCGGGCAGAAGCGCATAAAGTAATTTTGAGCCATCTAAGGGTGGAATGGGAATTAGGTTAAAGATTAATAAAGCTAAATTAGCCAAAACACCAAGACTTAGGATTAAATTAAGAGTAGAATAAGGAGAGAGACGAATAATTAGGGTAAAAATAAGTGCAAGAATTAAATTAGAAAGAGGGCCAGAAAGACCAATTAGAGCCGGATCGATTTTTTGATTGCGCAAGTTATAGGGATTATAGGGCACGGGTTTGGCATAACCAAAAGCTGAACCAAAACTTAGGACCATTAGAAATGGTAAGATAATGGTGCCAAAAATATCAATATGGGCCAATGGGTTTAAAGTTAAACGGCCGGCGTTTCTGGCGGTTGGATCCCCTAGTTTGTCAGCGGTCCAGCCGTGAGCATATTCATGGATAATAGCACCAATAATAATAAAGAGAAAAAAGATAAGATCAGACATAAATATTAAAAATTCGAATAATTAAATTAGAAATTCGAAAATTTTTTTGGATTTCGAGTTTAGAATTTAGGATTTCAATAACTCCTTGCTTTTATTATTCTATCATGTTATACTATTTTTGCAATTAATTATTTGACATTTGTCATTTTTAAATTTTATGGCTACTCGTTGCGATATTTGTGGTCGCGGTTCACAGCGGTCTCAAACCAGATCTCATTCTCAGATTAAAACTTTACGTCGGCAATATTTAAATTTACAAAAAAAGACCATTGATGGCAAACAGAAAAATGTTTGCACCCGTTGTATTAGAACATTGAAGAAAAAGATGACAAAGTGAACGCAAAAAAATAAATATAATATAAAAACCCTGCTTTAATGGCAGGGTTTTTAAAAATATTTTTTATTTAGCTTGATTCATGGCACAAGAAGAACCGCATTGACAGTTGTTGGCTTGACAAGTGCCGCCACATTGAGATTTAACCTGGCAACCACAGCTTTTAGTTTGGACTGTTGGGGTAGAGCTTTTTTCTGTTGCCGGCAAATTTTTATTGTCAGAAGCGTTAACGGCGCCAATAACGACGACAGCGGCAACGATAAAAGTTAATAAGCCGCCAAAATACCAGAGTTTATTCATAAAAATAGTTTTAATTATAAATGAGAGGCCTCATTATAATAATACATCAAAATTTTGTTTTTTCTTTCAATTTTTTTTCTTTCAATTTTAATGATTACAGCCATTGGCGCAAAGATTATTACTTTCAAGACAGCCGCCACAACCGCACCAATTTCTTATTTCGGAAGCAAAAAATGTTTGCGAGTCAACTGGTTGGCCAATTATTTTTATTTTTTGCCCAGGTATTAAATTACTATTGGTATCCAATTGATTAAAAATAATTTGCCATTCTTTATTTTTTAAATCTTTTAAAATAATTTGGCTTTTTTCTGTTTTAATGATTTGTCCAGCCAAGAGTCCTTTAGTAGCGTTGTCCCATATTAGACGGTTATTGTTGATTTGGTTATAAAAATTTGATTTTTGAAAAAAGTAATTTTCTATTTTATAACCCCAGCCAAAAGAATAAAAAGTATAGCCGAATATTAAAATCAATGTAGAAGAAAAGATCGTAAGTTGGCTGATTTTAGTGCGATAGCCATATTTGGTGTGGCGGTAGTTGTAATAAAGTGACCAGATAAAAATAAACCAGATAATTAGCCAAAAATATGGCAAAACCCAAAAAAGGAATAAGGTTTGATGGGAAGTAAATTTTTGATAGATATCCCAATCTTGATTAGCTAATAAAAAAATAACCAGAGAAGTAATAAGAGCGGTCAACAAAAATGAAAGAATGGTTAAAAACCAAAAAGCAACTCGTTTAATTAAAAAGATGGTTGGTGGCAACGGTTTTATTTTTTCTTGTTTAATTTTTCTGAGGACCCGATCTTGGACTATCATATAAGTTAATAGGTAAAATTAATTTTTATAAATTCTTGTTTTAATTTTTTTTTAGCGCGATTAAGCAGGGTCGCAATAGTGCCAGTTGGTTTTTGCAAAATATCTGAAATTTCTTCATAACTATAATCTTCTAAAAATTTTAAAATTATAACTTCTTGATATTTTGGTTCCAGGTGGTTAATTAATTGTTTAATTTTTTCTTGATTAATTTTTGCCGCGATTTCTTCTTTGAGATTGTTTTTAGTGGCAATGTTTTGCCAATCTTCGGTTGTTAAGTTAATAATTATTTTACTTTTCTTTTTTTTCAATGCATTAATGGTTTCGTTATGGGTAATTCGATAAAGCCAGGAAGAAAATTTAAGTTTTTTGTCAAAATCACTTAAATGATAGAAAGTTTTGATAAATGTTTCCTGCAGAACATCTTCCGCTTCATCTTTTTTAAAACCGGAGAGCCGGATAATATAAAACAAAAGTCGCTGTTCATAGCGGCTCATCAGACAAGAAAAGTAATCATTATTTTTAAGTGTCAAGGAAACCAAGTCTTCGTCGGTTTTATCTTGGCAGATTAGATTAGGTGGCATAATAAGTAGTACAAACCATAAGTTTGTTTTCTTTCAGTTGGTCGGGGTGCGGGGAATTGCCCTAAACCATAAAGGTTTAGGACTACCTTGCACCTTTATGGTGCAAGGTGAACCCGATCTATAATTTTAATGTCTTAATTATCGGGGTAGCCGGATTTGAACTGGTTTAAAAGACACAGTGTGTCTTTTAAACCCTCATGCACCCTCATTCTACACTTTTATCGGGGTGCGGTGAATTGTCCTAAACCATAAAGGTTTAGGGCTACCATGCACCTTTATGGTGCAGGGTGAACCCCGTCTACATCTTTTATTTTTTCTTTCGGGCTAGGCAGATTTGAACTGCCGACCTCATGCACCCCATGCATGCGCGCTAGCCAACTGCGCTATAGCCCGAAATAAAAAATAAAAGCCTGGGCTTGTGGTGGTTTGCCACAGGCAAACCTCCTCGCCCGTTGAAGCTAATCGCTTCAACCCCCATGGACGCGTACTACCGGTATACGACACCCCGATAAATAATTAAAACACCCCGCAGGATGACAAAATCACAACAATCAATTCCGTTTAAGAAACGGATCTGGCCAGTGTTTTGCCGCAGACTTAGTAAATCCGAGTCCGGGCAAACCAAAGGCCGTGATAATGATCGCGGGAAAACTCATTGGCATTCCCTGGTCTAACCAGAAGAGCGGCAAAATATGTTTTCCAACGAGAAATGGTTGTAGAAATGATTGAGGAAAATGGTTTCTGCGAGGCGCTTTTATAATAACAGTTTTAGGGAGAGCGGTCAAAATAAGTGTCAGAGTGTCCGGTGTCAAAGTGTCAAGAAAAAAAAGAGATTAAAATTAAGGAGAAAGAAATTATTCTTTAATGCCATCTAGATTAATATCATAGAGAATAGCTTCATTAAGAAGACGATAATTTAAAATTTCTTCTGGTTTAAACCAAATCGCTATTTCACGCGCGGCTTCTTTTGGATCATCGGTGCAATGAATAAGATTACGGACGCAACGTTCGTCTAAATTCGAAATATCATAAGAATCCATAGTTAAATCGCCCCTGATTGTGCCGACGTCGGAAGTTAAAGGTTCGGTGCCGCCGACAATTTTTTTAATAATACCCACCGCTTTATTTCCTTCCCAGATCATCGGCACAATTGGACCAGCAGTAATAAAACTGACATTAGCATTAACAATATCGAGGCCATATTCACGGGCTGATTTTTCAATTGGTTTACCTTCAGCTTGCCTTTGGGTAATTCTTTTGGCGCCTTTTTCTTCGAGCCAATCTTCTTCTTTTTTATAATGTTCATAGCCCTGCTCTTTGGTGGCCATAATAAATTTAGCAGCCACCAGTTTAAGGCCAGTTCTTTCTAAGCGGTGAATTATTTCACCAATGAGCGAGCGCTGCACACCATCGGGTTTGATTAAAACTAAGGTGCGTTCTGTTTTGGGATGAGACATAAAGTAATAAATTTCCAAGATACAAATTCCAATTTCCAAACAATAATCAATAACCAAAAAATTTAGTAATTGAAATTTGAGGTTTGAAATTTATTTGGAAATTGTATCTTGTTTCTTGATTATTTTTAATTAAGTATTGACTCTAAAATATACTGTGTCACCATCTTGCATCACATAATCTTTACCTTCCAGACGCATTAAGCCTTTTTCTTTGACGCCGGCATCGCCACCTAATTTAACAAAATCTTGCCAATTACAAACTTCAGCGCGAATAAAATTTTTTTCAAAATCAGTATGAATAACACCAGCGGCTTCCGGCGCTTTGGTCCCCCTTTGAATGGTCCAGGCGCGCGATTCTTTAGGGCCGGAAGTTAAAAAAGTAATTAAATCAAGAATATTATAACTGGCCACAATTAATTTATCAAGGCCGGTTTTTTCTATGCCTAATTCTTTAAGATAATCTTTTAATTCTTCATCTTTAAGTTCGGCTAATTCGGCTTCCAATTTGGCATTGATGGCGATAGTGTCAGGTGTCAGAGTGTCAAGCGTCAAAGTGTCATCAATGTTTTTGACATAAATAATTGGTTTTAGAGTTAAAAGCGAAAGTTCTTTAATCGATTTTTTTTCTTCTTCGGTTAAATTAGCTTCGCTGGCCAATTTGCCTTGATCTAAAGTATTTTTTAAAGATTGCAGAATGTTTAATAATTTTATCACTTCTTTATCACCAGATTTTACTTCATGTTCAGCCGAGTGAATTCTTTTTGTGATGGTTTGCAAATCAGCCATAATTAATTCTAAGTGAATAATGTCTTGGTCGCGCTTGGGATCAACTGAACCTTCCACATGAATGACATTTTCATCTTTAAATTCGCGGACAACTTCAATAATCGCATCAACTTCGCGGATGTGTGCCAAAAACTGATTGCCAAGCCCTTCGCCTTTATGAGCGTTTTTAACTAAGCCGGCAATATCAACAAACTCAATGGTAGTCGGAATAATTTTTTCAGAATTAGAAACCTTGGCTAATTGGTCTAGCCTTTGGTCTGGTACTGCCACCACACCAACATTGGGATCAATAGTGCAAAAAGGATAATTAGCAGCATCAACTTGTTTTTTTGTTAGGGCCTTGAAAAGGGTTGACTTGCCAACGTTGGGCAAACCAACAATGCCGATTTGGAAGGACATAAAATTATGAACTCGAAATTCAAATGTCAAATCTTAAAAATAAAGTCAAAATTAAAGATTAATAAAACAAGATAATTATTTCATTTTGTGGAGGAAAAGTCAAAGTTTAAGAAAATAAGAAATTAAGAAATAGAGAAAGTAAGGGAAAAACTTATAATGTGTAATAAATAATTTGTAATATGTAATAAGTAAAACACAAAAGATAATTTTATAAAATAAAAAAGCGGAGTGCATTGGGTTGCATCTCCGCTGTGAAGCATGATCGGTCGGCTGTTAAAGCTGACCGAGAAAACCAGCTCAGCGTTGTGTGTCAAAGTCGCGTCTTAGCTGGGTCAGACACAACTTATTTGTAAGTATAAGTAAATCTGTATGATTTGTCAAGTATTTTTGTTTTTTATTTTTTGTCTTCAATATGAGTAAATTTTTTGACACTTATAACGCTTAAAATAAAGGCCAGAGTAAAAAATATGGCGCCGTAAAAGCAGGGAGTCAAAAATGGGTTTTTAGTGGCAGTAAAACAGCCAAGCTGGTTAGTGGTTTGGTTAAGCCAATGAATTAATTCAATAATAAAATTAGTCCAGGCAAAAAGTGTGCCGATTAATAATAAGATGAGTTGGGAGGTGAGAAGTCTTTTCATATTTTTTTATTTATTTTTTCAAGCGAAGTAATATAGTTACAATATTCGCATTCTTTATTGGGAGCAGGAATTTTTGTAGAGATTAAACATTCATGTGCTTTAATAATAGTTGGTTCGACCCAAGAGTCATTGCCATGATAAGAAATTAAAGTTAAATCAAATTCTAGGCGGCCGTCAAACGCTTCTTTATCGGTATTGCCGTTGCAATAAACAAAATAGCCAGTATCAGAAACATTAAGATCATTATGGCGCAAAAGCCATTGGTAGATTTCCATTTGCCGTTTATATGCCTCATGCCAGTCGCTATTGAGCTCGGTTATTTCTTCGTTTTTACTGGTGGATTTATAATCAACTACATAGAGTTCGTTGCCATCAGTCCAGAGATCGTCAATGGCGCCGAAAATATTTAAATTAGTGGCTTGGTGCAAAAAAGAAACGCCAACAAAATTTTCGCGCCACTCATTAATTTTTTCATGGTTAAAAGGCACTAAATCAAGATGATAATTTTTAAGCAAAGGATGAGTGGTGCTTTTGGCGCGATGAATGTCAAATTCTTTTTTTAATAATTTATCTACGGCCGAATTTAAAGTAAAAGGTGGACCAGACGGCCGGCTAATACCAAGCCGGCGATCTAAATAAAAACAGCGGGGACAATTAATAAATAATTCTAATTTAGTTCGTGATAAACGAAAAGGTTCCTTTTTTTCTGGATCAAACAGAAATGATTTTTTATAAAAGGCAGGCATAAATTATTGATGATCAATAATAAAACGACTAAAAGAGCGATCAAAAGTTTTTTCGGTTTTTTGATTAAAACAACAAGCTGGTAATTCTTGACTAGCTAGGTGATATTTTAAACATTCGCAACATTTCCCCTTTTTGTCGCAATTGGGATAAGTGCACGGACAATGTTTAAGATTTCCGGTTTGGGCACAGAGCATATATTTAATTATCTCTGTTTAGAGGAAAAAAGTCAAAATAAAAAACAGCCCAAGCTGATTTTTATTTTCTGCGGGGCAGGGATTCGAACCCCGGTAATCAGGACCAAAACCTGATGTCCTACCGCTAGACGACCCCGCAATATGAGAAATAAAGAAACAGAAAGCCCTGTTTTCATCCCGCTATAGCGGGATGGTTGCTAAAGCAACCAGAAATAAAGAAATTAAGAAATACTGGAAAAACAAAATTTTTATTAGGTGCGCAGATATTTGCTAATCGCGACAAAGCCGGAAATGGTATTAAGCACGATCATTAAAATTAATTCAAAGCCGAAAATATAAATAAAATGATCCCAAATATATGACATGATATTAAAATTGATATCAATTAAGAAACTAGAAAGAAAGGGTTGAATAAGACTGACGGCGAGATAAAAGATTAACCAAAAAAATAAACAACCGATAAAAGCATAGAGCGCGCCCTCGAATAAAAATGGCAAACGGACAAACCAATTTTCTGCGCCAACCAGTTTCATAATGTTTATTTCTTCTCGATGCGTATAAATTCCAATACGGATAGTATTAAAAACCACGAGTAAAGAAATGATGGTAAAGACAATGCTGATGATAAAACCAACCTTTTTAATTTTTTGACCAATGACTGACAATTTTTCAATGACTAATTTATTATCATCATAATCAATTTCCTCGGCGAGAGTATCTAACTTGTCTTTTTTAATTTGTTCTAAAATTTGTGGATATAAATTAGCATTTTTAGCTTTGATCGTCAAGGTTGGCCCCAAAGGATTTGTTTCCAGTTGATTAAGAGCCTCCTTAATGGTTGAATCATTGGCGTGAGCGTTTTTAAATTTTTCTAGAGCTTGAGTGGCATTGATTAAATTTACTTCGGCGACAGTAGCATATTTACCAATTTGTTCTTTAATTAAACTGACGGTCTCGGTATCAATATTGGGCGTAAAATATAATGAAACATCAATTTTGTTTTTGACAGTGATAATGGTTTGATTAACGCCAGCATTAAGAATAATAAGAGAGGTAAGAGATAATAAAGTTAAAACTATAATGGTTATGGTGACCAATGAAAGCCAGATGTTTCGATAGAAGTTTTGCAAAGCAAAACGGATAATGCGAGTTAAAGAAAGAAGAAACATGGGAATAATATTAATTCAAAATTAAAAAATCAAATTTAAGAGATAAAGTAAAATTTAACTTATAACATATAGCGGCCCTTTTCTTGATCAGAAATAACTAGACCTTTTTCTAATGTAATAACTCTTTTTTTTAGAGAGTTAACAATTTCTCGGTTGTGCGTAACCAGAAGAACAGTAGTGCCGAATTCATTTATTTTTTGCAGGATATCTATAATTTCGCGGGTGTTAACGGTGTCAAGATTTCCCGTTGGTTCATCGGCGACTAAAATTTTAGGGCGATGGACAAGCGAACGGGCAATGGAAACTCTTTGTTGCTCACCACCAGAAAGCTGCGTTGGGTAACGATTGGTTTTATCTTGCAAGCCGACAATTTTTAAGACCTGTGGCACAATTTTTTGAATACGTTCTTTTTCTGCGCCAGAAACTTCTAAAGCAAAGGCCACATTTTCAAAAACTGTTTTTTTGGGTAATAATTTATAATCTTGCCAAACCACGCCAATTTGGCGACGTAAAAGTGGAATATGTTTGCGGCGAATATGAGTAATGTCCCAGCCGCCAACGATAATCCGGCCATTACTAACTTTTTCTTCGGAAATTAAAAGACGGACAGCAGTGGTTTTGCCAGTGCCCGATTGGCCTACTAAAAAAACAAACTCCCCGGGTTTAATATGGAAAGTGGCGTGATTGAGCGCGTGAACATTGGGCTCATAGATTTTGGTGACATTACGAAATTCGATCATAAAGGAAATAAAGAAATTAAGAAATTGAAAGCTCTGCTTTCATCCCGCCACGGCGGGATGGTTGCTGAAGCAACCAGAAAATAAGAAATTAAGGGACAAAATTTTAGAGGTAAGATTTATGATTTAAGATTTAAGAGTATAAAGGAGAAAAATTAAACTTATTTGACCGGGATAACTCTGACGCCGACAATGCCGCCGCCGGGATTACCAATGGTTTGAAAAGCAGTTTTGGTTAGATCCACAATGCGGTTATCAACATAAGGACCAGTAGAAACTATTTTAATTTTAACACATTTTGCCAGATTATCTAAACGGCAAACCTTAACATAAGTGCCAATTTTATAATTATTGGAGGCACCGTTATATTTTGAACTAGGCGTGAGTGAGTCTGGATACCAAGAAGCATAAGCATCAAATTCGTTTTGCGCCATAAAAACAGCAAGAATACTATAGGGTAAATAAGTTCGCGCGGCAGCAATATTGTGCGCTAAATCAGTGACAGTTGGCAGCGGGCGCCAGACTCCCCTGCCTTTGTCCCAATAGTGAATAATTTTGCGGCGCATATCGGTGTTGCCGTGAATATCATAAAGAATATCTGTTTTGAAATTTAAAGTAATGGGTAAAGCAAATGGTCTGATTTTTTGGTCGCTAATGAAATCATATTCATAAGCAAAAGAAATCCTTTCCAAATTGGTTTGATTGCCTTTTTCATCAATTGTTGGACCAGTTGGAATCCAGTTATAACCAAGTTCACGTAGCACCAGATTTAAATTTTGCGCGCTGGTTTCTTTTTTAATATAAATAGAAAAATTATTTTGGCCATTATTAAGATAATAATAATTGTTAATATTATTATCAATTGCGTGGATAGATTCGTATTTTGTCCAAGGTTCGGTGATAACCGGATTTATTTGGTCGGTGGTCGTTGGAGTGGAAGTGGAAAGTTCGGCAGCATGAGCAGAATGATAAGAAGAAATAAGTAATAAAGTAATAAAGTAATAAAGTAATAATTTGGGTATTGACATAAAAGTTTTATGATTTTTTATTTTTTATAAAAGCCACCTCCCGGGCTTGAACCGGGAACCTTGGTTTACCTGCCCGCCAGAGCCATCTGTCGGATTTGAACCGACGACCTACGCGTTACGAATGCGTTGCTCTACCAGCTGAGCTAAGATGGCTTTGGCAGGCGGGCGATACCGTTGCTCCCTCCCTAGCATATGGCCCGTAGGGCCAGAGGCTACTCGCCTGCCACGCAAGCCGAGCTTGCGAGGCGTTGCGGGCGGGCCAGTTGCTTGCCCCGCAAAATGCGGCGGAGCTAAGGTGGCGGTTAAATTATATAATTGCCAGGATTATAAAATATAATATCAACCAGACAAAAAGCCAAGTGACAGTATAAAAAAACAAAGTCAAAGCATTTTTCTTTTCATTTTCAAGATAAAGTAAAAGTGGCTTACCTAAAACCAAACTACCAACAATGGTAGCAGATAAGACAAATAAAAGTAAAAATGCAGAAGCACCAATGGCGCCATTCATTTGGCCAAACCAGTGTTCAGCATTAGACATAATACAGGCAACTAGGGCAATGTATAGAATCACTAAGAGACTGTGCATAAGACCACGCATAATAAATTTAGAATTTAACATATTTTTAAAATTAATTTTTATTGTGGAGCGGGTAACGGGAATCGGACCCGTATTTTATCCTTGGGAAGGATACATAATAGCCATTATACGATACCCGCGTTACTTTATATCTGAATTAAAGTTCAGAGTTATAATAATTATTCAGTTTATTTACCAAAAAAATATTGCCACCAACCAAGGGGATTAGAGGTTTGTTTTTTTTCTTGATTATTTATGATTGTGTTTTTGTCTTGAGTGATAACCAGGGTTTTTTCACCGGGTTTGGCCATGTTGAGTTTTTCGCGGGCTTCTTTTTCCACAAATTCCGAACTACTAAAATAAGCAATTAATTGTTCTAATTCTTTATTTTGTGCTTCTAATTGAACAATGTCATTTTTTATTTTTTCGTTACTTAGATCAATTTGTTTTTGACGATTAAGTTGTTTATAAATAGCAAAAGAGGTAAATAAAAATATTAAGCACAAGAGCCAAAATAATGTCTTGGTAGAAAAATAATTAGTGGTGTGGTGGATGTGACGCATAGAAAAAACAGAATGAGATTTTTGGTTTTGATAAATAAGGACTTGGGATAAAATTTTTTATTTAAATAAAAAATTTATTTTAAAAATTCTAAATCAATATCGTTTTTATTATTTTTATTTTTATCTTTATCTGTCTGATCGGCGGTGGTAGATTCGAGATTACTTAATAATTTTTTGACGCCATCTGGTCCAATATCGGCTTTTATTTTTTGTAAAATTTCACGGTATGATGCTTGAACTTGATGACGATTGTTATTAATTTTATTTTCTTCCTCGGCTAATTTTTTTAAATCAATGATTAAATTTTGAATCTGCATTGGTTTTTTAATGCCAACAATGACAATATTTGGTTCAGCACCGAAATTTTTAGATTTGATCATTAAATTGCCAGAACGAGAAAGAATTTGAAATAATCCTTTGATTTGATAAGAAACATCGGCAATATCTAAAAAATCGGCCTCTTGGACTTTTCGTTCCAGAGATTTTTTTTGATGAAAGTCAATGATTCTTTTAGTGGTGATAATCAAACAGTTATAATAGGTTAAAATAGATAATTTAATGAGATATAAAAAAGCAATACCCAAAAGCAAGGAAAAAATTATTTGACCGATAGTGCCTAAATCAAAGAGCGGAAACATAAAAAAGAAAGGAATAAAAAATAAAAGCACACAAATAATAATCTGTGGCAAAATAGTTAACCAGTGACGACGGATAATGGCAATAATTTGTTCGCCATCACGAAGATGGGAAGAGTAGAAGGGCATAAATTTTCAAAATTTTAAAATAATTTTCAATTTTTTAATATTTAATTTTGAAACAATAAAATTTAAAATTCAAAATTAAATATTAAGAATTATACCGCAATCCAAGCGAGCATGGAAATAATAACAAAAATTGAGATAATAATCCAAAAGATTTTAATTAATTTACGAGACTTCATAAGCTGTGATAAATTAGTTTGTGTTAGATTTAATTATAAGGCTATTTTTAAACAAAGACAATTAAATTTTGTTTATTGATTGCAGAGTAAGAAAATTGGTAGCAGAGAGGAATAAATTAAGCAAATTATTATCTTTTTAAGACCGATAAATAAGCGGTAGTGGGTATGTCAACTCGACCCTTGCCCAGAGCACGCATTTTTTTCTTCCCTCTTTTTTGTTTCTCCAAAAGTTTTCTTTTACGAGTAATATCTCCCCCATAAAGATAACCAGTCACATCTTTACGCATGGGCGGAATTCTTTCGGAGGCAATTATTTTCCCTCCTTTATTAGCGTTTTGTTCCTGATAACCTAAAACGGCTTGAATTTTAATTTCAAACATGGCACGCGGTAGAACTTCTTTTAATGATTCCACAATTTTACGGCCGACGCGGTAGGCTTCATCTTGATAAACAATGGTGGCCAGGGCATCAACTTTTTCTTCTGCAATGACAATGTCTAATCTCTCAACCTGACAGGAACGATAACCGATTAATTCATAATTAAGCGAAGCATAGCCAGAGGACGAGCTTTTAAGCTTATCATAAAAATCAGTCAAGACGGAACTCAAGGGCATTTCGTAGTGTAAAATTAAACGCGCTGAATCATGAGAAAAATAATCGGTATTAAGATAAACACCTCTTTTTTCGGTCATTAAAGACATTAAATTACCGAGATAATCTTTAGGAGTAATAATACTAACTTTAACCCACGGCTCCAGCGTTTCTATTATTTCACCGCTGTTGGGTAATTCTTGCGGCGAGTGAATAATAAGATAGTTGGTGTTATTTTTCTTTTTTATTTGATAGGCCACGCTTGGGGTGGTGACAATTAGGTCTAACTGATATTCACGGCTTAATCTTTCTTGAATAATTTCCATGTGTAACAGACCAAGAAAACCACAACGAAAACCCGGTCCAAGGGCTGGCGAATGTTCTGGTTCAAAAAATAAAGAGGCATCAGTTAATTTTATTTTTTCCAAACCTTCACGCAAATCGACATATTCAATGCCTTCTTTACAGAAGAAGCCAGCAAAAACCATGGATTTAATTTGTTTATAGCCGGGCAGGGTTAAATTTTTTTGATTTGGAATTTGATCGTGATTAATAATTGTGTCACCAACTCGACAGGAAGACAGGTCTTTAATACCAGAAATGAGATAACCAATCTCACCGGTTTTTAAAACCGCGCTTTTGACAAATTGTGGCTTGAAATATCCGACTTCCAAAATTTCACTGGTTTTGTTGGTGCCAATAAAATGAATTTTGTCGCCCATCTTAACTTCACCACCAAAAATTCTAACATAGGCAACTACGCCTTTATAGTCGTTATAAATGGAATCAAAAATTAAGGCTTGCAAATGATTGTTTTTAATCTGTGGCGGCGGAATTTTATTAATAACGGTCTTTAATAATTCTTCAATTCCCTGCCCTGTTTTTCCGGAGACCATAACAATGTCGGTGGCGGAACAGTGTAATAAATCAATTAATTCTTGTGCTGTTTCTTTAATCCGAGCGGAGGGCAAGTCAATTTTATTGATAACTGGAATAATGGTTAGACCTTGTTCTTGGGCAAGATGATAATTAGCCAGGGTTTGCGCTTGAATGCCTTGAGTGGCATCAACTAAAAGTAGAGCACCTTCCACCGCGGCGAGTGAACGCGAGACTTCATAAGTGAAATCAACATGACCAGGGGTGTCAATTAAATTCAGAATATAATTTTGGTAGTCCATTCTGACTGGTTGAAGCTTAATAGTAATACCGCGTTCGCGTTCTAAATCCATGGTGTCTAAAATTTGTTCTTTCATCTTTCTTTGTTCGACTGTATGGGTAAATTCTAAAAGGCGATCAGCCAGCGTGGATTTGCCGTGATCGATATGAGCAATGATGCAGAAGTTTCTGATATTATCGGTCATATAATTGTGTTTTAATTTTACTGAATTTTTGTGTTTTTGGCAATTTAATTATAAAAAAAGACCGAATTGATTTTTAGTCTTTTCGGCCTATAAAAATAGTGAGCCACTAACAAGACAGACAAAGGAAGATCGGTTAGCACCGCAGCACCTTATGTATTTTTCTATTTTTTAAAGTGGTTCTGTTGATAGTATTTCTAAAGAGCGGATTTTAATCTTGCAGAAATAAAAATATTGTCAAAATAATATTTAGTCAGAAAAAATTAAAATGATATTTTTATGTCGCGATCGATTTCCAAGTCGGTTTTAAATTGGTAAGAGTTTGGGGCAAGATTAGTGACGAGTGGTTCAGAAAACTTAATAGGATTGTTAAAATTAAGATTTAAGATTAATTGATTGTTAAAGGTGCCAGGTTGTTTTTGAGCATAGAGACGATATTCTTCGCCACTTAGTATCTTTTTAGTTAAATAGTCTGGTAGATAGTAATTAAAAGAGAGTGTGCCGGTTTTTTTTGGTTCTACCGCAATGAAGGTGCCAAAAACTGTTTTATTATTTTCTTCATAAATATCGGTAGTGCCGGGTTTAGGAGAGCGATCCATATCCATCGAACCAGCGGTAGAAATCCATTTGGAACCGAGTGGCAGATAGACTCTGGTATAGGTACGATAGCGGGTAGATTGCCAGGTAAAAGTGCAATTATTAATATAAGTAATGTCTAAGCGCGCTTTAATTTGATCAGTGAGCGGTTCAAAAGAGTATTTTATTTGACGATCAACACATTGGTTTGATTTAAGAGCGGCTAAATTAGCATCAACAACATAAATAAAATCATCGCGAGTTTCGTTAATTTTTCCAGCCCAATTTTCTTGGGCGATTAAATTTTGAATGACGGGTTTTTTGCTGTGGATAATAATATGTTTTTGGTTTAAATTATTAAAAACAGCTTTACCAATATCTACCAAATTATTTAAATTAATATTTTCTAATTTTTTGACAATTTTTTCCGTGAGGTGACCAACGATGTTTTTTCTTTGAAAGTAAGGAACATTTTGTTCTTGAAAACCAACTTCAACTAAATATTGTAGTTGGTCAACAAAATTATCTTGGTTAAAAATAAAGGAATCAACTTCTATTGCTCCCAAAATACCTAAAATATCAGTGATTATTTTAGGGGTAATGGCAATAATGCCGTCAAATTTTTGATCTTTAATTTTACCGTTGGAAAAAGCGACTTCACTGTGGAATAGTTTTTCAATGTCATTAAGAGCGGTCGGAAAATCAGCTGACCAATTACTATCTCTTAGATACCATTCATTAATTTTTAAATATTTTTTTAAAGGTGCTGGCGGGGCGTTTTTTATTTTGTTAATGGCAAATTTATCATAATCGTAGACATCAGAAGTTTCGGTATGGGTTAATTCACCGTTTTTTATTTTAATAATACCGACCGTGCCGATAAAACCGCCGGTAGGTCGCAACTCGTGGTTGTT
The DNA here is from genome assembly GCA_036845805.1 of Patescibacteria group bacterium. Classification (GTDB taxonomy): domain Bacteria; phylum Patescibacteriota; class Patescibacteriia; order UBA2196; family UBA2196; genus DAIUDD01. The sequence goes on along the minus strand of DAIUDD010000001.1, from coordinate 213,304 downwards.
TTGGAGTAAAAATAGATAAGTTTTTTCTTGCCCAAGACCCAACATTTCTGGCAGAATTTCGGCTAATCCTTGAGCTTTAATTAAAAAACTTTGCAAAATTACTAGCTTGGTCTTAAGGGTGAGATAATATTCTTGTAATTTAGGGTGGAGAGATTCTGGTCCGGTTTGTAATTTTAATAAAGCCAAATTAATTTGGGCTTTGGCGCCATTTAATTGCGGCGCTGCTTCTACAAATCTTTTAAGTATTTCTTGTCTTTTGGCAGCGGTTAAGACAAGCGAGCTGTTAGGTGCAGTGTTGTCTTTGCCCCACAAAACGTCATGGGAGAGGTTGGTTAAGAGATAAAGCCCCTGACTGAAGGTATCGATAGCGGAGATCAAGTTTTTGATTCCGTCGTATTGATTTTTTAGGTAGCCAGCCATTAGGGGAGAATTTAATTTATTAACGTTTTTATCTAATGAAGCTAAACTAGCTTGTGCTTTTTCGATTGCGTTTCTGGCTTGAATAAAATCACCGCGCATGAGGTTTTCTTGCGCTTGTTGAAAATAATTTTGTGTTTGAATGGCTAGATTAATGGAATTTTGTAATGGGCGCCAATAGATAAAATATAACAGAGCGATACCAAAAATAATAATAAAAAAAATAAAAATTAACCAGAGGTGTATTTTTTTATACCAGGGCTTTTTTTTAAATCCGACCAGCTCTTCTAGTTCGAGAGCTTCTTTTTTTATTTTTTCTTCTAGGTGGTCCAGGTTGGCCATATTTTTAAGTTTTAAACAGTCAAATTTATTATACCTCTTTTTAGAAAAATAAAAAAGCCGTCTTTTAAGAACTAAAGACGGCGGAAGGGGCTAATAGAAAATTATTTTTTGACTACCCCTTTGGCGAGGTTTAGGAGGAAGACAATAGACCTTTTTTAAAAAAAATCTAATGATTTCCAAAATTTCCTTTGTGGTAATTTTTTGAGCCATGTTTCCTCCAACGTTGGTTAATTGTGATTTTTTTTATTAAATTTTATTTTAAGTTTTTACCATATTCCCAATAAGTCCAGTTATTGTGTTTAACACCTAGCCACCACCACCATTCTATACCCCAAAGATAAATTTCGTCAAAGCCAGATTTTTTGGCAAATTTAAGGTTACTTTTTATTTGATTTAAATCCATAGTGTAATATTGGTCAAAGAGCGTCATATTTTTCATGTCATTGTGCTTAGCCCAGGGTTCAACTTGCAGTTCAGTACTGATTATTTTTTTAATCGGCGTCAGAAGTTTATTGATTTGAGTTTTAAAAAAATAGTAGGCGGGGGGCAGAGGATAATTAAACCAGCCCCAATTTTTATTCCAAGTTTGACGGTACATCGAGACACCTAAAATATCGGCCAGTTTGGCGCCTTTAAGCCAATTAGAAAGTTCACCAGATTCAGTAATAACAATTGGGCGGGTGTCTAGTGATTTAACAAGGTTAATTTCTTCGTTTACTAAGTTTATATCGCCTATTGGGCATTCACCAAAAAAATCAGCAAAAGGTTCATTATCAATTTGCCATTTTTTGATATTATTAAAATTTTTAAAATGATTAATTTCGGCAGTTAGGAGATTTAAAATATGTGTTTTAATTTCTGCTTCGGTTAGAGCTTGATAAAAAGTTGGAGTATGACATTCGGGCCAGCGCGGTACTCGGCGACCCAAAACAGGCATAATTTCAATATTTTTTTTCTCCGCCTCTTTAATCATCCAATCGTATTCGGTAAAATCATATTGACCTGGATTTTTTTCCACTTCTGGCCAGTAGATGGGTAAACGGATGGTTTTTATAAAAACAAGTTCATTAAGGGCGCGGTCATAGACCTCCCACCAATTAAGACCAAGTTCGGCAGCGTGTTTTTTACTAAAGGTAATCCCCCATTTTATTTCTCGAGCATTAAAGTTCCAGGTGCTAATAATGAGAAAAAATATAAAAATAAAAATAATGATAAAAAAAATTTTATAATGAGTTGATTTTTTAAAGCGCATAAATTAGAGAGCAATTAAATAGAGACCAACGCTAATGAGTAAAATAGCTGTAATTTTTTGGATTAAGACTAAACGGGTAATATTTTCTTTTAGAATTTTGGGCGCGATAAATGTTAAGATGATGACAATTAAAAAGACAAAGGCGTATTGTATCCCCTGTAGTGCATTAACCAAGGCGACGGAACCTAAAAAAATAGCGTATTGTTGCAAGAGTGCCGAAGCACCACCACAAGCTTGGCCAAAGAGAAATCGGCCGCCAGTTTTTTTTGTGGCGGATTTGTTTTCTTTGTTTTTTTTAAAACTTTCCTTAACAGCATGCCAATTATTAGGAAATAATAATAAAAAAATAACAGCCAAAAGAGAACCGGCCCTGGTCCAGATAAAGCCAGGTAAAAAACTGGTGTTTTGGTAAACATATTTAGCAGTAATAGAAGAAATAGCAAAAAGAGCAGCTGAGGGTAAAGCGAACCAAATTATTTTTCTTAAATAAGGTAAAGAAATATTTTTAGCAAAACCCATTTTTTTTTCGATCCAAGGCCAAAGGCCGCGTTCTTCAAAATCAAGAGCGATTAAAAGAGAGCCAATAATAAGGAGAATAATGGCCCCCAGTTGATGGGAAGTGAATTTTTCTTCAAGCAGATACCAAGCAAAAATAAAGACAAAAATTGGCGTTAGGCCGCCGACCATAGAGGTGACGCGGGTGGCGTCGTCTTTTTTTAGTGCTTGAAACATTAAGATTAAAGCAGCAATAAAAACAACGCCGGAAATGAGCGCAATAATTAAAGTGGTGGTATTGGGTATTGTTAAACCAAAAGGTAGAATTAAAAGTATTAAAATTGCGCCCAAAAGAGCAATATAGAAAACATAGACTACGGGGTTGGGGATTTCTTTTTTTAATAAAGTTTTATCAATGACCATGGCAATGGCATTGAGAAAATAAGCAATTATGGCAATGGCAAACCAAGACATATTTTTTTTAAAATTTTAAATTTTAAAGTACAAATTTTAAAATAATTTTAAATTTTTAATTTTTAAATTCAGGATCATTGGAAATGGCGAGAAGGCGGTTGTATTTAGCTACGCGCTCTCCCCTACTCGGCGCGCCAAATTTAACAAGATCAGCATTGACAGCAACTGCTAAATCGGCAATAAAATCGTCATTAGTTTCGCCAGAGCGATGAGAGACAACTATTTTATAATTATTTTCTTTAGCTAATTTAATAAAATTAAAAGTTTCGGTTAGAGTGCCGATTTGATTGGGTTTGACAATAACTGCATTGGCCAAGTTTTTTTCTATACCATTTTTTAATCTTTCAGTATTGGTAGTGAAAAGGTCGTCGCCAACGAGGAGTAATGTGTAATGTGTAATGGGTAATGTGTAATTGGATTTTTTAATTTTTTTAGAAAGGAGTTGCCAACCAGAGAAATCGTCTTCGGCTAGTGGGTCTTCAAGAGAAATTATGGGATATTTGGCTAACCAAGAATTATATAAATTAATTAATTTTTCGGCGTTTATTTTTTTTTGCTCTAATTTTAAATTATATTTTTTAGATTTTTTATCATAAAATTCTGAAGCGCCAGCATCAAGACCTAAAAATATTTCTTTGCCGGCTTTATAGCCAGCAAGTTTTATCGCTTCCATAATTAAATCAAAAATTTTTTCCGTTTTTTTAACATTACAGGCATAGCCACCCTCATTACCCACATCGGTGTCCAAATTATTTTTTTTCAAAACAACTCCAAGGCTATGAAAAATTTCCGAGCCAGCGCGTAGTTGATCAGAATATTTTTTAAGGCCGGCAGGAATAATCATAAATTCCTGAATGTTAACATTGGAATCGGCATGAGCGCCGCCATTAAAGATGTTGAACATGGGGGTGGGTAATGCGTAGCGAGTAATGGGTAATGTGTAAATTGAATTTAAGTATTCATACAATTCTTTATTTTTGGCGAGCGAAGCGGCGCGAGCAACGGCAAGCGAAACAGAAAGCATAGCATTGGCGCCAAGTTTGGCTTTGTTTTTAGTGCCATCTAGTTTAAGCATTAAATTGTCAATTTTTTCTTGATTAAAAATCTCCCCACCCTTTAAATAATTGGCGATTTTTTTGTTAACATTTTCACAAGCTTTTAAAACGCCTTGACCATGATATCTTTTTTTATTATGATCGCGAAGTTCCAAAGCTTCATGAATGCCAGTTGAAGCGCCAGAAGGTACCGAGGCCTTGGCTTTTAGTCCACAGTCGAGAGTGATTTCTGTTTCTATGGTGGGATTACTGCGCGAATCTAAAATTTCTCTAGCAATGATAGTTTTAATATTAGTGTTCATATAAAATTATTATTTTTTTAGTCCGGGTAATTTTTCACCACCTAAAAATTCCAACATGGCGCCACCACCGGTTGATATAAAAATATTTTTCTTTTGTTTTGACTTTTGATTTTTTACTTTTGACTTTATAGATTCTCCTGTTTCGCCACCACCAATAACAGCTTGAGCTTTACTATTTAAAATTGCTTTGGCAATTTCGTTGGTGCCTTTAGCAAATTTTTTATCTTCAAAATAACCCATGGGACCATTCCAAACAATGGTTTTAGCTGATTTTATTATAGCACAATATTTTTTTATCGTCTTTGGACCAATGTCTAAAATTTTGTTTTTATGCCAAATAAAATCTGTTGGTAAAAGTAATCCGTAATCTGTAATCTGTAATCTGTAATTTTTAATTTTATTTTTTTTATCCCTTAATTTCTCTATTTCTTTGTTTCTTAATTTCTTTAATATTTTTTTTGCTTCGTCAATATAGTCTTTATCAACAAGCGATTCCCCCACTTCCTTTCCTTGTGCTAATAAAAAATCATTAGCGACTGCGCCGCCAACTAAAACATAATTAGCTGTTTTTAAAAATTGATTAATAACCGGCAGTTTAGTTTCAATTTTGGCGCCGCCAATAATGGCTACAAAAGGTTTTTTGGGTTTTTGCAAAACTGCGGTAAGATTTTTCATTTCAGCTTCTAAGTTTAAACCAGCATAAGATGGTAAATATTTTTTAATAATAGCAACTGATGCAGAATTACGATGGGAATTAGCAAAGGATTCATTAATATAAATATCAGCTAGTGAAGCGAGTTGTTTGGCAAAATTTTTATCATTTTTTTCCTCGCCAGGATTAAAGCGGAGATTTTCGATCATCACCAATTTTTTGTCATCCTGAACTTGTTTCAGGATCTCTTTATTAAGATTATCTACATTTTTTATAAAATTAATGTTTAGTTTGTCTGCCACGGGATTCCCGCTTTCGCGGGAATGACAAAAAGAAGAATTTAAAAGTTTTTCTAGATGTTCGGCTACTGGTGCTAAACTTAATTCAGGCACAATTTGTCCTTTTGGTCGGCCAAGATGGCCAATTAAAATAATTTGCTTAACTTGTTTTTTAAGTAAATATTCTATGGTTGGAATACAGGTTTTTAATCGCGAGTCGTCTTTTATTTTTATTTTCTTTTTTTGTGTATTGCTATTTGAGTTTTGAGTATTGTCGATGGGTACATCAAAATCACACCTGACTAAGACGGTTTTATTTTTTAAGTTTTTAGCTGATTTGATTGAAGGTAAATATGGCATATTGACAAAAATTTTATTTTTCGTCATTTTTTAATTTTTCTGTAAGTTTGCCAAGTTGCATGGAAATAATAACCACAATAATAGTAATTAAAATGGCGTAGACAAACATGGCAATCAAACCCGATTGTTTGCCAAAGACAGAGGCAAAAAGAGTTTGGATGGCTTCGTTCCAAGCTAAAGCTGCCACTAAGCCTAGGCCGGCTGAAGCGAGAGCAGAGATTTGTTTTAAGATTTCGAGTTTGGTTTTGTTGTTCATAAGATTATTATTTTAATTTTGTCATCCCGAATTTCCGCTCGCCTTGCAAGCGAGAGCGTTGCGGGCAGGTGTTTGGGGATCTCAAGACACCGGTTAATCTTGTGGTAGAGAGATGCTGATCCCGCGACTGCGGGATCAGCATGACAAAGTAATTATTTTTTATTTTTCTGGATTCCCAATCGAGTTGGAAATGACACAAAATCCTTCGCGTTCTTGTTGTTTAAATTTGCTATGTAAAATTTTTTCAATTAAATCTTCGTCGCCTTTAAAATATTTTTGATAAACTTCCAGAACACTGGGGTTTTCATGCGCCGTGCGAATCGGTAAATTTTTATCAATTTCATAAACTGCCGCTGCTCTTTTAGCACGTATTTGGGCATTGGTAGGAATTGGTTGTCCACCACCGCCAACACAACCACCGGGGCAAGCCATAACTTCTACATAATCATAATTAACTTTATTATTTTTTAAATCTTTTAATATTTTTTCCGCATTACCCAAACCATTAGCCACAGCTATTTTTAGTTTTCTATTACCCACTTTGATTTCCGCACTTTTTATGCCTGCTTGTCCTCTAACCTCTTTAAATTCAACGCGCGAACGTTCTAATTTGGAAAAGCGTTTATTTTTTAATTCATAATTTTCTCCGTTAATAACCGGATCAAGCGAACCAACTTCATCCATAACTCGGAAAAAATAGTCCGCGCTCCTTAGGGCTGATTCCATGACGCCACCAGAGGCGCCATAAATTGCGCCGGCACCAGAATAAACTCCCAAAGGCAAATCTAAATCTTGCGGTTTTAAATTAGGTAAATCGATTTTATGTTTATGCAAAAGATGGGCATATTCGCGAGTGGTTAAAACATAATCGACCGCTTTAATTTTAATGCCTTGTAAATTTTTTCTATCCGGACAAATAGTTTTTAAATTAGGCAAATTTAATCTTTCTAAGCACCAACCCAAATCAATGGTGTGGGTATCAAGATTAATTTCGTGTTTTTTGGAGGTGCAAGGCATGATGGAGACAACCACAATATCACGCGGATCGACCTTAAGATAATTGGCAAAATAGGTTTTAATAATTGGACCAGAACACATGTGTGGTGAATTAGCCGTGGTCAAATGATTAATAAATTCAGGATAATAAAATTCTACAAATTTAACCCAGGCAGGACAGCAGGAAGTGAACATGGGGCGTTTTTTACCGGAATTAAGCCAGCCAACCAATTCCTTGGCTTCTTCATAAGTGGTAAAATCAGCACCCAAATTAACATCAAACACCCAATCAAAACCCATAGATTTTATTGAGGCGGCCAATTGTCCAGTCATAATTTTACCAGGTTCAACTCCAAATTCTTCGCCAATAGAAACGCGAATTGAGGGAGCAATTTCAGCGATTAAAATTTTATCGTCTTTATTTTGTAAGAGTTTTTCAACACTTCCAAGGTGGGGTACGCCGGAAATGGCGCCCACGGGACAATGGACAACGCATTGACCACAATAGGTGCAGTCGAATTTATCGGAATTATTTTTTAGTGCATCGACAATATTATTGTCGTCATTAGCATTATTTATACAAGATCCTTCTTCGTCTTCTGGTGAATTAGGGTGACAATTAATTAAGGCAGTGCCTTTGGGTTTGACAATTGTTTCTACTCCCCTTTCGGAAATTTCATAGAAATTGCAAGCTTGTTTTTGGCAGACTTCCACACAGTTGCGGCAATCAATACACTTGGAACTGTCAAATTGGATACTATCGCCAAATTGCCAAACTGGATAATTTTTTTTGCGATCAGGAAAGCGGGCAATATTAAGATTAAATTTTTTCGCGTATTTAAGAATGGCGCAGTTGTCTTGATAGAGACAGGTGGAGCATTTTTCAATGTGTTCGGAAAAAATTAATTCTAAATTGGTTTTACGGGCGCGCTCAATTTTTGGACTTTCTGTTTTTATTTTTAATCCTTCTTTAACTAATGTAGAGCAAGCGGTGGTGAGGCCAAGGCCATCGATTTCGACTAGACATAAACGGCAATTGCCTTGGATTTTTAGATCCGGGTGTTTGCACAGATGAGCAATAAAAATATTTTCACGTAAAGCGACATCTAAAATAGTTTCGTTGAGTTCGGCGGTATATTCTTTATTATTAATAGATAATTTTATTTGAGGCATAAAATAGTTACTAATAATTTCCAAGACACAAGATTAAAAATATCTTAGTAATTATAATTTGGAATTTAAATTTTGTTTGGAAATCGTATCTCGGGCTTTGGTGATTGGTTTTTTAACATTTCTCCAATAGCTTAAAATAGCATTAGCAGAAATCTTACCTAAGGGGCAGAAACTGGTATTTTGTAAACTAAAAATAAGATCATCAAAAATTTTTTGATCCATAATACCTTTAGTATAATAATTTTCTAAAATTATTTTTAAACGATAAGTGCCTTCGCGGCAAGGCACACATTGCCCGCAGGATTCGTGGGCAAAAAAATTTGCCCAGTGTATAATTAAATCTTTTTCTGGCGTATCAATTTGATGAATTATAACCGAAGCAATACCGTCAAAAGGTCGATTAAGCTGACGATAATTATAACAAAAACCAGCGGCGCCACCGCCAACTTGATAAAAATATTTAGGGTTGGGTTTGTGACCAAAATTTTCCAGCATTTTTTTAACCGTGATTTTTAGAGGCAATTCCTTAACTTCTGCTTTAAAATTGGCGCCGGAGAGACAATAAAATCTAGTATGTTGATATTGGTTTTTGCTGATCAGATAGACAGCATAAAAAGTTTCGCAGTTATTAACAAGGGTGGGTTGATTTTCAAAACCATTAGTGGTGGGGAAGGGTGGTTTAAGTCTTGGTTCTATACGTCGACCTTCCAGAGCGTTTAAAAGCGCGGTTTCTTCACCGCCGATATAATCATGCAGCGGTTTTTGATAAATTTCTATATTTAATTTTTGGACTTCGATCTCTGGCACTAGATAATCATTAAATTGCTGATAGTATTCTGGATTAAGATAAATAAAACCTTTAGTAGCACCAATGTTTTTCATAGCTAAACCCATGCCGGTAATAACTTGTTCGGGCCAACGTTCTAAAATGTATTTGTCTTTAAAAACACCTGGTTCTGATTCGGAAACATTGCAAATAACAAATTTTTCTTTGGCTGATTTTTTAACGGTTTGCCATTTGGCAGCTACTGGAAAATTATTGCAACCACGGCCAATAAGTTTTTGTTTTTCTATTTTTTTAACAAGATTATTAAATATCATATTGGTTAATATAATAATTATATCACAGATTAAGAGAAACAAAAAACGAGTTTTTAAACTCGTTTTTTATTCGATTACGCTTGCTGATAGACGGCGAGTAAATTTAAGAGTAATAAGAAAAGCGATAATTATAAAAATAATATTGGCCATTAAATAAATAAAAAGATCATAAAAATTAAATGTTAAAATTTTGTCTAGCAACTTAAATGAGACAAGGGTTTTTTCGCTTAGAAATATTAAACCCTGAAAACAAAGACTGGAAACTATGGAAAGAACCACGAAAGACATAAAGGAACGATTGGTGAGGAAATTTTTAGTCAGCAGATATAAAATAGTAACAACGAAGTACATGATAATCAGGTGTAGGCCAAAAGGAAAAATTGAAAACAGACCAAAAAGAAAACCGGCGCTTAGCGACCAGAGAAAGCTTTTTTCTAATCCAAAAATCATTAATAAATAGGCTATTAAAGCCGGCCAAAGATTAAGACGCCAATCAATAACAATGATGATCTGACTAAAAATAAAAGTTAAAAAAGCCAGAGCAAAATTAAATAATATTTTTTTTAACATATTTATTCTTTACTTAAAATAACAGCAACCGTTTTTATGTTTTTAAAATTAGCCGGAGAAACAATTTCGGCACTTTTAAAAATATCTTTTTTTTCATCGACAATAGCTCCTACTTCCCCAATAATTAAACCGGGTGGAATATAATTATCTTGTCCTGAAGTGACAATTAGATCTTGGGTTTTAATAATAGAGTTTTTTAGTAAATAGATTAATTCTAATGAAATGTTGTGAGTGCCTGCTACAATACCAGAGGTTTGGCTTTGACCAGCCAAAGAAGCACTTAATCGACTGGCGGTGCTGATTATGAGTAGAAAAAACGATTGGCTGTGATTAGTTTTTATAATTTTTCCTATGACCGCGCCATTTTCGTTAACCACTGCCATGCCAGTTTTAATGCCGTCTTTTTCACCACGGTTAATTAGGTAAATAAAGGGATTGTTTTCATAACTTTTGGCTATTATTTGTGCATTAACGAAGTTAATTTTTTGTGCTTGAAGATAAGAATTTTGAGCATTAATTAAATTTTGTTCTTCAATAAATATTTTTAAATCAGAGAGTTGTTTTTCTAGCTCACTAATTTTATTTTTTAAGGATGCGTTTTCGGTTGCCAGATTTACTTTGTTGAACAGGGGGTTTATTTTTTTTTCCACGTTATGACCCCAATCGAAACCCAGGCTGTGAAGAGGAGAGCTAATAAAAATTAATAGATTTTCCAGAGGCTTTGAGATAGATAAATAATGGGCAATTATAATCAAGATGACTATTAAACCCGTTTGGAAGAAATAATTTTTAGATAAAGATTTTTTCATGTTTTATTCTTTACTAATGTTTATTAACAAATCTTTCATTTTTTCTATATCTTCTAGGACAATACCGGTGCCGCGGACAACGGCCGTGGCGGGATCATCTATTATTTTAGTGGGAATTTTTGTTTCGTTTAAAATTAAACGTTCGATGCCTTTTAATTGGGCGCCGCCACCACACAGAACCATGCCGCGTTCATAGATTTCGGAAACCAAATCGGGGGGCGTATTTTCAACAGTAGATTTAATATTGTCAACGATAATATTAATGGTTTTAGAAAGGGCATAGCGGATTTCTTCATCGGTTATTTTAATAGCTCGTGGTAGACCGGTATAAAGATCGCGGCCACGGATTTCCATAACCATTTTTTCAGCTAAAGGATATGCTGAACCAATATAGTGTTTAATGTTTTCGGCCGAATTTTCACCGACAAAAAGATTATATTTTTCGCGGACATAATTGATAATATCCCAGTCTAATTCCGAGCCGGCAATTTTTAATGATTTGGAACTAACTACGCCAGACAAAGAAATAACGGCGATTTCAGTAGTGCCGCCACCAAAATCAATAATCATATTACCGATTGCTTCGGTGATTGGTAAACGCGCACCAATCGCAGCTGCCAGCGGTTCTTCAATAATATAAACTTCTCTGGCACCGGCAGAAAGAGCAGCATCTTCGACCGCTTTTCTTTCTACTTCAGTGATATCCAAAGGAACGCCGATTACTACTCGGGGTCGAGGAGCTGATAAAAAAGATTCACGGTGAACGCGATCAACAAAATATTTTAATGTTTTTTCAGTGACTTCAAAGTCAGAAACAATACCATCCATTAAGGGTCTAACCACAGAAATATGGGCGGGATTTTTGCCAATCATTTTTTTGGCTTCTTCACCAATAGCTACAATTTGTTGATTTTTGTTATTAATAGCTACGACCGATGGTTCGTTAACAACAATACCTTTGCTTTTGACATAAACAGAGGTGTTAGAAGTGCCTAGATCAATACCCAGATCATAGGAGAATTTGCCGAGTAAATTTTTAAACATATTGGGTAATTAAAAATAGAATAACTTCAACTACCAATTTAACATCATTTTTTTGTTTTGTCTAATACTTAAAAACTCCGTTATTAGCACGGAGTTTTTAAGTTGAAATTAAGCTTTTTGTTCGATAACCAAGAGGCGCGATTTGGCTTGTTTTAACTTATCTTTAATTTTGATAATATTACGATAAATTTTTTCGGTTCGGTAAGTTATTTCTTCCCAGTTATAATAAAGACGAACATAGTTTTTTGCTTTTAGACCAACCTGGTGAACCAATCGAGGCTCGTTTAAAAGATGGATTATTTTTTTAGTTAAGTCGATAACGTTTTTATTTTCAAAATCGAAGCCAACAGCTCCAGTTTCTGTGTTACCAGAAATTAATTCAAAATTTTCTGGAATATTGGAAACCAAAATACTTTTACCATAGGACATAGCTTCTAAGATAGCTATTGATAAACCCTCTGATTCAGACGGTTGAACATAAAGATAGGAGTGACGAAACAGGACGTCTAGGTTGGCTCCAGTTTGTACGCCAGTAAAAACAATATCGGAGCGGCCGCGCGTCAAGGTTAATAAAAATTTTTGATAATCTTCGGTAAAGGCAGTTGAACCAACAATTACCAGCTTGTAAGCGGCAAATTTTTTGTTACTTTTAATATCTTTAAAAGCTTCAATAAGATAATGAATGCCTTTGTGTTTAACAAGACGAGAAACTACTAAGAGATATTTGTTTTTTTCTAGATTGAAAGCTTTAAGAATTTTTTCTGATTGTGCATTGTTTTTTTCGGGGATAGAGACACCATTGGGAATATAGGTAGCAGCGCCACGATAATTGGCGAGGCAGAAATTTTGTAAACTGCGAGAAACAGCAATGGCATCATCAGCAAAAAGGCAGGCAAAACGAGCACCCAATTTTAGCATGTTTTTGGCGAAAAAACTCCATTTTTGGTGTTCCCAATCAGCAGAGTGAACAGTGGCAACCACTTTTGTCTTACGGCTTAATATTTTTGGTAACCAAGACAAAAGAGAAGGACCAACACCTTGAAAATGAATAATATCTACTTTTTCTTTAAAAATAGCATGGAAAACAGCTAAAAAAGAGTGCGTAATAGCATCAAGATTTTTAGTCTTTAAAGAGGGCAGGCTAATTAGGTGCACTTGCTCATATTTTTTATATTCTTTTGGTACCCAAGGGGTTCGGGTATAAACAATGACATCGTGTCCAATTTTAGCAAGCCGAACAGAAAGTTCTTCCACGTGTGTTTCTACGCCGCCTTGAGAAACAGGAATTCCCTTTTGGCCAATAAAAGCTATTTTAATCATATGTTTGGATAAATTTATTATTTTAGTTTAGAATAAGAAATTATAGCAAAAAAAACATAAAATGTCAAGATAAGTTATCCACAGTTGGTAATTTAGTATTTTAACCCAAAAATCAGGTATTTAAAAGATAAATTAATGGATAAAACAAGGTTTTTTAGTTCATCGATTTTTGTTAACTCTACAAATAAAGCTTTATAAGTGCTATATTTAATATATGACCATAGATCGCATTATTCAATTAATAAAGAAAAATAATCCAAAGGCAGATCTAGATTTGGTGCGTTTGGCATATGATATGGCAGAAGAAGCCCATCGGGGCCAAAAGAGATCGAGTGGCGAGGAATATTTGCAACACCCGTTGGAAACAACCTATAAATTGGCAGAATATAACTTGGATTTGGCTACTATTATTGCTGGCTTGTTGCATGATGTGCCAGAAGAGACTGATAGAACTTTAGATCAAATAGAAAAAGATTTTGGCGAAGAGGTGGCCCATTTGATAGAGGGGGTGACAAAATTGGGAAAAATTAAATATCGCGGTTTAGAGAGATATGCAGAGAATTTGCGTAAAATGTTTGTGGCAATTGCCGAGGATGTACGAGTAGTGTTTATTAAGTTTGCTGATCGGATCCATAATTTAAAAACACTTTATGCCCTGCCACCCGTTAAACAGCAACGTATTGCTCGAGAAAGTTTAGAAATATATGCTCCCATTGCCAATCGTTTGGGCATGGAAGAAATTAAAGGTGAATTAGAAGATTTATCTTTTCCCTATGTTTATCCGGAAGAATATAAATGGGTGTTACAGATTTCAAAAAAGAGATATGAAGAACAAAAGAAATTTACAGATCAGGTTATTAAAATCATTAAAAAAGAATTAGTGGAAAATTCCGATGTTAGTTTGGTTTTAATTGAAGGCCGAGCTAAAAGGTATTATTCTTTATATCAAAAATTGTTGCGCAAGGAAATGGATATTGATAAGATTTATGATCTGGTGGCATTAAGAATTATTGTTAGTGGGGTTGATGATTGTTATCAGGTATTAGGGCATATTCATAAGTTATGGGCGCCAGTGAAAGGTAGAATTAAAGATTACATTGCTCAACCCAAACCAAACGGTTACCAATCACTGCACACGACTGTTTTTGGCCCAGAAGGCAGAATTACTGAGTTTCAGATTAGAACAGAAAAGATGCATCAAGAATCAGAGTTGGGTATTGCCGCTCATTGGGGTTATAAAGAGTTTGGATCAGAGTATGCCAAATTAACCAAAGAAAGATTAAAATGGATGCAAGAATTATTGGAAGAACAAAATAGAAACGTTACTCCTAAACGATATTTGAATAGTTTAAAATTAGATTTTTTTAAGAATCGTATTTTTGTTTTTACGCCCAAAGGCGATGTAATTGATTTACCAGAAGGCGCTACACCGATTGATTTTGCATATCACATTCATTCAGACGTTGGTAATAAATGTGCGGGAGCCAGGATTAACGATAAAATTGCGACTCTGGGCCATGCCTTAAAGAGTGGTGATGTGGTGGAAATAATTATTGATAAAAATCGGCACGGGCCGGCTGAAGGGTGGTTAAACATCGCGCAAACCCATTTGGCGAAAAATAAAATAAAGGCTTTCTTTAACAAAGAAAGCCGGTTGAATATTTTTAGATTTTTTAATAAAAATTAATCAACTAATTCAGTAATAAGATTTTTTAATTCTTCATCAGAATAATATTCAATTTCTATTATACCACCCCAGGAACCGCGTTTTTTTATCATGACTTTGGTATTAAGTTTTTCTTGCAAGCGCAATTCGAGCTCTCTTAAAAAGGGGTCTTTTTTTATTTCCCGCGAATAACTTTTAACTTTAATTTTATCAGCTTCTTTTTTTATATCAGAAACAGTTAACTCAGTTTGAATAGCGCGACGATACAGTTGCTCCCGTTTTTGATCGTCTTTTACTTCTAAGATTACTTTGGCTTGACCAAGTGTAATTTTATAGTTAGAGAGACCTTGCTGGATGTCTGGGGGCAAACTTAATAAACGCAGGGTATTAGAAAATTGTGATCTAGAAATACCTAAGCGCCGGGCAGCCTCATCATGCGAAAGACCAAATTCTTCCAGTAGTTTTTTATAACTTTCCGCTTTTTCAATTGGGTTTAAGTCTTGGCGCTGAATATTTTCAATGAGAGATAATTCTAATTTCTCTAATTCTTTAGCTGAGCGCACAATAACCGGAACTTCTTTTAAACCAGCCAGTTTGCCAGCTCTTAATCTTCTTTCGCCAGCAATTAATTCATATTCGCCAGCCAGAGTCTGGGTAACTAAGAGCGGTTGTAAAATGCCATGCTCTTTTATGGAAGCGGTTAATTCTTGCAGAGAAATTTCCTCAAAAGATTCACGCGGCTGATAGGGGTTGGTTTTAATTTGATTAATTGGTAAAGATAAAATTTGATTAGCATTACCGCGTTTTATTTTAGGCAAATATGGCACTTCGGTATTATTAAAATTGATATTGGGCGTGTTGGTTGAATTGTTTTGCCCACCGATTAAAGAAGACAAGCCTCGGCCAAGAGTTTTAGTATTTGGAATTGACATAAAATTTATAAAACATGTTAAGATAATTATAATTCATTTTTTAATTTTTCACATTTTATGGTTAATGTTTAGTGTATGCTAATAATTCACGGGCAAGGCGTTCATAGGCTTTGGCCCCGCGGCCGGCAGGGTCGTAGTGCAAAATATGTTTGCCAAATGATGGCGCTTCGGCCAATTTAGCATTTCTTGGAATGACGGTGCGAAAAATTTTATTAGGGAAATAGTGATAAAGTTCATTAAAAACTTCTTTAGCCAATTTGTTACGTTCGTCATACATGGTCATAACCGCGCCTAAAATATTAAGATCTGGTTTAAGGTGCTCTTTAATTAGACTGACGGTATTTAGAAGCTGGCCCAAACCTTCAAGGGCATAATATTCACACTGCACTGGAATTAAAATGTCATCAGCGGCTACTAAACCATTAATAGTTAAAAGGCCAAGCGATGGTGGTGAATCAATAATAATATAATCAAAATCATGGCGAATTTCTAATAATTCTTGATGCAGGCGATATTCACGCTGGGGGGCGTTGGCTAATTCAATATTAGCGCCAGCTAGATTTTGATTGGTGGGAATTATTTTTAAGCCCAGTGGTTCGAGTGGTAAGGATACTTGACGTAAACCATAAGGCCCCATTAAAACTTCATAAAGTCCAGCAGAAATGTTTTTATGATCAATACCAGCGCCAGAGGTGGCATTGGCTTGTGGATCCAAATCAACCAATAAAACAAAATTACCTAAGTGCGCCAAATAGGCGGCCAGATTGACAGCGGTGGTGGTCTTCCCTACCCCGCCTTTTTGATTAACTACAGAAATAATGCGTGACATTAAATTAAAATTATAAATTTCAAATTTGAAATCCGATTTTATTATAGCATTTTTTTAAAAAAAATACAGCCCTCTTGATAGCTGTAAGAATTTATAAATAAGAAAAGATTTTTTATAAATCTTCCAAATCATCAGAAACAATATCTAATTCATTGGAAGCGGAGTCATTGATTTTTGGGGCTGTTATTTTTTGATTATGATCAGGAGTAGAAAGAGATTGATCATTAGTAAAATTTTCAAAAGTTGGTGACGGATTATTTTTTAATTCGCCCGAGGGCAATTCTTCGTGTTCTTCGGTTTCCAGAAGGTTAGTTTTAACTGGTGGCAACATTTCTTCTGGTGGAGCTTCAAGAGTTGGTTGGGTAAGATTGGTTTCTGATTCGTTATTAACTTTTTTTATTACATTTTCTACAGCAGCCCAGAGAGAAGGATAATCAACTGGCACCAAAATGACTGCCGTGTCGCCTGGCTGGCCTTTAAAATAGGTAATAGAAGCAGTTAAGACATTAAATTTTCGACCATCGCCCGAAATAACAGCATAACCATCTTCAGTGGTAATAATAGTCCCGGTTAAGCGTTCTTGTTCAATGGGCTTTGTTTGTTTGTAAATAAAAGTACCGTCTGGCTGGATGGTCAATTTCATCTGATCACCAGCGACCAATTTTGACTTGGAGGCATAATTAGCCGGAATGCTATATTCTTTGCCATCAGTGCCAATCATGTGTTGGCCGTTGAAAACACCTTCAATGCTTTTAGTATCATTATCTTCTGAAAGCGGGGTAAGAGCACGGGCTCTTTTTTTGGCGATTTTGTTAAGATTTTTTTCATTACCGCCCAACAAATCAATCATGTCTTTGGCTTGATTAATGGCGATTTCGGCGGTTTCAATATATTGTTTGAGCTCAATTAATTGATTTTGATTCATATTTTATTTTTATTTTTTGATTTAAATATTTTTCCACAGTTTAATTATAAAGAGCTTTTAATGGTTTGTCAAAATTTGGCAGAGCTGATGAATATTGATATAATAAAAAGGTTAATATCTATGGTGGAAAATATAGCAAAAATTTTTTTAGAACCAATTAAACCGTCACAAACAACGGAGATTTTTGTGGCGAATAACGAAGAATCAGAAGAATCCGGCCTGGGTCATTTTTTTATAATGATTAGCGTTGAATCGCGGGAGAAAGGATTAAAAGAAAAAATTAAAGAATTTATTGATTGGGCAGAAAAAACTTATTATGCCTCGCCAGTGCCTAATGTGGAAAGTTCCTTAGAGACGGTTTGCCAGCAAATTAATCAAGCTTGGTTTGATTTTTTTAATAAGCCAGCTTTGTGGCTGCAGAAAGTAAATATTTTGGTGGGAGTGATTGCTGATGATGTTTTGGTTTTTAGTAATAGCGGGCATTTCTCTGGTTATTTAGTGAGAAATAAAAAAATTAATTCTATTTTAGCAGCTAATCAGTTTTCTTTAGAGGATAAAATCTTAACGCAAATTACTAGCGGAGAAATTTTACCGGGAGACGCAATTATTTTTGCTAATTACAATTTGTTTGATTTTTTTTCTTTGGAAAAAATAAGAGAAGTGCTTAGTAAATTAAATGCGGATCAGGCGAGCGAACATTTTAAAAACCTGCTACAAGAAAGCGCACATGTGCCGTTAATTAACGGTATTATTTTAAAAGCTTCTGGGGTAGAATTAGAAATTGAAAAAAACAAAGTTGATAACCGTAAATATTTGGAAGAATGGTTTGGTTCACGGGAATCAATGCAGCAGCTGGATAATTTGGAAAAAAGAACGGGCAGAACGCTGACAGCATCTGTTTGGCCTAATATTCAAAAAATTGTACGATTATTATTTTTTTGGCGACATCGGCGCAAGGACGATAAAAAAGAGACAAAAAATTTAAAATTACCACAAATAAAAGAAAAAAAAGATACGGCTAAGATTTTTAAAAAAATTAAAAATTTAATTACCAATTTTTGGGGCCTAATTGGAAAGACAATAACAAATTCGATTAAGAACCGTCAATTATTGTTAATAGTGATTATTGTTTTAATTATAGCTATTGGCGGTAGCGTAGCATATTTAAGATGGCACCAAGATAAGGTAAAAGTGTCTGATTTTTATCAGCAAATTTTTAGAGAGGTGGCTGATAATAAAACGGCAGCAGAAGCAGCTTTAATTTATAATGATAAAGAAAAGGCTACGGAGTTTTTGACAGTAGCCAAAGAATTGATAAGCAATAATTTAACCACTAAGACGCCAGAAGAATGGCGAATGGAATTAGAAAAAAAACAAATTGAGGTATTAAATTTGTGGAACAAAATTAATAATATTTATCAAATTGGATTAGAAAATGAAATAGATTTATTTTTAACCGGTGAACAACAGGTTAATCAGATAATGATTGATAAGGATAATATTTACGCTTTAACTAATCTGGGCGTAATGTATCAGGTAGTTGATAATGCAACAAAAGAAATTTGGCGACAAGACAAAATAAATATTTGTGGTTTTGATCAAAAAAGCCAATTTGTTTGTCAGGATCAAGATAATAATTTTTGGTTGAGAAATATTTTGGGGGAGTTTAAAAAAATTAATGTGGTTTTGAATGGCACGGCTACTAAATTCATCGTTTATAATGATAGAATTTATGCCCTAGATAATAATAAGCCATTTTTAGTTAAGGTTAACAACCCTTGGGGCGATGCTCCAGAAGTGGTAAGTTGGTACGAAGTCAAAAAAGAAATATTATTGGGAGTTAAGGATATGGCCATTGATGGTAATATTTGGTTAGCGAAAGAGGGAGAAGTTATAAAATTATTTAAGGGAAAAAGTGAAAATTTTCAGTTATTAAAATTGGATAAACCGTTAGGAAAAAATATTTTAATCGAAACCAATAGTGATATTTCCTTAATTTATATATTAGACGCTGATAATCAACGGCTGATTGTATCAGATAAAAATGGCAACATACAAAAACAGTTTATTAATGAAAACTTGAGACAAGCTAAGAGTATCGGCATAATGGTAAACGCTGTTTGTTTTACTGACGGAAAGAAAATTTATCGGTTTGATTGGGAAAATAATTAACAAGCAGTGATCAATATAATTTTAAAACAACCGTTTAAAGCGGTTGTTTTAAATAAAATAAAATTAACAAAATTTTATTTTAAATTAACCGTGGCGCCAGCTTCGGTTAGTTTCTTTTTCATTTCCTCGGCTTGTTCTTTTTTTACGTGTTCTTTTAAAACCTTAGGTGCACCTTCAACGAGATCTTTGGCTTCTTTTAAGCCCATTTCGGTTAATTCACGCACCACTTTAATTACAGCGATTTTATTATCGCCAGCGGCAGCTAATTCTACAGTAAAGTCGGTTTTTTCTTCTTGGACTTCAGCTTGAGCGCCAGGGGCGCCAACGGCCCCCATCATTACAGGGGCGGCAGCAGAAACGCCAAATTTTTCTTCCAGAATTTTGACTAATTCGGAAAGATCTAGAACAGACATTTTTTCAATCTCGGAAACCAAAGATTGAAATTTGGCTGGAATTTGAATTTCTTTTTTTTCTTCTGACATAGAATTATGAGTAATCAGTAATTTGTAATTAGTGAATTGATTATTGGTTACTGATTACAGATTATATAATTAATTATTAATTATTTTTTATCTTTAAGAGCATTTAAGACATTGACTAAATTGCGCAGATTGCCAGCTAAGACATTAACTAAACCACCGAGCGGAGCTTTAATAGTGCCAATAGTCTTGGCAATCAATTCGTCTTTGGAAGGCAATCTTGATAAAGCAATGATATTTTCGGCATTGAGCCATTTGTTTTCTAGCATCCCGCCAATAATTTTGAAATTTTCTTTGTTTTTAATAAATTTGGCTAAAATTTTAGCGCCAACAATTTCATCTGGGGAAGTAGTGACAGTGATATTGCCGCGCAAATCTTCAATTTTTAAATCAGTAATATTTTTATCAGCCAGAATTTTATTAAGCAGGGTTTTTTTAACAACTTCATGATTGGCGCCTTCTTTTTTAAGTTCCTGGCGTAAAGCAAAGTCATCATTTACTGGCAGTTTTTCAAAGGTGGAAAAAATGATTGATTTTGATTGACCAATTTTTTGATTAACAGTGTCGAGCACTTTTTGTTTTTGAGCTTTGGTTTTGGGCATATATATAACAATTTTAAATTTTTAATTTTAAATTTTAAATAAAAAAATCTACTGGTGGGGTAGACTGCGAGTAAAGATTGGCTTAAATAAGCCAAATATTATTTTCCTATGCAGGATTTATTTTTAGACCCGCAGTCTTGGGAATTAGTTGTGGATTAATTATAACAGGTTTAAAAAAGAAGTCAAATAAAAACATAGAAATAGAGAAATTAAGAAATAATGGAGAAAGAAATTATAGATTTTTATAATATTTAAATATTATCGCCAGATCTTGAGAGCTTGGGGGCTGATGGTAATTTGGTAGGGCGGGTTAATTTTGGTGATCGGATCGCCATCGATTTGAATAGGATGAGAAAAAATATCTAAAGGAGCAATGGTTATTTTTTGACCCCTCAGGCGCGTTACTTTTTTAGTGGAAAAAAAGAAATGCCAGACGCTGAATAAAAATTTAGTAAAAGAATTATAAGCCATAAACATTACTTCTAAAAAACCATCGGTAAAATCTGATTTATGGCGCGGAGTAAAGCCCAAGATATTTAGTGTGTTGGCAATAATAATGGTGCTAGCGGTGGTAGAAATTTTTTTATCATTTATTGTCATAGTAAAATTTTCTGCTTGTGGTTTGCGATGACGCAAAAAATTAATTAGATAGCCGCCAAAGCCAAATAAGTTTTTTAATTTTTGGCCGGTCGCATTAATAACTTTAGCTAAATAGCCAATAATGACCGCGTCTAAAAAATAATAATTGTCATTTAAAACACCAACATCAATTTTTATTTGTTGCCACTCCCCTATTTTATCCAAGCTATTAATATTTTTTATTAAGGAACGCGGTAAATTTAGACTGCGGGCCAAAACATTAGTGGAGCCGGCAGGAATTATTTTTAAGCCAGCGTTTGGCAAAAAATCAAGAATAAGTTTAGCGCAGGTGTTAAGCGTGCCATCGCCGCCAAGGGCGACCACTAAATCAATGTTTTTGTTTTTAAATTTTTCAAAAATTTCCCCAGACCAATCTTTTATTTCATAAGTTTCTATTTGGTGAAATTGGCGAGTTAGTTTTTTATGAATTAAATTAATAAATTTGGGTCCCAATTTTAAACCGGATTTATGATTATAAACTAAAAGGACAGATTTAAAGACAAGCATATTTTTTAGCGGAGGTGCTGATTAATGGCAGCTTCGTGTTCTTGATATGTTTTAGAAAAGATTGTTTCCTTGGATTCTTGATTTGAAAGGTAGAACCAATAATCAGAAGTTTTGGGATAGATGGCGGCCCGAATAGCAGAAAGACCAGGATTGCCAATCGGGGTTGGCGGTAAGCCGCGGTATTTATAAGTATTGTATGGCGAATCTATTTGTAATTCGTTGAGTGTTAAACTGGGGTTGCCGCCGCCGATGATATATTTTAATGAAGAGTCAACTTGTAGAGCCATATTGGCATCTAATCTTTTCCACAAGATTCCAGCCACTATTTTCATATCATTTTCTGTTTGGACTTCTTTTTCTAAAATAGAAGCCATGATTAAAATTTCATAAAGATTTTTACCCTGAGCTTTTATTTCGGTTAAGAGAAAGGGGGTTATTTTGATACTAAAATTATCTAGCATTTTTTTGACAACATCTTCAGATAACGCATCTTTGTAGATTAAATAGGTATCCGGAAACAAAAAACCTTCTAGATTGTTTTCTGGAATATCTTTCAGAAAATCATAATCATTTTTAAAATTATTGATTTTTGTCAATTCAAGTAGATCTTTTTTGTTGGCGATGATTTTATTTTGTAATAAAACATCAGCTAAGTCGTTTATTGTTTGCCCTTCAGTAAGGGTGAGAGTAATTTCGTTATCAACTTTACCAACAGAAAAAGTAGTGGCCAACTTGGCAATATTCATAGGAGTTAGCACATAATTACCAGCTTGAAGAGAAGATTCTAGACCAGCGAGATAGATATAAAATTCAAAGGCCAACTGCGATTTGATTATTTTTTCAGATACTAAATGACGGCCGATTTGATTAAGACTTTCTCCTCTGGCGATTACAAATTCTTTTTCACCTGAAAAATTAGTAGGCACATAGATTTGATAGATGATAAAGCCGACAAGAATAATAAGAAAAATAATAATCAAAAAAATAATGGTTTTGGTGGTTTTAGACATGAAATAATACTGTTAATTAAATTATTTAAATTTTAGCATTTTTAAGACGAGATAGTCAAAACTAAAAATCCGACCTAAAGGTCGGAGTTACAAATTTCAGTTAATATTTTTTCCGCGGTCTTTGGCCAGTCAAAATTTTTGAGTCGTTCGTGGCCGGCGATGATTAAATCTGTCTGTAGTTTTTCATCAGTAATAATTTTTTCTAATTTATCAGCAATGGCTAGAGGAGAATTGGGGTCGGCATACAGACAGGCATCGCCACCGATTTCTTTTAAAACTGGAATATCTGAAGCAAGAACTGGCAGGCTAAAATCAAAGGCCTCTAAAATTGGAAAGCCAAAGCCTTCTTCTTTGGAGACAAGAACAAGAGCGGCGGATTCGCGGAGAAGTTCGTATTTTTTTTCTTCACTAATAAAACCCAGAAATTCGATTGAATTATGAATTATGAATAATGAATTATGGTTTTTTTTAAATTCTTCATCAATTTTGCCCGCTAAAATCAACTTGTAATCCGGGTGTGTGGTATGAAATATCCCAAAAGCCTTGATTAAATTATTAATATTCTTTTTTTCTTCCACTCGACCGAGATAGAGAATCTGTTTCTTTTTTTCTCCATAATTCAACTGTCCGCCATTGGCTTCGCCAGCAGGTGATGTCAGGCGGGTAATTCCAGACTCATAATTCCGTATTTTATAGCCCCAAGGAGTGATGATAATTTTGTCAGAGTTAATTTTGGCATATTTTAATAAATCATTCTTTACCGCTTGGGTTGGGACAAAAATTTTGGCACATAACTTTTTAGCTAGCCATAAATCAAGATTGAGAATTAATTTCTGTTTAAAAGAATATAGTCGGGGTTGTTTCTTAAAAGCAATGTCGTGAATAATACGATAGTAACGAGTAATGCGTAATGAGTAATGCAGGAAAAGCAATAATAATGGCAAAGCGTGGACGGGAAAAAACACCACCTGCGGCGGATGTAAAATTAATTCAAAAGCGAGGCGGATTTGCGTCCAAAAGAATTTAAACGGCCATTTCAAAATCCGCTGGTTTTGTTCTGGCAACCAGTCAATTTTTTCTGGAGTGTAAAAAATAAAATTAATTTCCTGTCCCTTAATTTCTTTATTTCTTAATTTCTTAATTTCCCCCAGCAATTCGTCTGACACTTTTTCTACTCCAGTCTTTTTGATTTTTGAGATGCTACGTGAAGCATCGACACCGATAGTCATAATTAATACGAATTACAAATATTTACAAATATACCAATTTTAATATAGATTTAAGATTCTTTTGAAAATGATTCCTTTATTGGTAAAATGGGCTAAAATGGCTAGTTTTAATTTTGTTGCTTTTAGATAAGCAAAGGTTTGAGTGATGTATTGCTGGGAAAAATGATCACCAACTTTTATTTCTAAAATTATTTTATTTTCAATTAAAAAATCGGCTAAATAAAAACCAATATTTTCATCTTTATATTTTAATTTAGCATATAATTGGCTTTTAAAATTTAAATGCTCGTTAGTAAAAGCTTTTATTAAGGCACGTTGATAATATTTTTCTTGATAACCATAACCCAGATTATTAAAAACAGAGTATAAAATACCGACTATTTTATAACTTAATTCAGGATAAATAACCTTTTTATCCATATTGTTTTTATTTTTTATTTGTATATTCGTATTGATTAGTAATTTGTATTATACTGTCAATAAATCTTTCTTCACTAAATTTTTTAGCTTGGGCTTCGCAGCCAGCGCGCATTTTGAGGGCAGTCTCTGGCGTGAGCCATTCTACCGCTTTGATAATATCTTCAATAAATTGTTCATTAACCCCCCCTGCACCTTCCCTTGGTAAGGGGAGGACTTGGGACGCTGAAATAAATTTACCAGTTTTTTCATCAATAATAGTTTCTTTAAGTCCACCGTCAAAAACACCAATACACGGCTTGCCAGCTGACATTGATTCCAAGGGCGTCATGCCAGCATCTTCGTTGATCGGAACATAGATTGAGGCAATGCAGTGTCCAACAAGCTCAGCTAATTGTTTATCATCAACCCAGCCAATAACTTTAATATTATTATAGCCAGTGGCTAATTTTTTAACATTTTCAAAATCATCACCAGCTGAAGCGATAATTAATTTTTTATCGGGCATTTTTTGAAAAGCACGCACCACATCCCCTACTCTTTTTAGTTTGTCAACGCGGGAAAAAGATAAATAATAATCACCTTGTCCTAGCCATTGGAATTTGTCAGTCTGAATTGGTGGCCAAACAACAATAGAATTGTGGTTTAAGTATTTTTTAATCCGATCTTGGACATTTCTTGAATTGGCAATAACGGTGTCCATCTGATTAAATCCCCATTGGTAAACCAAACGGCTAAAAGGAATAGCACACCAGAGAATGATTCTTTTCCACCAAACTTTATTTTTTAAATAATAATTTTTTAAGTCAAAAGCGTGGCGGACTGGGGTGTGGCAATAGAATATTTTTTTTACACCCGGACGAACATTGTGAGCCGCAGACAAACAATTATTGCCGGAAAAAATCACCAAGTCGTAATCGCGGATAAATTTGGTTTTGAAATAAAAAAGCCACTGGAACTTGAGATAGCGCCAGCCGCTGGTTTGGGAGGGGTTGCCCAGGACAAATAATTTGTGGGGCACTTCACTTTTGGGATAACATTCACTATCGCTCCAAAATCCAGTGCAGATATCAGCACCGAGTCCTTTAGCCATAATCAAAACTAGGCGTTCGGCTCCGCCCCGAAACATAAAACGATCGTGGATGATGAGAATTTTCATGAAAGCATTAAAGCACCAGAACATTAAAGCAAATTTTTTTATGTTTTAATGTTTAAATTAATTTTTTAATAATTTGCCAATACCATTTCATTAGTGGATTGCCAATTTTATCTAATAAAAAATTTTTAGTTTCTTGAAAACGAATTTCTGCCTGGAAGTTTTTTAGAAGCTCTTTGTCCCCTATTTGGCGTTGAGCCTGAATAATTTTTCTTTCAGTCATAATTTCAAACCAATGCCACAGAAGCCAAAGTCGTGATTTAATAAATTGCCAAAAATAACCATTTTTAAGGCTAAAAAGTAACTGGCCAAAAGACATAATTAATTCCATGAGTAAAATTAAAAATAAAGTTTTCCATTGATAAAATTTTAAAATTAAATATAAACGATTTTTTTCCATCCAAAAATATCTTTGTGGATTTTTTTGAGTGGGAAAATGATAATCATGATAAACAACTGATTTTGTGGCTAAAACTATTTTATAGCCTTGCAAACGAGCACGTAAACATAAATCAGAATCTTCATGATAAGAGAAATATTTTTTATCAAAAAGACCAATTTTTTTTAACATGGAAGCGGTATATAAGACAGCAGCGCCAGAGGCGTAAGTAATATCTTCAAGGGATGTTAATTGGGGAGAGTTATTGATTTTTTGGTGGTTGCCATTAGTCCAGCCATAGCCGAGGTAATGAAGTTCGTTACCACAGGAATTTATTTCTTGGTGATTTTGATAATATAAAATTAACGGTTGAACAACACCAATTTTAGGATCGGTTTTTGTTTTATCGACTAGCTCGGTTAAAAAATTTTGTTCAACACTGATATCTTGATTAAGCAAAACAAGATAATCGGCGCCATGAGCCAGGGCGTATTGCATGCCAATATTGTTGCCTAAAGCAAAACCAAAATTTTTTTCTAATTCGATTAAAGAAAAGTTGGGCAAATTAAGTTTTTCTAAAAATTCTCTAGAACCATCAGTAGAATTAGAATCAAGGGCGATAATTTTTATTTTTTCTGGCGGATAAGCTAAATTTTCCAGATCATGAAAAAGCCGTGGTAAATATTTAAGGCCATTCCAGACGAGAATGATTAGGTAAACCATGTGTTTAAGCACGAAATTCTAAATTCGAAATTCGAAAAAATATTTTTTCGAATTTTGTGCTTAGAATTTTGAATTTTTTACTTAGTGGCTAGAAGCGAACGCTTATAAGCGTCTAAATTATCAAGGGCGATGCCAGTGCCTTTAGCCACGCACAAAAGCGCCTCATCGGCCACATAGGCCGGTACGCCAGTAGCTTGACCGAGAAGTTTATCAATATTACGCAATAGGGCGGTGCCGCCAGAAAGAACCATACCTTTATCCATAACGTCAGCTGAAAGTTCGGGCGGTGTTTTATGTAAAACATTTTTTACAGCACTAACAATGCCCTCAAGTTCGTTTTTAATAGCTTCGGTAATATCATCAGAAGTCATTTCAATTATTTTAGGTAGACCAGAAACCAGGTCGCGTCCTTTAACATCTCTCCTTAATGGTTCTTCTAAATACATAGCAGAACCAATTTCTATTTTTGTTTCTTCGGCTGTACGTTCGCCAATTGCTAAGTTATATCTTTTACGAGTAAATTCTTGAATAGCATAATCTAATTTGTTGCCGCCAATACGAACTGAAGTGTTGGCAACAATACCACCAAGAGAGATAACGGCGACTTCGGAAGTGCCACCCCCCATATCAACAATCATGTGTCCAGAAGCTGAGCCAATCGGCACATTGGCGCCAATCGCTGCGGCAATTGGTTCCTTGATAATATAGGCGGCTTTAGCGCCGGCAGCTAGCGTAGCATCAATGACGGCTCGTTTTTCAGTGGAGGTGATACCAGCGGGTACAGCCACCATAACTTCTGGCCGAAAAAAACGAACACCACCCAAAGCTTTATTGATGTAATAACGAATCATGGCTTCGGTGGTTTTGTAATCAGCAATGACACCTTCTTTAAGTGGACGCTGAGCAATAATGGTGTCGGGAGTACGGCCAATCATTTCTTTGGCGTCATCACCGACAGCTAAAACCTTTTTATCAACCACAGATAAAGCAACAACCGACGGCTCGTTAATAATAATACCTTTACCTGGCAAGTATACCAGGGTATAGGTAGTGCCTAAATCAATGCCAATTTTTTTAATAAACATAAAGCTTGTTTTGTGCTTTAATTTTAGATGATAGAGCCTGATTTTGTCAATTTAAAAAATCCCGTGGAAAACGGGATTATTTATTATCTATAGAAACAGTGATAATACTTTGGTCTTTGATTAATTCAACTTCAACTGTTTGCTTAAGGACTTGCCAGGAAAGAACCTTGCCCTTACCTTGTGGCGTATTGATAGTTGAACCGATGGCCGGTAATTTTTTACTTAATTCTTCGTATAATTCTTGTTCAAATTTTAAGCAACATTTAAGACGGCCGCAGACACCAGTTAGACGTTCATTGCCCCGATGGGCTATTTGTTGAGAAACACTATAATTAGAAGAAATTTGATTTATTTTACCAGACAAAAAAGTTTTACAACAAAGTTTTTTTCCGCAGGAGCCAATTTCGCCCAAAGAACGAGCTTCATCGCGCACGCCAATCTGATATAATCTAATTGATTTTTGAAAAGTGTGGGTTAGATCTTTAACTAGTTGTCGGAAATCAACGCGGCCTTCAGCAGTAAAATAAATTGTTAGACGGCCACCATCGAAAGAATAATAAAGATCAATTATTTTCATGTCTAATTGATGCGTGGTAATAACTTGGTGACAAATTTCAAGGTCGTGATTTTTATTTTTTAGACGTTCGGTAATTTTATCTAGATCTGCTTTATTAGCCCTACGAATAATTGGTTTGATTTCGTTTTCGGAATCAGCTTCATTAATTTCTTTAAAATTAATAATTTTACCAATTTCAGTACCGAGATCTGTTTTGACAATTACTTGATCATTGATTTTAAAATTATGATTTTCTGGATTAAACCAATAAGTTTTTGAGAGCGGTGTAAATTGTATTTCAGCTATTTTCATGAAAATTAAATTTAAGTCTGAGCACTTTTTTGGGCATGGAATTTAATTTATATCTCTAAGCGAACAATTTTTTTTATTTCTATTTTTTCGCCCAATTTGGCCGTATATGAATCAACTAGATTTTTGATAGTTTGTTTGTCATCTTTAATAAATTTTTGTGATAACAAACAGATTTCACTAAAATATTTTTCGAGTTTGCCGTTAATAATTTTTTCTTTAATTTCTGATGGTTTTTGATCATTTTTTAGCTCTTCCTCGTATATTTTTTTTTCTTGATTAATAATTTCTTCTGGGACATCATCAGAGGAAATATAGAGAGGGTTCATGGCGGCTGTTTGCATCGCGAGATCATGAGCCAATGTTTTAAATTCTGAATTTTTAGCAACAAAATCTGTTTCACAGGCCAGCATAACCAAAGCAGCCACTTTGCCATTCATGTGGACGTAGGCTTCAATCAAACCATCCTTAGCAATTCTTTCTTGCTGTTTTTTGGCCGCAATTTTTTGCCCCATTAAACGAAGTATTTCTAAAGCTTTATTTTCATCGCCATTAGCATCAGTTAGTGCTTTTTTAGCATCCATCATGCCGGCACCAGTAAGTTGACGTAATTTTTGTATAGTTTGCGCATCGATCATATTTTTGTTTTATTAATTAGTGGAGTTGGCCGTAGACAATAATTCTTTTTGGCCATCTTTAATTGCTTCGGCAACGAGCCCGATGATCAATTCTAGAGTTTTAGAAGCATCATCGTTGGCTGGAATGGGATAGTCGATATTAGATGGATCAGCGTTGGTATCACAAATAGCGATTGTGGAAATTTTCATTTTTAACGCTTCCTGCAAAGCAGTTTTTTCTTCACGAGCAGAAGCAACAAAAATCAAGGCGGGTAATTTTTGCATATTTTTAATGCCGGCAATTAAGAAACGTAATTTTTCCATAGTTAAAGAAAATTCTTGGCGTTCTTTTTTGGTATATTTTTCTTCATAATCATTAGCGGCTTCTTGCTGTTCTAGTTTTTCCAATTTTTTTACCAAACCATTAATAACTTTAAAATTGGTTAGCGTGCCGCCGAGCCAGCGCTCGATAATATAGGGCATGTTAGAGTCGAGAGCGTATTTTTTAATAATATCACGGGCTTGAATTTTGGTACCAACTAATAAAATTTGTTCGCCATGAGCGGCGGTTTCTTTGATGATATTAAGTGCCAAAGTCAATTGTTCTTTTGTTTTAGTAAGATTAATAATGTGAACATTGTTTTTTTGCCCATAAATAAAATCAGCCATCTTTGGGTGCCAACTGGCTGGTTTGTGGCCGAAATGTGCTCCGGCCCGCATTAATTCTTTTTCGGTTGGAATAGTCATATTTTTCTCCTTAATCCGCTGTCACTTTCTTTTTAATCAGGCTTTTAGAAACAGGAGAGCCGATTAATCCAGTGACATGTGTTTTAATTAGTGTTTTTTAGTATAACATAAATAAAAAATAAGGCAAGACCGAATAAAATTTAATGATTGACAATTAATATTTGACATAGAATAATGTTAGTGATATAGTAATTTTGTTGTTACTTAATTTTATTGCTTTTAACATTAATCTTGTGTAGTCAATTTTTATTGTATGAAAAAAGATATTCACCCCAAATATTATCCTGAGGCTAAGGTTTCTTGTGCTTGTGGCAATGTTTTTGCCGTGGGTTCAACCTTGCCAGAAATTAAGGTGGAGATTTGTTCGGCTTGTCATCCATTTTTTACGGGTAAACAAAAATTGGTAGACACCGCCAGAAGAGTAGAAAAATTTGAAACTCGAGCAGCTAAGAAAGATGCTAGTAAAAAAGGAAAAAACACCAAAAGACGTGAATTGAAACAAAAAAGAGTGGCGCGAGCAACCGGTGACACAGTAATAAAAAAAGAAAAATAACTATTTTTTAAAAACCCGCTTAACTGATGGAGCGGGTTTTTAATTTGTTATTTAATTATGGTGATAAACTTAATTTATTAATTATGAAGATTAATATTAATTTTTATGGAAGAAAAAATTTTAAATTTAAAAAATAAACTGAAAGACTTGGAAATAAGCTTACAAAATAAGGAAAATTTAGCTGACATTAAAAAGTATACCGCCTTATCAAAAGAATATAGTGAGTTAAAAGGGGTTTTGTTAGTATTGGAAGAAGAAAAAAAATGGCAAAATAAAATGGCAGAGAATGAAAAAATATTGGCCACAGAAAAAGATAGAGAATTATTAAAATTGGCCGAGGAAGAAAAAGAAAAAATTTTAAAAATAATAAAAGAAAAGCAGAAATTTTTACAAGAATATTTTCAACCAAAAAATCCGTTAGATAAAAAAGACGTGATTGTGGAAATTAGGGCGGGCACCGGTGGTGATGAGTCAGCTTTATTTACTGCAGAAATGTTTCGGATGTATTCAAGGTTTGCCGAACGGATGGGCTGGCAAGTTAAACTAATTGATAGTAACCGCATTGGGATTGGCGGTTTTAAAGAAGTAATTTTTGAAATCAATGGCCAAAATGTTTATGGTTTGATGAAATATGAAAGCGGCACGCACCGGGTGCAGCGGGTGCCAGAAACCGAAAAAGCCGGACGCGTACATACTTCGGCGGTGACCGTAGCGGTTTTACCGGAAGCAGACGAGGTTGATGTAGAAATTAATGCTAAGGATTTAAAAATAGATACTTTTTGTGCTGGCGGACATGGCGGGCAATCGGTTAATACCACTTATTCAGCAGTACGCATCACCCACTTACCGACCGGTTTAGTAGTGTCGTGTCAAGACGAACGATCACAACTGCAAAATAAAGAAAAGGCAATGCAAGTGTTGCGTTCGCGGCTGCTAGCACAAGAAGAAGAAAAAAGACGGCAAGCAATTTCGGCGGACAGAAAATCACAAATTGGCACTGGGGACAGAAGTGAAAAAATTCGAACTTATAATTTTCCGCAAGATCGGGTGACTGATCATCGAATTAAAGAATCGTGGCACAATTTGACAACTATTATGGATGGCGGGATAGGTAAAATAATTGAGAGTTTGAAAAAAGCAGATGTCTGATTGATTTAATTTACATCATATATGACAATAGGCCAAGTATTAATGTGGGCAAGAGAAATTTTAAAACAGGCGGACAGTGTTTCGCCTGTTTTAGATGCAGAGATTTTGTTAAGTGAAGTTTTAAATAAACCTCACCCCAACCCTTTCGTTCAATCTGCCACTGGCGGTTTTTCACTTAAGGAGAGGGGGTCGATTGATAGAGCCTTTCTTTATGCACATCCAGAAAAGAAAATAACTAATAACCAAGAACTAAAATATAAAAAAATGATTAGACAGCGGGTTAAGGGTGAACCAGTGGCATATATTTTAGGTTATAAAGAATTTTATGGCTTGAAATTTTTAGTTAATAAAGAAGTGCTGGTGCCGAGACCAGAAACAGAACTGATGGTGGATAATGTAGTGTCAGAGTGTCAAAGCGTCAAAGTATCAGAGTGTCAGGATTGTCTGATTATTGATGTAGGAGTTGGCAGTGGATGCATACCAATAACTTTAATAAAAAGATTTAAGATTTATAATTTAAGATTTAAGATTTTAGCAATAGATATTTCTGATAAAACTTTGGCAGTGGCAAAAAATAATGCCAAATTACATAATGTTGATAAAAAAATTAAATTTATTAAAAGTGATTTATTGGAAAATATTTCTAAATCATTATTCTTAAATCATAAATCAATTATTTTGACTGCCAATCTTCCTTATTTATCAGAGAGTATTTATAAAAAAAATTATCAAAATTTAAAATTTGAACCCTCACGGGCATTGTTGGCTGGTAAAGATGGGTTAAAATATTATCGAAGGTTATTAAAACAAATAAAAGAATTAATTTCCAAGAAACAAGATACAATTTCCAAATTTAAAAGTGTGGTTATCTTTTTAGAAATTGGCCCAGAGCAAAAATTGGGCATTAGTAAGTTAATCAAAAAATATTTACCATTGGCAAAAATTGAATTTAAAAAAGATTTAAGTGGCCAAAATCGTTTGATTATGATAAAATATAAGCAGCACCTTTAAAGAAAGGAGGTGAAAATGTGCAGGCAAAACATTTCTCGCGGGCGTTTGATGCGGAAGCGGGTAGAATTTTTAATTTATCACTATTTGCCACCGCATAGACGCAAGAAAAAGGTACCGGATAAAAGATTTTCTGGTGCTTATGGCGGTACTTACCGAAATCCTTTGAAAATTGGTTATCGTTTCAGGGGAGAAAAATAAATTAGAGGAGCGACTTTATGGAGCTAACCAACATTTAACAAAACCCTCTATTTGAGACAATCAAAAGAGGGTTTTTTGTTATGATGACTTTTAAAAAAATAAATCAAAAAGCTGCCGACCATGAACTCCAGAGACGTTTTGTCCTGATAGTTATCAGAACTTTGAGAAGAGAGATTTTTTTGTTGTCTTCGGGGTTCAGATTTGGTAGGCAGCTTTTTGAGGCCAAAGTTACTGTTAAACCTAACGGTTGGATTTACAAAAGAACATATCCACAACTTTTGGCAATTATATTATAGCTCTTTCTTATTATTTTTTCCACAGAACTGGAGATTAGCATTGATGCGACTAGAGAAAGCGCACCAATACCCATGCTCAATAGGGGCAAACTTATCTTTAGAAAAGAAAGTTCGCCGAGCAACCAGTCAAAGGAGTTAATCAAGTTTGCACCGGATTATTCCTTATCAAGGTTGCGACTAATCTCCATTTCTGCGAAAAAATTTATTTATATTGTCGTCCCAAACTCGTTTTACGATATTAATTTGTTGGTTTATGAATGATGAAAATTTTTTTCTTTCACACTTCTAGAGAAAAAGGCGGTGACTGGTTAAAATAATTATAGATTAATAAACCAGTGATGATCTCTCTTCTCTAGAAAAGTGAAGGAAAAAAAGTAATTATAAGAATTGGATTCCCGATTAGATCGGGAATGACAAGTAAGATAAATAAAATAAGCGATGAGAAGAGAAAGCTCAACCACCGCTTATTTTATTAGGTAATAACACAATATAAAAATTATGTTATCACCCAAGTTATATCTCTCTTCTTAAAAAATATATTTTTTATTAAAGTTCAAATTTTATTTTTCTGAAATATTAATAAATTATTATAGCATGGATTAAAATTTTTGTCAATAGTAAAACTGTGGATAAGTTAGATTATTTATTAAAATTGGCTAATATTAGATATAATTATTGATTTTATTAAATGGAGTCATATTCTCTTAAATGTACGCGCATGTCTTCAATGGTTCGTTTGAGGCCATCTTCAAAGGAAACTATGGGAAACCAATCAAGAGATTCTTTAGCCAAAGTAATGTCTGGAATAAGCTGAGAAGCAGTATATGGCAATGGCGCGGTTAATTTAATTTTAGAAGAAGAATTGGTTAATTCAATAATCAATTTAGCTACTTCTACAAAACGCATGGCGTGCATACTGCCAATGTTAACGGGAGTATTAATTTCACTTTTAATTAAACGAATGAGAGCTTCAATTATATCATCAATATAACAATAACTACCAGCATCTTGTTCGGTGCCATAGATAGTGAGAGGGTTGTTTTTTAGCGCGGAAATAATAAAATCTGGCAACATACGACCATCATCAATTTTCATGCGCGGTCCATAGGTATTAAAGACGCGAGCAATTTTTGTGTCTAAACCATATTTAAGATGGTAATTCATAACCAAGCTTTCACCAAACCTTTTACCTTCATTATAACAAGAGCGAGGGCCGATAGGATTAACGTTGCCACGGTTATCTTCTTTAATTGGTTCCGAAGTAGAATTTTCACCATAAATAGCCGAAGATGATAAAAATAAAAATTTAGCTTTATACTGCTTGGCTAATTCTAGGGCATTTAGAGTACCGTGAGAATTAGCTTTTAAGGTCTCCAGGGGAAATTTATTATATTCTTTGGGCGAAGTAGGACAAGCCAAATGATATATTTCTTGAACACCTTGTAACTCGGCTTTGAATTTTTTTAATTCGGGAAATTTGGTAAAATCTAAAGGTTCGGTTAAATCGTGTTTAATAAATTCAAAATCTTGGTTTTGAAGTAAAGGATCAATGTTTTTAACAGAACCAGTAATAAAATTATCAACCGCAATTACGTGGTTATTTTTTAAGAGTTCTTCAGCTAAATGAGAGCCAATAAAACCGGCCGCGCCAGTAATCAAGACGTTGGGTTTACCGGAGGGATAAAATGTTTGAGACATATATTTATTAGTTATTATTTAATTATTTCTACATTAACACCACCGCGAAATTTTTTATCATAGGCATAGAATTGATTTTTTAGTTGACCTAAGGTGTTAAAGGTTTTAACTAATGGTTCTCCGCCAGAATTGTTGCCAGTGATAATTTCAACCGCACCGTCCCCGTCGATATCTCCGGTACTGACCGTAACTCCCCCACCCCATTTACCATTGGGATAAAATTCTAAGAGGGGCTGGCCTTGAGAGGTAAAAATTTTAATTTGTGAATTATTTAAAGAACTAAAAATTATTTCTGTTTGATTATCGGCATTAATATCCCCGGTGGCAAGATTAAAATTTGTAAGGCGCTTTTTTTGATCAATTTTAAAAGTGTTAATAAGCTGGCCATTTAGATTAAAAATTTTAACTTCTGAAAGGCCTGATTTGCGAGCAACAATAATTTCATCCAAACCATCAGCATTAATATCACCAGTGGCGACATTTAAACCGGTGCGTTCTTTTTTATCAAAAGCAAAAAATTGAGTAATAAGCTGGCCTTGGCCATTAAAAATTCTGATGTGTGGGCCGCCGTTACTTTGTGGCACGGCAATGATTTCAAATCCAGGTTTATCGTCTAGATGACCCAAAGCGACCTCAACGCCGCCGCGAAATTTTTCATCAAAAGCAATAATTTTGTCTTTAAGAGTGCCATCTTCCTGAAATATTTTTATCCAAGGATAAGTACCACTTCCGAGAGCAGCTATAATTTCTTTTTGGCCATCACCATTAATATCGCCGCCGGTTACTGAAACGCCGCCGCGAAATTTTTCATCGTGAGCAAAAAATTGTTGTTCTAGTTGTGTTTTTTTAAAAATACGCACGTGAGGACCGCCGTTTTTTATGGGTGAGCTAATAATTTTTTGCACTTCAATGTCCGGTCGTTCAATTTCATCAATTGCCAAAGAGATGGCTTGATAGACATTTAATAAGCCAGTACCTAATTGTTTGGCAAAAACAGGATTTAGAGCATCGATGTTATCAGCACTATTAATAATAATATTTTTAAGCTGCTTAAGGGAAAGGTTGGGTTTGAGTGATTTAATAAGGGCAGCGGCGCCAGTTATTTGAGGTGCAGAGACCGAGGTTCCGGTCCAGCCGCTTTCATAATAATCAGAAAAATCAGTATTTAATTCATCGTGATAAACAGAGCTAATAATGGAAACGCCCGGAGCAGAGATATCAACACATTTGGCGCCGTAATTAGAAAAGCTGGCTTTTTGTTTATTTTTATCAACAGAGGCAACACCGATAACCCAATTTTCTCCATTTGGACCGTTGTGACAAGCGGGGTATCGAGGATTGGTATCCATATTGACTCCATCATGAACTTCATTGCCAACAGCCGCAACCACTAAGATGCCGGCTTCGTTGGCTTTTTTAATAGCAGTTTCTAAAATTTGGCTATAACCCTCACCCACAAAACTGAGGTTGATAATTTGGGCGTCTTGCAAACGAGCATAATCAATGGCTTTAGCTACTGTTTGGGTGTCGCCAGTACCAGTGCCATCGAGCACACGCAAGGACATAATTTGGCTACGCCAAGTGATGCCGGAAATACCTTCTTTATTGTTACCTTCGGCGGTGGCTACGCCAGCAATTACCGTGCCATGTTTAATGCCGGTTTCAGAAAAAGGAACAATTAATTTGGGGCGCGGATCAGAAGAATTTAGAGTAAAATCCCAACCATTAATGTCATCAGTGTAGCCGTTTTCATCATCATCAATGCCATTGTAAGGTATTTCTTTATTATTAACCCAGAGATTATTTTTTAAATCTGGGTGATTAATGTCAACACCAGAATCTAAAAAAGCAATAATAACTCGATTATTACCAGTATATAAATTCCATGCATGATGTGCTTTAATTGTTAATAAATAATCCTGGCTATCAAAAAGAATATCACTAGGTATTAGAGAGGTTTGATAAAGATAGTTTGGTTCGACAAATTCGACATCTTTATTTTTTTGATAGAGGTTGATTATATCATTTAATTCTTGTTCTGAGGAAAATTTAAATTTATATATTTCAGAACTATTTTTTAGTTTAACTAATAACTCACCGGGGCGATGGGGGGCAGAAACAGAAAGAGGGGCCGCTTCAACTGGAGAAAAAATTAAAAAAGGCGGATAAATAATTAAATTTATAAGCGAGATAATAATTAGTATAAAAAGCTTTTTTTTAAACATAAAAATTTTATTGATTTAAAAGCTCAAGAAATTTTTGAGCTTCAGTTTGCAGCGATGGTTCTAATTCAACTGCTTTTTTAACAGCTTGACGAGCCAAGTCTTTTTTACCTAAATCACGATAAGCAGCAGCTAGACGAGCATAATTAGAACCAGTTGGTTCTATAATTACTAATTTTTCTAAGATAGCTGCGATTTTTTCCTTGTCATTACCCATGAGGTAAGTATTAATCAGACGATTTAGAGTATCGGCATTGTTAAAGTTATAATTACGAGATACTAAATAATTATATTCTTCTTCTGCTAATTTATTTTGTTTGGCAATAATATAGGCGGCCATTAGATTCCAATGTGATTCAACAGCATCAGGATATTGAGCAAGGGCGTTTTTAAAATAATCAATGCCATCTTGATATAAACCCAAACTTATTTTGGCCTGACCTATTTCGAAATAAATTTGGGGGCGAGTTGGGGAAAGAGCTAATGCTTTATCACCAAGGGCGATAACTTCATCGTAAAATTTACGATCAAACAGACCCAAACGATTATTAATAACCATTAAATAAAGATAATTTTGTACGTCTGACGGGTGTTCGGTGATATTATTTTTTATTTGAGTAGCAGCGGCTTGCAAGTTATTAAACATATCGCTTTGTGACATGTTTTGGGGCTTGGCATAAACAACGGTATTATCGGCCATTTTTTGGCGAATTTCCATGGTTTGATAGGTGCCAAGTGCAATAGCTTGATTAAATATTTCAATAGCCTTGTTAAATTGTCCAGAATTATTGGCAATCATGGCTTTAATACCAAGAGCATTAGCTTTCATGGGTTTGAAATTAAAGACATAAGCCGCACTAATAATTAAAATAGTGGCAATCAAAAAAATAATCCAGTTAAAATTTTTAATAGTTCGATTAGGAGTCTTGATTAAGGTGGTTTGTTGTTCTGTTAAAAAGGAAACAATAGCAAATATTGAAAAAAGAATAATATATGTTGATAAGACATCAAAGACAAAGATATTTTGTAAAAAATGAGCCAATAATAATCCAGCAAATAATAAGTACAAATCAAAATCCTTATTTTTGTTTTTTAATAGTAGATATAAAGCCAAGCCAAAAATAGAAAGATAGGAAATTAAGCCAAAAATTCCGGTGGCTACCGCAATATCAAAAATAGTATTGTGAGCGCGATCAAACCAGAGCTGTGAGCCAGAATCTTTAAAAATTTCGGCGTGAAAATATTTATTAAAAGCAACGTTATAGTTTTCCCAGCCATAACCGAATAAAAAACGATCTTTCCAACCCTTCCAGGAAGTATCCCAAGCTAATAGGCGCGATTCGGTGGTGATATCTTTGGCTGAAATATTAACCAAGCGATTTAAAGTACTGTTGTTTTTTACCCAGTTACTGCCCCGATTTAAAAGAATAAAACTAGTCACTAAAATAACAAAAATTAAAATTGAAGCTCCGATGATTTTTCTTTTTTTATCAAATCCTTTAAAGGTGTAAAATATGGAGAGAATAATAGTTACTGCTAAGAGGGCTAGGAGAGCGCCACGAGTTTGGGTCTGAAAAAGGATGAAAAAATCTAATAGACCAAAGACAATAAAAATCAAACGCCACCACCATTCTTTTTTTTGTAAGAAAAGAATAAGACAGATAAAAAATTGGGCCAAGGTAAAAGCGCCCATGAAAGCGGCATTGCCTAGGGTGGCAGAAAGACGGCCCGCACCCGAATGAATAATATTACCAAAAAGAAAAAAATGTTCCACATTTAATCTTTGCAACAAGCCATAGAGATTAACAAAAAAGCCAACCAAAGATAAGCCGACTAGATAATATAACCAATCCTTTTTTTCTTTAAAAGTCCAAGCCAATAACAAAAAATAAATTATGAGATGTCCTAAAGTGAGAAAGCCCTCCCCTCTTTCGATGGTGCCCCAAAAACTTTTATAAAAATCAACACCAGTAATTCCAGTCAGAAATATTAAACTACCAAAAATTACTATTAACCACGAAAGACGTGTCATTTTAGGACGATATTTTTCTGAGATTAAAGCTAGGGCAATATAGATTAAAACAGCCAGCTCAATCAATAAACGAAAAAACATGGTTTTGGTGGTGATGAAAGGAAAGAGATATTTAGAAGATATTAATAACGGTGTAATTAATAATGCATATAAGACGCCTTGTAGGGCGTATTTTAGATATGAAGCTACTTGAGCGCGGGTCATAAATTTGATGTTTTTAAATTATATTATAAATTATAGTATAGTTGAATAAAAAAGCAAAGAAGGTAAGATTAAAAAATCAAATTTGCCAAAAAGCTAAAAATGTTATATTATAACTCGTATAAACAATATGAGTGATTGGATTAATAAAATAAAGCTGATAATTTTAATAGTTGGCGATTTAGCCATTTTTTATTTTTCTTTGTGGTTAACATTATTATTCCGCTATCAAGGATCAGAAATCGCCGAACGCTGGACGCAACATTTTTTGCCCTTTACTTTTATTTTTGCAGTATGGTTATTAATTTTTTATATTTCCGGTATTTATAGTCTACAATTGGCGCGCAATAATTATCTTTTTTATAGCACAATTTTAAAGGGTATGGCTTGGTGTGCAGGTATTGCCATCACGGTTTTTTATCTGATTAAACCAGGCATTACACCGAAAACTAATTTGCTATTAGAATTAATAATAGTGATTGTTTTATTGATTGCCTGGCGGCAGATTTTTAATTTATTGGTGACAATTAAACCTTGGCAAAATAACGTTTTAATTATTGGTTTGAATGAACAGACAATAAATTTATCTAAAGAAATTAATGCCACACCCCAACTTGGGTTAAAGGTGGTTGGAATTATTAATGAGGGCGCAACTAATGAGGTGCCAGACGAAACAATGCGCCCGGTGGAAATTATTAATCCGCCCCATTCTCTTTCGGGATTGGTAAAGATTAAAAAAATAAAAACCATTATTACCGCTTTAAACCCCCATCAAAATCCCCAGTTGGTTAATAAACTATATGAATGTCTGCCACTAAAGATCAGTTTTTGGGATTTACCAACATTTGTGGAAAAATTTACCGGCAAAGTACCCATCAATTCAATTGGACAAGTATGGTTTGTAGAAAATTTGAAGGAAAGCCAAAAAAATATTTATGAAATTATGAAGAGAACTATTGATTTTATTTTTTCATTTTTATTTTTATTGGTGTCTTTACCTCTTTTGCCGCTACTTTATTTGATTGTTAAAATGGAAAGCGAAGGTTCTTTTTTCTTTATGCAACAAAGAACGGGTCGTTTGGGTAAAAAATTTTTAGCAATTAAAATTCGTACAATGTATAAAAATGCGGAAGAAAACGGGCCACAGTGGGCGCAAAAAAATGATCCGCGGGTAACTAAAGTAGGAAAATTTTTGAGAAAAACACGATTAGATGAAATTCCCCAATTAATTAATATCTTGCGAGGCGAGATGAGTTTTATTGGTCCGAGGCCAGAACGACCAGAATTTATTGCTAAACTAGAGCAAAAAATTCCTTTTTATAATGAGAGATTGTTAATTAAACCGGGTTTAACTGGTTGGGCACAAATTAATTTTCCTTACGGAGCCAGTGAAAGCGATGCATTAGAGAAATTGCAATATGATCTGTATTATATTAAAAATCGTTCGGGATTATTAGATTTATCAATTCTTTTAAAAACAATCAAAACTGTTTTGTCTGGTGGCGGACAGTAAATTTGTATAATGTATAATGAATGATGAATTAAGGAAAAATTATTTTAAATAGTAAAGCCCTTTGACGTGCATCGGAGGGCTTTTTTGTTTACCAAATTTTATAAATTTTTAAGTCTAACTCTTGATTTTCTGTAATTAAATTTTTATTTTGATACTCCCCTATTATCTTGGGAGCATAATGGGTTGGTTCATGATGGGGATTGGTATAATATGGAATTACCACATAATTAACATCAAATTGTTTGATGGCCCAAATAAATTCTTCATTAGTGGAGGGAAAAAAGACAATGTTAGTGCCTGGTAAATAATAATTCAAATAATTGGGGTGGCGACTGGCAAACATAATGGTTTTTATATCATTTTTGTTTTTAAAAAATAATGCAGCTTGTTTAGCAGCAACCATAGAGTTAGGATGCAGATAATCATTAATTGGTATAGCGGTGGCTGTTTTTATGCCCAGATAAGTTCCCAATATCATGGTGATGACTAATAAAAGAGAAATAATTTTAAACCAATTATTATTAATTATCCTTTTTAGATTTATGAAACCCAAACTAGCTATTAATACATAGATGGGTGTGGTGGCATAAAGGTAGCGTGGTAGGGGTTTAAAAAAAGAAAAGAATAGGTAGTTAATTAGTAGATAAAAATAAATAAATAGATATTGTTTTTTATTTTGACGCCAGGAAATGACAAGACCGCTAAGAGTTAATATAAATAAAACAATGTGACCAATTATTTTAGTTGGTGTTTGACGGATTAATTCTGAGAAATTATAAAAAGTGTTTTTAGTTAAAATAATAAGTGAAAAATTTTGTGGGGAATTAATACCGGGTTGAAAATTTTTTAACCAACTAGTGGTCGATTGGCTGGTGTGAAGGGGGGTGCCAAAAACATGATAATTTCTAATTAACCAAGGGCTAATAATAATTAAAAACACAAAACAGATGATTAAAAAATTTAAAAAATATTTTTTAAAATTTTCTTTTTTAATCTTAAAAAGATAAAAAATAAAAATAGTTGGTAAAAGCAGAAGAGCGCCTTGCCAACGAGTTAAAAATGCTAAACCCAGAAAAAGCCCAATTCCAAGGGGTGATTTTTTTTTCTCTTGGATTAAAAAAATAAAACACAATAGTACAAAAACCGTATATGGCAGTTCGGTTAAAATTTGTGTACTCCAACCAATAATAATTTGATTAAATGTAATAATAAATGCGGCGGTTAAGGCGATGTTTTTAGATTGGGTTAAATTTTTAGTTAAAAGATATAATAGGACCGGAATTAACGTGGAAGCGCAGACACCAATTAGTCCGGCAGCAAAAAGATTGGGACCAAAAAAAGAAAAAGAAAAATATAAAAGAAAGGGAAAAAGGGGTGGAAAAAGCGCTAATGCATAAGGCACCGAGGTGGTTAAGGTAAAATCATAAACCAGACGACTGATAAAACCATGACCAGCAAGTAAGTTTCGGGCAATATCAATATATTCGGCTCCGTCGTGAGCCAATTTAAGTTCGGGTGTAAATATAAGCAATAATATTTTGCCAATTAGATTAATCCCTAAAATAAGTAAAAGTAACTGTTTAAGAGATAATTTGTTAAACCAGGACCAAATTTTTTGTAGCCAAGAATAAAAAAAATTAATAATTGACGGAATTTTTAAAAGCAAGGCTGAAACAATCAAAAAAAGACCGCTGTAAAAAATGAAATAATTGAAAGGATAGAGATAGAGTTTATTTATTTTATTAAGGCCAATAGAACTGACTGTATGACCAGTAATAAAATTGATCGTTTTTTGCCAATAGTAAGCATCTATTAATAGATATTTAAAAACTAAAAAAAGTAAAACAAAAAATAAACCGCTTAAAAAGATTGTTGTAGTCTGTGCGGAAACAAAATTAGAATAATGTTTTTTAAGAATCATTTTTTTTGTGAAGTAAAAAAATTATAAAGCCAGAAAATTGAAAAAAGTAAAATTTCTATAACTGTTAGCCAGATTCTAAAAATTAAAGAAAGGAAAACAGAAAGAGCAGCGGGTAGAAAATTTTTAAGAATTAAAACCAGGATGCCTTCACGTACGCCAAGACCACTTGGCGCAAAAAGAGCAATAGTGCCAAGACCGGCGCTTAAGGCAAAGGCAGACATTAAACCAAGACTAACAGGGGTTGGAAAAGCAGTAAAAGAACGGACAAAAAATAAAAATGATAAAGAAAAAAATATAGCTACAATAAAGTAGAAGAGATTAATTTTTATAATGTCAAGATAATTAATGAAATTTTCTGGTAATATTTGTTCTTTTTTTATTTTTTTAAAAAACCAATTAAAAAGAGGATAAAAAATTTTTGGATGAATAATTATTAAACTAATAATAATTACTACCAGCGCGAGCGGGTAAAGATTAGGCCAATTTTTCCCCAAGGCGATGAAAAGTAAAATTACGCCCAGTTCAATAACAGAAAGAGCCGCCAAGACACTGTCTAAGAAAGAACTAATCAAAAGATTTTTTTTACTGGCCCCAGCTTGATTACCCCAAAGCACCCGACCGACAATGGCCCAAATGTTGCCTGGGGTGTATTTGGCTAATTCACTGGCCAGATAGATAGTAATTATTTTTTGTTTAGTTAAGGTATTTGCTGGTTCTAATTTTTTTAGGATTAGACCCCAAAGAAGCGCTAAACCAATTAAACTGAGTGCAAAAAGAATAAAAGAAATGATAAGGTATAAGTAATCAAATTTAAGCTCGGGGAAAGTTATTTTTGACCAATTATTCTTTAAATAAAAAACCAAAAAGATGATGATAGCAATTATAAAAAGATAAGAAAAAATTTTAAAAATTGATTTTTGATGCAGCATAATTAATAGAGTTTGGGGGCGGAATTTATTTTTTCAAGAGCCATAAGCCAGTCAATGCCAATAGTGTCACAATACCACCTAAACGCTGGCCAGCGTGGCTGATTTTCTGCACGCGTTATTTTTAAAGCCTCTTCGCGAGTTAATACACCCTCTCGAATTTGATTGCTGCGAAAAGTATCATTTTCAGTAAAACCGGCCATGGTATAATAAATGTAGTTGTAAAAAGCAGCGGTACCGTCACCAATGCGCCAGGTGGTGGAAGTATCGGGCGCCGTTTCCCAATCATATTGATTAATAAGTGTTTCGGAAATTTCATTTTCATCCCAAGGAAGGTATTGATAAATATTTAAATGTTTATGAGAAATAAAATAATAGGAAATAAAAGCACCCAGGGTGTCTAATAAGGAGGAATTTATATAACTGGGATTAGTAATAAAATTTTTAAAATAAAACCAAATTAATTTTAGCTGATTATAGGGAGAAAGAGCATATGGTTTTTTACTGTTAAAATCAATACGCGCACCGCAGAAGGCGGTTTTAAAATATGTTTTTTCAAGCAAATTAGTACAAATCACAATTAGTGGGGCCTTAATTTGTTTACTAATTTTATTAGCATAATAAAAATATTGCTTATCACCGGCCATAAATAATGGCACGGTGCCAAGATTTGGTTTTTTAAGCCAGGCTAAAACATTTTTTTTAATATTATCTCTTTTTTTCTTAATATTGGCGG
This sequence comes from Patescibacteria group bacterium, assembly GCA_036845805.1. Taxonomy (GTDB): domain Bacteria; phylum Patescibacteriota; class Patescibacteriia; order UBA2196; family UBA2196; genus DAIUDD01. Next base: position 168,973 of record DAIUDD010000001.1, on the reverse strand, counting down.
AGATTAAAATGTGTTCAACGCCCAATTGGCCGCACATTCTTGATTGATTACGACGAGCTAAATCAGTAATCATACCCCAATCATAGGAATAAGCAACTGGATTTAAACCTAATTTTTTTTTAACATAATGCAAACCATAACTAGAATCGCGGCCGCCACTAAAGGTCATGACACAATCAGGATCACCATTATTTTTTCGGTAAGATGAAACTAATTGTTTTAATTGTTCTTCACCTTTAATTTTAAGTGGTTGATAATGACGACAATAATTACAAACTCCGTGTTCATCAAATTCGATTAGTGGCATGGTTTCCGGTAAAATACATTTGGTGCACCTTTTAAGTGAGTCTATTTGAGGTTTGATTTGTTCATAATGGGCATTAATTTCTGTGATAAAATTTGATGAAATTTCAGAATCTTTTTCTGATGGCGGAAAAATTGGAGCGGTATCTTTTTTGTTAATTGGTCGGAGGGTTACTTTTTCTATTGGCCAATTAGTAATGTTTTGGTTTTTAAAATCCAAAAATTTATTTTCTAGATTTGCCAGGTCTATTAACCAAAGTTCATTTGTTGACAGATGAATTATTTGACCAATAGAAAAAAAATGCTGGTAATTTCTATGATTAGCAACTTTTTCTAAGATATGTTTTTCTGAAGCAAAAATAAAAAATTTTTTATTTTTTGCTGGCAATAAATATAGGGAGCCGTTGTTGGTAGCTAAATAAAAATTATTTTGATTATTAAAAAAACCAGCAATGGAAGTCATGCCCTTAATTAACGAAAAGGTTTTTTTAATGGCAAGGGGTAAGGAATTTTCAGTATTTAAAAATTTATTTATCAGAGCCGCAATTATTTCTGTATCAACTTCAGATTGACGATGAAGCTCGGGAAATTGTTGCCATAAACTTTGATCATTAACCACGATGCCATTGTGAACCAAAATTGCTTGATCTTTAACAACCGGTTGATTGTTATCATTAAAAAACATGCTACCATTAGTTACTAGACGGGCGTGGCCAATTAGCGCTTGAAAAATTTCGGGATTGTATGTCTGCCAAAATTCTTGATAGGCCGTGGAGTGAATTAGGGTACTAGCAGAAGCTGCTTGTTTAATAATTTCAACTGATTTTTTAGATAATATGGCTAATCCGGCGGCTTCTTTGCCACGTGATTCAGAAAGTTTAAAAAGTAAACGCACTAATTTTTGCATTTTTTTGATAGTTAATTGGTTGTGGGGCTGACCAACTAAACCAAAAATTCCACACATATTTTTTATCTTTGTTTAATGATTTTAGCCGGCACACCGGCGACAACAGAAAATGATGGCACATCTTTGGTAACAACTGCGCCAGCGGCAATAACAGCACCTTCGCCAATGCGAATACCTTTTAGAATAACAACGTGACAACCGATCCAGACATTTTTTTCAATAATAACTTGACTGCCAATAATTGCTTGTTGATAGATAGGAATATCTTTTTTTTCGAAAGTGTGATCAGAAGTAATAATGGAAGTGCGTTCTCCAATTCTAACTCCGTCTTCAATTGTTAAACCACCATAACCATTTAAATAAACCCATTCATTTAATGTAACCTTATCCCCTATTTTTATTCTCTCTGGGTACCAAAAGGTAACCCCTTCATAAATACGCACGCGACCAATTTCTTTGATAAAAATTTTAATAATTAAATAACGCAAAACATCACCCAAAGGTGATGGTAAATATTTAAATAAACCATAGAGATTAAAAAAAATGCCGTGACGAAAATAATCTTTAGGATTAGCATTCATAAATTTTTATTTTATGATTTAAGACGGCGATTGTCTTCCATATCTAACCACATACCAAAAAATAATGAGAAAACACCCATGGTAGCGGTAAAGACAAAGATAATTAAAGTGGTTTGTGGAGCAATACCCAGTTTAAAGTAGAGATAAAGAAAACGAATAAAAAATGGCAAAGCAATGAGAATTAAATTAATGAAACTTAAAAAATAAAAAAAGACAAGCGGATGAAATTCACGCACAAAATATTTTTGCCACATTCTTTTAAAAAATAATTTGGTTAAAAGTTTGGAAATTTTTACAATATATTTACCAACTTTAATTTTGCTTTTTTCAGAGCCATAGATTGGTTTAATCTCAACATCTTTAACTTTAAAATTGGCAATATTTAACATAGTTAAAAGGTCGGCATTGTAACCATAGCCAGGAGTCATGGCAGAGATATTAATTTTATTTAATGCTGTTTTACTGATAGCAGTATAACCAGATTGCGGATCAATAATGTGCCAATAACCGGTGGCAAATTTAGTTAATAAAGTTAAAAAGGAATTACCAATAAAACGATAAGTAGGCATGATGCGCGAAATGTTGGGTGCTAATAAACGATTGCCCTTAGTATAATCAGCCTCCTGGTTTACTATTGGTTCAATAATGGCCGGCAAATCTAATGGATCCATTTGTGCATCACCCGCCATAACAACGGTGATATCCATGTTTAAGGATAAACTTTTTAAATAGCCATCAATTAACGATTTGCCAAGACCTTGGTTGGTTTGATGATTAATTAAAACTACTCGTTGATCGCTAGCAGCAAAATTTTCTATAATATTTTTTGTGTTGTCAGTACTACAATCATTGACAATTATTATTTTATCAACAAAATCTGGCATAGTAGTAATTACTTTACCAATTAATTTTTCCTCATTATATGCGGGCACATTAACACCAATAGTTTTATTTTTATACATATGAATCATTTTCAAATTTCTTTTTTAACCAATAGATGGTTTCAGATAAACCACTGTCAAAGTTAGTTTTGAATTCAAAACCAAGCTGTTTTAATTTTGAATTATCAATATCAAAAAGTTTAATATCACCCAAAACCCAATCTTTATATTCGATTGGCAGTTCGCGTCGACCAAGTGATTGTTTAATTTTGTCAGCCAGTTCTTGAATAGTAACCTTAATACCAGAAGCACAATTATAAACTTGGTTTTTGGTTTCCGGTAAGGTGGCGACTAAGATGTTAGCAGCAACCACGTCTTTAACATAAGTGAAAGAACGTTGTTGAGTGCCATCGCCAAAAATTAAAATTGGCTGATTTTGTAAAATTCGACGAATAAAAATTGGAACTACTCCGCCAGCATCAGCATACTCTTGGCGTGGTCCATAAACATGGAAATATCGTAAAACAGTAACATCTAGATTGTATAATTTTGCAAAGGCCATGGCATATTTTTCACCGGCCAATTTACTAACGCCATAATAAGAAGTCGGATGAACTGGGTGATGTTCATTTTGGGGATAGGAAATGGCTTCGCCATAAACAGACCCGGTGGAAGCGTGCACAACTTTTTTCACGCCAAAATCACGGGCTAATTCCAAAATGTTAAAAGTACCCTTAGCATTAATTTCAAGATCACGACGAGGATCGTTTAAACAGACGGTTTTTTTAGAGGCAGCTTCGTGAAAAACAATATCTACTCCATCAAAATATCTTTTTAATTCATCATAATTAACCACATCGCAATTAACTTCTTTGAATTTCGAATTACTTAAAAAATCTTTAAGATTTTCTCTTTTACCAGAAAGATAATTATCAATACTAATAACTTCCAGCCCTAGGCTTAAAAGTTCTTCCGCGATATGACTGCCAATAAAACCAGCGCCACCAGTAACCAGAGCGCGGTGATAAGGAAAATTAATCATAAATTAGTTGTTATTTTATTATAATTTATAGTATCATAAAATAGAAATTAGTAAAGATAGACAAAAAGCGGTGTTTATGATACTATAAAATTATAAATTAATTTATTTTTTATGAAAATTCTTATTACCGGAAATTTGGGTTTTATTGGTTCGCATTTGCATAAAAAAATGTTAAATAATGGTTATGAGGTTAAAGGAATTGATAATGTTAGTCACCCGTGTGGTCAAATTGTTGAATCGGCATATGCTGATGTGCGTTATTATCCAAGCGTTTATAAATTTGTAGAATGGGCTGATGTTGTTTTTCATTTAGCTGCTCAAATTAATGTTGATAAATCCATTGATCAAGCCCAAGAAACAGTGGCAGTTAATGTTGAAGGTACGGTTAATATTTTAGATGCAGTCACAAAATTAAATAAAAAAATGATTTATGCTTCTTCCTCGGAGATTTATGGTTCATCATTAAGCGAAGTAATGAATGAAGATCATGCATTAAATCCACATTCACCTTATGGTGCTTCTAAAGCTGGCGCAGATAGATTATGTAAATCGTATTTTACAACTTATGGCACTAAAGTAATTATTCAGCGTAATTTTAATGTTTTTGGTGAGTATCAAAATAGCGATATTTATGGGGCAGTAATCCCCAAATTTATTAATCGAGCCTTAAAAAATGAGCCTTTAGAAATTTTTGGTGATGGAAATCAAGAAAGAGATTTTATGTATATTCAGGACGCATTAGCGGCATATGAATTTTCATTAAAGAATGAACTTTGGGGCGAAGAATTAAATTTTGGCACGGGTGCAACAATAAGTATTAACCAATTGGCGGAAATGGTTATTAAAATTACTGGCTCGAAATCAAATATTATTCATACGGCAGCCAGACCGGGTGAGATAAAAAGATTGTGTGCTGGCATAGAAAAGGCACAAAAAAATGGTTTTAAACCACAAACTGATTTTGAACGTGATTTAACTAGCTACGTTAATTGGTTTAAAAATAAATAAATGGTTAAAAAATTAAAAACAGAATGTCATTTAATTACCGGAATTAATGGATTATCTGGTAATTTTTTAGCTAATTACATTTTGAATAAAGAAAAAGATGCGTATGTTGTTGGGGTAGATCTTGATTATGGTTTAGAAACAAAAAAAAATTGGTTGGAACGAGAGAGGATTTTTTATTATCAAGGTGATTTGACAAAATTTGAAGTTTGGAAAAATGTTTTTAAAAAACATCAGCCAGACTACGTTTATCACTTAGCTGGTTTGATTATAGCTAGTTCATTTAAAAAATATCTTGATGTAAATTATAAATCAACAATAAATTTATTTAAAGCGGCCAAAAATTATCCCCAGCAACCAAGGATTTTATTAATTGGTAGCGCAGCTGAATATGGAGTAAATAATAAAAATCCAATAACAGAAAAAAGTTTGCTTGAGCCAAATAATGATTATGGATTAAGCAAAAAAAAACAAAGTGACTTTTTTTTAACGGTAAAAGATCGATCGGCGGTTAATTTGGTGAGGCCATTTAATTTAATTGGGCCGAGTACACCGAAAAAATTATTAATTGGTAATATTTTGGAACAGATTAAAACACAAAAAAGCAAAAATCCAATAGTAAAAATTTTTAATCCAGATAATGTTCGTGATTTTTTAGATATTCGCGAGGCAGTTAAATTTTATTATTTATTGAATAAAAAGTCAGTGATCACGGGCGAAGTGTTTAATTTGTGTTCCGGACACGCCGTTAGTATATGTGAATTCTGTCAGAAATTAAAAAAACGAGCAAAAAAAAATGGTTGGCAAATTGAATTTAAAAACGAGTTCGACTCAAGCAAAATAACAAAAATTTATGGTTCTTGTAAAAAAGCAAAAAAAATGTTAAATTGGCAACCAAAACTTTCTTTAACAGATTCATTAGATTTTATTTTAAATGTAGAATTAAAATATGTGGAAAAAAATTAAATTAATTGTAATTAAAATATTGCGTGGTACAGAAAAATGTACCAAGACTGATATGGTTTATTTGGCCCAGGGTGGCTTTTGGCTGACAGTGGCGCAAATAATATCAGCGGCATCTGGGTTTATTTTAGCAATTGCTTTTGCTAATTTATTACCCAAAGAAACATACGGAACTTATAAATATATTCTGTCGGTTTTATCAATTCTGACCATTCCGACATTAGCCGGTATTAATACGGCTGTTTTAAGAGCGGCGGCAAGAAACGAAGATGGCACTTTAAAATTAGCATTAAAAACTAGGATTTCCTGGGGAATTTTAAGCGCTTTGGGATGTTTAATAGTAGCCGGTTATTATTACTGGCAAAACAACAATGTTTTGATGTTCGTTTTTTTAATTGCGGGATTATTTTTACCATTTATGGATTCCGTAACTGTTTTTGATGCTTATTTGCAAGGCAAAAAAAGATTTGACAAAACAACAAAATATAATGCGGTGATAAAAATTTTAGCAACTTTGGCAATGTTAATATCTTTATTTTTTACGCATAATATTTTTTTAATTTTATTAAATTATTTATTCTTTTATACTTTTGGCAGAGTATTTTTTTTATTAGTTACTTTTAAAAAATATGTTGGTAATAACGTAATTGATGTGACCGCTATTAACTATGGCAAACACTTAACGATAATTAGTGTTTTAGCAAATTTGGTAACTCAATTAGACGGTTTATTAATGTGGCACTATCTTGATGCAACCGCTTTGGCTATTTATGCCATGGCTTTGGCCCCAGTTAATCAATTAAGGTCTTTATTTAAATCGGTAGTAACAATTTCGATGCCAAAGATTTCCGAACAAAATAAAGAAATAATTAAAAAGACACTACCTTTAAAGATTATTAAAGCTATCTTAATCTTAATTATTCCCATTGTAATTTTTGTTATATTAATGCCATATATTTATAAAATATTTTTTCCTCAATATTTAGAGTCTGTCCGATATGCTCAATATCTAACCCTAGTTTTAATTCTTTTTCCAGAAAGGTTTTTAAGCATCGGTACCTTACTTCATGCTGAGAAAAAATTGGTTTATTTAACCAATATTCTTAACCCACTTTTAAAAGCAATTTGGTTATTTATTTTATTACCAATTTATGGAATCACCGGAGCAATTTTAGCTACCGTTGCTCATCAGATTGTTTTTATTTTTATTGATTATTATTACTTTAAAAAAATATGAATCAAGAAAATGGTTTAACAATTATTACTTTAACTTATGATCGAAAAAAGGGCCTAACCGCATTAATAGATGGTTTGTTGGCCCAGAATTTAAATGACTTAAAAGTGGAATACATCTTGTGTAATAATTTTAACAAAAAAATTATTGGTGCGTCATTGTTTACTAAAATCGGTCGACGAATAAGAAAATTTTCTGACATAAAGATTATTAATTCTAGTTATAATTATCGTTGTCAAATCCGTTATCAATTAGCGACCATGGCAAAATATAAGACCGTGCTTTTTTTAGATGATGACATTGTATTGTTAGATAAAAATTTTGTTTTTAAAATGTGGAAAACTTTTCAAACTTTACCCACCAAGAGTATCTTGTCGTGTTGGTGCACTTTGTGGGCTAAATACCAAGAAAATTCTTTTTTAAAAATAGACGTAAATTTTAGACAGCAAATTATTAATGATTTAATGATCTGTGACACTGCTGGACCGGGCATCTCCATGTTTAGTAAATCAATCGTTATGCATCCAAGAATACTAGATATGACACCAGAATTTAAAAAATCTGATGACATGGGTTTTTCTTTGGTGGCTAATTTAATTCATGGAACGCAAGTGTATTATTACCCCTCTTTTGGACAGATTAAATTTCATGATCAAGAAAAAATCAAACACGCCATTTCTCAAGAAAAAACTTATTTTGGTTTTGTGTATACCGTTTGGAAATCTTTATGGCAAGAAGGTTATAAACCAGTAATGGATAGATTAAAGTTGACTGATAAAAAACTACAAATTTTAGCTCAAGAAAAATTAATAAGTAAGGAAAACCAATGGTAAAATTATGTTTAAAAAAATAAAACCAATAATTAATTTAATCCAATTGGGTCAGATTGATTTGCTGTGGTATAAAATAAAAAATAAATTAAAGATTAAAAAAAACCTGGCACCGTTACCGGAAACTTTAATTTTAGAACCAACTAATGTCTGCACCATGAAGTGTCCGACATGCCCAACTGGGTCGGGAAAATTAAACCGACCTAAAGGCATGATGAGTTTGGAAAATTACAAAAACACAATTGATCAATTGCGCGGTTACACTAAAAAACTGGTATTATTTAACTACGGCGAGCCTTTTATGCATCCGGAAATAATTGAGATGATAAAATATGCTAAGGAGGCTGGGCTGTATATTAAAACCAGCACGAACGGGGAATTTTTTAAAGATGAAAAATTTTGTCAAGATTTAATAATGAGTGGTTTAGATTATTTAATTATTTGTTTAGACGGTGCCGATGACGAGACATTAAAAAAATTTAGAGTTAATACTAATTTTGAGCATATTATTAAAAGTTTTCAAACTATTATTAATTTAAAAAAACAATTACGCTCCCCTACTCCAATTATTGAATTACAATTTATTTTAATGAAGCATAATGAACATCAAAGGGAAAAAATGAAACAAATAGCCGCCGAACTTATGGTTGATGTTTATGCGGAAAAAACAGCTGGGATTGATATTAATGATTCTGATTTTCAAAAAATGGCCGCAGAGTTATTACCGTCTGACGCCTCATTGACGCGTTACGAAAAAATGGCCGATGGCACTTTTAAACTAAAAGGAGAAATACCAAATTTTTGTTCCCAAGTTCTTAGTTCAATGGTAATAAATTGCGATGGCAATGTTGTACCGTGTTGTTATGATTTATATTCGAATTACATTATGGGCAATGTTTGCCAAGAAAAAATTAAAAATATTTGGCACGGGAAAAAATATAAAAATTTTAGAAAAGAAATTTTTAAAGAAAGAAAAAATATTGCTATGTGCAATATTTGTTCGGAAGGACGTTACTTGGCGACCAACAAAGAAAATATTAATGTTTAATTAACATTAATAAATAATGACAAAAATATCGCCACTTAAAATTTGTTCGCCAGGCTTTTTTAAAATTTTTTTGTGCTTGTTGATAATTTTTGTTTTGACGATATAAAATTCCTAAAGTAAATAAATGACCAGCAAAAACAGTTGGTCGTTTTTTAAATTCTGCTTCGTGTTTTTTTAAAACTAATTCCCTGCCCCGAATCCTTTTGATTAAATTGTTACCAACGTGTTCATGACCAGCCACCATATCTACATTAACTAATGGCTGATTAATGCCCAATCCTTTAAATTTTTTGGTGATCCTGATCATTAATTCTGCTTCTTGGTGGCTAGGTAAAGTTTCATCAAACAAACCAACTTCATTAAAGACATGTTTTTTAATAATCAATGTGACAGTCAGAAATTTTTTAAAAGTGCTTAAAGATAATTCAAAATAATTAGCCGTGCCTTCGGGAACGGAAGTTTTTTCTTGACCGTGATCGGTTATGTTTTTGACAGCACAAAAACAAAAACCAATATTTGGGGCAGTATTTTCAAATTGCGCCATCTGAATAGATAATTTTTCTGGCAGCCACTCATCATCGTCATCTAAAAAAGCAATAAAATTACTTTGGGCGGCTTTAATACCAGTATTGCGAGCGGCGCCGCCACCTTGTTCTTGTTCATGAGGAACATATTTAATACGCGAATCATTTAATTCTTTAGCAACACTTTCGGCCCTAATCTTTAATCCATCATCAACAATAATCAGTTCCCAATCTTGATAAGATTGGCTTAAAACTGAAAGCGCTGCTTTTTTTAGTGTATCAGGACGATTGTGGGTTGGAATAATAATAGAAATTTGGGGCATATTATTGTTTAATCATATCTAAAGAATTGGTGGATAGATTATTTTGTAAATACTCAAAAACACTCTCTGCAATTAATTGATAACCGATGGCTGTGGGGTGACCATCAATATCAGCGGGGTAAATTTCTTTTTTTTCGGCAACGCCAAAGACCAGCTTGTTGGTGGCGTTAACACATTTAAGATGATTTGTTTGGCAAAATTTTTCAATATTAATAATCACTTCTTTTTCTTTGTCTAAGTATGTTTGCAGTTGTTCAGGAAATATAATTTTTTTTTCTGCCATGAATTGTCCATAAACCATCTCTTTGGTGGGAATAATTAAAATAATAAACTGTTTATTTTGCGTAGTCAATTTTTTGTGCATTTCTAAAAACAACTGTTGCGTTATGCGAAAGGCTTCTTGAATTCGTTGATCATTTAAATTAATCACCGTTGCACGGTAAAAAGGACTGAGAGTGGTTTTGGGATTTTCATTATAAAAAAATAGCAGATCTTGATTATTATCAGCAAAATTATTTAATCTTTGTTCTCTGTTTTCTTGATCATCAAGCAAACCAAGCTTATTTCTTAAACCAGCGGTGGTATCACTTAAAAAACCATACAGATAGCTATTTTGTCTAAGCCATTGTCTTAAGGTCATTAATTTGTATTGCCAGCTGCCTTTTTTATAAGCATATTTTAAACTGATAAAATTTTCTTTGGTAATATCAATATTTATAGGTTCATTAAAAGTAAAATTTTTATCTTTTAACTCTGGCCAATTATCATTTTGATAAACCATATCAAAAACATCAAAAAGATCATTACCCAAATAAAAGCCAATAATAATTGTATTCGGATTAAAAGTTAACGCCTGGTCAAGAAGATAATTATATTGTACCGGACCATAACCGGCAAGAGCTACTTGATAAACATTCTTTTCCAACATTTTACCAAGGGCATGTGGCCAACTATCAGCAATATTTTTTGCATTGAGCAGGCCGTCGGTTTGGGAATCACCAATTGCTACTATGTCGGCGCTCAAAGGTACGGTTTCATTACGATAACCATTTTTATCACGACCAGCCGCGGGGTTACCAATAACTTTTAATTTCGGATCTAAAAGATATTCTTCGTGTTTGGGTTGGAGCTTGTGCATTAAAAATTCAGCGCCAAAAAGACCAATAATAAGAATAACAAAAAAAAGTAATAAATTAATCAAAATGTTTTGTTTTTTAAATTCGGACATATAATTAAAATTAAAAAAAGGCGTAAATAAAAGGTGAAATGACGCTACTTTGACTCATAACAATAAGAATGCCAACTAATAATAAAACAATAATGATTGGCGTTAACCACCAAGCCTTCCTAATTTTTAAAAAATTCCAGACTTCGCCTAGAAGTGAATTATTTTTTATTTTTTCGTCAGTGTCGATTTTTTTATTTTCATCAGACATATTTTTATTAAATTAATTTAATTAATCAACAGCATATTTTTCACTATCCCAAATATCGGCTGGATTATCTTCCCGTTTAATTAAAAAATTACCAATCACTAAATAATCAATGCCAGTGCCCATCATGCAACGATAGGCGTCTTTTGGCGTACAAACAATTGGCTCGCCACGAATATTAAAAGAAGTATTAATTAAAATTGGTATGCCAGTTAAACTACCAAATTTTTTAATTAAATCATAATAAAGTTCGTTTTGTTTGCGGTTGACGGTTTGCAGGCGACCAGAACCATCAACGTGGGTAACAGATGGTATTTTTTCTTGCCATTCTTTTTTAATTGGGTAAACCATAAGCATATAATCAGTTGGTTCTGGCAGTGGCAGATCGCAATCGAAATATGTCGGCGCGTCATCTGCACAAACGACTGGTGCAAATGGGCGGAATTTTTCCCGATGTTTAACTTTAGTATTAAGCAATTCTTTGGCTTTAGGATTAAGTGGATTAGCCAAAATACTACGTGCACCCAAAGCTCGCGGTCCCCACTCCATACCTTTTTGGAACCAACCAACAACAAAATTATCTTTAATTAGATTGGCGGCCCGATTAATTAATTCTTCTTTATTAATAAAAATAGAGTATTTAATTTTATTATCATCTAAAAACAATTTTATTTCTTGTTCGGAAAATTCTGGGCCAAGATAAACATTATCCATTCTTTTTATTCTCTCGTGATTTAAAAGAGTGTAATAAATATATAAGGCCACGCCAACGCCAGTGCCACCATCCGAGGCGTTGGGTTGAATCCAAAGTGATTTAAAAGGGGTATTTTTTAATATTTTACCGTTATAAACGCTATTTAAAGCAACACCGCCAGCAAGCACCAAATTTTCACATGAATATTGATAAAAAACATGGTTTAAAATTTTAGTTAAAATATCTTCTGTTAAAAGTTGAACGGCAGCGGCAATGTCTTGATGACGAGTAGTAACTGGTTCTGCTGGTTGGCGAACCGGACCGTCTAACAGATCACATAATTTTTTATTGGGCATACGGTCGGCGTAATGAAATTTAAAATAACTCATATCAAAACAAAAACTACCATCTGCTTTAATATCGATAATTTTTTGCATTTTTTGATAATAAATATTTTTAGCACGATCCATGGTGCCATAAGCACTTAAGCCCATAACCTTATACTCGGAATTATTAACACTAAAACCCAAATAAGCTGTAATGGTTGAATATAATAAACCAACAGAACTGGGAAATTTTATTTCCTTGGCCAGAGTGATGTCGTTATTAATACCAAAACCATAAGTGGTAGTAGTCCACTCACCAACGCCATCAACCGTGACAATGGCTGCTTGTTGATAGGGACTAGCTAAAAAACTACTAGCCGCGTGGGCCAAGTGATGATCAATAAAAAGTACACCCCGGTGCCAACCAATTTTCTTTTTTATAATGCGAGGCAATCTTAATTTTTCATTTAACCAACCTGGTAGAGAACTAAGAAAGGTTTTTAATGACCAAGGAAACATAGTTAGGTGTTGTGAAAGGGCTCGTTCAAATTTTAAAAATGGTTTTTCATAAAAACCAACATATGAAATTTCGTCTATTTTAATACCTTCTTGTGATAAACAAAAATTAATAGCATTAAGTGGAAAAGAAGAATCGTGTTTTTTACGAGTAAATCTTTCTTCTTCGGCCGCCGCTACCACTACTCCATCTTTAAGCAATGCAGCGGAAGCATCATGATAATAACAACTAATACCTAAAATATACATAAATTAAAATTGTTTTAAATATTCATTAAATTCTTTTTTGGTTAGATTTAATTTTGACCAATGTGTTTTTTTATTAGAGTCAATATTTAAAGTTAAAAAATTTTTGCCAGCGATTTTGGCAAATATTGAAGAAAAACCGACGCCAATTATATAGGCAAAAAACAATAAAACAGTATTAATTAATATGGTGATGTGACCACTAAATTGCTTAAAACCCGATAAAAACTCTGGCCATAAAAATTTAAAATTAAGTGTCATATTATTTTAAAATTTTTTTTAATAACCAACCAAATAAATTTAAACAAGCTACTAAAATCATAATTATCGAATAACTAAGCTGGTGATGAGTCAATAATAAAATAAAATATAAAATGGTGGCAAATAAAAAGTAGGCTGATACAAAACCAGCTAAGCGAGCAACTTTATGATAAATTGATAAATCTTGATTAATGATCATATCAAATTAATTTTAATTTAGTTAATAAATTTATATTTTAAAAGAACAAGAATGGCTTGCAAACCATCACGCCAAGAAATTTTTTTACCTTCCGAAAAATCCCGGCCAAAATAAGAGATAGGCACTTCGTGAATATTATATTTCTTTAAAATTTGAGCAGTAATTTCTGGCTCGATATCGAAACCATTAGCGGTTAAATTTAAATTAATTATAACATCTTTACGAAAAACCTTATACCCGGTTTCTATGTCAGTTAAAGATGCGTTGTAGAGGAGATTGGCAATAAAAGTAATTAATTTATTACCTAAATAATAATAAAAATTTGTGGCGGTGTGTGCACCAAGCATTCTCGAACCATATACCACGTTAAGGTCATGATTAATAATGGGATCTAATAGTTTGGAATATTCTTCTGGATTATATTCTAAATCAGCGTCTTGAATTAAAACTATGTCACCGGTTATCTGGTTAAGAGCGGTTCTGACTGCGGCGCCTTTACCTAAATTTTTAGGCTGATAGATAATTTTATATTTTTCTTCCAATGGTTTTAAAATTTCTTTTGTTTGATCGGTTGAACCATCATCAACGATAATTATTTCTTTATTAATATTTTCTAATTTAACGCGCTCAACCCGATTAATAATTTTTAAAACGGTTTTTTCTTCGTTATATGTTGGAATAATAATGGAAAGTTTGAGCATAATTTAAAAATTTTTTATTTTTATAACTTTAATTTAAATTATTATTATAAGGCGCTTTCAAACATTTTTTCCATCTTAGCCGCACTTTGTTCCCAATTATCTATTTTTTGAGTAATAAACTCATAACCTTGTTTGGCAATTTTTTCTCGCAATTCTTTATTTTCGACAGCTAATAATAATTTTTGATATAAATCTTCCCAATCATTGTGTTTGGCCACAAAGGCTGTTTGACCATCAAAAGCATAATCGCGAGAACCGCCGGTATCATTAGTAACTAAACATGAGCCCGAGGCCATCGCTTCCATGCCGGGCATACCCAAACCTTCCCATTCTGACGGACACAAGAAAATGTCACATGAAGAATAAAGCCAGGCTAATTTTTCTTGTGGTAAATTAAAATAATATTCATCAACGTCTTTAAGATCAATTTTTTCGCTTCTAACTCCATAAAAAACTAATTTGACTTCGGGATAAGTTTTTTTTATTTTTTTAACAATTTCTAAACCGCTTGCAGTGCCCTTCCATTTATAGCTGTGGTGAAGTAACAAAATTTTTATTACTTTAGAATCAATTCTAGCATCTGGTACGGGATGAAAGAGATTAAAATCAACCGGCGTAATTAAAACTTCTGAATCTTGATTAAAATCATTTTTAATAATTTCTTTAAGCCAGTTAGATAAAACTATTTTTTTATTAATTTTTTGATAGGCCCTGGTTACTTCGTCTCTTTGGCCATGATAAAGTCGTTCATCGTGTTGAATAAAATTGTATTGAATACCTTTTTGGGATGGCAAGGTGGACATGAAAGCGACAATTTGCCAATAACAAGCAATGATAATGTCCGCGTCTGGAATATTTTGAATTTGGAAGTCTTCAATACGTAAAAATTTGGCTTGATTATTTTTGAACCAAAGTGGTTTACGATTAATTAAATTGGCCAAAAAACGACGCCAAAAAATTTTATTTTTTATTACCACTGTAACCTGATGACCTTTCTCGGCTAATAAATGGGCATAGGTTAATGATAATCTAACCCCGCCAGAAATTTTAAGATGAGGTAATAAAAATGTTATTTTCATAATTTTATTTAATTTCAATTTGCCAATCAGCGGCTGAAGTTGGCCGACGGTTTTCATCATTTAAATTAAATTTTTGATCAATGTAAAAAACTAAAATTGATGGTTCAAGAGAACGATAACCATGCCAAACACCAGGCGAAATAATCAAGGTTTTGCGACTATGCTCGCTCAAAACTACTCTTTCTTCGCGTCCGTCTTCAGCAACTAAGCGAAAAAGCACACTGCCCTTAGCCACAGTAAAATAATCAGTTTGATTTTTATGCATGTGCATGCCAGAAATAATATTGGCTTGCATATGAGTAAAATTCATGTCACCGGGTAACCCGGGCACAAGATCATAAAACCCGCGGCGACGAGCATCTTCATGAAAACGTTGTTCGTGAAATCTAGCAATTTTTTCTTGAGGCATTGAATTTTCCATGTGATTTTGATTTAATGATAAAAATTTTTTTAAACTTTCTGACCAAGGCGGGAGTAACTCTAAACCCATTGAGGTAAGCTTATTGTTAAGCAAAACACTAAATTTGGGCCTTTGGGCCTTAGCAGAATCAGAATCAGTATTGATAGCGGTGAGATTAATATTTAAACCTTTAATTTCAAAAATCGTTTTGGCTAATTCATACCAGCTGCAAAAACCTTGATTGGTAACATGATAAACACCGTAAGGTATTTTTTTCTCAATCATTTCCTTGATTTTAAAAACCAGGTCAGACACATAGGTGGGGCAAGTGTATTGATCATTAACCACCTCAATTTTTTCTTCTTTTTGCGCTAAATTTAACATTAAATCAATAAAGTTATGCCCCTTACCACTTTTAAATTCGGAAAAAAGAGCACTGGTTCTGATGATATAGTGATTGTAATTAGCAAGGGCAGTTAATTGTTCACCGGCTAACTTGGAAGCGCCGTAAACATTGATTGGATTGGGACTGTCGTGTTCCTCATAACCAGTGGTTTTAATTCCATCAAATACATAATCGGTGCTTAAATAAATTATGGTGGCATTGACAGTGTGGGCCAATTTAGAGATATTAAATGCACCTAAAGAATTTACTAAATAACTTTTAGCAACATTTTGTTCACATTCTTCCACTTGATGAAAGGCAACTGGATTAATAATAATGTTTGGTTTGATTTCAGTAATTTTTTCTTGAAGTTTATTAAAATCAGTAATATCAACATCTTGGTGCGAAAGATTATATAATTCATAATTATGATTGAAAATTTTATTAAGCGCTTGCCCCAATTGTCCAGCTGCACCAACAATTAATATTTTTGTTTTTTTAATTTTTTCTTCATTAATTTTTTTATGCCATTTGTCAGTATAAAATCGGTCATCGTTATAATCATGACCTTGAGTAAGTTTTTGCCACATTTCAATAATGGCATCAGAAACTTGCCTTTCTTTTTTAGGAATAAAAAATTCTTTATACCGAGTGTTATCGGCTAGATAGTTGCGCGCGATACCAACCTCTTGAATATCAAGAACAATATTAATATCATTATAGTCTTTGATTATTTTAATGAAGTCTTGAGCTAGATTAGTAACTTTAATATTATCATCAACAATATTAAATATTTTGTCACCAATTCGTGAAAGGGGTAATTCTAAGGCTGAGATATATGCGGCTACAGCGTGTTTAATATCAAGCATGGGTCGATAAATTTCCCCGCCCGCATGAACAATGATTTTATTTTGTTTAAATGCATCTTTAGTAAAAGAATTTAAAACTAAATCGTAACGCATTTTGGGTGAGAAACCAAAAAGAGTGCCTTTTCTAAAAATTATGGGTTTAAAATTATCATCGGTTAATTCTTTAAGTGCTTCTTCTGCTGCCTTTTTACTAATAGAATATGCGGAAATACTATTAACGGATTCGTCTTCTTTATACGGCGGTGGTATTAAAGGCGTATCATAGGTAAAGTAGACGGAACACGATGAGGCAAAAATAAATCTTTCCACACCGTGTTCCTTGGCCAGACGAGCGATTTTTTCAACCCCAATATGATTAATTTGATCAGTAAGCCGAGGATTAATATTAGCGGTTGGCTCAGTAGAAAGACCAGCCAGGTGAATCACGCCAAAAATCCCGTCCATAATATTTTCGGGGGGATTGAGAATATCGCCAACAACTAATTCAATGCGATTTTTAACGGATTCAAGGGCAAAGTCGCCATAGACAAGCTTGTCCAAAACCCGGACCTCATAACCATGCGATAATAATGCGGGCACTAAGCTGCTACCAACATAACCAGCGCCACCAGTAACTAGAATTTTTTTATTCATAAATTTTTTAAATAATTTTTATGCCTTCAACTGGCATAATAAATTTACCGCCATTGGCTTGAAATTGTTTCTCTTTGGCCAAAATAACTGGAGCATAATTCCAAGCTAATAATAAATAAAAATCGGGCTGATGTGTTTCCACATATGTTCTGGTAACCACTGGGATGTGTTGACCAGGGGTATACAATCCCTGTTTGGCCGGCAGATCTTCCAGGGCAAAATCTAAAAAATTAGTGCTAATTCCACAATAATTTAATAAAGTATTACCTTTGGCTGGAGCGCCATAAGCAGCGATGGATTTTCCAGATATTTTTATTTTTTTTAATAAATCAATAAGATCTTTTTTAAAATTGCTTATTCTGACGGCTAATTTTTGATAACTTTTAACTTGAGGCAATTCCATGGCCAATTCTTTCATAATTAAATAGGCCACACTTTGATCAATGGGGTGTTTATTGGCATGGCCAACAAAAACCCTTATGGATTTTCCTTGAACCGGATGTATTTCTACTTTAAAAATCTCTAAATTATATTTTTCAAAAAGTTTTTTTAGGGGCCTAATAGCTAAATATGACAAATGCTCATGATAAATAGTATCAAAAGTAAGATTTTCAAACATATCAATCAAATATGGCGCTTCAAAAACAAAAACACCATCTGGAGCTAATAAGGTTTTAACGCCCAAAGCTAAATCATGATGATCATCAATATGGGCAACGACATTATTAGCAATAATAACTTGGGCAAAACTATAATTTTTAACGATTTCTTTGGCCAAATTTTGACTAAAAAATTTTGGTAAAGTTGGAACTCCACGAGTATTAGCTAGGGCAGCGATGTTTTCGGCCGGATCAACACCCAAAATACGATAACCGGAGTCTTTAAAAAAATTTAATAAAATACCATCATTACTGGCCAACTCTACCACTAAATCATCCTTCTTTAAAAAACGAACCATAAGATTTTCGGCATAATTTTTAAAATGATCAGAAAGTTTGGGCATGCCCGAAGAAAAATAAATATAATTTTTAAATAAAATTTCTTTATCTACCACATCAAGTAATTGCATCAGATTGCAATCATGACAAAAATAAACTTTTAGAGGATAAAATTTTTCTGAAACAAAATCAGCGCTACTTTTTAAAAAATTATTAGCCAGTGGTTGTTCACCTAAATCTAAAAATTCGGTTAAATTTTTTGATTGGCAAATACGACAATTTAATTTATGGGTGTACATATGAACCAAAGTGTTTTTCTAATTCGTCTTTTAAAGTTTTGCCTAGAGCGGCAAAAGAAACCTTTTCACGCACTAAAGCATGGGCCTGTTGAGCAATTCTTTCTTTAAGCGCCGGATTATTTTTTAATTCTAAAATTTTGGCTGCTAAATCTTTTGGATCAGCACGATGACAAAGTAAAATGTTTTCCCGATTAGTGAAAAGTTCGTGGATAGCTTTGGTATCGGCATTGATACAAGCTTTTTTCATACCCGCAGCTTCATAAATTTTATTGGGAATCGCCTGATCGATGCGCGAACGATCACCCAAAAGTCCTAAACAAACATCAGCAGCGGCCATATATGGTGGTAAATCTATAAAGGGTAAAGTGCGCATAAAATTAATATTATTAGGTTTTAACTCTTCCTTTAGTTGCATAATACGGTTATATTCCTGACCCTCACCAATAATGATAAATTTAATATTTTCATTTTCTAATAATTTAGCGGCTTTGACAATATATTCAATACCTTGGACCGGAATATACTTGCCATGAAATTCAACGATAAATTCGTCTCCCTTTTTTTCGCTGGGGCGAGGATACATTACTTCTTCATCGTATCCAACAAAAACTCTGATAAATTTCTTTTTTTTAATATGAAAAGTTTTAACAAAATATTCTATATCGTTGTTTGTTTCTAAAATAATTAAATCAGCCGCTTGACAGCAAATCCAATCAGAAAGCCAAAAATAAAGAGCCTTTAGACTTAGGGGGGAAGCTAATTTTCGGTCGTAAATCCAATTGTCATAAATAGAATAAAAAGCATTCCAAATCAAAGGCTTTTTGGCAAAAATTTTTAATAACCAAACAAACCGGCTGTCAGAATAGGCGACCAAGACAAGAGCTATATTTTTATCATAATTAATAGCAAGAATCATCTTAATTAAGTCTACGTATTTAGCTAAGCCCCTTTTTTCTGTTCTTTTTTCGATTACTTCAACGCCGTTTAATCTTAAGCCATTAATTAAAATTTTGTGCCTGGGATAATTAGGATGATAATCGCCAAAATAACAAATAGTCATATTTATTTAATAAAATTTATAATTTTTTCTGCTCGTTTATGCCAACTATACTGCTGGACGTCGTTTAAGGCTTCGGTAGCAATTTTAACAGACAAAGCTGGATTTTGTAAAATAGCTATAATTTGTTCCTGCCAAGCCTGGACATTACCAGCCGGAGCTAAAAAAGCGTTATGGAAATTAAGCACTTCTTTAATACTGGGCAAATCGGAAGCCAAAATTGGCACGCCCGAAGCCATATATTCAAACATTTTGATAGGCGAGGTTTGAGATTTTGATTCTTCGGTCACAGAAGTGTTTGGTAATAATAACAGATCGGCGCATTTTAAAAGAGCCGGAATTCTATCATGTGGCTGTAAACCTAAAAGTAAAAGGTTCGTTATTTTTTTGTCCGTAATAATTTTTTGATATGTTTCTAGATCGGTTTTAGTACCTCCGGCAATAACAAAAACAATCTCAGAGTTTGATTTAAATTTTTCTGCCAGCGCCAAGATGACTTCAATTCCTTTCCAATAATATAGATGTCCAACATAGAGAATTATTTTTTTATCAAGCGGTAATTTTAATGATTGGCGTAATTCAATTTTATTTTCTTTTAAATTAAATTCATCTAAATCAACTCCATTGGGAGCGACTAAAACATTAGTCCAGCCACGTTTGGTAAACTCATTAATGGTGCCTTGTGAATTTCCAATAACACCAGTGATATTTTTGAGAAAAGATTTAAAAAAGAAATTTTTACTTAACGGCCAGCGATGAGCTTCAAAAAAAGTTTGATAACCGCGTTTAGCCATGAGCCAAGCGATTTCTGCCTGACGAGTATAGATAAGCGAGTCTTTAGCAATTTTAATTTGGCGCAGTTTTAAAAGAAAGGTAAGGCTGTTTAAAAAAAAACTTAAATGTCCAAGGATTTTATGCCAGGCAAAAAAATCAAAACTTTTAAGATAGGTGATTCTAAAATTATCTTTAACTTGATAAAAAGAGAAAATACTTTCCGTAATAAAATTTTTTCTGGTAGGCGCCACTAATTCCACATCCATACCCAAATCAGCCAAGGCTTCACAAGTTTTAATAATTTGATAACCGTGGGCTTTTTCGGTGGGAATACGGGCGTTAGTTAAATAGACTAATTTCATATATTTAAGAATTGAGGCGGCGAGACCAAAGTTGATAGGTTATGATAATCCATAATAAATGCAAATTATATTTTTTACCACTAATGTGATCATCAAGCATTTGGCGAGCGGCTTTTAAATCAATGATATTATTGGAAGTCGGAGCAAAATTATCTGCCAAAACATCATAGGCAAAATTTTTTAATTCGCCGCGGAGCCACTGGGCAGCGGGCGAAAGCCAACCGCGCTTGGGTTGTTTAAAGAGATATGCGGGTAAATCTGATTTAAATGTTTCTTTAAAGATTTTTTTAGTATTTTTTAAATCAACTTTGTAGCGAGTAGGTATTTTTAAAGATAATTCAACTAGGCGATGATCTAAAATTGGAACACGCTCCTCCAAGGCAAAACTCATGGTGGTTTTATCAGTCCGAATTAATGAATGATCGACAAGCCAAGTTTGCGTATCCACCCACATAAAATATTTTTCAAAATCATTAGTGGGTAATGGCTGATTAAAATAATTTTTTTGTAGATAATCATTAATTAATCGCGGTTGATAATGATTATAAAAAATTTTATCAACACCAACCTCGTGATGACATTTTAAATCCAGATATCGATTTAAATATGAGTCAAGATTAAGACGCCTTAACTTTTCTTGATTAATAAACGGTCCGAGTATTTTTTTAATTACGGAAGGTAATTTCTGCCAATAACTAACCCAAAGACTTAATTGATACCTAGGATAACCGCCAAAAAGTTCGTCTCCGCCATCGCCACCCAAAACCACACTGACTTCGTTTTTAGCATACTTGGCAAGCCAATAACTCGGAATGGCGGTAGTCATGCCATTGGGTTGGTCAATATTTTTAACTAAATCTTCCATATATTCTAAGGCTTGGCTTTTTTTGAGAAATAATTCATGGTGATTGGTTTTAAAATATTTAGCAGTTTGGCGAGCCAAATCAAAATCAGCATTGTATTTTTCATGACCATAAGCCACGTCAAAGCCGACAGAAAAAGTTTTAATGGGCACGGAGCTGTTTTTTTGGGCCAACATAGTGATAATGCTCGAATCAATGCCACCCGATAGAAACACGCCAAGAGGTACATCACTAATCATTTGTTTTTTGACTGCATCAATTAATAATTCTTTTATTTGGTGTTTGATGATTTCTCTGTCTTCTATGTCTTCAAAATCATTAACGTGCCAATAACGGTTAATGGTTAATTTATTTTTTTGTAGGATGGCATAATGTGCGGCTGGCAGCTGATAAATATATTGGCACATAGTCAGATTGCCGGGCAAACAATTCATATCAATCACAAAAGAAATTCTTTCTGGCACAATGGTTTTATCAATGTTTTTGTGTTCCAGCATGCCGCCCAACTCAGAAGAAAAAATAAATTTATCATTTTTATGATAATAAAAAAGAGGTTTAATGCCGAGATGATCACGCGCTAAAAACAATTCCTGTTTTTGATTATCCCAAATAGCAAAAGCAAAAATGCCGTTTAATTTATTTAATAAATTTTTACCCCAGGCATGATAACCTTTGAGCAATACTTCGGTGTCGCTCAGCGAATCAAAACGGTAGTTAAGTTTTTCTAATTCTTTTTTTAATTCTTGAAAATTATAAATTTCACCATTAAAGACAATGGCTAAATTTTGATGAACCATTGGTTGGTGTCCTTGGACGGACAAATCGATAATCGAAAGACGTTGATGCCCAAGTGAAAATTTTTCATCAACTAAAATCCCGCTATCATCTGGACCACGGTGGCTGATAGCTTGGTTCATTTTTTTGATTAATTCTGAATCTGGCCAATTAAAGCCGTTGATACCACACATTTTATTTAATTTAAAATTTAAAAATCAAAATTTAAAATTATGGTTTATTTTTAATTAATATACTAAGACCTTCCAGATAAAAGCCCGGGCGACGAGGAGAGGTATAATGACGGGCTACTATTTGTTCATCAACCTTGCCTTTAATAATATATTTTTCTTTGGGTAAAAGTTGTAGATTTTTTAAACATTGGGTAAAGCCGGCTTCTTCAATGAATTGAAAGTTAGTTGGATTATCAGTATCAATTTTTTCTAAGTATTCGGAAAGTTTTACCAGATTAAAATTAGCGCGCTGATAGAGCACAATGCCAGAATTATAGTGACTTAAATTTTCATCTAATACGGTGCCATCTTTAAAATAAACTGGTCCGGGTAGTGGACTCCACATCATCAAAGATTTGTCGCAATTATTATTTAGATTGTTTAACAACTCCTCGGGCGCTTTAAACCACAACAAGTCACTATCAATGACCAAGATATTATTTTTCTCAGAAATAAAATATGAATCAACTATCTTTTTCATTAAATAATAATTGGGGTGTGTTAGTAAAAAATTTTTGATAACGGGATAAGCGGTTAAATTTTTATTGTTTAATATTTCAGTTGGCTCAACACAAATTGCTTTGGGAAAATATTTTTTTAAAATATTAATTTGCTTTAAAGAGAGAGTGCCATCATTATGAAGATAAAGTTGAAATGGATAATTAAAAAAAGAAAAAAAACTTTTTAATGACCAGAGCAACATAATAAAATCGCGCTGGCACACTAAAACGTGGATTGATAGGTTTGACTCTGCATTACTGGCATAAGAAAATTTTTCTCGGATAATTTTTTTAGCAATAAAAAATTTATTAAAAATATAACGCCAACCCTGATGATAAGCAAGAAACGCTTTTTTAAGGTGTGATAATTCCCATTTTAGCCCCTTACGGTTCATATTTTTGAGCTTTAATGACAAAACTTAAGGCGAATAAACTTGGCCAGATTTTTAACAAAAACTTCATTAAATATTTTATTAAAAATTTATTCTGCCAAAAGGTGTGAGTTTTTATGGTTATTATTTTTAGATTATTTTGTTTTAAAATTTTTTTAATAACCGCATAATTAAACCAATAAACATGAGCTTTTTTGGGGCGGTTATTTTCTGGCACGCGGCCTATCAAAACTTGCAGCCGAGCAGGTAAAGAATTAAAATTTGGTATGCTAAAAACAATATTTTTTGATGACACTCGGGCGGCTTCTTGTAAAATTAATTCTGGCTGATAGGTGTGTTCTAAAACATCAAGCAAAACCACAGTTTTAAAGTTTTGATCAGAATATAGTAAGGCCTGGCTAGTAAAGTCTAAAATTTGGGCTTTTAAGCCTTGTTTTTGACATTTTTCAATGGCTTTTGAGGAAATATCTATTCCCTCGGCTATAAACCCCTTATTTTGTAATAATTTTAAAAACAAACCATCGCCACAACCAAGATCTAAAACTGGCCCTTCAGTAACCAAACCCAAGGCTGCTCGATGGCGAAATTCCATGGTTTGATCTTTTGTTTGCCAGCGATTATTTTCAAAATTTAATAATCCGTTATTCATATAAAGCAATGATTTTTTTAATAAAATTATTTAGATTATGATTTTGCTCAACTTCAGTGGTTAATTGGTTTTGTAAAATATTTTTTTTATCGCTCGGAAGGAGATAAAGCTCAGTAATTTTTTGGGTAATATAATTAACTTCTTTAGTAGGTAAAAATAATTCTTGTGGAATAATGTGTTGATAGGCGGGATTTGCAGTTAAGATTAAAAGGCCGGCAGCCATGGCTTCTAATACCGCCTTATCTAGTGAGCCGGTATCTGATAAATTAATAAACAAATCAGCGTTTTGATAATATGGTAAAATTTCTTTTGGTGGCAGAGGACCTAAAAAATCGATTACATTATTTAAATTTTTAGCAGTTACTGCTTGTTCTAATTCTTTAAGATATGTCGCCTGAGTCGGTAAACCAGGACCACCAATAACTTGTAACAATATTTTATCGCGCAAAACAGAATCAGTGTGTTGAATATTTTCAATTACTTTAATTAAAATATCTAAATTTTTAACCGGACTAATCCGACCAACGGTTAAGATAATAAATTTGTCATTAATTTTAATTTTTGGTTTTTGATTTTTAAATTTATCTATATTAATCCCCTGCCCGATAATATGAACTGGTTTCTTAGTTATCAAACGAAAACCGTCTTTAGAAGAAGTAACAAATTCATCAATCCAAAAGTGCGCCAATTTTAACCAACGGTCAACCGTGCCATGCGCATACCATTGAATTAATTTTTTATGAAAAATTTTACACCAAGGGCCAACTAAAAGGCTATAGTGTGGAATCATATGTACAAACACACCATCAACTTTTGGCAAACATTTGACAATTAACATTTGACATTTGACTAATTGATAAAGCTTACTTTTACCACTTTCCTTACCCAATGAATAAACCGTGACATTGTTTGGTAAACCGGAAATATCACCAACTTCTTGGCAAATGACAATTAATTTATTTAAGTGAGCAGCCAAAAAAGTAAGCCATTCAGACATAAAGCCGGCGCGCTCATCGTGTTGATCAACTTTTCTAGTAAAAACAAGGAGATTCATAAATTTTATGAATTTTTTGTTTGCCCTTTTTAAGATAACAATGATATAATAATGTCAAGATAAAGCGTTATAATTTTACCTAATTTTATAGAAAAAGTCAAAAAATAATGTTTAACAATGAATAAAATAATTAGTAAATTTTTTCAAGAATTAAGTTATCAAACTGGTCAACATTTTATCCAGCCCACATTTTTAAGTTTAATTATTACTATGAAATGTAATTTTCGTTGTCAATCGTGCACTATTTGGCAAAAAGAAGCAAACGCGGAATTAGAAGAAAAAGATTGGTTAAATATAATAAATAAATTAAATCACGAACTACCAGCAAAAACTTTTGTAGAAATTAATGGGGGAGAACCATTAATAAGAAAAAATTTGGTGTTAAAAATAATTAGAGAGTTAAAAAAACATTTTGAAACAGTAACACTTAACACCAACGGTTTATTAATTAATGAGGAAATGGTAGAAAAACTTAAAAATGCTGGCATAGATAATATTAAATTATCTTTTTATAGCTTAAGTCCAGAAACACATAACTATTTGCGCGGATATTCATTGGCATACGAACAAGCTAAGAAAGCGATTGAAATTATTAATCAAAAACAGGTGGAATTGGAGATCGGCTTACTTATTACTGCTCAAAATATCAATGAAGCGCCAGCGTTGATTAAATTTTTACAAACATTGCCAAAAACAAAAATCATATTGCAACCACTGGATGAAAAAATTGAATCGGAAGAGTCAAAATTTATGGCTGATAATAAATTGCCGACGGATCTCTGGCCAAATGAAAAAGAAGTAAATAATTTTTTTTCATGGCTAATGACTAATAGAAAAAATATTAAAAATTCGTTAGTTAATATAAAAGCCCTGCAAGAATATTATTTAAAACCATCAAGCGTTTTAAAATTTCGTTGTTTTGCCGGACAACGTAATTTAGTTATTTATCCCAACGGTGACACATCTTTTTGTTTTAAGATGAGACCGATTGGCAATGTTGTGCAGCAGGAATTAAAAAAAATTCTTAAAAATGCTAGCCGAGAAAGAAAAGTACTTAAAAAATGTAAAAAATATTGCCGAATTGTCGGCTGTAATTTTTCCCAAGGAATTAATGAATTCATCTCAGATAAATTAACAAAAAAATATGATTTTTAAACTGGCTGATATAATCTTACATCTTGATAGATATTTGCAAGAACTAATCAGTGTTTATTCAACCACAACATATATTTTTTTATTTTTTGTTGTATTTTTTGAAACCGGCCTGGTTGTAACACCCTTTTTACCGGGTGACAGTCTGTTGTTTGCGGCTGGAGCTTTAGCAGCTTTAGATATGCTAAATATTGAATTAACTTTTTTAATTTTCCTCACAGCATCCATAATTGGTGATACTGTTAATTATCACTTGGGAAAATTTATTGGGCCAAAAGTTTTTAAACGCGAAGGATCATTTTTTTTTAATAAAAAACATCTGTGGCAAGCCCAAAGATTTTATGAAAAACACGGTAAAAAAACTATTGTTCTAGCCCGCTTCGTTCCGATTATTAGGACTTTTGCGCCGTTTGTAGCTGGCGTTGGCAAAATGTCTTATACAATTTTTTTATTTTATAATGTATTAGGCGCTTTTTTGTGGTGCACATTATTTGTTTTTGGCGGTTATTTTTTTGGCAATATTGCTTGGGTGCAAGACAATTTTGGAATTTTGGTTTTAGTAATTATCTTTGTTTCCTTATTACCATTTATTATAGAAATAATTAAATATTTAAAAATAAAAATATTACAAAAAATAAACCATGAAAAAACCGCGTCTTAAAAAAATAAAAACTATCGGCAAAATCACAGTTTGGATAGTTGATGGTAGTTATATTCGCCAGCATTTTAATATTGAATTTTCTAATTTTGGACAGCATTATCATTACCGCTTTATTCCAACCAATGAATTTTGGTTAGATAAAACTGAAGTTTTGGGCGAAGAAAAATTTTTTATTAATCATTTACTTTTGGAACATAAGCTTATGGCTGAAGGTAAAAAATATGATTGGGCTTTTAACCAAGCTGATAAAATGGAACATTTGGAACGTCTGCAGTCGTTAGGGATTAAAAAAAAATTAAAAAATAAACATAAAAAGCGAGAATTAATGAAACTGATTCATCAAAAATTATGGACAAAATATAGCGATGACCAGATTAAAATTTGGATAGTTGACGGTCGATTAGTGCGTGATTTTTTATTAACTTATTTCACCGCCGGTGGCCATGGTTTTGTTTATAATTTTATTCCTAAAAATGAAATTTGGATTGATAATGTTTTAAATGAAAAAGAAAAAAAGTTAACGCTGATTCATGAATTAAGGGAAAGAAATTTAATGGCTAATGGTTGGGGTTATGACATTAATACGCTTTTTAACATTCGCCACAAAGATAAAATAAAAAAGGGCGCCCAAGCCGCCCATGTTTCCGCCAGATATTTAGAATCTTATTGTCGCCATCATCCACAAGAATTGGAAAATAAGATAAAATTAGAATTAAAAAATAATTTAAAACACCCCGCTTTAAAGATTTAACAGGGTGTTTTACATACTTGGAACGTCTGTGGTGTTCATAATTTTATGTCTCTATGGCGTTCTGTTTATTCTCTTTGTGTTTAAAATAATAAGTGGTTAAAATTGTGCCCAGGGCACAGCCAAGAGAATATAAGATAACTATCTTCCAATTATTAATATCACTGACGATTTTTTCCAAAACATAATACCAAATAATAATATTAATAAAAGTGATTAGTCCGCTAGAAAAAATTTGCGATTTGGTAACTACCTTGGTCCAAGCAGTGGCAATAAACATTTCTAAAATACCAATAAAAAATAAAGTCATATTTTTATAAGTAGCGATTGGCCACTATTGGTTAATTTGTTAAAAACGACCTTTAAGACACAAAAACCCCCGTTTTTGAACCGTGAGTTTTATGTGACTATATTATAGCAAAATTATTCTAATGTGTCAAAATTTTTATTTGACAAAAACATAAAAAATGGGTGTTTAGATTATGTTGAAATTACAGTTGGTTGATTGTTTTTGACCACAAATAAATTATTTTTTTAATTAATATTTCGCGAGAAAAATTTTCTTTCACAAAATTTTGGGCTGTTTGGCCCATTTTTTTTTGCAACTCTTTATCAGCTAAAACGGTCAGGATTTTATTTTTCATTTCTTCTAAATTATTAATGGGTACCAGAAATCCGGTTTTATTATCTTTAATTATTTCTTTGGCACCAGTAGTGGCCGAAGCCACACACGGTATGGCGGCAGCGCCGGCTTCGACCAAAACCTTGCCAAAACTTTCAGAGGTGGAAGGCAAAACTAATACATTAGCTAGATGATAATAAATAGGTAGTTCGGCATGACTAATGCCTCCAATTAAAATTATTTTATTAGTTAAATTTAAAAATTTTATTTTTTTAATTATTTTGTTTCTTTCACCGCCGGTACCAATAATTAAAAATTTGGCATATTGTTCATGTTTAATAACCTCGTTAAAAACATCTAAAAACCACAACAAATTTTTTTCCGGTTCAAGACGACCAACAAATAAAATTATCTTATCTTCTGACACGAGGCCAAATTTTTGTTTTATTAATTGATTTTGTTTGGTGTCTGCCATTAAAAATAATCTAAGATTTACGGGAGTCGAAATAACTGTTATTTTTTGGGCACCAATCCCCCGTCTAATTAATTTTTGTTTAATACCCGCCGAAACAACTCGAATGGCGTCAGCTTTTTTAACGGTATAATAACTTAAAAATAATAGAAATATGTTATACCATTTTTCTTGGAGCCATTGTGGATTTTGCCAAAAATCACCATGAAAATGAATTAATAATTTGATTTTGTATTTTTTCTTAAGCCACCAACCAGCCAAAGCAAAAATAAAAGGATCCTGAGCAATAATCAGATCTATTTTGTGTTTAAGATTAAGACGGTGAAAAATTTTTATAACATCAAAACAAAAAAATAATTTGGACCAAGAATTTGAAGGTATCCCGGTGACATTGGATGAAATTTTGACAGTATCAAAATTTTCTTTTTTATTAGCATAAACAACAACATCAAGCCAAGTTAAATTTTTTCCATATAGTTCCAGACGGTTAATTGTGTCGCCAATTCTTGTGCCATTAAGAACTGTTTTGTCCGAGCTAAGCATTAAAATATTCATAAAATTTAGTAGTTTATTTAATAGATTTTTGCAAAAAATTTTTTTAAATTGATTGCCAATTTAACTTCATATGGAAAAAGCCAAAAATTGTGTTTAAAACGAAACAAGACAAACTGACGAAAAAATTTAATAAAAACAAACTTTAAAGTACTTTTTATAGACTTATTTTTTAGACCTGACCAGGGACGCTGATACCAAGCAAACGGACTTAAATCGTGAATTAGTTCATATTCTTTTGGTTTGTTAAGCCAAGGGAGATGGGCCTTGCTCCAGAAATAATTACCCCAAGATTCTAAATTTTCAGGCGCTTGAAATCCCAATTCTGTTGCTTTATTAAATAAGGTGGTACCAGGATAAGGGATATAAATCCAGAGCGGATAAATCCAAGCGCCCGGATGAAGAGATAATAATTTAAGAATCAAATTAATTGTCGCCTGTCTTTCCTTAATTGTTTCGGTGGGCCAAGCGATAACAAATGATAAGAGAACTTTTAAATCCAAACTTTTAGCTATCTCGACCGCCCGAATAATTTGTTCCACGGTAATTTGTTTATCAATTATCTCTTTTAACAATCGGTTAGATCCACTTTCACAACCAACCCGAAGTTCACACAAGCCACTTTCTTTAAGAGTTTGCAAAAAATTGTAATCAAAAAAATCAACTCTGGCATCAACGGAATATTTGACTTTTAATCCTTTAGCAAGAATAAGTTCGGCAAATTTTAGGGCGCGTTCTCGATCAACCACAAAATTATCATCGTGAATAATAAAATAATTAATATGATATTGATTAAATAAATATTCTAATTCTGCCACTGCCCGTTCAGCGCTTCTGGCGCGCCATTGTCGTTTATTAAAATTTAAATTATAACAAAAACTACACGGGAATGGGCAACCCTTGCTGGTATAAAAATCAATAACATACTCGCCCGGGTTGGTAGATAAATTTTTAACATAACGAGTAACATCAATTAAATCCCAGGCCGGCATGGGTAAATCATTAAGATTTAAAAAATTATCATTGAGTTGGTTACAGTGTATTTCGTGGTTTTTATCTTTCCAACACAAATTATTAATATTGGAAAAATTTTGATCGCCAACCAAAGATTTGAGCAGATCAAGCATAACTTTTTCACCCTCATTGATTACCACAAAATCAAGGTATTGATTAGCTAATGTTTGTTGGGGGAAAAAAGTGGGGTGAATGCCGCCAACAATAGTTTTAATTTCTGGATAATTTTCTTTAATAAATTGTGAAACTTCAATAATTTGTGTAATGGCGCTGCCAGTTAACATGCTAAAGCCAACGGCGAGTGGTTGCCAGTCTTTAATTAATTGATAAAGTTCGTTGGTCGTGGTAAAACGCAAATCAATAATTTTAACCTCAAATTCAGAACGAATATAGGCAGCCAAACTTAAAAGACCCAAAGGAGCATAGGTTGTTTCCAGAGCATTATTTTTCGGCTGCACTAAAATTACTTTATGCATATAATGATAAAACTTCTATTGTTTCTTTGATTATTTTTTCAGGATCAAATTTTATTAATATATTTTTACTGTTGTTTATAAATTTTTGACACAAATCTGGTTTTTGGTAAAGAGTAAAAATTGACTCTTTTAGCTCTTCTTTATTATTATATTCAATTATTAGACCATTTTCATTATTTTTAATTAATTCCAAATTGCCACCAACGGAAGTAGTAATAACTGGCAGATTGGCAGCAAAGGCTTCTAAAATGCTGTGTGATAAACCCTCATAACCAGTATTTAAAACAAACATGTCAGCAACTATTAGCTGCCGCATTAATTCGTCATGATCAAGTTTTTCTATGGTAACTTTTTCATTTAAATTTAATTCTTTGATAAGTTGATACAGTTTTTCTTTTTCTGGCCCATCGCCAAAAATTTTTAAATTAAAATTTGGTTCTCTTTTTAATAAATCTGGCATAATTTTAATTAAAACATTAAAACCTTTCCAAGGAACCAACCGACCAATAGAGACAATTAATCCTTTTTTCTTTTCAGTTTTTTGACCGGGTGTTAGATTGGGGTTGGCAGGACGAATAAAAAAAGCGTTATAGATAACTTTTATTTTTTCTGCCGTAATCCCCCATTTTTTGACGACCTCTTTTAAATATTCGCTCGGGGTGATCACTAAATCAGCGGAGTAACAAACAAGGCGTTCAATTTTTTGCAAATAACTAATTTTACTACTTTGTTTGTCCTGGTTTAAAAAATCGTCAAGCAAAAATTTTGTTTGACCAGAATTAAAAGCTCGCTCCCAAGCATAGTCGCCCACAACTTTAACAATTAATTTTTTGCCAGTAATTTTTTTAACTAAAAAAGCTGGCAAACCTGAAGCGACTGGACCCATGGCGTAAATAGTTCGATATCTTAAGGAAAAGCAAAACAATTTTTTAAAATATAAAAAATATTTAATAAATAAAGGCCAATTGTTGGAAACCCAGTTTATTTTTATGCCTGGGTTGAGAACTGTTTTGTCGGGACGACCATAACACAAAATTCGAACTTTAAAATTGTGTTGTTGCAAGGCATTGGATAACTCTAAGGCATAGGTGGCCGGACCACCAATAGCGGGCGGAAAAATTTCCGCAGCAATAAAAATTTTTTTAGACTGGGCCATAAGATTTTTTAAAGGTGATGTATTTATTCATTAAAAAATTCCACGATAACACAATCAGGGAGGCAATGGCTTTGCTAATTAAATAATTTAAATTAACACATTCGACAAAAATATACATAGTTAATAAATTAATACCCAAACCGATGACACTAATTATAGAAAATGAAAAAAATTGTGCGAGACTAATTTTGCTTTGATCTTTAAAAGTCCAATATTTATTTAAAAAATAATTATTAATAACAGCGGCCACAAAAGAAATGGTGGCGCCAACCAAATAATATAAGCCAACGAATTCAACCAATAGCCACAGGCCACCAATATCAATGATCGCGCCAGTAGTTCCAACAACACAAAATTTAAAAAATTGTTTAAATTTTAAAAAAAAATGATGCCAAATTAAATTAATTATTTGTGTTAACATAAATTAAATTTATAAAAACATTTCGCAAGCTAAAAAGGGTTTAAGATCATAAAATTTATAAACTTTAAACATGGCCTGCCCAGTTTCGTTATTTAATTCAATTACTTCTGTGTTAGGGTAATTATCTAAAGTGTCCTGCAGAGCGGCGGCACAATTATTAGAAGAGTTGCTTTTATCTAATTGAATATCTTGAGTGCTTTTCAAATAATAAAAACCGTCTTTAAAAACTAAGTCTTGGTTTTTTATCTCATCTTTATTAAGAGTTAATTTGCTTAATTCTTTGGTACCAATAAAAGGAAAAAAATAATATAAACGCCAACGTTCTAAATACCAAAGGCGAGCAAACCACTGTGTACTATCATCATAAATATAAATCATCCTATTTTCTTCTTTACCATGCCACGGTCCAGTGGTTTCTTGGTTAGGATTATAACGTTGTAGAGGAGTAAAATTCATCGATATGGTACCAGCATATTTGCCTTTTAAATTATCAGAAATAAATTTTGTTAGAGACTGAAAGCCAAGATTTTCTAAACGATTGGCGCCGAATAAAAATTTCGATTCATGCAGATCAAAGCGATGATTAGTGTTATAAATAAATAATAAAAAATAGATAGAAAAAATAATTAAACAACAAAAAGCAACATAAGTTAAAATTTTTTTATGTCTAATTTGATTATAAACATCAATCAAAGCGGCCCCCATAAAAAGAGCCGTGACAAAATTAAGGGGTGTAATATAAAAGGAGTTGTTTAAACCAGTAATTATAAAAAAAAATGAAAGAAAAATAAAAACAAGAAAAAGAAAAGAATAACTTTTTTGTTTATTAAATTCTGGAACAAAAATTAATTTAACCAAAAGATAAAAAAAAGAAATAAAAAATAATGCTAATAGAGGCCAAGATGTATAAGAACCTAAATTTTTAAAAAGATAAAAAAAGATGGTTGGATATGCTTCTCTTTGTAAAACTGATCTTTGAGCTAAAATTGGCCAATCGGTTTTAGGTAAATTTAAAAGGGCGGTAAATTGCACATCGGCGTGGCCGCGGGTTTGATAAACTTTGATATTATAAAAAATTACTGGAGAAAAAATAATTAATGCTAGAATAAGACCGAGCCAAAAATTTTTATTTTTAAATATGTTTTTATAATTAATTAAAGCATAAATAAAAATAATCGGAATTAACAAAAATGCAGTATATTTACTAATCATGGCTAAACCCAAACAAACACCCATCCAAATTAAATATTTACTTTGTTTATTTCCCTTAATTAAAAATAACAAACAAAGAGCTATAAAAAAAATAACGATACTTTCTAAATAACCAACGCGTGAAATCCAAATATGATTACTATTAAGGGCCAAAAAAAGGGCCGCTAAGAGTCCGGCTTTATTATTAAAAAGCTCTTTGCCAATTAAAAAAACGATGTAAATCAAGCACCACCCAGCTATGGCAAATGGCAATTTGGCACTGAAATCATTCACGCCAAAAATTTTAAAAAACAGATGTTGAATTATAAAAACTAATGGCGGATGATCATGAAATGAAAGCTTGGTCCACCAGGGCGCATAACCTTTAAACCACTGAATCGGGGTGGTCTGTCCATAATCGGAAGACATAAAATCAAAATATCCAATGGCACGAAATGAATAATGAGCATCATCGCCTTGAAGATCGGCCCTGGTGAGACGAAAAAAAATTAAAACAAAAGAAAGGATTAAAATTCCAATTAAAATATTCCTTTCGATTTTTGATAAATTTTTAAACATACTTATTTTTTATAAGATTATCAAAAACTTCTTTCATTTGAGTGGCCACCACATCCCAAGTATATTTTTCCATTACCATTTTTTTGGCATTCGCTACCACCCGCTCAACTTCAGCTTGATTTTTTTTATCTAAAATATAATTAATTTTTTCGGCAATACTTTCAGGGTTTTTTGGCTCACAAAACCAACCAGTTTCGCCGTCAATTAAAAAATCAAGAATACCACCAACGGGTGTAGCAACAACAGGTACGCCGGCAGACATAGCTTCGACAAAGGAAATTCCAAAGCCTTCAGATAAGGAGGGGCGGACAAAAACATCTGCCAGATTATAATATTTAGGTAAATCTTCTGAGTAAATGTAACCTAAAAAATTAACTTCTTTTTTTATGGCTAATTGGTGAGTAAGAAATTTTAATCGTTTTTTTAATTCACCTTCGCCAGCAATAAGTAAATTTACTGGAATTTTATAATCGGTTAATAACATCTTCGTGGCTTTAATCAAACTCATCACATTATTCTTTTTAACTAAACGCGAGGTGGTAAAAATAATTTTAGTATCTTTCGGTATATCTAATTCTTCCATAATTTTAACATCTGAATTTTGAGTTTTGAATTTGTTAATATCTACTCCATTGGGCACGATGCTAATTTCCTTTTGATAACCAAATTTCCTGGCGCGTTTTTCCAACCAGGCACTAAGCACCTGAATATGATCAGCTTGTTGATAAATTTTTTTATAACGCCACCACCAAAACCAAGTGCGCCAATAAATATGCGACAGCGGATCGCCTTCTTGCAAAGTTAACAAATATTTTACTTCTGAAAATTTTTCTTTAAATTTCAATGCCGCCAACCCAGCTCTATTAGCCATAATTGACCAAATAGCCAGATAATTATTTTCCTGGTGTAATTCGATCGCTTTTTTATAAGATAGATAATGAAAAAATTGTTTACCAATCCAACTATTACCGACACGATAAATTTTTACCCCCTCGTTCCATTCTTCCTCTTTTTGTTTTCCATTTAAATTACAAGTTATGACATCAAATTCAAAATAATCACTGAGACGTTTGGTGATTTTTTGAACAGCAATCTCGGCGCCACCAATAAAAGGGGCATATGCTAGGGAAAAAATTAGTATTTTGGGTTTATTTTTGCTTATTTCAGCCATATTTATTAATATTTATTTTACCTTAAATTGTCTTTTTTAGCAATTCGTTGTATTCTTAAAACATGAACATAAAAAAGATACTCTACTTGGTAACCCAAAGCGAACTCGGCGGGGCCCAAAAATATATTGCTGATTTAGCCACCCATTTGCCAAAAGATAAATACCAAATTATGGTTGCCGCTGGTGGACCGACCGAAGAAAAATGGTTAAAAAAATTAACACAAAACAATATACTGATTCGGCACTTAAAATATACGGTCAGAGAAATAAATTTCTGGCGC
This sequence comes from Patescibacteria group bacterium, assembly GCA_036845805.1. Classification (GTDB taxonomy): domain Bacteria; phylum Patescibacteriota; class Patescibacteriia; order UBA2196; family UBA2196; genus DAIUDD01. The sequence goes on along the minus strand of DAIUDD010000001.1, from coordinate 133,199 downwards.
GATTTTTTATCTATTTTTGAAATTTATTTTTTAATTAAAAAATTTAAACCCGATATTGTTCACCTTAATTCCAGCAAAGTCGGTTTTGGCGGAACAATTGCCGCTTGGTTTTATAAAAAAAATACAGGCAGACAATTAAAAGTTATTTATACGGCGCACGGTTTCGTCTTTAACGAACCATTAACTATACCGAGAAAATTTTTTTATTTACAATTGGAACGAATGAGCGGCCGACTTAAAGATAAAATTATTTGCGTTTCGGAAAAGGATAAAATTGTTGGATTAAACAACAAAGTGGCCCATCATCAAAAATTTATTACCATCCATAACGGAATTGAACTAAAAGAATTAACCTTTTTTGAAAAAAAAGAAGCGCAGGAGCAATTAGCAGAAATTAACAACCTATTAAAACCAAACACTTTTTGGGTGGGAACAATCGCCAATTTTTATGCCACCAAAGGATTAATCTATTTAATTAGAGCGGCTAAAATTTTGATCGAAAAATATTCCGAGATGTATTTTATAATTATCGGCGAAGGTGGTTTGCGAGAAGAATTAAAAAAAGAAATTATAAAATTAAATTTACAAAACAAAATAATTCTATTGGGCGCCAGAGAAAAGGCGTCTCAATATATAAAGGCTTTTGATGTTTTTTGTTTACCTTCTGTCAAGGAGGGCCTACCATATGTCATTTTAGAAGCATTGGCAGCACAAGTGCCGATCGTTACCACTAATGTGGGCGGAATTGTCGAAATTATAGAAAATGAAAAAAACGGTTTAGTGGTTCCGCCAGCTAAACCAAAAGAATTAGCCATGGCGATAGAAAGACTTATCTTAGAGCCAACACTAAAAAATATTTTTACTCATAATAATCAAGAAGAAATTAAAAAATTCAGTTTAGAAGAGATGATTAAAAAGACTGAGGAAGTTTATGAGGAATAAAAACCATTGATTAATGGATTAATAAATTTTAAAAAGAGCAAGATAAAAACAAAAGCCACTTACCAGTGTGGCTTTTAAAATAAAACAAAAAGATACGTAAATTTATAGTTATCTTTTGAGATAAACTAGATAAAAAATTATTTCTTCATCACCACAGCTACCATCTCCACCAAACGACAAGCATAGCCCCATTCGTTATCATACCAGGCCAAAATTTTTAAATAATCGTCACCAATCATCATGGTTGATTTTAAATCTACAATCGAAGATGCACTATTACCAATAACATCACTAGAAACGATGGGGTCGTTAGTAACGGTTAAAATATCTTTTAATTTGGCGCTACTGGCGGCTTTTTTCAAAATCTTATTAACTTCTTCCACAGTAGTTTTCTTTTTTAAAACATAAGTGATATCAGAAAGCGAACCACAAACACTCGGTACCCTAATGGCCACGCCATCAAATTTGTTTTTTAATTCTGGCAAAACTTCAGTAACGGCAATAGCGGCGCCGGTGGTGGTGGGAACAATGTTTTGAGCGGCAGATCTGGCGCGACGCAAATCTTTATTTGGCCCATCAACTAAATTTTGTTCTGCAGTATATGAATGAATAGTATTTAAAAAAGCCTTTTTGATACCAAAATTTTCATTAACAACTTTGGTAACCGCGGCAATGCAGTTGGTGGTACAAGAAGCATTGGAAATAATTTTTTCACCCTTATATTTATCTTCATTAACACCAATCAAATAAGTATTAATATTGTCTTCCCCTTTGGCTGGAGCAGAGATAATTACTTTTTTGGCACCAGCTTTTAGGTGACCGTCAGCGGCACCATCTTTAACAAATTTACCAGTGCATTCCAAAACAACATCAACACCTATTTTTTTCCATGGTAAATTTTCTAATTCTTTGATTGAATACGAAGGATAAGCCACATTATCAATATAAACATTTTTATCATCACTTTTTATTTCTTTGTGATAGATGCCATAGACAGAATCATATTTTAAAAGATGGGCTAAAGTGGCGCTATCGGAAAGATCATTAATGGCAACGATTTTAATTTTTGGGTCTTCTAGAGCAATTTTAAAAACAGCGCGACCAATACGACCAAAACCATTGATAGCGATTTTGATGGGTTTTTTAGACATAGGATTATAATTTTAGACTTAAAAACATTAATTATTGTTTTTATTATACCATTGGGCAAGATCTGTGTAAAATGTTAAAATTAAGCCATGATTGCACACATCTTACCACTTTTGCGTTTACCTTTAAAATTGCCATATTTTAGCTATGTGGTGCCTTTGCCATTAAAAAAAGAACTACAAATAGGCAGCCTGGTTAAAATTAATTTTCGAGGAAAAAATATCTCTGGTCTGGTGATTGATATCACAGAAAAAAATAAACATCAATTTCCATTAAAAAAAATAGATTCATTAATTAATAAAAAAATTATTACTAATGAACAATTATCTTTAATAACCCGGATGGCTGAAAATTTGGCTGTAGCCAAAACAACTCTAATTAAATCAATCATACCAAAAACAAAAATAAAAATTGATTCATTTTTTATACCCAGTGATAGGAAAATAAATAAAAAAAATAGAAAAGAACTATGGTGGCATAATAATGAAAAAAAAGCACTAGAAATGATGGCCGATAAAATAAAGAATATAAAAAACAAAAAACAAATATTAATATTGGTGCCCGAAATTGAGAAACAAAAAGAAATAATAAGAAAATTAAAACTAAACACTGATGAGGTATTTTTTTGCTCCAGCAAAACAAAAGAAAAATATTTTACAGAAAATTATTTAAAATTGCTAGCCGGAAAACCGATCATTGTGGTGGGGACACAAAAAGCGGTCCTTTTGCCTTTTATTAACCTGCCAGAAATTTTTATCATTCAAGCCGAATCTTGGTATTATAAACAATCTGACATTAACCCCCGATTTGATGCCAGATTAGTCGCTAATTGGCTGGCAGATCTTTTAACGGCCAATTTGACCCTAATCACCGCCGCTCCGACCCCAGAAGATTACCAACATATAAAAAACATAAAAGACGTGAGAGATAAAAACTATAAAAATTTTTTAACAGTTGATTTAAAAAAAGAAAAAATGGCTGGAAATTTTAATTTTTTAGGTGAATTAACTGAAAGAAAAATAACTCAAACCATAAATCAAAAGCAAAAAATTTTGATTTTACACAACCGCAAAGCTCTGGCTAATTACTTGTTTTGCAATGATTGTGGTTATGTTTTTAAATGCCCCAAGTGCTTTAAATCAATGGCTTATTTAGAAAAAAATAAAAACATTTTATGCCGACACTGCGGCTATCAAGAAGAAATGCCGCCCCTGTGTCCAAAATGCGCCGGACCAAACATTAAATTTAAGACACCGGGGGTGGAAAAAATAAAAAAAGAATTACAAAAAAAATATATCAATAAAAAAATAATGGCGAGTGATAAAATTTTGGGCGCTGACATTTTGCCAGAAACAGAAATATTAGTAGCGACAGAGTTTATCATTAATAAAATAGATTTAACAAATTTTGCTTTAATAATCTTTACTGATTTTGGACAATTTTTAAACCAAGCTGATTTTCGGGCTGGGGAAAAAGCCTATCAATTACTGGCTCAGATAAGAGCGACGAGCTTGGCTGAAATAATTATCCAAACTCATGAGCCAGATAATTATATTATAAAAAGTAACCAACAAAATAAACCGGAAATATTTTATCAAGAAGAACTAGCTAACCGCCAACTGTTTTTTTATCCCCCGTATGGCCGCTTAATTAAGTTGATTTGCCAAGATAAAAATAAAAAAACCGCGGTTTTAAAAGCAGAAAAAATAATTAATATTTTGAATGAAAAAATAAAAAATAAAAAAATAGAAATTATCGGACCATTGATAACCGAGGAAGAAAAAATAAAAAAATCAATAGTTAATGTGATTATTAAGGTGCCTCTAAACTTTGAACTGCCACAAATTTTTAAACTCATGCCCGCAGATGTTATAATTGACGTCGATGTGGAAAAAATTAATTAAGTTTGACTATTTTTTATAATTAAATTATAATTGGTAATAATTTTTATTAAAATTTATGCTGTTAAATATTTTAATTAATCCCAACCCAGAATTAAGAAAAAAATCACAACCAATTACCAAAAACGAATTGGATGATAAAAATTTTAAAAAAACAGTCACAGACATGGCTGAAACAATGATAAAAAAAGACGGCGTGGGTTTGGCAGCGCCGCAAGTTGGAATTTTAAAAAGATTAATTGTGGTTAACACTGAAGACGGACCAGTGGCTTTTATTAATCCGGAAATAAAGAAAAAATCTTGGCGCAAAATAATAATGGAAGAAGGTTGTCTATCAGTACCCGGCGTTTTTGCTAATGTAAAAAGGCCAACTAGCGTTAAAATTAGTTTTTGGGATATGGCCGGACAAAAACATACTTTAAACGCGAAGGATATTTTAGCGCGCGTTTTACAACACGAAATTGATCATTTAGACGGAATTTTGTTTATTGATAAGATAAAAAATAAATAATCTTGACAAAAAATAAATTAATTGTTATAATTAAAAATCCCAAAAAATGGGGTTTTTTAATTAACGTTACAAAAGAATAAGCACAGGAGGTAGAAATGAAGAAGCAATTGTTGGTAGTAAGTTTAATTCTGACTATGGCTTTTGTGGCCGTGGCTGGCAACCCCGTCCTGGTTTTTAACGGTTACAACAATCAAGTAACTGTGAAACCTGGCTTTTCAAACCAGTACATGTTTTCTTTTTCTTCCCGGTTTATCCCAGAGTTTCCCGGTGACACCACTCAATATATGTGTGTCTCATATAATCTGATCATAGATTTTTCGATCAACGGAGAGAGTGACGCCACACCCACGGATCTGATGTCTATGAGGATATTGGATCAATCGGGTATTGAACTGTCCAAGGCAGAATGGGTCAACGAATTCGTAATTTCGTTTGATCCGCCCATTGTGCAAACTTGGGGCGAATCGCATTTTTATGCCATTATGGATGTGAATGAGCACTTCCATGATGGCGACTGGATCAAGTTCCAAATAAAAAATCAACGGATTTTGGCATTAACCCAACCAAACAGTGATCCAACTTGGTGCGAACCAAGCGTCTTGGATCTTGGCTTAGTTAGAATCAAAGAGGGCGTTCGCGTGTTTTACAATATGGGCTGGGAAATTGCCAGCACGCCGGTATATCTGGAATATGATTTCCCGGTTTCACAGCTGGACATCGAGGTGCCGGGTGAAAAGATTTTTTTTCTGGATTACAACGCACCCGGTCTCTATCGACCGTCGGGTTTTATTCCGACCAATTCGGATAAAAATGCCAGCCGGGTGGATAATGTTTTTTGGCTGCCGAGCTATGGCGGGGGAACTTATTGGAAAGGAGAACCGAGAGATTATTCCGTTGTTCTTTTCGATAATGAAACCGACTCGGTTTCATTGGAGAAAGAGAAATGGCAATTGGTGGCGTTTCCGAATTATTACGAGCCGCTGGCAAATTGTTTGTCAGTGTTGGCACCGCCAAGCGATCCAAACTTTAAATTACACTTGTTTGGATACGACGGCGGGAGCAGATCATACTACCCGCTAATGCCAATGAGCAGTACACAAGCTGGTAAGGGCTTCTGGGCATATGCAACGTCAAGTTGCGTCTTGTTTTTTATGCCGCAGCAACAATATCTGGCAAAAGGTATAAGCCAGGGCGTGCTGCTTAGCGAAAATCCTGAGATGCTGTCCATTGATTCAAATCTTCAACCACCGCCACCACCTGGGGATTGGCGCATGACAGGCGTGGAAAACGCCATGACTGTGCCAGTCGAATTTTCTTTATTGCAGAACTACCCTAACCCATTCAATCCCGAAACCGCCATCGAATATTCGCTGCCTCGGGAAGGACTTGTACGGCTGGCAATCTATGACCTCATGGGCCAGCTGGTGACCTTGTTGGTCAACGAGCAGCAGTGTCCTGGTGTGCACCGGGTGATCTGGAATGCGATGGGTTTGCCCAGCGGTATTTATTTCTATCGCTTGGAGGCCGGAAACTTCAGCCAAACCAAGCGTCTTGTTTTGACAAAATAAAAACATCTGGAGTGAAAATTACCCCGGGCTATTAGCTCGGGGTTTTATATTATTTAAGACGACTATCAATAAAATTTTTTACTTCGGTCATAAATCTCTTTTTATTAAATTTTTCCGCATGTTCTTTAATTAAATATGGATCATATTTTTCTGGTTGAAAATGAATAATAGTATCAGCCAAATCTTCCCAAGTTTGATCATTAAAAAATTGTCCAGTTTGATGTTCTAAAACAGTCTCAGTAGCGCCGCCGGCATGATAGGCAATGACTGGCCGGCCAGCAGCCATGGCTTCAATTGTGGTAATGCCAAAATCTTCTTCCTGGGGGTTAATAAAAGCCAAACACTCGCTAAATAAGCGGGTTTTTTCTGTTTCAGAGATGTCACCCAAAAATTCAATATTTTTTTTGGCTATTGATTTGAGACGAGTAAATTCGGGGCCATTACCAAAAATTTTTAAGGGCAAGCCAAGTCTATTAAAAGCCTGGATGGCCAGATCATAACGCTTGTAAGCCACTAAACGACCCCCAATTAAATAATAATCACTCAAGCGAGAAGAAATGAAAAATTTTTCTGTATCGACTGGCGGATAAATAATGTGTGAATCTTTCTGATAATATTTTTTAATTCTAGCTTGTACGGTTTTAGAATTAGCAATAAAATGATCAACTCGCTGAGCAGCGGCATAATCCCAATTGCGCAAATGCGATAAATAAAAAGGCAATATTTTTTTAATAAAATTATTATATGGCAAATCTTCAACATAGCCATGCCATTCAGACCATAAATACCTGGTAGGAGTATGACAATAACACAGATGTATGGCCCCGGGCTTAACTAAAACACCTTTAGCCAACGAAGAACTGGAGGAAATAATCAAATCAAAAGAACGCAAGTCTAGTGATTCAATAGCTGTTGACATTAGTGGTAAATACCATTGATATTTATTTTCAACATAAGGTAATTTTTGTAAAAAAGTTGGTATTATTTTTTTATCGGCGTAATATTTTTCTTTTTGTTTCTTATCATAAACCAAAACAAAAGTCGGGGCTTCGGGATAAAGCTCTTGCAAGGCGCGAAGCACACGCTCTTGGCCGCCCTCTTGAACCAACATGTCATTAATCAAAGCAATTTTCATAAAAATATCTAAAATTTCTTGACCAATTAACCAGGATAATAGATAAGCCTGGGGATATCTATGTTTATCTTAGCAAGAGACAAAGGGAAAGGCAAAAAGTAAATTAAGAAATAATGAAATATAGAAATTAGAAATTAAGGGTAATAAAAAATCGCCCGATGATGGCGATCAATCCCTCTTTCCACCTAGGTATGAAGTGACTAAAAAATTATTTAGCGCCCTTACGGGTTATGACCACAAAAGGGGTTTTAAGTAAAATGGTTAAATCTAGCCAGGGCGACCAATTTTCTACATAAAAAGTATCAAGACGCACTTCTTCTTCCCATTCCAAATCGGAACGGCCAGAAACTTGGGCTAAACCAGTAATGCCGGGTTTAATATTTAATAATTTTTTATGATGCTTTTCGTATTGATCAACTTCGTGTGGTTCATGAGGCCGCGGTCCGACTAAACTAATATCACCCTTTAAAACATTATAAAATTGCGGCAATTCGTCCAAACTCCAAGCGCGGATAAATTTTCCTACCCTAGTAACACGCGGATCATTTTCCATTTTAAAAAGCGGGCCATCTTCCCTTTCGTTTTGAGCTAACAATTTTTTTTTCATTTTATCGGCATTTTTAACCATGGAGCGAAATTTCCAAATTTTAAGCGGCTGGCCTTTGGCGCCAATGCGGGCTGAACCATAAAAAATCGGCCCGGCAGAATCCAATTTAATAAGCAAGGCTAAAATAATAAAAATTGGTGAAAAAACAATGAGCAGCAAAAAAGAAAAAATAACATCAAAAATTCGTTTCCAAACACGGCCCCAACCATCTAAGGCGGTGCGCTTAACTTCCATAATCGGTACGCCGGCGATGGTGTCTATTTCTAAACGCGGACTCTGGGCAGCAAAAAAATCGGCCGCATATTTAAAAACAAGATGATGCTCATCAGCAAAATCCAGCAGCGCTAAATTTTCACGGCGATTTAAATTAGAATCACCTTGGATAATTTCATCAAGGCCCTTGGTTTGATAAATTTCTAATAATTTATCTCTGTTGCCATTCTGATAATTATCAAGGCGAGCAACAATTTGGTAACCCAATGTTTTGCGGCTATAAATTTCTTTAGCAATATCTTCGGTGGAATTATCCGCCCCGACCAAAACCACGCGGTGCACACCAATATTTTTAGTATATAAAATTCTTTGAATTAAAATAATGATTAATCGAGCAATAATGACATAAAGAAATGATAAAAGCCAAGCAATTAATAAAATAAACCGCGAATTAAATAATTCACGGGAAAAGAAAGCGCCAACAATTACCGCTAACATGCCGGTGGAACAAGCCAAAAAAACCTTACTAATTTCAGAAAATATTTTCCGACGAAGTGACATCTGATATAAACCGGCTAACATAAAAATAAAAATCCAGCCCAAAGCAATGGGCCAGACATAATTCACATATTGACGAAAAGATAAATTAAAAATTACGGGGCGGATATTTTGTATCCAATCAACGTAACGGAGAAAATAAGCAGAGGTAGCTGCTAAAACAATCATCAGATAGTCGAGCGGCACTAAAATCGCAGAAAAGGTTAAATCTGATTTTTTCATAAATAAATTAAAATGTAAAAATCAAAACGTAAAATGACAGTGCAAAATTTAGAATTAATAATTTTAAATTTTGATTTTTTATGTCCAGGCAGAATCATAAGCCGGATTCTGTCCCAAACGCTAATTATTGCGAATGAGTGTGATCATCTATCTAAGCGTAGATTTTACTACTTGCACCAGATAAGGTTTACCCAAATCTATGTCGCCATAGAAGTGCGTGGTCTCTTACACCACGTTTTCACCCTTACCTTGCACCACGTAGGATGCAGGGCGGTTTATTTTCTGTGGCACTGGCTCGGAGTTTTGAATTTGACCAAAAGAAAAATAAAACGATCGTGATCTATTTTTCTTATTGTAATTCTTATACTCGGTCGCGTTTCGCGATTATCTTTATTCAATGTCTTAACATTGAGATGTCCGGACTTTCCTCCCCGACATTAAGCCGAAGCGATCACTCATCTACCTGGACCATAATATTCTACCAAAAAATAAAAGTTTTGTCAAAACTAAACTCAAAAATGGTATAATTATCAACAAAATGATATGATATAAATATGGAAAAAAAAGATAAAAAAATAATATTTTATTTGGCAATATTTTTTATTGCTATTGTTTTTTTGTTAAACCCAATCGGAAACTTTCCACTAAACGACGACTGGGTTTATGCGCATCCAATAAACGAATGGCTTTTTCAGCATAAAATTGATTTTTATTATTGGACTGGACCAATCTTAATCTTTCAGGTTTTTTATGGCTTTTTAGTTGCTAAAATAGCTGGTTTTTCTTTTACTATATTGCGTTTAACAACCTTAATTTTTTCTTTTTTATCACTATGGATTATTTATTTTTTAACCCAAAAAAATTCTACTGATAAAAATTTGCCTTGGTTGGTTTTTTTAACAGTTTTATTAAATCCTATTTTTATAAACACATCTTTTACTTTTATGACTGATGTGCCATTTTTATTTTTTTATTTGTTGGCAATTTACGGTGTTTATAAAAGTATCGAACAAAAAAATGGGAACTGGTTGATTTTAGGGCTGGTTTCGGCAATAGCTTCTTTTTTTATTAGACAAAACGGAATTTTATTCTTTGGCGCGTTGGTAATTTTTTATTTACAGCTGTGGTTTAATAAAAAAATTGACAAAGAATGTTTTAAAAATTTTTTATTAAAATTATTTCTGAGCCTACTGATTTGTGGGGGCGGCTATTTAATTTTTCAAAATAATATTAAAATTAGTGGGGCACAAACACATTTATTGGAGGGGGGGTTAATTAAACATATGGCGGAGTGGTTTTTTTATGGTGTGCAATATTTGGGTCTGTTTACATTACCAATTACTTGTTTGTGGCTTTTTAAAGGGGAAAATTATAAGAAAAAAAATGTTATTATTTTTATTACCTCTTTTTTAATTTTAGTTGCCATAACTTTTATTTTTAATCAACGCTTTCCTTATAACCAAAACATAATTAATGATTATGGTTTGGGCCCGATGATTGAAGTTTTACAAGGCACTCCCCCTCTAATTTTTAACTGGCAATTAAAATTAATCGTAAGTTTAGTAGCTTCTTGGGGCGGCGCACTTTTAATAACAATATTGATAATAAAAATTAAAAAATTATTAAAAGATAATAATTTATTGAACCTTGTTTTTTTAAATTTTGTTTTACAACTTATTTTTATTTTAATTTTTATTGGTTTTGACCGTTATTTTTTATTACTGTTGCCTTTGTGCTTAATTATGGCAATGCCAGAGACAATTGATAACAAATATACTTTATCTATTATTTTATTAATGATCTTTGCTTTTTTTTCTCTTGCCCTGGAACGCAATTATTTAGATTGGAACAGGGCAAGAAACGATCTGTATCATAATCTTATTCAAAAGGAATTTTTGCATCACGTTGAGGGTGGTTATGAACTTAATGGCTGGTACACATATAAAATAATGAAAAATTTTCCTAAATTTGTGGAGAACACAAGGCCATGGTATTTGTGCTGGCTATTTCCTAAAAATACTAACGCGCAGATTATCTCTTTCTCGGTCTTACCAGATTATAAAATTATATATTCAAAAAAATATTACAATTATTTTTTGTTTAAAGATATAAATTTATACGCGATTGAAAAATAAAATTATTTTTTAAAAAAATAAAAACTGGCTGTATCGCCTTTTTTATTTTTATTTAATTTCTGGGCTTGGTTTTTAAAATCTTGAATCTGCTTTTTAGTAAAAATAGATTTTTTAGGATTTTCAGCATAAGATAATGGGCTGCGTAGAGGAATACTTTTTTGATATTGTTCGCTGCCCCAAAACTGAAAATCGTTAGAATCAAATTCGACTTCAACGCGATTAAAACCAGCTGTCTTTGACAAAATTTCCATGCTTTTAACTGAAGGAATGAAAATGTGTCTGGGAGCATCCAATTGCACCCAACTAACTCCATAATGTTGCCAAGCATAAGAAGACGCCACCGGAACTCTGATTAAAAGATGCCCGCCATTATTTAACAGGCTGTATGTTTTTTTAATCACAGCTTGCGGATTTAACATATGTTCAAAACTATGATTTAAAATAATAAAATCAAATTTTTCTGATATTTGTGATAATTCTTTTTTGTATATTTTTACATTATTTTTATAAAATAAATCATGATCAAGATAGGCATCAATACCAATAAGATTTTGATAGCCGGCTCTTCTTAAACCAATTAATAAATGTCCTTGACCACAGCCAACATCTAATATTTTTGCTTTTGAATTTAAATTTATTTTTTTAAGCCAGTGAAAAAAATCTGGCAAACTAAAAAAATAAACTAAAAACATGCCGAAAATATTGTTTTTTTTAAAAATATAATAATTGGCCATCTGACGCCTTAAAAAAGAAATAAAAAAATCATACTTAGAAATTATGTTGTGAAATGAATAATAGTTAATAGGGTAATATTTGGTAAGATCAGATAATGGTTCTTTAATTTGCAAACAACCACATTTTTCACATTCAAAATATTCGAATTTTTCTCCTAAACCAAACATCATTTCTGACACAAGAAATGATTTATTGTTTTTTTGATTACCACAAATAAGACAATTAATATTTGACATGCAGATTAAATCTCAATCTAAAAATTGTTTTAAAAAATTCAATAATATCTTTTTTATTTAATTTTGATTGACCGAGACGACGATCAGGAAAAACGACTGGAACTTCTTTTACAATAAAACCAGCTTTTTCCACTCGATATAACATTTCTTCCTGAAAAGCATAACCGTTGGATTGAATAGAATCTAAATTTATTTTTTGTAAAACTTCTTTTTTATAACACCGAAAACCAGCAGTAACATCATGGGTCTTAAGGCCTAAAAATAATCGCGCTACAAACATCGCGCCATTGGAATAAAAATGGCGACGCCAATTCCAACCAACAACCCGCCCGCCTTTTATTTTTCTAGAACCAATGACCATATCTGATTCTTTGGCGGCTTCTATCATGCGAGGCAAATCTTCGGGGCGATGGGAAAAATCGGCATCCATTTCGAAAATTAAATCAGCACCAGATTTGAGCGCTTGTTTAAAGCCGGCAATATAGGCGGAACCAATGCCTAATTTGCCGCTGCGATGCAAAACTTCCACTGGATATTTTTCTTTTAAATTTTCGGCAATTTGGCCGGTGCCGTCGGGTGAATTATCGTCAACAATTAAAATCTGATATTGATAATTCTTTAAATTTTCGGCAATTACCGCAACTAAATTAGGCAAGTTTTCTTTTTCATTGTAAGTGGGGATAACTATGTAGATTGACATATTTTATTCTTTAATAAATTCGTATTTATAATATCTTATTTCTTTTTTATTAGCAAAATCAATTATAAATAACTTTATATTATCATCTAAACTTAACTCTTGAATTAAACTTTCTTTTATAAAATCTTGATCGATATTATCGGAGATAATTATCATTTTATCGACATCAGCATTAATTTTAATTTTGTTTGAATAATTGATTTTAAGAGGAGAATAGTTGCTGAGATAAAAATACCTTAATGGCTCATTCCAAAATATTTCATATAACTTATAGTCTGGTAGATAGTATTCGATGTGTCTAAAATATTTATATGTACTAGCTCGCCACTCGCCACTCAAATTTACAGGGCGATATTTAAAACCATTTTCGACCACCAGGATCGTCTTTTGGGCATCATATTCCCGTATTTTTTTAACTAGGAGTTCAATTTTTTTATCAAAATTTAAAATAAAATGATAATTATATTCGTGGGATAAAAAATTTAAATATTTGTTTGGTATAATAAAATTTGAATCAAAGAATAAAAAGCTTGAGACACTGATTATAATTATTAAACTATAAACTATTTTTTTAAAAAATGTTTTGTTATTAAAAACAAAATGTAAAGGAGCGCAAAACATAATAAGCAAGCCAAGGGAGACGGTCATTAAATAACCGGAATTTCCAAAATGAATAAAAATATAAACAAAATATGATGGTATTAGCCAGATTATAAATAAATAATCTGATAATTAAAATTTTTGTTAAAATTATTTTTTATTTTTGAACAAAACAATAACAGCGGCACTAACAGACAAACGTTTAATGAAATAAAAGTGATTTTTATGATGTGCCTTAAATTAATAAAGATATTTTTCCAGGCGACTCCATAAAATATGGAAGTTTCTTGTGAAGCGTGTGATAATTGCCAATTGGTTACTTGCCAATAAGTGGTCCAACCATCGGATAGATAAATTAACGGTAAAAACCAAATTAAAACAAAAGAGATGCCTAATCCAATATTTATAAAAATTTGTTTTAAACTTATTTTATTGTTTTTTAATAAAATTATTAAAGCATAAATCCACAAAGGAAAAAATAAAAATAATAAACTTTGCCGAAAACCACCAGAAACTGCTAAAAAACAGGTAAAAAGATAAAAATATTTAAGCTTATTTTCTTTAATAATTAACAGAGTTAAATAAGCAAATATTATGGAGAATAAGGCGTCAAAAATATATGTGGAGGCAACTTCGCCGTAAAACCAAAAATAGGGATTAAAAATTAATATCAAACTAATAAAAAAAGATGATTTTTGATCATCCAAAAGTAATTTTAAAAAATTATAAAAAATAATTACAGCTAACGCAGAAATAATAATACTGAGAATAACATAGGCGGTATTAACGTTAAAAAATATAAAATTAAAAATTTTTCCCAAAGCGACATACAAAATATAACCGGGCGGATGCGGTTGGTGTTGGGCAAGATCAAAATGCTTAAGAGCTAAAGACAACTGAACCGCATCCCAACTATATAAAATTTTAGAAACAAAAGGAAGACGGCTAATTAAAGTTAATAAAAATAAAAAAAATTCAACTTTATATTTATTAATTTTAATCATAAATAAACTAATATAAATTTTATTTTAAAGTAAAAATAGTTATTCGACTATCTTCATATTCTTTTTGCCAATATTTTTCGCTAACTAAATCTTTATTAAATTTTATAATTAATTCTTTGACTCCGTTAGGAAAATTATCTACATTAAAATAAAGGTAATAGTTATTTAAATCTGAATTATTTTTATACAATATTAAACCAGTTATCAATGGCTGAGATTGCTGAACTATCAGCTGATAAAATTCATCTCCGTTTGACGTATTAGCCAGCTGCTTAATAAATATTATTCTCTTTGAATAAAAAGCAGCCGGGTGACTAAAATGTTGACTATAAGAAACATAATATGATAAGGATAAAAATGCTGATAAATCACCAACACTGCCAGAAAGCCAAATTTTTTTATTATAGTCAGTAATATTTTTAATAATTTCAACTAAGTAAGAATTTCTATTAGGAATTAAATCTTTATCTATTTGAGCTCGAACTATGGGGTCATCAATAAATTTTACTAAGGGTAAAATTGAAATAATAATTATCACTAAAATTAATATCATTCTATCCATTTGCCGATATTTTTTTATGGTTATGTTATATAAATAATTAATTAAATAAGCAGCGCCAATAGACAAACAAGCCGCAGATAGTATGGGAAATGATTTAGCGGCCAAAAAAGTTTTATGATAAATTAAAAAATAAATAAGATTAATAAACTGGTATAAATAACACATTATAAATATATACAAACTCGATTTAACCAATTTTTGGGAAGAAAATTTTATTAAACCAAAAATACCAAATATAAAAAATGAGCTCCCCCAAAAAGACGTTGTAATCCAAGGAACATAAGTTGATAAATCTTGAGGAATAAAAAATCCAGCCTGCCCGTTTTCTATTCCACCCCTTAAAAGAGATAAAAGTAAAGGAATTAAAAAAATACTACTTAGAATAAAAATGCCAATACCAGTAATTATAATTCTTTTTAAATTTTTAATTTTATCAGAGGATAAATAAATTAAAAATAAAATAACTGGAATTAAAATAAACCACCAAAAGTAGTAAGTTAAAAACAAAATACCTCCACTTATAATAGAAAATAAAAAAAATTTGGGGTGCCATTTTTTACTAAAAAAATTTAAATATAAAAATCCAACAAAAATTACAGAAAATAAAGCGGTAACAACTTCATAAGGTTTAAAAATAAAAATATCAAAATCTAATAATATAAAAAAAATGCATGGCAATAACATCCAAAACCATGGGGATTTATGAAAAGAATCCAAGTTGTCTTCTGATTCGTAATTATTTTGATTTATTTTTTGATAAAAAAATTTTTGCCACAGATATGAACCTATAAAAAAAATAACTACTGTTCCTAGAACTCCAATTTTTGCAGCTACAATGCCATTATTAGTAAAAAAATGAGCAATAGTTCCTGTGATCCAAAAATATAAGGGTGGATAAAACGGAGGAAGCCAGCCATAATAAAAATCAGAAAAATAATTACCGGCCATAACTTGCTTTAAAAATGTAAAAATATAAGTTTCATCGCCACTATTACCCCAGAGCATTTTTTTAAGTGGGTAACTAAAAACTAAATAAAAAACAAAGATAACAATGGTAATTAATAATAAATAACACCATGGTTTATTATTTTTTTTATAAATTAAGAAAAGTAACAAAAAAACAAAAATAAATAAAATTACTTTTGTTAAAACAATGATATTTATGGTAGTAAAACTTAATTCTGACACAAAAATAAAATTATTTTTTTAACCAATAATCTTCTTGTCGAACCAGTAATTCTTTAGCACGCAGGGGTTCCCCCATTAATTCTTTGACAATTTTCTCCATGCGCATGCCTTGTGAACCTTTCACTAAAATAACATCGCCAGTCATGATTTCGTTTTGTAAAAATTTTCCCGCCTCTATGCTATTATTAAAGCTTAAAACTTTTTCTCGTGATAAACCATTAATCTCGGCTATTTTGGCCGTATCTTTTGATTTTTCTCCCACAGTCACCAATATATCAACCTTAAATTGTTTAACCCACTCCCCCACTTCTTCGTGGGCAGATTCAGTTAGACTGCCAAGTTCTAACATGTCACCTAAAACAGCCCAGCGCCGATTAGAACAAGAAAGGCGCGATAAAACACTCAAAGCAACTTTAACGGCCTTGGGAGAAGAATTGTAAGTATCATCAATAAGAGTGGTATTTTTGATACCTTTTATTAAATTAAGGCGACCGGGCGGAAAACTAAAATCACGCAAACTATCAACTGCCTCGCTTAAAGGAATGCCATAAATTTTACCAACCGAAAGAGCAATTAAAAAAGAATCTAGTTGGCTGGTAGAAAGAACGTTTTTAAAACTGGCAAAATTGCTTTCGCCGGCACAAATTATTTCAGCCATGACGCCGCTGCCATCTTTTTCAAAATTCACCTTTTCTGCGCGGATATTTGCGGCGGAAGTTAAACCAAAAGTAAAAATTTTCGCAGTAGTATTTTTTTTCATACCGATAACCAAACTATCATCATTATTTAAGATGGCCCAGTCATCTGTTTTTAAAAAACGGATTAAAGTTTCTTTTTCTTTAATCACCTCTTCAATGGTGTTAAAAAATTCTAAATGGCTTGGACCAATGGCGGTAATTACGCCCAAATGCGGTTGAGTTAATTTGGCCAAATAGGCAATATCACCGGGGTGATCGGCGGCCATTTCCAACACTAAAACATCGGGATATTTTTTGGTTTTAAATAAAATTAAAAAAAGGGCTTTTAAAAAAATAATCAGCCACTTAAAGGGGTTATGTTGCCCAGAGGGTGAATTGATAATAGTCAGTGGCACGCCAAATTCAGTATTATAATTTTTTAAATTAGTTCTAGTGTTATATTTATTTTTTAAGACGGTGTGGATAGCCTCTTTAGCTGAAGTTTTACCGACAGAACCAGTGACACCAATAACATCGGGGTGATATTTTTTTAAGATTGCTTTACTAAAAAAATATAATACCTTTTGGATTAGATATCTCATAATTTTTTAATTAATTCTTTGGTAATTGTATTATTTTGGCAAATTTTTTTCATTAAATCTTTTGAGATGCAATTTTTTTTGCATATCTTTTGATAGATGTAATAACTAATTTTGGGAGTTCTGATTTGAGAACGATGATCAACCGCCACTAAGCCAAATTTTGGACCAAAGCCCTTGTCCCATTCATAATTATCAAGCAAAGACCAGTGATAATAACCGCGCACATCAACACCGGCACTGATGGCGTGATGAATTTCTACTAAATGATTAATAATAAAATTAACACGCTGCTCGTCATGTTCGGTAGCAATGCCATTTTCGGTGATATAAATTGGCAAATTAAAGTCTTTAAAATCCATTAAAACATCAAAAATTCCGTGTGGATAAACAACCCAACCCATGTCGGTTAATTCGCTCTCTTCTTCTTTAACCTCATCTTGAGTAGGTAAAAGACTATTTTCTGCCTGTTTAAGACGGACTCTAAAATAATAATTAACACCAAGAAAATCGTGTGTTTTTTTGGTCAAATCATAAAAAGAATGATTGATAATGCGATCAGCGGCGTGAACATAAAATAATTCCCAAAAATTATGTTTTTTATAAGAAGCAAAAGACATAACATTCATAGCAAAACCAACTTGAACTTTTTTTTCTGGCCGGTCTAAAGTTTGATGTAACAATTTATAAGTTTTTTTGTGAGCACGGGCCATGTTTAAATAAGCCAAGACGGCTTTCTTGATATCTTTTTTTTGTGGCGGCCAAAAACCCTTTAAATAACACATATCAATATAAATTTCTGGTTCATTAATGGTAATCCATAAATCTACCAATTGACCTAGGGTTTTAGCAATATATGTAACATAGCGGGTAAAATAATATGGAGCTTTAAAACTGGTCCAACCACCATGCAGGGCTAACCAATTTGGCAAAGTAAAGTGATTTAAGGTTAACATAACCTTAATATTTCTTCTTTTTAAGTCTTTTAAAACCTGCTGATAATGATTTAATTGCTGCTCGTCAAAGAGACCTGGTTTTGGTTCTAGGCGCGCCCACTCAATAGATAACCGATAAGAATTGTTGCCCATTTTTTCCAGCAAATCAAAATCTTCTTCATAACGATAATAATGATCGCAGGCCTTACCAGAAGGCACAAATTTTTTATTTTGATATTTTTTTTCTGCCACTGGCAAAACCCTTCCTTTCATTTTTTCTTCCCATTGCCACCAATCACTATTAAAATTATCACCCTCTACTTGATGAGCGGAAGTGGCAGTGCCCCAAAGAAAATCCTTGGGAAAAACATAATCCTGTTCTCTGTTAATCATAATAATAAAAAATTAAATAATACTAATGGCTTGAGTTAGATTTTCGATAAAATGAAATTTGATCATAATCATAGAGAGGGTGAGAAGAATTACAAAAAGACAATGCAAAATTACTGGGCGGTGCTGTACTTCGATACGGACCATAATGGTTAAAATTAAATTTAAAATAATAAATCCTAAAAATACTAAAAATATTTTTTCACCATAATAAACAATTTGAGCCACTAAACCAGAATGGTGCTTTTTCTCTAACCTTACCTCCTGCTCAGCGGCCCTTTCCATTATGTTAAGTGGACCAGTCACTTTTTCTGATTCAATTGGTGGAGAGGTGGGAGCAAAAGACTCACCAGCCACTTGGGCATAGGATTTACCAAAAAGCTGAACGACAAGCGTTGTTTCTTGTCCATTAATTTGACCGACCGCCACGGCAATGCCAATATCTTCATAATTAGGAGAAACAATATTATCACGATGAGTGGGTGAATCCATCCACGCCGTAACCACGTCTTCGGCTTCAATAAAATTCATAGCAAGATTTTCGCCAGCAAAAGTATAATTATAATCTGCCTCCTTAAACCATTGCCAGGGCTTAATTCCGGCGGGAGAAGTGTGCGCAAAATAATTATTTTTTAACATATCGTTAATTTTTTTTTGCGCAGCCAAATCTAGGGTTGAATTGTGTTTTAAAAGGGATAGATTATTATTTTGCCGCTCTTTATTAGTTAATTCGATAATTCGATTTGCAGTAATGGTAGAAAATTCCGCGGGATTGGGATAAGAAAAAAATAATAAAATAAAAATAATAGCCTTGACCGCGATAAGGAAAACAGAATAATAAAACAAATTTTTATGTCGCACAGCGTGTGGCCGATAATTATTAGCGGGATGCGGCCAAAAAAAATCTTTGATTTTTATTTTCATAAAATTATTTTAATTCGACGTCGATAATTTTTTCTATACCTTCTTTGGTCCTAAGAGTAAATTTTACTTTATCCCCGGGACGATAAATTTGCAAAATATTAGTTAAACTATTATTTTGATTAATTAGGTCCTCACCGATTTTGACAACCACATCACCCAGAGTAGCTTGTGAAAAAAGAGGTGAATCCTTTTTTAGCGCAGTAATTAAAGCGCCACCGCTTTGATAGCCAGCAACGTTAGAAATAGATAAATCTATAAACTCAATCCCCAAATAGGTTGGTTTAACATCGCCCAAAGCAATAATTTGAGTTAATGACTTTTTAATATATTCGGCGGGAATAATATAAGGAATATTTCTATTATTAAATAAACCAATAAAATCTTTGTTTAAATTAAAAACGGGCAGATTAGCAAGCTCTTGATTAAGCTCAAAAGATGGCGCAAAAAATAAATATGGCTTTTCGCTAGAAAAAATATTTTTTTTATCAAATACTAATCGATTGGCACCCAAACGTGAAACTAAAAGTTTTTTATTGTATCCTTCCATACCAGACCAGAGAAGAATTCTCTCGCCAAAACGTGCTTCAGAAAATTTACCAAAAGAACTAACCATTAAATTTTCGGCTTTAACTTTTAAAAAAACAAGCCCCAAATCACTATCTAATTTAATATTTTCTACTGGTAAAATTTTATTATTAATCAACACCAGATATTTGCCGACTGAAGAAATTCCTTCGTTTCCGGTTACTAACCAACCGTCACTTGTTAAAACAAAAGCATTAGCCACAAAATCACTTGGTTGATAGAAATCTTGTTCTGGTTTGCCACTTTGTTTTTTGACATTTAAAATACTGGCAACGGTCGGGGCAATCGCTTCAGCGACTTCTTTTATTCGCTCGTCTTCAATAACCGTGGTTTGTTCTTGTCTTTCAATAAGTACATTGGCGGTGGGTAAAAGTGAATTAATGTCCAACCAAGAAAATATTTTGGATTGAGAAAAAGAACCAGATAAAAAAAGCAACACTGATAAGAAACCAGATAGAAAACCGAAAAAAACAGCGATTACTAAACTAATAACCATGGTCTTGGTAGAAGTTGGTGCTGGTTTAATTAGATTATTAGAACGATAATACTCCTCCCAAGAATCATTGTTAATGTTTTCTGGAATTGATTTACTTTCAACTGAATCATGACTTTTAATTTTTTTTGAAATAAAAATTTTTTTGCTCATATTAATACCAACGGGCAGTTAATAAAAGTATAATAATAGTAATAAAAATAATTAATAAATGATACCAAGAAATGGAACGCGAATCTTTAACTGAACGAGAAATTAAAAAATTAGTGATTAAAAAATAACTAATTGCAACCAAACCGGCTTTAACATAATAACTGATTGGCCACCAAGAAAAAATTAAAATTAATTCGGTAAATAATAACCAAACAATCAACAGGTCTCTCTTTTTTTCTTTATAATCTAGTTTATTAAACCACATATTTTGAGCAAAAATAAATATGGCCAAAAAACTAATAATTAAAGGCGCCAGCCAAAAATTTTTACTCAAAAAAACATCAAAGGCAAAACCAGAAACCGTTAAAAAGAAAAGGCTTATTAAAGAGCTATAATTAAAAACATAAACTAAGGTATGGGGCTGATATTGATCTTTAAGGTGATAATAATACCAAATGGCTTGGCAGTAAAAGAAAGAAATCACCGCTAATAAAAAAAATAATAAATATTTAAAATATAAACTTTCTAAAATTAGCAAAAAGGAAATGCCACTAAACCAAAAAACATAAAACCAGCCGTAAAACCAAAATTTTTCTTTTATTTTTTCTTGCCGACCAATAACTAATTCGTTAATTAAAACGGTGCTAAATAATAAAATAATCGAGCCATAATATATAAACTCGGGTTTTTTAAAAATTAAATAAAATAAAAATAAGTTTAATAAATTTAAAAAATATACTAATGCTCGCCTAATAAGCAACATAATTTTAGATAATCCACATATTACTTAAAATGGACAATTAAGATTTAATTATGAAAGACTATTAATCTTGTTAAACAAAATTAAAATTCTGATATAACTTATTCAATTTCAATCAACCAGGGATAGCGATCTAATAAATCTTGCCAAGCAGCGGTTGAGTGCAAAGGCCACTTTTCCTGACCAGTCTGACAATTATTTTTATCTCCATCCAAAAGAATTACTAATTTAAGCTGCAATTCCTTAAAATCTTTAGTGACGGTTAAATTTAACAACTGGCTGGCGGTTTGGTTTATAGTTTGCAAACAAATATCAGCTTCAGCAATTAAATCGGGTCTTTTTGACCAATATTCTCTTATAATACTGGCAACTGATTTCTGATAATCAGCTTTTAACTCCTCGGTAGTAAGAATTTTTTGAGGGATACTGCTAGCCGGTGAATCACTTTTTTGAGATTTTGTTTGCCCCCAAGCAACTATTAAAGCACAAATTAAAACGGTTAAGATAACGCCAATAAAAAGAGCTAATTTGCCCGGGTGTTTTAAAAGATGTTGTACATTTTCATCACTCATTTTAAAATGTTGGTGCTTGTTAGGTTGAGACATATTTTTGTTTTTTTATTTTTTTGGTTAATAAATTTATTTTTTCTTTAATAATATTTAATTCAAAAACAACCGTATCGTCCCCGCGATCAGCTAAATTTTGCAGCCAAACTAACCGCTGTCGCAAAGAAGGCAAATCATCGGGCAAAACAAGATTATTTTTTCAGCTATTTCTGCCATTTTAGGGAATTAATTTACCAGGACCCATGGGATTATAACCATTTAAAACCTCTTCGCCATCTAAATAACCATCGCCATCAGAATCGGGATTGTTTAAATCAGTGCCAAAAATTTCTTCTTCTATATCAGTCAAGCTATCATTATCACTATCAATATCACTATCTGATTCCAACATTAAATTATTAGTATTTCCGTTTGCCGGCTGATCCAGTGCTTGATTTTCTGGATCAGATGAACTCATGCCAATATAAAAACTATTCCAAATAAACTTTTGTTTTTCTAAAGAAAATTCAGCCATAATTTTATCGGCGTCAAAACCAGCAGTGTTTAATAACTGACGAAATTCTTCGGTATTAAAGATAGGCAAATCCTCTTTGTTGGGGTTGCCGGGTAATTCTTTAAAAAGCTGATTACTATAATTATTTAATTCTTGAACATTCTCATCACTTAAGGTTTTAAGAAAATCAAAGGCGGCAGATTGATCAGTGATATTGGTATTATCTAAATTTTCCAGATTTAAATTAGTACTAGAATTAAAATTTAAACCAGGACCAGATAAAAGAGGCGTTAATTTTGTTACAGCAGAAAGATCGGCGACACCACTATTCAGAATTAAATTTAAAAAAAACATACCAATCCATAACAATGGTAATAAAACCAAAAGACCCAAAATGCCCAATTTATATCCTAAGCTGTGTTTTTCTTTGGCACCAACATCTTTATTCTTAATGGCTGATAAGTTTTGATAAATGTCATAATAGTAGGCATAATTAAACGGTTCTAATAAAGATGAAATCAAAAGCATGAAAAGAAAAACAACTAAACCCAAAATTATAGCTATAATTAAAAATAATTTATTAACTGAACCAAACCAAAATATTAAAGCCATACTAACAAAAGAAGCTATTTGAATAATAAACTGCAAATAACCAAGCATGATCTGGCGTTTAAAAATTGGCCAACTATAGCCAAAAACAAGAGATTTACTACGTCTAACCGAAGCTACAGCCGGCAGACCTTCCATCAATTTAACAATGCCAGCTAAACTAAACCTGATTGATCTAATAATAGAATAAACAATAAAGACTAAACTTAAAATACCGATAATAATCATGCTAACATTAGAACGATCAACAAAAATAGACCAGAGTACGGCCACTAACATAAATAAAATAAACCAACCAAAAGCCATAAAACCAGCAATAATCGTGGTTCCTAATAAACCCCAAATTTTTTTACGACTAGCTTTATTAATTACTCTTTTAGAAATTTCTTGGGTTTGTAAATAATGAATATAGGCAGCCTGAGACCAAAGTACACCATAGATAAAACCAAAAAACATAAGTAATAATGCAATAACACCCAAAACTATGAATATAATTTCTCCTAGACCAACGGCGCTCAAACTAGACATGGGGCTGCCTTTACTTAAAACCATGATTACAAATATTACAATTATGAGTGCCAGGGGGATACAAAACAACAAAAATCCAATAATTTTAGGAACGATGTTTAAATATAAAAATCGCCATTTTTTTTGCCAAATCATTTTTATGGTTTGGCTAAATAAACTGCCTAGATTTTTTAAATTAAACGGTTGGTTAGAATTAATAGCTGAATCTAAAGAAGTCGAACTAATCGGACTAATCGGAGGTGTTGGCGGGGGCGAGGCTGGTGTTTGGTCGCCAACAGTTGGCATAGTATAAATTTTGGGTTCATTTGGTAATAATGGTTGATTATTATTACCAAGATTCACTAATGGTTCGTTATTCATATTTTGATAGTATTTTATAAATACAATAAAATTAAGATGCGTGATCTTTTTTAAATTAATAATATTAAAAATTGAAATATTACCATTGTTTACGACGATTAAAAATCATTGATAAACCAACAATCATTAATAAAACTGGCCAGATAAATGACCAAGTCACATCAGTTAAAAATCCAAGATTTTTTAAAAGAAACGATAAGCCAATGATAAAGAGACCGGCACCAATAATCATAATAAAAACTCAAAACTTAAATTTCAAAAGTTAAAACTATTGAAATTTAATCTTTAATTATTAAGATATCCACTAATTAGATTTTACCATTTTATGCTCTAAAGAGCAAACATTAGAGCTGGCGACTAAATTCACAGCCGCAGTAATTTTGACGATAGAAATTGTGCTCTTTTGAAAGTTGGCAAGATTTTTTAAATCCGTCTTGTTTTTTCCAATCAGCTTCATAAAATTTTTCCTGATGTTTTTGCGCCACTTCTCTACCAATTTCATTAATTTTGGCTGCGTTTTTATGCGGCGATATAGAAAGTGTGGAAGCAAAATAATCAAAATTATTTTCTTTCGCATACTCGGCGGTTTTTAATAAACGAAATTCATAACATTTAAAACATCGATTTCTACCTTCTTTTTCTCTTTCTAATCCTTTGATAAAATCTAACCATTCTTTATGATCATAATCACTTTCAATAAAATTAACGCTACAATTTTGACAAAATTTTTCTATTTCTCTTTTTCTTGTCTCATATTCTTCAAATGGAAAAATATTAGGATTATAAAAAAAGACCGTAACTTTAAAGCCACGATTTTTTAATTCTTCTATCACGTGCGCGCCACACGGAGCACAACAAGAATGCAAAAGGATTTTGGGCATAGATTATAATTAATTTTGGCATAAAAATATAATTTTGGCAATCAAAAAACAGCTATAAATGGCTGCTTTTTGGCGGGGGCACTAGGAATTGAACCCAGATCTCTGGTTTTGGAGACCAGCATAATAGCCATTATACTATACCCCCGTAGTAATTTTTATTCTTTTAAATTTACATGATTTAATAAACTTTAAATATTCTTAACAGAGTGATAATTAATAGGCAAAAAATATAACCCTGATTAATTTTAGCAGCTGTTTTACCAGAAATATTAATGGAAAAAAACTTCAATACACGGACAAAAAACTCTCCTCTGGTTTTTTTATTATCATAATCCCATTGACGAAAATGATGCTCCCAGCGATTAAACAAACACTCATCAAGCAATACCCAACTAGAAATGGTGATGATTAAAAAAACAAGACAAATTACTAAATACCAATCAAATAACAAAACTAATGGCAAACTGATGATTGCCCACAACATCCAAAAAATATGCAAAATAAAAATTAAATCAGCCAGTTTTTGATTATTTACTTTGCCCATTTATTTCACTTTAGTTTCTTTGTGTAAGGTATGCTTACGGCAAAATTTACAATGTTTTTTTAATTGTAATTTTTCCTTGATGGTTTTTTTGTTCTTAGAAGAATAATAAGTAATTCTTTTACATTCGGAACATTCTAAACCAATAAGTCGTTCTTTGTATTTAGTAGCCATATATTTAATAACTCAAAAATCAAAATTCAAAACTCAAAATTTTGGAATAAAAAATTTTATAAAATTTTTTATGAGTTAATTGTATATTTTTGATCTCTGATATTTAATTTTTTATAATGGAGCCATTTCCCGGGCTCGAACCGGGAACCTACGGTTTACAAAACCGTTGCTCTACCAATTGAGCTAAAATGGCAAGTTATTATTTATTTTTTCTATATTTTTTAACAGATTATATCGTTCCAACCTACAACATTTTCACCAACTCTTCAGGTGATTGGATTATCTCCCTGAATAAAACGTGCCTGCATAGCTCCTCATCGGCGGAAAGCGCATAGATTGGCTTGCCGGCTCCTACAGCATATCCAAGTTCCAGCGTCGTGCTAACACCAACGTACCCGTCTTTATTGAAAACGAAAACCACATCAGCCATTTTTATCTTGTAAAAATGGTCGTGTGTTAATCCAAGAGCAACGAATTTCTTATAGTCATTGGATAATTTCTGCCATTCGTCTTGTCCTGAATGTAAATATGGTTCAAAGACAACAACCCCAAGTTCTTTGAGCTTTTTACCAAACTCTCTCATTTCTAGTTTGAAACGGCGGCTACCGCACAATACAACTGATTTCATATTATATAGTTTATCATAGATACAAATAGTTTATCGTAGATTGGTGGACCCTACCGGGATCGAACCGGTCGCCTCATCCATGCCATGGATGCGCTCTACCAAATGAGCTAAGGGCCCGTTTACAATTTTTAATTTAAAATTTTAAATTTTAAAAAAATATTAATTTACTTTTTTGCTTGAATTTGCTCTAAATATTCTTTCATCTCTTTAGCTTCGCCAGAAGAAAAATGCTCCCGAATTGGACGCAAAAATTTCACTAACCAATCGGCCACAAATATTTTTAAATCAGTGGGGTAAAGATTTTTATTTTGAAAATCTTTTTCTAAATCTTCATATTTTTCATAAACCACATCACCGCCATATTTTTCCTCGCGTTTAATTAGAACACTATTTTGACTATTGGGGAAAATAATATATTTCATCCAATCTAAAACGGGATTAAATTCTACTTCACTTTCAGGACAAAAAGCTTTATTAATTTTACGGTTAATCTCTTCTTCGCTATCATCAATAAAAACAGCGGAATCGGGTTTGGATTTGCTCATTTTCATCTGTGACCAAATTTCTTGTAAATTTTCTTTATCAGTAATCGGCCAGGGTTCTGGCTTGGTTAAACCCAAAATCAAATGGTGATGAAGAGCGACTGGTTTAATTATTTCACCAGCTTTGTTTTTTAAAGGACAATGTTTAAGTTTTAGAGCCACTTCCCGTGCGATAACGTGAGCTTTGCGCTGATCAAGACCAGCGTGCGCCAGATTAACACCTTGAATAAAAATATCAGCGACTTGCATGGGCGGGTATAACAACCAAGCAAAGGGCATGCTTTCCCCTTGATTGCGGCCCATAATGGTGGTTGATTTCATCACGCGTGACAAAGTTAAACTTTTACTGATTTCCACAAAGGCTTGCCAATATTCATCATTATTATGATACAACTCGGAGCCTAAAATAAAATTAACTTTTTTTGGATCACCGCCGACAATTTTAAGACACTCAGATAAACCTTCCTTAAAATAACCAATGCCAACTTTTTTAATTACTTCCCTATCACCACCAAGCTTATCATTAATCCAAGCGTGCCAATCAGCTAAAAAAACAGAACAATCTACACCGGCTTGCTGCAAGTCGCGCACTTTCATCATTGACATGACGCCGGTTCCTAAATGTATTCGACCAGAAATTTCAAAACCGATGTAGTGATGTAGTTTTTCATTATTGGCCAACATTTTTTCCAATTCGTCTTGTCCAATAATTTCTTCGGTATTTTGGGTAATTAATTTCAATTTGTCTTGTGTGATCATATTTTTATAGAAGTAAAGTCCGAGGAGTTGGATTCGAACCAACGAAGGCGTAAGCCAGCAGATTTACAGTCTGCCCCAGTTGACCGCTTTGGTATCCTCGGAAAAGATTACCCCCCTCTCCTTACGAAGGAGAGGGTTGGGGAGAGGTTTTTAACCCCTCGCAAACAAAATATATTTGGTCCAAAACACTATTTATATTTTCAAAAATTTCTTTACTATTAAATCTTAAAATTTTTATTCCTTTTGATTCAATGTATTTTTGTTTAATTTTATCAGAATATATTCTATCTTTAAAATCATGAGTTAAGCCATCAACTTCAATAACT
This sequence comes from Patescibacteria group bacterium, assembly GCA_036845805.1. Lineage (GTDB taxonomy): Bacteria > Patescibacteriota > Patescibacteriia > UBA2196 > UBA2196 > DAIUDD01. The sequence goes on along the minus strand of DAIUDD010000001.1, from coordinate 105,310 downwards.
AAAGATAATTTAGGACAGTAAAAATCAACCACATATTTACCAACACCGAATTGCCGACGAAATTTATAACCCATATTATTACGTCTTAATTTTTGCCAAAGCATTTTTTCACCTTTTGGCATATTAGTTCGTAATATTTTTCTTAATGATGTTTGTTGCTTTAAATTAAACAACTCAGTCATATTAACCCCTCCTTAGTCCTCCCCTTCGTAAGGGGAGGGAAAAAAATAGTTAAATTTAATAATCTATACCTTTTACCGCACCAATCCCTTTTTTAAACGGATGCTTGATTTCTTTCATTTCGGTCACCAAATCCGCATATTGATAAAAACTTTTCGGGCAATTTCGACCGGTTAAAATCAAATAATGATTTGGTCCTGACAGACGAAAAGTTTTAATTATATCTAATATATCATTATTTTTAATTAATTTCAAGCTCAAGGCGACCCAAATTTCGTCTAAAACCAAAATATTGACTTTTTTAGATTTTATGGTTTTTATAATATAGGCTAATGCTTGCTTAGATTGTTTTTTAAAAATAAATGTTTGAGAGACGGTTGGTTTTTTTAAAACAAGACCATTGCCAAAAGCTCTTACTCTAAGTTCGGGTAAAATTGACCTTAAATTAGCCTCACCGGAATCTTTTTGACTTTTAATGAATTGGATCATTAAAACAGACATTTTTTCTCTTAAAGCGCGCAAAATCAAGCCAAGCGCAGCAGTGGTTTTGCCTTTGCCATGACCGGTATAAATGAGAATAAGGTTGGGCTTTTGATGACTTGACATAAAAGTATTTATATTTTTTATTTTAACATTTTTTAAGGATGAGAACAAAAATCCGGACTAAAGTCCGGAGTTACAAAATCAAAAAAAGAAGGCGACACGTTGATGTGCCGCCTTTAAAAAATATAATTATTATCCCAAGCTGCATTTGCCCCAGCCGCAGACCGGGCAGGTCATACAACCTTCTTTTATTTCCATTTGCTGACCGCATTCGGGACATTTTTCTATTTTTTCTTTTTCTAAAGTTTTAATCTCATCCATGTTTTTCATTTCTTTTTTATTTTCTTTTTCTTGCTCACCAATTAAATCTGTTAAGGAAGTTTGCACCACTTTAACTGGCACGGTTTGCGCTTCTTTTTCAATCACAATCTCATTTTTAACTTCGCTGTCCCCTTCTGGGGTTTTGGCGCTACCCAAATTTAAAACCTGTAAATCGCGCGACCCATCGCGATAAATTGTAATACCCTTGCAACCCAATTTATATGCTAACAAGTAGACATCTTTAACATCTTGCATGGTGGCAGAATTAGGGAAATTCACTGTTTTAGAAACGGCATTATCAGTGTGTTTTTGAAAAGCTGCTTGTGTGCGCACATGAATTTCTGGCTCGATTTCATGAGAGGTGACAAAAACTTCTTGCCACTTTTCTGGCACGCCAGCTACCCCCTTAACACTGCCATGTTCGGCCACCCGACGCATTAAATCTTGACTATAAAAACCTTCCCGTTTAGCTATTTCTAAAAACAATGGATTAACTTCAATTAATTCATCGCCAGCGTCTAAAATATTTTTACGGGTATAACAAACAGCAAACAGCGGTTCAATGCCTGAAGAACAACCAGCAATAATAGAGATAGTGCCAGTTGGAGCAATGGTAGTTACGGTCGAATTGCGCAATTTGTAATTAGTACCCGGCGCATCAAAAACAGAACCAATAAACCCAGGGAAAACCCCTCTTTTTTCGGCCAATTCCTCGGAAGCGCGATGGCCTTTTTCATTAATAAATTCCATAATTTTATCAGCCAATTTTAGAGCTTTATCAGAATTATACGGAATAGCCAATTTAATCAACATATCAGCCCAACCCATAATACCTAAACCGATCTTTCTGGTTTTTTCAACCATCTGTTCAATTTGTAATAAAGGATAGCGATTCATATCAATTACATTATCTAAAAAATGAACTGAGGTTCTAACGACTTTTTCTAATTTATCCCAATCAACTACCAAATCTCCGTCATCTTCTTTAATCATTTTGGCCAAATTAATACTGCCTAAATTACAACTTTCAAACGGCAAAAGTGGTTGTTCGCCACAAGGGTTGGTTGATTCAATGGCACCTAATTGTGGGGTGGGATTAAAACGATTGATCACGTCAATAAAAATAATGCCCGGATCGCCATTTTTCCAAGCATTATTAACAATCAAATCAAAAACCATTTTGGCAGAGATTTTTTTAACCACTTCACCGTTGCGAGGATTAATCAATTCATATTCTTCATCTTTTTCTACTGCTTTCATAAATTTGTCAGTCGCGGCTACTGAAATATTAAAATTATTCAAACTTTTCATGTCTTCCTTGCAAGAAATAAATTTTAAAATATCTGGATGATCAACCCTTAAAATACCCATGTTAGCACCACGGCGAGTACCACCTTGTTTAATTTGTTCGGTAGCAGCATCAAAAACACGCATAAAGGAAATGGGGCCGGAAGCCACACCGCCAGTGGTTTTAACACGATCACCCTCGGGCCGCAGACGAGAAAAAGAAAATCCGGTGCCGCCACCTGATTGATGTATTAGAGCGGTCCATTTCACAGCGTCAAAAATAGCGGTCATGTCATCAGCAATGGGTAAAACAAAACAAGCGGAAAGTTGCTGCAAATCACGCCCGGCATTCATTAAGGTTGGTGAATTGGGCATAAATTCCATCCGGGCCATCATGTTATAAAATTCTTCGGCTGTTTTTTTAACATCAATTTCTTGATGATAAAGATTTTTATAAGTTTCATCTGCTTCAGCAATGTTACTTGCTACTCTTTTAAACATGTCAGTGGGGGTCTCCATCACTTCACCCTTTTCATCTTTTAAAAGATAGCGCTTTTTTAACACCACCATGGAATTTTCAGTTAAATCACTAATTTCCATGACCTCAGTTAAAGACATCCTTTTTTGTCTTAATTCTTTATGACGTTGGCGATAGATAACATAAGCTCGAGCAATTTTCTTAAAATCTAAATCAAGCAAAGTGTGTACCACCATATCTTGGATTTCTTCCACCTCGGGGATGGTGTGACCATCATATTTATCATATAAACAACGAGTAACTTCATCGCTTATTTTTTGCACTGTTTTCTGCAATTCTTTATCGTCTTCTTCATTAACCTCTAGAGCCGCTTTAAAGACAGCATTAAAAATTCTCTTTTCATCAAAAGGAACAATGCGACCATCTCTTTTTCTAATCTGTTCTATTTTTTTGGGCATATAAAACAAGAGAAAACTGGTCTTAAAAAGACTAGTTTTCCACACATATGATTGAATAATTTTAAAAAGTTATTTTTATTATAGCACAGAAATATAAAGATAAAAAAAACCATCCTTTTAAGGATGGCTAAGATAAAACAAAATTATTTTTTACATCATTTTACGGCGAATAAAAGCGGGGATTTCAAGCTCTTCTTCTTCTTTTGATTTGGGCGGGAGATTAACTTTTTCTTCAATTATATTATCGTTTGGCGAAATTCTTCTTTTGGGAAGAGGTTCTCTTTTTAAAGTACTGGTAGGTTGATTAACTTCGGATGGGGAAAAATTAACTGGTTGATTTTGACGGTCACGCGCCGGGGTATTGCCAAAACCAGTAGCCACAACGGTAACCTTAACTTTATCTTTAAGATTTTCATCGATAATAGAACCAAAAATAATTTTAGCATTTGGATCGGAGGCATTGGTAATAACCTTGGCTGCTTCATTAACCTCGTTCATGCCCAAATCAGCTCCACCAGCAATGGTAAATAAAATGCCACGCGCACCTTCAATAGAAAGCTCAAGCAAAGGAGAATTAATTGCCATTTTAGCTGCTTCAATGGCTCGATTCTCTCCGTTGGCCTCACCAATTCCCATTAAAGCCGAACCAGCGTCTGACATAATGGCTTTAACATCAGCAAAATCAACATTAATTTGACCATGAGCAGTAATCATCTCGGAAATACCCTTAACGCCATTTTTTAGAACCTCATCGACCACACCAAAAGCTTCTAATAAAGAAGTTTTTTTATCAATAATTTGTAAAATTCGATCATTGGGGATGACAATAATAGCATCAACATTTTCTTTTAACTTATCTAAACCTTGATCGGCAATGGTTTTACGTTGAATACCTTCAAAAGCAAAAGGCTTGGTTATTACTGCAACAGTTAAAGAACCTAGATTTTTAGCAATTTCGGCAATTAAAGGGGAAGCGCCAGTACCGGTTCCGCCACCTTCTCCACAAGTAATAAAAACCATGTCTGCGTCTTTAAGAGCATCCCTAATTTGATCAACGTTTTCTTCGGCGGCTTTTAAACCAATTTCTGGATCCATACCAGCGCCTAAACCGCGGGTAATATTTTTACCGATGTGAATTTTTTTACGAGCCAAACTATGATGCAGGGCTTGAGCATCAGTATTAATAGCAATAAATTCTACGCCGCTAATTTTATCACTAATCATGCGATTAACGGCCGAGCCACCAGAACCACCGACACCAACGACTTTTATTTTAGTGAAAGTATCCACTTCGGGATGAACTTCGTTGGGATCAATAGAATTATAGCTACTATTAAGGTTGTTTATTTTTATCTTCTTTTTGGCTGACATAATGAACAAATTTAGTGTTCAACTTGTACACATTATTTTTCTATAAAACTAGTATAACATAACCTTAATTATTTAGGCAAGAGGGAGGTAAACCAATTCTTAGTGGTGGTCCAAAAATTATGAAAAAATGATAAGCCTTGATCGGTAAAATTGTGCCAACTTATTCTTTGATGATTTCTTCTTTTTTGTGAATCTAGTTCAGACCCCCAAACAACCAAACCAGCGGCGGTAGAATAGGTTAAATCATTAATTTTATCAATGGCGGTTTTGATATTTTCAGGATAACCCAAAGCAGCTGGTAAACGAAATTCTTTTTTTGCTAATTCAACAATACCAGATAACTTGGCACCACCACCAGTTAATACTATGCCGGCTGGCAACAAACCAGATCTTTCTATTTCTACTAATTTTTTATCGAGTAAAGAAAAAATTTCCTGCATGCGGGCTTCGATGATTTCGGAAACATATCGCAAGGAAACGTGTTCAGTTTCGCGTTCATCAAAATCTTGTAAGTTTATTTCTTCTTTTTTATTAAAAGTTTCGGGCAGCGCTTGGCCATAAGTTAATTTTATGGCTTCGGCCACATCCAAGGAAACGCGCAAACCAATCGCAATGTCACCAGTTACGTGGGCAGCACCAACAGGCAAGATGTGCGTGGCCAAAACCTCTCCTTCCTCAAAAACAGCTAGGGAGGTTGTGGTGCTACCAATATTGATGACTGCTACACCCAATTCTTTTTGACGCGGTGAAAGACAACTTTCAGCGGTGGCCAGAATAGATAAAACCAGATCATTGATTTCTATGCCGGTGCGATAAACAGCTTTAGTTAAATTTTTAACCTGAGCGGAAAGACCTTGAATTATTTGCGTTTCAACCTCCAAACGAATACCAGTCATCCCGATTGGGTCTTTAATACCAATCTGGTTATCAACACTAAAATTTTTTGGAATAACATGTAAAATCTCATAGTTTGGTGGTGTGGCAACAGTCTGAGCAGCTTCAATTACCCTAGCCACATCATTTTCAGTAATCTCGTTATCAGCTCTAGAAACAGCAATAACTCCGCGTGACGACATGGTATTAATATGAGTCCCCGACACACCAACATAAGCATGATTAATGGGTTGCCCGACAATTCTTTCTGCACCCTCTAAACAATTAGTGATAGAAGAAACAACGTCTTCAATACTAACAACCATGCCTTTGGAAATTCCTTGGGCTGGAACTTCGTTGGCAGCAACCACATATAATTCGTTGTTGGATGAATTAATTTGGGCAACAACTATCTTTATGGTGGCAGAACCAACGTCTAAACCAGAAATTAAATAATTTTTGGACATAAAATTCTAACTATTAAATTATTCTAATGGCGACTCAAAAAGATGAAAGCTTTTTAGAAACATCTCAAACGTGGTACGATAAGACAATTCGTTTTTTAAACCAACGTTATATGTAAGAGTATATAAATATTCATCTTTAATTAAATAGACATTTAAACCATCTGGACTACGAACTCCAGACCAATTGCCAATTAAAACTTCTTGCAAATCTTCGGCCATTAAATTATTGTCTTGTTGCAGATACCATTCTTTAGCAGTAGCAAAATTGTCTGTATTTGATTCTACTATAACTTGAAAAAATTCTCCACTTTGAGAAGTAAACATAATATTATTAGCACTTTCACCCAAAGAATTTTCTTGCCAACCGGCGGGATAAAAAACAGTATAGCCAAATTGATTATTAGTAAATATTTTTATTGTTTGACCATTACTTAATTTGCTTTTAGCGGCGCCGCTTTTTTCTGTGGGGCTATAGAGATTTTTTAATTCCTCACCATCAAGATAACTATCGCCGTCGGTGTCACTATTTAATGGGTTGGCTCCCCACAACCCTTCTTCTACATCGGTCAATAAATCATTATCACTGTCCTGGCCAAAAGTTAAATTTTCTAAATTATCTTCATTAAATTTTTGTTCCAAAGCACCAGCAAAACATTGAAAAATAGGACACCCATCCGTGGTGGTAGCAGTTGACTCCTGACACAAATCTGCCCAATGGCAATATTCAATTAATTGCTGACATTCTTCTTGACCGCAAAATTCACAGCTATCAGCGGAGCAACCCATTAGTTCTTCAGTAGTGGTCGGAGTAGAAGTAGGAACCGGAGGTATTATATTTTCTGCAGGAGTCTGTTCGTTGTTTGGTTGATTGTTCTCCTCAACAGCAGGACCCTCTAAACTCTTTATCAAAAACCAAGCAGCTAAAGCTAATAAAGTAATGATCAGAAAACCAATAATTAATCCAATAATAATATTTTTTTTAACACCCCCGGCTGGCGCCCTAGAAGAATTATCGCCACCACCAGTAATAATAGTTTTTTTGTGGCCAAGGGCTAAAAATTTTTCAGGCATGGCATGGACACGGATATTGTCAGGGTTATATTTTGTTTCAGTGGTAATACCTGCTAATATTTCGGGAGATTTATCAGTGGCTGTTATTTTTTCTACCTCTTTAGCAAAATTTTGATTTTTATTTTTATCAAACATATTTTAAGGAATTAGTTTACCTGGACCCAAAGGATTGTAGCCATTTTTAATTTCTGCACCATCTAGATAACTATCATCATCACTATCGGAATTAACTGGGCTAGTGTGATAAATTTCTAATTCTTCCTGATCGGTTAAACCATCGCTATCGCTATCTCCTTTTTCTGGATCGGTACCCAATTCTAGTTCTTGTTCATCAGTGAGACCATCGTCGTCTTCATCCGAAGTAAAAATAAGGTCAACTGGCGGCTCGCTAATAGTGGTGGTGTTTTGAGGAACTGTTTCCTCTGGTACATTAGAATTAATTACATCTAATAAATCTTTTAAATTATTATTTATTTGGGTTTGCTGGGAAGAATTGAGATTGGAATTGTCAGTTGTTTCTGTTGTCTTGTTTTTATTAGTAAAATAAATATAGGCTAAAACACCGGCACCAATTAAAATTAAAACTAAAATAATTATTAAAATAATTATGCCGGTTTTCCCTTTACTTGGTGGCTTAATTGACGGTCCGGTTTCATGATTTATACTAGTAGATAGAGTATTATTCATAATTGTTTTATTTTGCATCGCAGGCACCTGAGGCGGTTCTTTTAAATTAATTTCTCTTGGTTGATTATTGTAATCAGCCAATTGGGGAGATCCGGAAGAATCAGTGCCCGAAAGAATATCCTCAATCGGTCCTTTTAAACCAGATATTTTTTTTTCTTCTACTTTACGAAAAGGATAAGGTTTGTCTTGATTATAATCAGGTAAAGAGGCTGGCTTTGAATTAATATTAGAATTGTTATCAAACATAAAAATTTTTACCTCACAAAAGAGGTTAAATAAAATTTAAGGTGATATTAAAAAATTTGCACAAGAACCAAAATCGCCATTTTGCCAAGAACCCACGCCTTCATATTCCATTCTACCATAAATTTTATAACCTGTCCCCTTGTCATCTGTGGTTTGATATTGATAAATATATGACCCGGCTGGACAAATAAATTGTTTAGTCACATCGTTCCAACAGCTTTCTTGATCAAATGATTCATTAACAGAGGCAGGCGTGGTACAAGGCAAGTTAAAACCATTTAAAGGATCAAGTGGCGCCACAGCACCTAGTTCGCTACTAAATGTGTTAGCCCAGGACGGCCATTTGGAAGTGGAGTGACCAATTTCATAGCTACCCGCAGCAAGCAGTGGATAATGTTTTTTAGCCGAGTCGGTATCGCTTAATTCATAAGATTGAGATAAAGCAGTAGCCAAGCTTGATAAATCGGTTAGACGTTTGGTGTCACGAATAAGCTTTGTTTTGAGAGCATTACATTTTTCACCGGTCGGACAATCACTATCTCTGGTACATTTTTTAGTAGTGGTTTTTTCACAAATTTGAAGATCAGTAATTATAATCTTACCAGCTGCATCAACATTGGTATTAAAATGCCATTTTTCTAAGAGGCGCTGGAAAATTTCTTGAGTATCAGAGGAAGAATTTTCATTATAAGACATTAAATAAATATTAGTGTAAAGATTATTTTCTGCTAAGTTAGCAGCGGAAACATAAACAGAACGGCCGTCTTTAATGCCATCATAACGATCAACAACGATATTTTGGCCACCACCTTTTTGCAAAAAAGATTGGCTATCGTACCAACTCCTAGAAGTCAGGTGTTTTGAATTAGCAAAAATTCTTAGGCCAATAGCATCGGTGGAATCGTCGGTTCTTAGAAATAAATATTCTTTTAGGACACAAACCCCGCCATTGGCGCAAACGCCATTAGGGCAAGAAGCGGGGGTGGGGGTATTTTCACCATAACAGATATTAGTTTTAATAGCTGGATTTTCTTTTAAAGCGGGTAAATTATCTTGATCAACGCAAGTGCCACTAGGACAAGCGGCATCATTTTCGCAAATCTCACCATTTTTTTGGCCACCCAAACAAGTTTTTTTGTCTAGCCCGCGATCACGACAATAAAACAAAGAAAAATGACCATAATTACTAGTATCTTCATAAGTCCAAGGATTAAGACATAAATTGTTTTCAATATCAGCAAAAGCCGTATAAATGGTGTTTTCGGTGTGATTAACAATGTCGTTGATTACTTTTAATTCCAATTTTAAAACTGCTTGGCCGTTTTGATTATTAGCTGTGGCAATAACTTTAGCATCAGTTAAGGGATTGCTTAAATTAACAATATTTTTTTCATCGGTTTTACTCCAAGTGTAGGTCCAATTGTAGACTTGATTAATCGGGCTAAGTTCTGTGTTTGTTTTGCTTAAGACTTGGGCTAAAAAATCTTGTGTTTCACCACGTTGAGTAAATAAATATCTATCAGGATAAATGGAAAGATGATCTATTTTACAAATAGCAGAATTGGGACTGGTGCTAAATTCCAACTCTTTATCTTTTGCCAATAAAGAGCCGTTGGTGCCCTTAATCCCAGAGGCGCCACCTTTAATAAAAATTTGGTAGCGAGCATTTTTTAATAACGGCTCACTCGGATACCATTTTACAAAAGTACAGCCATTTTTATTGGTGCATTCTTGTGATTTACCATTAATGATAATCTTGTCTTTGTTTTTTAATAAAGTTGATTTAAGTTGGATATTCGTTCGACACCAATATGGTTCATCACCGGCCGCTTTGACTGACTGCCAAAAAATTACTATTTTTTTAATTTTCGACCACAATTTTTGACCCCAAGACAGGGTGCGGGAAACCATGCTTATGTCTTTATTGTCTGGACACTGACTTCTTTTATAATCATCTCCTGGTGTGTAAATATATAATTTAAGATTATCATTTAAAGAAGTGGCGCTAAGTGATTGATTAAATAAGATATTACCAACAACATTGGTGCACATTAAACTATCAGCAGTCGGATCAGGATAAATAGCTAATAAACTAATAGGTTCAATAATTTCCCCGCCGGGCGGGATAATTTTTAAAACAGCAATGGCACTAAAATTACCACCACTTAAAACAGTGGCTTTAATTTTAGCTTCGCCCCAACCAGTGGCGGTGGCAGTATTGCGCGGATTTTTTCCTGTACAATATTTAGTATCCTGACAAATACCAGAACTGCATTCTTTGCCTTCTTGACAGGGCTGATCATAACCACGCAAGAGGGTAGCCACTGAATTATTGTCGCTCACCCAATTCCAATTATAATTATAAGAATTTAAAGGTAATTCGCCACATTTTGTGTTGTTGCCACCAAGAGCAGAGGCACGATAAGAAACTTGAACACCTAATTTATCAATGGTTTTTTCGCTAGGTAACAGTTCGACTCCACTTAAAACGCAATTTTTATCGCTGGTACTAAAAATCCAAGAAAAAGAATCATTAACAGAACCGGTGCCTAAAATAAAATTAAGACCAGTTAAACTTTGGCCGTTTTCTGCTAAAACATTATTTTTAATAATGACCCGATAAAAACTATTAGCAGTTAAACTATTAATAGGGCTAATAATAATTTGATATTTTTTTAATGTCTCATCAAAAACATAATCAACAGTGGTGACAATCTTTTCTGCTAATTTGTCTTTGGCACAACTATTGTCAGCGCAACGATAGGTTAATATATTTTCATTAGATAATAAGGAGACATTCATTGGTAAATTGAAACGAGCACCCAAAGAAACATTTAAACAAGCATCATTGCAACTACGCGGCCACCAATCGACCACCTGCGGCTTGGGGTTAGTTATTGTCCCCTTTCGCTGGCAAGTGCAAGCAGTGGAATGACAAAAATAATTAACCGGATCATCACAAAGGGCGTCACTCGGCACACATTGATTGGTATTAGTACTGCAGGGTTTGCCCACGGGGCTAGATTGACAAAGACAACTGCTGTTTTTTAAAACACAATCATAACCAGAAGCACAAGCACTATCACCCTCGGCGCACATATTGATATCATTAGCACAAACAGCACCAGCGCTACACATTAAATCAAAGGGGAGAGGGTTACTTTCACCTTTTGCATTAACAACCTTAACTTCACCATCAGCTGCTTGATTAGGAACCTTAGAATTAAGAGAAGTATTGGTAAAACTAATAGCTCCAGCTAATGGACCAGGGGTAAATAATAATTTTGGCTTATCACCAGCGACATCAGAAATAAATCTCTGACCGCTAGCAGCAATGTTTTGTCCAAAACAAGCAGCATCGGGATTAATATTTGATAAACAAGGACCCTTGGCAGCAGCTTCGGCGGTTAAAAAAAAGTTGTAACTATTACTTTTTAAAATACCAAAGGTTGAACCGCGATCAACACTAACCTGAACGGGATAATTTTTATTTTTTTCTAAATTAGATGGATTTAAAATATTGGTGGTTATATATGTATCGTGCCAACCACTGGTAAGCGGCGTCAGATTTTTATCGGCCAAATTTAACTTGTCATTAGTGTTTTGGCCGTTTTTATCAACATCAAAATATTTGCCAAAAATTGTTAAACAAGTACCATCTGGACCACTGGCGGGCGATAATTTAGTAATAACTGGCGCATTAGCACATTCGGCGGACTTCTTAACACTAAAACTCCAAGTAGCAGTTAATTTATTACCGCTTAAATCTTTAACCAAATTAGTCTCCACTTTGGCAGTATAAGTAGTATCTGGTTTAAGATTAATAGTAGGGGGCGAAAATTCATAGACATGACAATAATCATTGGGATCAAAAGCGCCACCAGGATAATTGTCATAACTAGCAACATTAAACAAGCGCCCGGCAACGGCTGGTGTTAAACTGCCACTACTAACATAACCGCCGTTAGGACCAACACGACAGCTGCCAGTTTCCGGATTATACATGGAAGTATTAAAAATTGCATAAATACTAGTATCGGGACAAGCATTGGCATAATTATTAGCCGGATAGACAAATTTTAATCCCGGAGTTAAATCATTGGTTTGAAAACGCCAAGTTTGAGCCGCGGCTAAAGAATTTTGACACAAATCCTTGATATCTTTAATGGTAATTTCATACCAAGTAAATGGTTCAAAAATTAAATCATAAATTTCTAAGCCATTGCCAAGAGAATTATTAACCACGGAAAAATCAACTGCCTCACCCAAAGTGCCGCCAACGCCTTGATTATTAACTGGGCCATTAATTTTGACCAATTTTATATTTTCTTTGCTTACTGGCAAAATGGGTTCGGAAAATTTAACCCATAAGATAGGTTTTAAATTAATATTACGATTAGGATAATTAGAGCCGGAAAATGTTGGATAGCTAGATTTTATGGTTGGCTTAACCGTATCGTTTTTTTCGCCAGTTTGAAATGTCCACAAATAAGCGGACTGACTACTAATGCAGTTTGATATGACGTTAAAACCGCTGCCACAACCGCTGTTACTGTCGAGATTTACACCGGCAGCGTCTTTGATAATTTTGGGAATAACTAAACGATAATATTGATTCTTTTTAAAAAGATTCTCGTGAGTAAAAACAATGCTGCGGCCAGAAGAAGACCAGCCGCTGCCACTAGTAACCAAAGCAGAACTATAGACTGCGGGATAAATACTCGGAACCGCGGTTTCACTACAATTGCTGTCGCTACATTCTTCTAGTTTTAATTGATTGCTATCGACTGCATTTTTAATGGTTTCATTATTTAAAAAGTGATTAAAATTAATAGTTACGGCACTACACAAAAATACATCTTGATGATAGTCTTCGCCATTACCGCAACTGGTAGTAATAGAAGAAATTTTAAAAATATTATCAGGTAAAAATGGTGGATAATAGGGTTCGTCTGGATTATTACCGCCATTGCCGCCATTATTATAATCATTAATTTTATTCTGCAAAAGATCAAAAACATAAAAAGTAATGGCGCCAGAAAAAATAATAATTACTAGGCCAATCAAGGCATTAATTAAAATTTTTCTTGCTTTATCCACTTTAGCCGAATCACCACCGGCGGTCATCCACAAAACGCCGGCATAAATAACCAAAATAAAAGCTACTAAAGCTAAAAAACCTAGAGCATAATTAATTACTTTAACCACTGAAGCAATAAATTGAATCCGGGGCAAATTAATATTTTCCAAGCCCTCTTCGCCGTATTGCGCCAATACGTGATGAGAAGAAAAATAAAAAAAGGTAATCAAAAAGATCACCCCTAAACATAAGGCAATTAAATTGCGCGTAATGTTGTGTTTTCTGAGCATGGATTTCCTATCTTTTAAATTTCTTAGGTTTTATTTAATTCTGATTGAACTAATTGACTGACCAATTTTCCATCGGCTTGGCCCTTGGTTTGAGACAGCACTTCTTTCATAATCTGGCCAAATTGGCTCGGCGACGGATTGTTTAAACCGGCAATAATTTCGGACACAATTTTTTTTAATTCCTCTTCACTCATTTCTGCTGGCAAATAAGCATTAATTAAATTTAATTCCGCTTCTTCTTGAAGCACCAAATCTGACCGATTACCGGCGCGGTATTGGGCAATGGAATCTTTTCTTTTTTTAGCTTCTCTCTTTAAAACCTTAGTTTCTTCTTCATCCGAAAGACCCTGTTCTTTTTTCATTAAAGTAATGGCTTCGTTATAAAAAGCTGCCAAAAGCATACGCAAAAGAGACACTTTGGCTTGGTCTTTGTTTCTCATGGCTTCCTTAAGATCGTTGTTTATTTTTTCTTGAAGCATTATCTTTTGATCTTAATATTAGAATTATCAAGAGGTAATTTGCCTATTTTTTCCAAATATTCTTTTTTACGACGAACCTCCAGGCGACGCAAAGCGTCTTTTTTAACCTGCCTGGTGTTTTTCTTTTTTTCATAGTGAGCTCCCTTCTTGGCTAGTACCACCACCCGGCTTTTTTTAATTCTATCCTGGAAACGACGCAATAAAGAAAAGGTTGACTCATTGGGTTTTCTTTTGACTTCTACTGGCATAAAAAATTAATTTAAAAATTAAAAATTTAAATTATGTTTTAATTTATTATTCTAAATATTACATTATTTCTAATAATTAGTCAAATTATATTAAAATTATAAAATTTTATTAAAATAAGCAGATAATTTTGACAAAGGAATCAATACCTGTTCTCGTGTTTTTAAATTCTTAAGGCTAACAACGTTTTGCTTTTTTTCATCTTCTCCCATAATTAAAATAAAAGGTATGTTTAAATTCAAAGCATAGGCTAGTTGAGCTTTAAAACTTAAATCATCACCTAAATAGATCTGGGTGCAAATATTTTCAGCGCGTAATTTTTGTGCTAACAAAAGATAGTCTGAAAAAAACTTTTTATCTAAACAAGCTATTAAAACTTGGGTGACTGTATTTTGTTTTTTAATTTTATTTAATTTTTCTAGGGCCACGAATAAGCGGTCGATACCAACCGATGCGCCAACCGCCGACATTTTAGCAGTCGAAAACTTATTGACCAAATTATCATAACGACCGCCGGCAAAAACCGAGCCGATGGTGATCAGCTTATTAAGAAAAGTTTCAAAAACCGTGCCAGTATAATAACCAAGGCCACGAATGGTTGATAAATTTATCTGCCAGTTTTTAGTTGGCAATTTATTAATAAGCAATAAATTAGCGACAGCTTCTAGATCGGCCACGCCAGCTAGGCCCAAGGGCACGGAAGCAAACATTTTTTTTAATTCATTTAAAACTTCTTCAACCGATGATTGGGAAGAGGAAAGTGAAAGAAATTCTTTGATAAGATTAATATTTTTTTCAACCAAACCGGTTTTAGTGGTTAATTCTTTTTTGACTGCCGACCAACCAATTTTATCTTGTTTATCTAAAATACGAAAAATTTGTTGGCGTTCGAACTCGCTTGAAATACCAATTAAATCGGCTAGGGCATTTAAAATCCGACGGTTGCTGATCTTAATGACAAACTCGGTACCAACAAGACGCGACATTACTTCATAAATAATAGTGATGATTTCGGCATCAGATAGAGGAGAATTAGAACCAATAATATCGGCATCAAATTGAGTGAAGCCACGAAAACGTCCAGCCTGCGGCCGTTCCCCGCGAAAAACATAGCCGGTTTGATAAACTTTAAAAGGTTTTATTATTTTTTCTTTAGCCGAGAGACGGGCCAAACCAATAGTTAATTCCGGTCGTAAAACTAAATCTTCACCATAATTATTCTGCTGGTCGCCACTAACAATACCGGTTTTGAAAATGTTCATTTTAAAAGCATCTTCGCCTTTGGTAACTACTTCTTTTTTTTGAATAATAGAAGTTTCAAGGGGATCAAAACCAAAACGTTCAAAAACATTTTTAACGGTTGTCAAAATGTTTTGCCTAGCAATCATGTCTTTGGGCAAAAAGTCACGAAAACCACCGGGTAAATCTGGTTTTATTTTAGTACTCATATAAAATATGATATAACAAAAAAAATAAAAAATCAAATTTGCCAAAACAGACAAAACAAATTATGATAAAAGAGATCAAGAAATTAGAAATAGAGAAATTAAGAAATAAAAAAATTGTTAGAAAGGTTAGAGAAGTTGCTAGTTAATGGTAATTCCGGCCCTCCCCGCCAGAGGCAGATAAATAGGCCAGAAAGGTAAAAAAACAAAAAAACACAGAAAACACTAAAACACAAAAATATTAAAACATTTATTTTCTCTTTATATTCCTCTTCTGATAAACAGGGAGAGTCCGCTCGATTATTTATAAAGATGGATTAAAATAAATCTTTAATTTTGAGTTTTGACTTTTGAATTTTGAATTAATTTCTATGTCACAAACATTATATCGAAAATATCGGCCGCAGTATTTTAAAGATGTAATTGGCCAAAATCACATTAAAATCACACTGGAAAACGAAATTGTTTCCGGTCAGCTTGCGCATGCCTATCTTTTTACCGGCCCTAGAGGCATTGGTAAAACTTCTTTGGCGCGCATTGTGGCTAAAACTTTAAATTGCCAAAACCGCAAAGAAACTGAAGCTGAACCATGCAATCAATGTACTTCTTGCCAAGCAATTAATATCGGCAATGCTCTAGATTTGATTGAGATTGACGCCGCCACCCACACGCAAGTGGATAAAGTCAGAGAAAATATTATTGAGAATATTAATTTTCCGCCGCACGGCAAATACAAAGTGTTTATTATTGATGAAGTGCACATGATGTCGACCGCGGCTTTTAATGCGCTTTTAAAAACTCTGGAGGAACCGCCGGCGTTTGTAGTTTTTATTCTCTGCACCACCGAGGCCTATAAACTACCAGAAACAATTATTTCACGCTGCCAAAGATTTGATTTTAAAAAAGTGCCAGCCGAACAGATTGTTTCCAAGATGAAAAGAATTATTAATGAAGAAAAATTAAATATTGACTCGGAAGTACTTTCGGCCATAGCACTTAGAAGCGGCGGCTTTATCCGCGATGCGGAAAGTCTGCTGGCGCAAGTGGCGGCCATACTTGGCGGTGAAAAAAAACAAATCACCATGGATGATGTTGGCGCCATTATCCCCCGCTCTAATTTTCAAGCCTTATCTGACTTGGCCGAATGCCTGATTAATAATGATGCCAAAGGATGTTTGGAAATAATTAATCAATTGGTGTTGGATGGGGTTGATTTGGAACAATTTAATGCCGATTTGGTGGATTATTGGCGCAAAATGATGCTCGCAAAAATGAATCTAAAAAATGTAGATGAAACAATTGGGGGGTTGCCGGAAGATGTGCTTAATAAATTATTAAGTCAGACAGAAAAAATCAGCTTGGAAAAAATAGCTTTGCTGATGGAAAAATTTATTAATTTAAATAAAAGCATTAAAGAAGCAGAAATCAGCCAGCTGCCTTTGGAAATCGCGGTGGTTTCTTGGATTGAAGAAAATGGGTCGATAAAAAAATATCCCGCCAGCGAAGAAATAAAAAAAACACCTGTGGCGGAAGCGCCGAAAAAAAAAATATTAGAAAATGAAAAAAAGGTTTGGCTGGAAAATCCGGCGAAGACTGATTTGGCCGAAATTAAGAAGCGCTGGGGTGAAATTATCCGAGAAAGCCAAAAATTAAACCACTCGCTGCCATTGGTCTTGAAAGCATGCTATCCCGTTAGTTTTGACAATGGAATTTTAATTTTGGGCTCAGAATTTGAATTACATATACAAAAAATTAAAGACCATGCCTGTGTTAGCCAACTGGAAGAATTGCTAGCAAATATTTTTCAAGGGAAAATTATGGTAAAGGCTCAGGTAATTAATCATGAAATAGCGGAAAAATTAAAACAAGAAATTACACCAAATGAACCGATTGGAACCGAAGAAAAAACTGCGGAAGAAATTGCCAAGAGTTTTGGCGGAAAAGTAATTGAATAAATTTTTATAAAAAAATAGACCAATCTACCTGCTGGCGGGTTGGTCTATTTATATAAAATTTTATTAATAAACAGCGATAATAAACTTGTTTTCACCGTCTTGAAAACAATAACTTTTAAATCTTAAAGCGATGTTTAAAACCTCCTCTGTTATGTTAACTCGAATGTGATCTTCCTCCACAAAAATGGAGCAAGGTTTTTCTTTTGGATAGTGTTCAATGTCCAAGAGAAAACCTTTGGTTGTTATGCAAGTTCTTATTCTGCCGGATTTTTTGTCTCGACCAATAATTTGTTGGTCAGCGTGCACACCGGCAATCATATCTTCAGCCTCTTTCTCTGTTAAAAGAAGAGAGAGAATATATGAAACTTCGGTTTTAATATCTGTTTTCATTTCTGCCTCCATTACTTACATTATTTATAGTTAAAGATCTGATTTATTAAATTTTTTATACTCTAACATATCTAAGCAAAAGCAACAAGAGAGGGTAAAATTTTTTGACAAAATTTATTTTTTTAGCTATGATAAAAAGCACAAATAATAAATTTGCCGAAGTGGCGTAATTGGCCCGCCCGCCACGCAAGACGAGCTTGCGAGGCACTGCGGGCGGGTAGACGCACAACGTGTTTTTTTACAATTAATTTATTTTTGCCGCCGTGGTGGAACTGGTAGACACGCACGACTCAAAATCGTGTGACGTAAGTCATGTCGGTTCGATTCCGACCGGCGGCATTTTGGCTGGGTAGCTCCGCCGCGTTTTGCGGGGCAAGCAGTTGGTTAGAGCGTAGTACTCATAATCCCGCCAAGGCGGAAAGAGTTCAATTAAATTCACATGTTTATATGATATATGTTTATAGTATACGTAATAAAATGTAAGGAAGGAAAATATTATATTGGTTATACTGATAATTTAGAAAAAAGATTATTATAACACAATC
The DNA here is from genome assembly GCA_036845805.1 of Patescibacteria group bacterium. Classification (GTDB taxonomy): domain Bacteria; phylum Patescibacteriota; class Patescibacteriia; order UBA2196; family UBA2196; genus DAIUDD01. The sequence continues at coordinate 86,898 of DAIUDD010000001.1, read as the reverse complement.
AAGGTCTTTCAAGATGGACGAGTCGTTATCATAATTGGCGGATTGTTTATATGGAAAAATTTGATTCTAAAACCGCAGCTTTAAAAAAGGAAAAATATTTAAAAAATTTAAAGGGTGGCAATGAATTTAAAAAAATTATAAATTTTAATTAAAAAATACTGTTATTTTTTGGCTGGGTAGCTCAGCTGGTTAGAGCGTAGCACTCATAACGCTAAGGTCGAGAGTTCGATCCTCTCCCCAGCCAAATAAACGATTAAATGTTGTTAATTTTTAAAAATTGTGTTATAATTTAAAAATTACCGCGGGGTAGAGCAGCCCGGCAGCTCGCGAGGCCCATAACCTCGAGGTCGTGGGTTCGAATCCCACCCCCGCAACCAAAAAAATCCCTGGCAATTTGGGGATTTTTTTGGTTAAAAAAATTTAATATTTTAATTAGTTGTTTATTAAATATTAATAATCGCTGTTTAGTGATTTTTAATATCCAAGATTTGTATATAATATGACAAAAAGGTATAATATAGAAATATATAGTTTATATGATAATCGGTTATATGCAATCGCAAAAAGTATCTCTTTATTAATTTAATTTAATCATTTTAGTGAAAGCGAGTGCGGGTCGATATAATCGATAAATTATTAATATATTAACAATTTATTAACATTATAAAAATTATGGAATCTGAAAAATTTATACCATATAAAAATGAAGATGGGCAAATAATTCATCCGGAGGTTGCAAGAAGAATGGCTGACTCTGAAAAAATGCTAAGAGAAGATAATGAATTTACACCTGAAGGTGCTGATGAATTCGTTGATACTTGGGGTGAAGCATATCATGCTGAAGAGATGGCTACAATTGTAATTGATAAAATAAAAAAAACGCTAAGTATTGATGAATTAAAAGTTATAAAAAAAATGCTTGATCATCCAGATGAAAGAAAGGCGAAACAATTTAAAAAACTGCTTTTTTCTGATCTACCAACTGATGAATATTAATAATTTAAAAAATTATTATATAAAAAAAATACTAAACCAAAAATCCGACTCGAAGGAGGCGGATTTTTGATAACAATGATTTTCACAAAATAATAATTTTGTTATAATTAAAATACTATGTTTTTAACAGCCCACACTCCCCTATCATTAGTTATTGGCGCTAGCATTACTAATCCGTTTTTAGCTTTTGTTTTGGGTTTTTTGGGCCATTTTGCCTTGGATTTAATTCCCCATGATTCTAAAAAATTACATCTTTGGGTAAAAAAACAGCCGTTGGAAAAAATAAATAAGGTATATTTTTTAATCGAGGTAGCGGAATTTTTTATTATTTTTTTATTACTGGCGGTTTTATATTTATCCAATAAATTACCACTGTCATACGGTTTAGTAGCGGCTCTCATCGGCGGCTGGCTGCCAGATGTTTTATGGGGATTAAATAATTTGACACAAAAAAGAATAAAAATACTTAATTTTTATCATAAAATACATTCTTTTGCTGACGACCATTTTTTAACCAAATATTGCCTTTTGCCGATTTATGGCGAAATACTAGTGCAATTATTTTTTACAGCCGTCTTTTTGTTTTTATACCTGAAAATTGTTTGAACTATTCCTCGGTGATGGCTCCGGTGGGACAAGAATCAATGGCTTTATTAAGGTCGCAGTCGGTTGAATCCTGACTAATTACTTCTGATTTGCCAGTTTTCGAATTTAATTTAAAAACATGTGGGCAGATCGTGCTGCAAAGACCACAGCCAATGCATTTTTCTGGATTGATTTTAAGCATATTTTTTAATAACACCTTGGCGGTGTTTTTTAATTTATTTATCTTTTGCTTTTTTATCATGAATTTTTCTTAGTTGGATAATTAACTTGTCTAAGGCCAGATCAAACGCTTCCACAATAGTATGATCGTCTTCACCAGCCATAATTTTAATAACAGGAGTGACTAAAAATATTTCTACTTTAAAGGCATCTTTTTTGACAAATTTTTCCGAGCGAATTTCTAAATGAGCATTATCAAATTCATTACTATTTAACAGAGTTCTAAAACGACCTTGTTTTTTTAGCCAATAGTCCTCCAAAAATTTTTTGTCTTTTGGCTCCACATTTTTGTAAGAAAATTTGATTTGCATAGGTTTAGAAGAGGGCTTTAATTATAATTTAATTTTAACACAATTGGCTACTTATGCCAAAGGCTGTCAATAACAAAAAAAGCCGCCTGTGGCGGCGGCTGATTAATAGGAAACCGTATCTGGACACTTTTTAAATGCCAAATAAAAGCTTGACACAAATACTATGACACACGATGTCGCAGCAATCTTAATACCGATTGTTCCTGGCTCAAAAAAATACTTGGCCAGAATGATTATAGCCACCGGAATTATTAATCCGGCTGCTATCCACAGAGCAAATCTGATTTCTTTTAACATGACTCCTCCTCAACAAATTGTTAAAACTGATTATTGTTAATGGCTAAGCGTATTTTTGTCATTAAGTCAAGATAAAATTCCAAATTATTCAAAGTAGCAAGACGCGCGCCCAGTGGATCGTTTATTTTAAATAAATGATGTAAATAGGCAAAAGAATATTGGCGTAAAATTGGCAATTTACTAAATTTATTAATCGGTTCCATTTTTTTAGCAAACGCGGCATTATTAATGTTAATAATGTTATAAAAATTATTATTTTTAAGGTTTCGAATTTCGAATTTCGAATTTCGAATTTGATATATTCGACCATGGCGACCTTCGCGTGTCGGAATCACACAATCAAACATATCCCAACCCATTTTTACCGCTTTAACAATATCTTCGGGTCTACCGACACCTAAAGCAAAACGTAAATAGTCTTGGGGAATACTTTGGGCAGTAACCGCCATAACTTTCTGTAAAAATCTGCCTTGATTATCAACTGGCCTAGCGCCATAACCCAAACCGTCAAAACCAATTTTAATTAATTCGTCGGCACATAATTTTCGTAGACGCAAAGAAGTACCGCCTTGCACCACGCCAAATAATAAGGGTCTATTTTTACCTGATATTTTTCTTTTTTTAAGCTGATGATCAAATTCCAAGCGACATTTTTTAGCCCAGGCAATTGTTTGCATCGCAGCCGCAGTGATATTTTTTTTATCATAATCGTGCGGCGGACAATTATCTAAAACCACCATCATATCGACGCCCAAATCGAATTGGATTTGAATTGATTTTTCTGGGGTTAAAATTTGTTCGCGACCATCCAAAGGAGATTTAAAAATAACTTCATTTGCACAAATTTTGCCCATATTCTTATTTTTATGAATCAAAGAAAAAACCTGATAACCACCGCTGTCAGCAAGCAAGGGCCTAGACCAATTAATAAATTGATGAAGACCACCGGCTTTTTTAATTAAAGATAGACCGGGCGTTAATGATAAATGAAAAGTATTGACTACTGAGGCGGGCAAAGACAATTCTTGCCATTCGGCAGTAGTAATATTTTTAATCACGCCGCGCGTAGCATCGGGCATAAAAAAAGGCGTCTTGATTAAACCATGGTTAGTGGCCAAAACGCCAGAACGGGCTGCCGAAAATTTGGACTTTTTTTCAATGGAGAACATAAATTAACTCTGATGATTATTATTTTCATTATAAACCTTAACATCATAGACCTTAACATCACTTTGACCCAATAGTCGTTTTTTGATTTCACTAGTAATTTTTTCAAAATCAACTATTTCCTGCACCCCCGATTCCATGTCACGAATAATTATAGTGTTATCCAAAATTTCTTTTTGGCCTAAAATCAAAGCATATTTAACTTTAAGCTTATTAGCAATCTCCAATTGTTCGGTTAGACCTTTTTTAGCAAAAGCCTCTTTTACCTTAACGCCTTCTTTGCGTAATTCATTAAAAAGCTTTAAACATTTTTTCTTAGCCTCATCACCCAATTGAGCTAAAAAAACATCGCCGTGGGTTTCCTCTTTAACCACCACTCCCTGATCTTTTAACTTTAAAATAATTTTTTCCGCATAACCCGAAAAAACAACACTTGGCAAACCGCGCCCACCGATAGTTTGGGTCAATTGGTCAATGCGACCGCCACTGGCTAAGAGATTCTGTTTTTTATCTCCCGGACCGGAAAAATAAAAGTCAAAAACAGTTCGCTCGTAATAATTTAAATTAGCTGGAATCAACAGCGGGGATAAATTATAAATGACGCCATTTTCATCTAAAATTTCCAGGACCTTAACAAAGTGCGCGCGGCATTCATCACACAAACTATCAACAATTTGGGGAGCAGAGGAAATAGCTTCTTGACATTTTTTATCAGCGCAGGCAAAGACGGTAAAAGGATTTTCCTCGTTATTGCGCCGACAGGAAAGACAAATTTTTTGTTCTTTCAAAAACTTAATCAAAAGGCGGCTATATTCTCGACGACACTTATGACACCCGACACTATTAATTTCTAGCTCCGACATTAAACCCAGGTTTTTTAAAATACTAGCGCCCATCATAATAATTTGGGCATCGATTTCTGACGAAGCACTGTTTAAAATTTCAAAAACAAATTGCGTGGACTGACGAAAATGATTAATGTTTTCTTCGCGCTGGAAAATTTGGCCGCATTGCCATAATTTAACGGGCGATGGCCAGGCTAACATGTTGTGCTCAAAGTAACCACGGATCATGGGGATAATTAAATCGGGACGCAAAACCAATGACTGATTATCATGATCGTGAAAGACAAAAAAACGTGTCTGGAGTTTTTCTTTGGATAAATTAAGTGCTTTTTCCCAATAGGAAATACTTTCCAAAAAAGGAGTCATAAAATGTTGATAACTATAATCTTCAGCAGTTTCTTCTAAACGTTCAATTAAAAAATGCCAAAAACGATGATTTTCCGGCAAAATATCTTTAAAACCCTTGGGGGTTTGCCAACGGCCACGAGCTTTTTCTTTGGTTTCAATACTTTTTTTTGATCGGGGCATATTTTTTAATAAATCGGATTTTTAAAAACAGCTAAACGATTAAAGGGCCAGCCGCGCACCCAGGTTTTACCAACAATAAACTGACGGGCGACTGGACCAAAAATACGCGAATCTTTGGAAGAGGTGCGATTATCTCCCAACACATAATATTCATCAACCCCCAAAGTAACATCGATATCACCCCAAGTTTCCACACCCGATTCTAAATAAGTTTCGCTGAGGGTTTTGCCGGCAGGGTGCTGTTGATTAAAAATATTGACTTGGCCATCCTTAATGACAATGCGTTCACCGGGCAGGCCAATAATTCTTTTGATATAATATTCTTTAATATTTTGGGGGTATTTAAAAACCACAATGTCGCCCCGGGCTGGTTCGTTGAACCGATAGGAAATCTCGTTAATAATTAAATATTCGTGATCATAAAAATTGGGCTCCATGGAAGCGCCTTTAACATAAAATGGTTGTACAACATAATAACGCAGGGGCAAAATTATAATTAAAGCGACAATAACAATTTTTATGGTTTCCCATAAAAAAATTTTAAAATTTTCCTTGGCTTTTTCTTTGGGTGATGCTGGCTCAAAAGAAGGAATTGTTGATTTATCAGACATATAAAAATATTAATTAATCTTTTTTTGGTGGGCTTGACAAGGTTGTCATGAACCACACATGGTTCATGGTCTGTCTCTAGGGGAAACCTTGGTGGACGATACAGGATTTGAACCTGTGACTTCTTGCGTGTGATGCAAGCACTCTACCGCTGAGTTAATCGTCCTTTATAATTACGCTAAGATTTGAGAATTTAACGATATCATAGCATAAAAAAAAGATTGACGCAAGGAAAAATAATCTGCTATAATGAGACTGCTGACAATGTTTATAAATAATTAAAAGATTTGATTATGAACGAACTTGATTATCTACTGAATGATAAATATCAAAAAGATTCTTTTCCCCCAGAACACCATGGTTTCTGGCATTTTTTTAAAATATTATTTTTTATTGTCCTGATTACTATCTTGGTTGGAGTTATTTTTTCATATCAAGTAAATTCTTCGGGAAATTCATTTATTGCTGGCATCGGCCGATTGCCGGTCATTAAACAAATTAGACAACTAACCGGCTTAGAACATTTAAAAGGGGAGCTTAATGACCGTATTAATTTTTTACTTTTAGGTCAAGGTGGGGTGGGCCACGAAGGACCATATTTAACAGATACTATCATGATTGGCTCGTTTAAACCATCAACTAATGATGTGGCTTTAATTTCCATACCTCGTGATTTCTATCTTATGATGCCAGATAATGGCTGGAATAAAATTAATGCGGCTAATGCTTTTGGTGAAAGTAAAAATAAAAACAATGGGGCAGCTTACACGGCCAAAATTTTAGAAGAAGTGTTTGAAATTCCAATTCATTATTATATTCGAATTGATTTCCAAGCTTTCAAACAAATTATCGATGACCTGGGCGGCGTTGAGGTGTGTGTGGACAAGAGTTTTGTTGATCCAAGCTATCCGACTGATGATTTTAAAACCCAAGAAATAATTTTTAATGCCGGTTGCCAAAAAATGGATGGGGAAATGGCACTAAAATTTGCTCGTTCACGACACGGTAATAATGGCGAGGGATCGGATTTTGCCAGAGCGGCACGACAACAAAAAATTATTGTAGCGGTAAAAAATAAAGCTTTTAGCTTAAGTACCATTGTCTCTCCGACTAAAATTTCGGCTTTATATAAAGCACTTAAAAATAATATTCAAACTAACATTGAAACATCGGAAATACTGCAATGGTATGAAGTGGCTAAAAAAATAAATAATGAACAAATTAAAAAAATTGTTTTAGATAATTCTGCCAAGGGATTACTAAAAGCTGATATTTCAGACGCCGGAGCTTATGTGTTGTTACCGCGCACTGGCAATTATAACGAATTACGTAATTTAGCTAAAAATATCTTTATTATTGCCAATGGCCATGAATTAGAAGCAGTTAATCTGGTTGTTTTAAATGGCACCAAAGTTGAAGGTTTGGCCCGAGATACGGCTGGTTTTCTTAATTCAGTTGGTTTTGAAATAATTAAGACGGGTAATGCTTCTTCGACCGAACCTTATGAACAAACTGTTATTTATAAACTAAAAGAACCAATTAAAGAAGACGTGTTGGCTGTTTTAAAAAAGAGTTTAAACGCCAATGTGGGCCTAATGGTGCCGGAAAGTATAAAAACAGAATTTAAGAATGAATTAGAAAAAGGAGATTTTTTAATTATTTTGGGTTGTGTTAATAAAGATGATAAATGTGAAAGCACACCAATTACTAATAATTAATATGACTGATATAAAAAAAATACCACTAGTAGCAATTGTCGGTCGAGTAAACGTGGGCAAATCAACCCTTTTTAATCGTTTAATTGAAAAAAGGCGAGCATTGGTTTCGGAAATTCCCGGCACCACCAGAGACATCCATTATGGATTGGTTAATTGGCGCGGTAAAAAATTTATAGTTGCTGATACCGGCGGTTTGCTTGAAAGCAAACTAAAAGAATACGAGAAAAAAGATAAACCAATTTATTACGAAACCGAAAAAAAAGCGCGAGAAATAATAAAACAGGCCGACTTGATTATTTTTTTAGTAGACAATAAAGTTGGTGTCTTAAACCAAGACCGTCAAATTGCTAAATTTTTAAAGATAAAAAAGGGTCCGCTGATTTTAGTCGCTAACAAAATAGATCAAAAAAACAGCTCGGTGGAAGAATTTAAAAAACTCGGTTTAGGTCAAGCAGTTGGAATCGCAGCAGCAAGTGGAGTGGGAGTTGGTGATCTGTTGGATTTAATAATTGAAAAAATAAAAAAGATTAAACCCGAAAATAGTGGTGATTTTTTATTTTTTAATAATAAAAATGAAGAAAAAATTATTAAGGTTAGTATTATTGGTAAACCAAACGCCGGCAAATCTTCACTTTTAAATAAAATCGTAGGCAAAGAGAAAGCAATCGTTTCGGCCATTCCCCACACCACGCGCGAACCGCAAGATACTTTTTTAGAATATGAAAAAGAAACTATAAAAATTGTTGATACCGCCGGCATTCGCCGCAAAGCTAAGGTGGAAAAAAGTTTTAAAAAACCAACCTTGGAAAGCGCGGGCATTGCGATGAGCATTGCGGCCATGAAAAAAGCAGAAATTGCTCTTTTAACTATTGATCTAACCGAGGGTATAACCGAACAAGATAGTAAATTGGCTGAATTGACCATTAATGCTGGTTTAAGTCTGATAATTGTGGCTAACAAATACGATCTGGTGGAAAAAAAGCAGAAAAATGATAAAATAATAACAGATTATATCCGTTATAAACTACCTTTTATGATCTGGGCGCCAATTATTTTTGTTTCAGCTTTAAGCGGTAAAAATTGCCAAAAAATTTTACCTCTAATTATCGAAATAAAAAAAGAGCGCGAAAAAATAATTGAATCAAAAGAATTAAATGAATTTTTTCAATACTTAATCAAAAAAATGCCGCCGCCGCGCCAAGAACGCAATATTGGCGGTAAAAAAAGCCGAAGTTTTATTACTAAAATTGAACAAAAGAACGCCGACCGGCCAATCTTTTTATTAACTGCCATTAACAAAACAAAAATTCCTGATTCTTATTTGCGCTATTTAGAAAACAATCTGCGCGAAAGATTTAAATTTATTGGGACACCGATAAAAATAGTGGTGGAAAGAACTATAAAAAAATAATTTTAATTTATGTTTCTTATTATCGGCCTAGGCAATCCGGGTAAAAAGTATGAAAAAAATCGTCATAATAGCGGTTTTATGGCGGTCGATTTTGTGTTGGATAAAAAAACAAAATGGATAGAAAATAAAAAATTAAAATCTTTAATAAAAGAAATGGAAATAAACGAACAAAAAGTTGTGCTGGTTAAGCCGCAAACGTTTATGAATAATTCGGGCGTGGCAGTTTTGGCACTCACAAAAAAATATAAAATTAAACCAGAAAATATTATAATGGTTTATGATGAACTGGATTTGCCTTTTGGCACCATCAGGGTTAAACTCGGCGGCTCTGCGGCCGGACACAATGGCATTAAATCAATCATAGAAAAATTAGGCACAGATAAATTCTGGCGAATACGAATTGGCATCAGTAATGAAAAAAGAGAAGTAGTACCAGCTGATAAATTTGTTTTGGCTAATTTTTCTAAGGAAGAATTAAAAGATTTGAAAGAAAAAATATTGCTAAAGGCGATGGAAGAAATAAAAAAAATTGTGAAATAATATTTTGCATCCATAGGGACGGGTTTCAAATCTGTTCCTACAAAAACAAAAAATCAGCCCTTATTAAGGCTGATTTTTAATTTTTTTTTATTTCTGACATTTGGGGCAATAAACAGTGGCCCGCGAACCCTGGCGGATTTCGTGCAAAATATTTTTACAACGGTAACATTTTTCCCCTGCCCCGCCATAAACTTTTAAAAAGTTTATCATCTGACCTTCGCGGCCAAAAGCATCGACATAATTATCCGCCGAGGTGCCTTTCTTTTTAATGGCTAATTTTAAAATATTTTGAATACATTGATATAATTTTTTCACTACGGCTAGTTTTATTTTTTTTGCTGAGAGAGTGGGGTTAAGGCCGGCGCAAAAACAAGCTTCGGCCGCATAGATATTACCAATGCCAGCAATGAATTTTTGCTCCATTAAAAGCGGTTTGATAGCAGTATTTCTTTGGGCTAAATATTTTTCAAAATATTTTAAATTAAATTCTTTGCTTAATGGCTCAGGACCATAGTCATTATCCATTTTCTTTAATTCTGTCTCATCAACTAATTTAACCCAGCCAAACTGGCGCTGGTCATTAAAAAACAAACGAGTACCATCGTTAAAATTAAAAATTACGTGCGAATATTTATTAGGCAGTTCTTTAAGGTCTTGCTTAATTGGGTGTCCCCCGCCGATTAATTTACCGCTTTTTCCACGATAAATTAATTGGCCAGTCATTTTTAAATGAAAGACAAGATAATATTTTTTAGCGCCATTAGTCCCCCTCTCCTTTATAAGGAGAGGGTGGGGGTGGGGTATATTACTTAATTCAAAAATTAAAGTTTTAGCACGACGGCTAATATTTTTTATTTTAGCGCCAGTAATTAATTTTAAAAATTTCTGCCTATCCCCTTTTACCTGCTTGGCCAAATTTAAAGTTACGGACTTTATTTTTTTGTCTTTGATTAAATGGCTTAATTCAAGTTTAATAGTTTCGACTTCGGGAAGCTCTGGCATATAATATGCATCTTGTCATCCTGAATGAAGTCCCGAACAATCGGGACGCAATGAAGGATCTCATTTAGATCCTTCGCTAATCACTCAGGATGACAAGAAAATGTAAAAAACTATTTAAGACATTGCCAATGACCCATGGCATTTTTCAAACTAACTGGGTCCACAATAACTTTTTTACCAGAGATGGTATTAGTAATTAAAGAATTGTCTGGAATGAGATAAAATAATTCGCCAATACCACGAAGTGGCATTAGGCCCATGCCATATAAATCTAAATTAGAAAGTTTGATTCGTTGATCAACATAACTTTGGGTAAAGGTGCCATTGCCATTATCTACCCAGCCATAACCGCCAAGTGGGGACACAAAATTAACATAATTGGACCAGTGTTTGCTTTTTTCGTCATAGAGGGAAGCGTCGGTTTTATTTTTGTCATTAAAAAAAACAAATGTGCCGCTCCATTGGTGCAGTAATTCGTGCAAAATATTATTTAAGGTGATATTTTTTTCACTCGCGGAATTAAAACTGTGGCTATTAATATTAAACATATTAATCACGCCTTTGAGCTTACCCAAACTGCCATACTGCACTTCGGCGGTAAAAATTGGTTTTTGGATACCATTAATTTGGTTGGTGACAAGGTGGTGCTCGGCAATGATTTTACTCTCGGGGCTAAAATTATCAAAGATAAAAAGAAAATCATAAACATCGAGGTTAAAATCATAAAAATCAAAAGCCACTTGCGATAAACTTAATTTATTCTGAAAAAGATGATATGATTGTTTGTTAATTAAAAAAATATCACTAGCTAAATTAAAGTTTGATAAATTATCAGTGGCCCAGCTAAAATAAAAAGGAAATTCTGTTTTGATGTTTTTTATTTTGGCTAATTCTTCATTAGTATAATTTTGATCATAGACAAAAATAAAAGCGGCTTTTAAATTTTTATTTTCGCAGTCATAATTAGTTAAATTATTTTCAGCTGATAAATTATTAATAGTCGCATCATAACCCTTAATTTCCTTGCCATGCACATAAAAGGTGGTCAGGTGCTCAACCACATCAGTTTGAGCGTAGCCATTAGCTAAAACATCAACAAAAGAAGCAAATTTTCTGACATGCCCTTTGGTTTTATAATAATAATCGGGTTGACCCACTAACTTGTAAACCACGCCATCAGGAATTTGATATTCATATTCAATTGGCTGGCCTTTAACATAATCATTAAAAAAAACTTCCGGCAAATTAATAATTTTTTTTTGCCAATTGGGGCCATAAATTTTATCTGCTGTTTCTTCGCTCTCAATATGACGCAAAGTGCCGCCCGGCTCGACAGCATAAACTTCGGACAAAGAAGAAACTTTAACTAGATATTTACCGGGCTTAAGAGTAATATTTTTACCCAAAGGCAAACTGGCCATAAACTTTTCGGAGACAGTTGCTACCTTACTAAAATCATTACCAAACCAACTTTCATAAGTAATTTTATTAGGAAAAATGTGGCGGGTGTTGTTGACATCAACAAAGTAAACGGCGGAAGAGTTGGCTGTTTTTACTAAATTTACCGCGGCCAAAGTTGGCAGCGGTAAAAAAGTAGAGATTAAAAACAATAAAGATAAAAAAAATATTTTTTTAAGCATAAATTTTACACTAAACTACGGCCAGTCATTTCGATCGGCTTTTCTAGATTCATAATTTTTAAAACAGTCGGAGCCACATCAGCTAAGACGCCAGAAGGAGATAAGAGATTTAAATCAACCAAGTTTTGGTTATCCGAAACTTCATAAGATTTACCAACAACCAGAATAGGAACCGGGGCAGTGGAATGTTCTTTATCAATCTCTCCGCTTTGAAGATTAACTAATTTTTCGGCATTACCATGATCAGCGGTAACAATAACCACCCCGCCAACCTCAATGGCCGCTGCCACAACTTCACCAATGCACTTATCAACTGTTTCGATGGCTTTAATAGCCGCAGCACGGTCGCCAGTATGTGCCACCATATCAGCATTAGCAAAATTAATAATAATCAAATCATAATTATTAGCTAAAATCTCTTTTACCACCCGCTCTTTAATAGCGTTGGCCGACATTTCAGGAGTGGTGGCATAGCTATCAACCGAAGGAGAAGGAATAAGCACATGGTCTTCGCCGGGAAATGGTTCTTCGCGACCACCATTAATAAAATAGGTAACATGGGCGTATTTTTCTGTTTCCGCAATATGAAGCTGTTTTAAGCCGGCATCACTGACAACTTTGGCTAAAGGATTATTTATCAATTCTGGAGGGTAAGCAACTTCAACCGGCAATTCTTTTTCATATTGGGTCATGGTGACAAAGTATAAATTTTTTAATATGACTTTGCGGTTAAATTTATCAAAATTTTCCATCACCAAGGCCCGAGTTAATTGCCGAGCACGGTCGGCACGAAAATTGAAAAAAATTACCGCATCATTATCTTTTATGGTGGCAATCGGCTGATTTTTTTTATCAACTATCACGGTCGGTTTAAATTCTTCATCATAATTTTTTTGGTCATATGATTCTTTGATTACTTTTTGTGCATCATCAGTGCAGCGTTCACTTTGACCCAAAACTATGGCCTGGTAAGCCGCCATAACTCGCTCCCAATGATTATCACGATCCATTGCCCACCAGCGACCGGAAAGAGTGGCAATTTTAATATTTTCCTTGTCAGCTATTTTTTTTTCTAGATTAGTAATTAATTCTAAACCAGAATTATATGGCATGTCACGGCCATCTAAAAAAGCGTGAATGGCAATCTGGTTAACTTGCTGCTCTTGGGCCAACTCGATTAGTGCATAAAGATGATCTAATGAACTATGGACACCGCCGGTAGAAATTAAACCCAAAAGATGTAAAACGCCATTATTTTTCTTAACTTGGTCCATGGCTTTAATAAAAATTGGATTATTAAAAAAACTTTTATCAAGGATCGACTTATTAATCAATGGCAAATCCTGATATATTATTTTGCCTGCACCAATATTTAAATGACCAACCTCGGAGTTACCCATTTCGCCATAAGGCAAGCCAACTGCCTCACCAGAAGCCTGTAGGGTGGTACAAAAATAGTTTTGACAAAAATTATCAAAATTATTTTTATGAGCTTGAGTGATAGCATTGGCTAAAGAATCTGGGGCCACACCCCAACCATCAAGAATGGCCAAAATAGTTGGCTTGGGACGTAAATCGTTGGCGATAGGCAAGGGCATAAAAAATTAAATAATTAAAGATTTTTCGGTCATGGACGTGGGTTTTTTCACACCCATTAAATCCAGAATGGTTGGCGCTACATTAGCTAAAACGCCGTTTTTACGAAAACGATATTTTTTTATTTTAATTTGACGTTCATCAATAATTATAAAAGGAACAGGGTAGGAAGAATGCTTAGTATCAATGGTATTATTTTTTTTATTGATCATTTCTTCCACATTACCATGATCAGCGGTAATAATCAAAATTCCTTTTTGTTTTTTAATGCTCTGGTAAATTTTTCCTAAACAATAATCAATGCATTCAACCGCCCTGATACCAGCGGCTAAATTACCAGTATGGGCAACCATGTCCGGATTGGCAAAGTTAATGGCAATAAAATCGTGTTTTTTTTGATTAAGAGAATTAACAACATGACGAGTAATCTCTTTGGCTGACATTTCTGGCGTTAAGTCATAAGTAGCGACGTTGGGCGAAGGAATTAATTTTTGTTGTTCACCATTAACTGGTTGGAGATGACCACCATTAAAAAAATAAGTGATGTGGGCGTATTTTTCTGTTTCGGCAATATAAAGCTGGTGATAGGCTGATAAAACCTCGGGTAAAGAATTTTTAATTTCTTGCGCTGGGAAAGCAGCAAGAACATTTTCTAGATCCGGGCCATAATCAGTCATGGTAACAAAAACCAGTTCTTTTATTTTTTTTATTTTTCTAAAACCATTGATTTGGGGAATAAATTTATTATCGGTAAAAAGACGAGTCAATTGACGAGTGCGATCGGAACGCAAATTAAAAAAAATAATAGAATCTTCTGATTTTACAACAGTTTCCGGTTCGCCTCTTAAACAAAGCCCAGATTTATCACAAAGACCGTGTTTAACAATCACAGTAGGCAAGATAAATTCATCTGTTTCGCCGCGATCATAAGCTCGGTTTAAAGCATCTTCGGCGCTTCTGGCATAATAATTGGCTCGGCCAGTGGTCATGGCCTGAAAAATTTTAACGGTCCGATCCCAGTTGTTTTTTCGATCCATGGCATAATAACGACCGCTAATGGTAGCTATTTTTTCATATGGTAATAATTCTTTTTCTAATCTCTTTAAAAAATCAAGGGCCCCGTAACGATCGGAATCTCGGCCATCAGTAAAAAGATGAATAAAAATATTTTTAAATTTATGTTGGCGATAAAATTTTAATAAAGCAATTAAGTGGGCTGGATCAGCGTGAGCGGACTGAAAGCCAGTTAACAAACCCATTAAATGAATTTGTCGACCCGGTCTTTTTTTAACGTGCTCGACACTCCTTTTGAGGGCTGGGTTTTTAAAAAAAGTATTGTCTTTAATAGCCTCATTAATAACAATCGCTTCTTGGCGGACAATTCGACCAGCACCAAGATTTAAATGGCCGGCCTCGGAATTACCATCTTGTTTTTCTGGTAGACCAACGTATTTGCCATGAGCCTTGAGTTCAGTATGCGCGTGCTTTTGCCAAAAAAAATCAAAATTTGGTTTGCGCGCTAAGGTTATTGCGTTGCCAGAATAGGGCTTATTAATTCCCCAGCCATCTAAAATAGTCAAAACTAAGGGCGTGTTTTTTTTGTTTATTGACATGAATTTTCTAGATTAATATTCAATATTCGGGTGGTACTTGATAATAGTTTAACAAAAATTTAGCCAGTTCGGCAAATGCGGGTACAACCGAGCCTTCGGCAAAAACGGAATTTTGGGGCTTACTTATTTTAATTAAAGCCACAAAAAGCGGTTTTTCTAAAGGGGCAAAACCAACAAATGTATGGATGGTTTCTTCACTGTAACCACCGCCAGCTGCCGGGATATTAGCCGTACCGGTCTTGCCGCCAACATAATAACCAGAAACAGCCGCGCCTTGGCTGTGGCCGTTTTTAACAACAGAAACTAACATGGCTTTGATAATATTGGCGGTTTTTGAACTGATAACTCGACCAATTTCTTCGGGAACAAAAGTTTCTTGACGACCGCCAGGATAATTTTTTTCTTGAATAATTTGTGGTCGCATTAAAATTCCATCATTAACTATGGCCGCATAAGACATAACCATTTGCAAGGGCGTGACACTGATACCCTGACCATAAGCGGCGGTAGCGGTATAAATATCTTTTTTATTTTTTAAAGAATTAATATTACCGGCATTCTCGTTTGGTAATGAAATGCCAGTTTTTTTACCAAAACCAAATTTTTCTACAAAATTTTTAAACTGATCATGACCAGTCTTTAAAGCAGCAAAAATAATACCAGTATTAATTGAATTATCTAGGACCTGGGTCATATTAACTAAACCGTATTTTTTATTTTTGGCATTACGAATAACGTCGGGCCCAAACTTAATTTCACCCAAATCAGTATAGGTTGTTTCTGGAGTAACCTGACCAGACTCAATAGCCGCAGCCATAGTAATGGTTTTAAAAACAGATCCTGGTTCATATGGTTCACTGATGGCTTTATTATTATATACATCAATATTAGAAACTTGACCATAATTATTAGGATCGAAATCTGGCTGATTACAAAGCGCAATAATTTTTCCTTGATAGGGTTCAACAATAATGAGGGTGCCATCGGCAGCGGCCATTTTTTTAACCCAAGTCGCTAAAATATTGCAAGCTTGCCACTGCACTGTTGGTTCGATAGTCAAAACCAAAGAGCCACCATCAACAATCTCTGAAAAATTTATCTCCTGCCAACTAATTAAGCGTCCTTTTGGATCTTTTTCGGTTGCGATCAAACCACCCTGACCAACCAAAAAATCATTAAAATATTCTTCCAAACCATATTGGCCCAGAGGATCTTCTTCTTGATAACTTAAAAAACCAAGCAGATGAGAAAAAGTATTATCTTGAGGATAAATGCGTTTTTCTTCTTCTTGAAAACCAAGACCAGTGATTTTCTTTTTCAACAACTCTTCTTTTTGCGCTAAGCTGACAAAGTGCTTAAGTGGTTCATAAGGGTCTTTTTTATTAAGCCGTTCAATCATCTGTTTTTTTTCGCCTGCCAATAGGGGCATAATTTGGCTAATTTGTTCAACAGTAGAAGTGGCATCGATAATCAAATTAGGAACACCGTATAATAAATAAAATTTTTGATTAGTGGCCAAAACAGAACGGCTTTCACCAACAGCGTTTGGTTTAAAATTATCAGCATAAATATTACCACGAACGGGCATTATTTTTTCGGTATCTCGATAACGATTAGCAGCTAAATTTTCATAATATTTGTGGTTCAAAACTTGTAAATAAAATAATTTAAAAATTAAAACTAGCGCTAAAACAAAAAATAACACTGATAACAGTGTTATGCGCCGAGAGCTTAAAAATGACTTATGGCGAGCATAAAAAGTTTTAGTCATAAGAAAGCTATTTGATAGGAGAGGCTTAATGGTTAAGGGCCACGCCATTATTAATGGTGGCAACGTAGTTAATATCTAAAGTCGAACTTAAACCTAAGGCTTGTGCTTTATTTTTAACCGCTGCCAAATCGACTAAGGAACGCAAATTGGCTTGCAAGTTCTCATTAGTTAAAGTTAAAACTTTATATTTTTCTTCGCCGGCTGTTATTTTAAAACCATCGGTAGCGAAAGAAGTAATATTTAAAAGATAAAAAACGCCAGAAAAAATAATGGCTAAAATCAAGAAAAATGAGCCATAATTATAAAAATTTAAGCCTGATTTGCGAGAACGCATATTTTGTTGATTGTGATTATTGCTTGGCCAATGGTGGCGATTTTTTTTACATAAAGAGAAAAACTTAGACATGAAAAATATGGAGATGCGCTTTCTTTTTTATTAGTTAAAATTAAATTTTTTCCACAGCCCGCAATTTGGCTGAACGCGAGCGCGGATTTAAAGCCACTTCTGACAATTCCGGCGTCAGGGGTTTTTTAGTCAAAAGAAGCCATTTTTTGTCGGCCCCACGACTACCGCTGCGGAAATAATTTTTAGCAATTCGATCTTCAAGAGCATGGAAACAAACTGTCACTACCCGGCCACCGGGCGCCAAGATATTTTCTGTTTGCTTAAGAGCTTCGGAAAAATTTTCTAATTCGTGATTAACGGCGATGCGCAAAGCTTGAAAAACTTTGGTAGCTGGATGCAGGCGCTCAAAATATCGGCGTGGGTGTATTTTATTAACCACGGCCACCAAATCGGTGGTGGTATTAAATTTACTGTGTTTACGATTAATTAAAATTTCTTCGGCCAGACGGCGAGCAAACTGGCACTCACCATAATTTTTAAAAATATTATTTAACTCTGCTAAAGAACCATGATTTAAAATATCAGCGGCAGTTAATTCGGTTTTAGGATCAAAACGCATATCCAGAGGTTCATTCTTTTGGAAAGAAAAACCGCGACCAGACATTTCTAACTCATCCGAAGATAAGCCTAAATCAAAGACAAAACCGTGGAGCGGATAAGGAAAGTATTGACGGATAATAGCTGATAAATATAAAAAATTGTCATTGATGAAAATAAAATTTTTATCTTTTATTTCTCTGGCAACCTTAACTGCTTCGGGACTAAGATCAAGCGCCAATAATTTTCCCGATGGTCCAATTCTTTTTAAAATTTCTTTAGCATAACCGCCGCCCCCAAAAGTACAATCAACAAAATTCTGACCAGGCTTTGGAGCCAAAAATTCAAGCATCTCTTTGAGCATGACAGACTGATGAATAGACATTTCATTAAAGCATTAAAACACAAGGCATTAAAGCAGATTTTTTAATGATTTATGTTTTAAAAGTTAGACTCCAAGCTCTCCCATTGCTTCAGCCAATTTATCGGCCTGGCGTTCTATTTGCGATTGATAACGACGCCAGTTGTTTTCGTCCCAGATTTCTAAACGATTATAAAGACCGGCCACAATTACATTCTTATTTAAACTGGCATATTTTTTTAAATAGTCAGGCAATAAAATACGTCCTAAGCTGTCTAAAGACACATCCATGGCACCAGCCAACATGATACGCGAAAAACCACGAGCATCGGCTTTACCGAGAGGTTGGCTAATTATCTTTTCAGCCAATTTTTGCCAGGCAGATTTTGTAAAGACAAAAAGACAATTATCCAAGCCGCGAGTAACCACGGCGCCAGATTTTAATTCGACTTTAAATTTCGCTGGCAGAGACAGCCGATTTTTATTATCTAAACTATGCTGATATTCGCCAATAAACATAAGCTTTAAAAGTTATCCCCACAATTTTCCACTTTTTACCACTACATTATTATTATACACCACCTTAAATAAACTTTCAACCACTTAAGTTATCCACAAGAAAAAATAAAAATAGCATTTCCGGCGAGAAAAGCTATTTGATGTCTATTTTTAAAAAATTATTTTATTTTTTTGATCTAAACAAATAATAAACTAATAAAGCTGAAATAATGCCAACTAAAATTCCCCCCAAAACATCTAAGGGATAATGCACGCCAGTATAAATGCGGCCAAAACCAACTAAAAAAGCCAAAATTAGCAAAAAAATACCGAGCTTTTTATGAGAGCAATAAACTGCAGCGGCTAAGGCAAAGGCAATGGTTGTATGATCGGAGGGAAAAGATTTTTCACTTAAGGGATTAATGTCGTTAACCACTTGAAAATTACTAATAAAAGGACGGGGACGAAAATATAATAAACCAATAAGCTGACTAATTAAAAAAGAAATAAGAACCGACAATGAAACATGACTTAGAATTAACCATTTTTGCTTATCTTTAAAAAAATGATAAAAATTTTCTTTAGGCCAGTTTAATTTTAACCACCAGATAATAACAATGATTCCCATGACAAAAATTAGATATTTGGCGCAAAAAAAGGCAACGGTATCCAAAAAAGGATAATTACCTTTGAGAGAATAAATCAAATTAAATAATTGATGGTCTAAATTTATCATATTTTATTTTTCATAATCACATTCTTTTTTTGAACATTTTATTTTACCTTTGGCGCCTTCGACCAATAAACTGCCGCAAGTCGGGCATTTTAAGCCAGCGCCATCTTTACTATCAGGGTCAGCGACGGGTTTAGACCAAACAGCAAACTTACAAGTGGGGTAACGATTGCAGGCATAAAAAGTGCGCCGCGAACGAGTGCGGCGAGCGACCATCTCCCCCACCTTACAATCGGGACATTTAACGCCAGAACTATAATCAAGAGGTTTGGTATTTTTACATTTTGGATAAGTGCTACAAGCTAAAAATTCCCCAAATTTACCGGCCCGTTTAACCATTGGGCTACCACATTTTTCACATTTTTGATCAGTTATTTCTGGTTCTTTTTTTTCGCCTTCGTTCTCGTGATCATATTCTTTTTTAATGTTTTTTATATTTTTACATTTAGGAAATCCGGAGCAGGCCAAAAATTTTCCATAACGCCCAATTTTGACAATCATTTGACTGCCGCATTTATCACAAACTTCATCAGTAACTTCATTAATAATCTCGCCTTTTTTAACACTTTCATATTTGGCAGTTAAATTCTTTTTAAAAGGTTGATAAAACTTTTTTAAAACTGGCACCCATTTGGCTGTACCGGAAGCGACCGCATCTAGTTTATCTTCCATTTCGGCCGTAAATTGATAGTCAACAATTTCCGGAAAATGTTTGACTAATAAATCATTAACCACCATGGCAATATCGGTTGGTAAGAGTTTTTTGGCTTCTTTTGTAATATAGCCGCGCTCTTCAATGGTGGCAATGGTGGGGGCATAGGTAGAGGGCCGACCAATGCCCAATTCTTCCATTTTTTTAATTAATGAGGCTTCCGAATAGCGTGCTGGCGGTTCGGTAAAATGTTGCTCTGGAAAAACTTGAAGTAAATTTAATTTCTCTTTCTCTTTAAGAGCAGGTAAAATATTTTCTTTGGCTACGCCACCATAGACTTTTAACCAACCATCAAATTTTAAAGTGGAGCCAGAAGCACGCAAACCATATTGGTGTTTATCTTTAAGGCCAACCACATCAAGCGCAACAGCATCAAATTCAGCCTCAGCCATTTGAGTGGCAACGGAACGACACCAAATTAAATTATATAATTTGTATTGATTAATATTTAAAAAGGGTTTAACATCTTCTGGCCGACGATTAATGTCGGTTGGCCGAATAGCTTCGTGCGCTTCTTGGGCCATTTTTGATTTATTGCTAAAAACCCTGGGCGTGGCGCTTGAATATTTGGCGCCCCATTCTTTGGTAATAAAATCGTGCGCTTCACTCAAAAAAATCTCGGACAAATTAACCGCATCAGTGCGCATGTAAGTGATTAAACCAGTGTGGCCGGCAGAACCAAGTTCAATGCCTTCATATAAATTTTGGGCCAAAAACATGGTTTGTTTGGAAGAAAAATTTAATTTATTATTAGCTTCCTGTTGCAGAGTAGAAGTAGTAAATGGTGGCAGAGGCTGACGACGAAAAGACTTGCGACTAATTTTTTCCACCAGATAACTAGCGGCTTTTAAAGCGGTGGTGATTTTTTCTGCTTCACCGTTATTTTTTAAGGAAAATTTTTCTAATTTTTTATTATCAACACTAACCAATTGACAGATAAATTTATCAATTTTTTTGACAGGGGTTAATTCAACAGCAATGCTCCAATATTCCTCGGGCTTAAAATCTCTTATTTCCCGTTCGCGCTCAACAATTAAACGGACAGCTACAGATTGCACCCGGCCAGCCGATAATCCTTTGGCGACTTTTTTCCATAAAAAAGGAGAAAGCTCATAACCAACTAAACGGTCAAGAACGCGCCGCGCCTGCTGGGCGTCAACCAAATTTATATCAATAGCCCGAGATTTTTCCAAGGCGATTTTAATGGCTGGTTCGGTAATCTCATGAAAAACAATGCGAGAAAAATTGTAATTATTTTTTTTTGATTCTTCAGTTAAAAGATGATGTAAATGCCAGGCAATGGCCTCGCCTTCTCTGTCCTCATCAGTGGCAAAATAGATATTTTTTACTTTAGCGGCTTCTTTTTTTAACATGGTGACAGTGCTTTTGGCTTTGGGCGGAATAATATAGTGTGGCGTAAAATCATGATCAACATCAACCCCTAATTCTTTCTCTGGCAAATCACGCACATGGCCAAAAGAAGACACAACTTTATAATCACGGCCTAAAAATTTGCCAATGGTTTTGGCTTTGGTGGGTGATTCAACAATCAGTAAACTTTTCGACATAATTTTTTTTATTTAATATTAACGACCAATTACATATCTTAAAGAACCCAAATTTCTGACACGGCCTTTCATTTCCATTAAAGTAAGTGTACTATTTATAACGGCAGCGTCAAGTTTTGACAAGCGCACCAGTTCATCAACATGAATTGGTTCGTGCGATAAAAAATTTAAAATCTGCGCTTCTTCGGATGAATCCGGCACTATTTTTTTAGTAGCCACAAATTCTTTAATTAAATTTAAATCCAAGGCCTCTAACACATCTTCGGCTTTGGTTACTAATTTGGCGCCCATACGAATCAAATTGTTGGGGCCAAGGCAATTGGGCTCAAAAATTGATCCGGGTACAGCAAAAACCTCGCGATTTTGCTCTAAGGCAAAACGAGCCGTTAAAAGCGAGCCAGAATCTTCCGGTGCTTCAATAACCAAAGTGCCAAGGGAAAGACCAGAAATAATGCGATTGCGTTGGGGAAAATTATGACGTACGGGCTCGGTGCCGGGCGGATATTCGGAAACTAAAGCACCACCATTATTAATTATTTTTTCGCTTAGATAACGATTATGGGAAGGATAAATGTGTTGTTCATCCAAGCCAGAGCCCAAAACAGCAATGGTGCGATCAGCTTGTTTTAATGTCGCTTCATGGGCTAAAGAATCAATACCCAAAGCCAAACCAGAAACGATGGTTAAACCAGCCTGCGCTAAATCGCCAACTAAAATTGGGGTGATTTGCTGGCCATAAGCGGAGCATTTTCTCGTGCCAACCACAGCTAAAGAAAAGGAGTCTTTTTTATAATCAAGCTGGCCTTTATAATATAGAATAGCGGGAGCAGCATAAATTTGTTTTAACAATTCTGGGTAATCTTCGTCGGCCAAAGTTAGGGCCGAGATATTTTCTGCAAGCATTTTTTCTAATTCGGCCATCGGATTAACCGTGTGTCGCGTTAAAATTATTTCTTCCACTAAATTTGCCTCCAAGCCACAGGCTAATAAATCTTCAGCTTCGGCATTCCAAGCAATTTCCATGCTGTGAAAAAAATTAAAAATTTTTTTTAAACGTATGGCACCAAGACCATTAAGGCGATTGAAAGCCAACCAATAAGGCAAATCTGGTTTAACTTCTTGATTATAATTTTGATTATAATGGATTGACATTTTATTAAAAAAGGTATATTGTAAATATACAATAAAAAATTAAAAAATGAAAATTGTCATGCAATTAAGGAGGTTAACATGACAAAACAAGCGGATTTGTTTCCAGAGGAAGCCGCAAAAATTGAAGAGCGAAAAAAAATTGAGAGAAGAATTAAAAAAGAAAAAGAAGAAAGAAAGAGAGAGAGAGCTGAATGGAAAAGAAAAAATCCATCACCTCCACAAAAAAGAAAGGGGGGCCGCGGCCGTGATTGGTGGAACGATTAAACCCCGCTTTAATGCGGGATTTTTTGAAAGAAGGGCAGATGAAAACGGAAAAAGAATCAGGTCTTGATTTGGGGCAAATCAGGACCATAGAAATTAACGGGAAGGTCTTTTTAACAAAATTTGTCAGATCGCCAGGCCTAAAAGAAATTGATATAAAAAAGGTGGGCGTGGTCTGGCAAAAAACAAAACAGTGGATGATTTTTCAAAAAGACCAAAAAAACCCGCGACGAATAACAAGCACGGGGCAAAGGGGAATTTTGGGCAAACCCCACATCACGGAAACTCGGGTGGCCAGAGATGTTTTTGTGCTAATGCGCTTAGCGGCACGAAAACATTTTTTATGGCACGAAAGATTAAAAATGGCGGTTTGGAAAGATGTAATTTATAAAGATCTAGAACCGCCAGGATACAGAAGAAAAAAGTTTCCGCCAGCAAAAAATCCAGCGGGCTTAACACAAAAACCACCGGAACCAGACCTTTTTACTTCTCAAGAAACGTGGGGAGATGTAGAAAGAGCCTTAAACCACCGGCATTATCACGGCCGGAAAAAAAATCATAAACCGCGAGGAAAAGGATTGTTAAGAATACGACTGCCAAAAGGGGGGGACGAATACGATCTACTCGAAGATGAAGGACAGGGTCAGTTGTGTCTTGATGATCCACTTGACTTCTAGAGGGCGCGAGAAAATAGCGCCCTTTTTATTTTTTAAATTTGACAAATTAATTTTTTATTATTATATTATATAGATAATCATGTTTTATATCAGGAGTTTCGGTGGGAGGATTTTTTTATTAACAAAGGTCCGAACTAAAGTTCGGAGTTACAAGACATAATACTTCTGAACAAAGGTTCAAAATCATAATCTTTACCTTTCCCCTTGTTTAGTGACCAAAGTGACGGCTTCCTCCTAGCTAGATCGAGTAGTCTAAGTCAAGGTTAAGCAGGTTTTCCTGTTTTGATCTTGCGCTAACAGGGGGTAAGGTGAAGATTAAAAAAACCATCATGTCAACGCGTGGTGGTTTTTAAAATGTAACTCCGGCCTTTAGGCCGGAATGTAACTCCCATCTTTAGATGGGATTAAAATTCATCTTTTTTAAAAAGCGTGGAACCCCACCATTGATATTCCTTCCAGTCCTTAATCAATCCTTTTCTCACGGGATTATACAAAATATAATAAACTATACCGGTAATATCCTCGTCTTTTCTTAAAATATGATCCCAATAACTTTTGGCCCATAATCTTTGCCGAAAAATTTTTTTAAAACAATAACTAGATTTTTGTTTAAAATCTTTAATAAAATTTTCTAAATTACAATTTATATCTTTAGCTTCTAATAATAGATGCAAATGATCGGGCATAAAAAGAAAAATCCAAACTTCAAAATTATAACTCTTTAAACTTTCAAACAAATGAGGTTTTATAAAAGAAATTATTTTTTTATCAACAAAATAGTTTTTTCGATTAAAAGAATTAATAGTAATAAAATATCTTTTTTGACCGATATATTCTGTGTGTGGTAAGCGCGGGCGTATGGGTAAATTTAGATATTTCATATATTATGAATTCCGAACTAAAGTTCGGAGTTACAAGATATAACAACTATCCGAACTAAAGTTCGGAGTTACAAATCATGATAAAAACTATCCGAACTAAAGTTCGGAGTTACAAATCATGATAAAATTTTTTGCCAATCAACTTATCCGGCAGATATTTTTGCGCTGAATCATCTTCCAAATGCGGATATTTATAATTCTCGCCATAACCCCATTCTTTCATTAAATTGGTGACGGCATTACGCAAATGCAAAGGCACGGGCAAGTTTAAACTTTGTTTCACTTCGGCCTCGGCGTTTAAAAGACCAAGATAGGACTTGTTAGACTTGGGTGCCTTGGCTAAATAAACCACCCCCTGGGCCAAATTAATACGGCATTCGGGCAAACCAATTTTTTCTACAGCCGAAAAAACGGCATTGGCTACCACGAGAGCCATAGAGTCGGCATTACCAATATCTTCCGAAGAAAAAATAATCATCCGCCGAGCAATAAATTTTGGATCTTCGCCAGCGGTAAGTAAGCGCGCCAACCAATAAAGAGCAGCATCAACATCTGAACCGCGCATTGATTTAATAAAAGCAGAAATAACATTATAATGTTCTTCGCCAGATTTATCATATTTAAGTGGTGGATGTTGAAAAGCTTCGGAAATTAAATTAATATCAATCAGACGCTCATCAAATTTATCTAAAGCGCAATTTTTAATAGCAACTTCCAAAACATTAAGCATAACACGCGCATCACCATTGCTGGTTTGAATTAAAAAATTTTCTGCTGCTGGATCTATTTTGGCCCGATATTTACCAAGACCGTTAATTTCGTCTTTTAGGGCTCGATTAATAATAATTTTTAAATTTAAGGGCGTGAGAGGTTTTAGAGTAAAAATTCTAACCCGAGACAATAAAGGGGCAATCACTTCAAAAGAAGGATTTTCAGTGGTCGCACCAATTAAAATTATCAGACCCTTTTCCACATAAGGCAAGAGAGCATCTTGCTGGGCTTTATTCCAGCGATGAATTTCATCAACAAATAAAATTGTTGGACGCTGATAAAATTTTATTTGGTCAGCGGCTTGCTTAATCGCGGTGCGTAAATCAGTAATGCCAGCAGAGACGGCTGAAATTTCAATAAAAAAAGATTTGGTCAAATTGGCAATCACGGTCGCTAGCGTAGTTTTACCACTCCCGGGCGGGCCCCAAAAAATTAAAGAACTTAACTGATTGGCAGCAATATCTTTTCGTAATAAAGAATTGGGGCCGACAATTTCTTCTTGCCCAACAAAATCTTCCAGTTTTGTTGGTCGAAGCCGTTCGGCTAAAGGAGCGGTAGTGCGCCAATTTTTTTGATAATGATCAGTAAAGAGATCCATAAAATATTTAAGATAATAAAACTTTAGGGAATAACAAAAAATGGCATTAATGGTTAAATGCAGCCAATTAAAGTTATGTTTTTAAAACACTATTCTGGTTTGCAGCCACAACCACAATCTGGCTCGCAAGAGCAACAATCCTTACAATGGTCTGGGTGACAAGAACAAGTGTTGCCATCATGCAACTCAACTTCACAAACAACACATTTGTCTTCCATATTATTAGGCCGAAAAATCGGCGTTAATTAGATTATTTTGGTCGGAGTGCCCGGAATTGAACCGGGATTACACGCACCCGAAGCGTGCGTAATAGCCTTTATACCACACTCCGGAATTTAATGTAAAATGCGCGTTAGGAGTTAATAATGGCTTTATTTATGGAAAAAACTGATATAATGTATTATAATAAAAAATACATAAAAACACAAAGACAGATTCCTGTTTTGTCAATTGAGATTATTTAAATTTAAAAAAATTATAATGGCTAATATTAGCTTATTCATTAGACCTTGACAAGTTTTTCATTTTGTGCTATAATTATAAACATTAACTAAAATATGGGAGGGTGTGATGAAGACCAAAAAAATCATTGCGGTCTTGGCTGGTATGGCTCTTTTTTTGTGCTTCTGCGTTTTTCAGCAAGAGCCGTTTAGCAACGCCGGCCACGTGGTGGGGAACGTACTTCTCAGTGTCGTGTGGGCCGTTGCGTTCTACGCGGCGCTGGACAAAAACTTCAGGAGGAGGTGGTTGTGAGAAAAAAATTTCGACTCCGCCTTTGCCGATTTTTTTTGTGGGCAGGAATCATTAAGCCCATGGAAGAGGTGGAGACGGGCTGTGACATTTCTGCCACACCCGCATACATGAAATGAGTTTGACCGTCCCGACAACATTTGTCGGGGCGGTGTTTTATTTTAAAATAAACCCCCTACCCCGCCTTCAAAAGGCAAGGATAAAAAACAGGACAGGTCGCGACCTGTCCCTACATTATACTTTTTCTCTTACAATACAAATTGGAGTTTGCTCTAAACCTTGACCAATTGGGTTATCAATAAAAGCAAGGCGTAAATCAGCATGAGTCAGAGGAAAATTTTTACTCGTGCCGAGAATTGCGACATCAATATTATTAGCATCGACAATAGCAAAGTCCAAATTAAATTTCTGTTTTAAATCTTCACAAACACCGGCGGGGTCTTTTGGCCCAAGAACCGCATATTGATCATAGGGTGGAATAGTACCTTGGGCAAAGCCGTCAATTTCGGCGACTTCGTGGCCGCAGATTTTATAAAACAGACCGCGGATGCCAAAAGGCTTGGTTAGGGCGCTCACTAGGGCAGCTAATAAAATTCTCGGGTAGCCAATCATATTAATCGCCACTTGCATTTTTTTGGCATTGCGAAATCCCGGATCATTAGGCCACTTTTTTACAAATTTAATTAAAAATTTTGCCAGAAAAGAAGCTTTAATTTCGCTTTCGTGAATCAGGCGCCCTTGGGTAATAGCTACCATGCGCTCGGACATCACAATCATATCGCCAATTTGTGAAACCGGCAGCACATATTTTTCAATGACATCAGCCAGCTGATCATCTTTGGTAATTAAATGGGTTTTAAGAGGATAACGCGAAAATTCTCTGTCCCCTACTTTGATAATTAAATTTTTTGCGAGATTATCACTCATAAAAATTAGCTGTTAACAATAACTAAAAGAGCCCCAATAGATAATAAAATAATTTGGCAAAGTAAAGAAACTGTGGCCAGAAGGCGCGGTAAAAGATAATCTTTTTTATAAAGCAGGCGGCCGAAAATAAAATTGATTAAAAAAATCAATAAACCAAGGCCAGGGAAATAATAAGCCGCATACCACGGACCAATTAAATTAATACCGACATAGATATTATAACGCAAAACAATTGGCTCAACTTGAATGGGCATGCGAAAATACATTAAACACCATAGAAGCAAATTAAAGATTAAACCAAAAATTAAATTCCATTTAATAATTTTGTCTTTAAAATAAAAAGATTTGAACATAAAAAAGATTTAAGAGGTAAGAATTAAGATTTACGATTTAAGACTAAAAAATTTTATTTAATTTTTGTTTTTTTATATTTATTCTTAATTAATAATTCTTAATTTATAATTCATCCCTTCGGCGCCATAGCTCTAAATTTTTCCACCAAAGGCTTCAGAGTTTTCACAAATTGATCGCATTCTTCTTTGGTATTTTCATAACCCAAAGTAATTCGTAAACTGCCATGGGCCAATTCATGGCTTAAGCCAATAGCCATTAAAACATGCGATGGCTCTAAGGAACCCGATGAACAAGCCGAACCAGTAGAAATGGCAACACCTGCCAAATCAAGCCCCAATAAAAGTGCCTCGCCTTCCACACCATTAACGGAAAAATTCAAATTGCCTGGAGTTCTTTTTTCCAAACTGCCGTTTAATTTTAAATCGGAAATATTTTTTTGTAATTCGCTCCACAAATAATCGCGTAAGTTTTTTATTTTTTCTTGATCATGATCTTTTATTAATTCAATGGCTTGGCCCATACCCACAATACCCGGAGTATTTAAAGTGCCCGCTCTTTTGCCAAATTCATGATGACCGCCATGTTGTATATTTTTTAGGGGTGTATTTTTTTTAACATATAAAACACCGATGCCTTTTGGCCCATAAATTTTATGACCAGAAATTGACATCAAATCTACACCTAAATTTTCTACATTCATATCTTGGTAAAGTGTGGCTTGCACTGCATCGGTATGAAAATATATTTTATTAGTTCTTTCGGCGTTTATTTTTTTTAACAAATCGCCAATGTTTTTTATCGGTTGCACCGTGCCAATTTCATTATTAACATACATAACAGAAATTAAAATGGTATTATTTTTAATTTCTTTTTCAATATCTTCAACATGAATAATGCCTTCGCTGTCTGGTTTAACATAACTCACTTCCACGCCTTTCTTTTCTAAATATTTGCAGGTTTCCAAAACTGCTGGGTGCTCAAAAGCCGTGGTGATAATGTGTGGTTTTGTCTCTTTACTAAGAGATCCTGAAAAAAGTTCAGGATGACAAATGCCAATTATTGCCAAATTGTCTGCTTCAGTGGCGCCAGAAGTAAAAATTATTTCTTCGGAATTACAATTTAAAAAATCCGCCACCCTTTTTCTGGCTTCACTCACGGCTTGTTCAGCTTCCTGGCCAAAAGAATGCACCGAAGAGGCATTGCCAAATTTTTCACTAAAATATGGTTGCATTGCTTCTAATACCTGTTTATCAACCGGGGTAGTAGCCGCATGATCAAAATAGATTTTCATAAAATTTGTATTATGTATTATGGATAATGAATAATGGAATTTAAAAACCATAATTCATAATTCTTGATTCGTTATTCAATTATTACACTGCCATCACTTCTTTTACTTCAGGTATTTTTTCTTTAATAGCGCGGCCAATGCCTTCTTGTAAAGTCATGGCGCTCATAGGACAACCAACGCAAGCGCCTTGAAGACGCAATTTTAAAACGCCTTTTTGTTCATTAAATTCCACCAATTCAACATCGCCACCATCCATTTGTAAATGCGGACGAATTAATTCTAATTCTTGTTGTATTTTTTCTTGAATATTTTGTGTAGACATAAATATTATTGTCATTCCCGCGAAAGCGGGAATCCCAGAATCTTTGTTACAAACTCTTGGTTCACGAGATCCCCGCTTACGCGGGGATGACACAAAAAATTAATTATTCACTTTTTTCTTTATTATCTTTTTTAATCACTCCCCAATGAAATAACCATAATGGCAAGCCAACTAAAATTAAAGAAATAGCAGTAGCCGCCTGACGTTGGCGATTTTGCAAGCGATAAAAATTTGGATCACGGTTTTTTTCTTGTTCTTGCCAGCTCTTATAATCATTAAGCCAATTTTTAATTTGTTCTTTTTCACTGGCAGTTAAAAGACATTTATCTTGGCAAGCTTGTAAATTTTCAACGGTGGAAACTTCTTTCATAAAATACAACGGCACGGGCTGCTGGTTCATAATATCCACTTTGTCAACTTGAGTAAAAATCCAGGTTTTTAAACCCAAATTAATAATCATGGCGGCGCCAATAACTAACATGGCTAAACCGACCAAAGAAAAAAGATAAACATAAATTGAACGAATAATGGGGTTTTTCATATAAATTTAGCGCGAATTTACGCGAATAACTACGCGAACTAACGCAATTTAATTAATTTATTACTTTAATTTCTTTATTTATCTATTTCTTAATTTTTAAGTTTCTTAATTGCTTCTTCCAGAGCTTCAGTGGCTAAAATTGAGCAATGAATTTTTGCAGCTGGCAAACCGCCAAGCGCTTCGGCGACGTCTTGCTTGGAAACCTTAAGTGCCTCGGTCACTGTCTTGCCTTTAATTAAATCTGTTAACATCGATGTGGAAGCAATAGCCGCGCCACAACCCAAGGTTTCAAATTTTACATCTTCAATAATTCTTTCTGCCACCGGCAAACTTTTATCAGCTTCTCTAAATTTGATATATAATTTCATAATATCACCACAAACTGGATTGCCAACTTGACCAACGGCATCGGCATCGGCGATGGAGCCCTGATTGTGTGGATTTTTAAAATGTTCTAAAACGATAGGACTATACATATATATTTATAATTTTAAATTTTTAATTTTCAAACAAAAATTTATATTTAACTTGATTATTGATAATCATTATAATCATACCCTATTTATCCAATTACTGCAATTTGACACTTCTTTAACCTTCTGCTAAAATACAAACGTTATTTAAATATTTATTTTGGCGTTAATTAGCGTCCTTGGTTCTCGAGGTTCGTTTAATTTCGCTTATTTTTTATATGGCACATCGTAAAGCTGGCGGTTCGACTCGGTTGGGCCGCGATTCAATTTCTAAAAGACTAGGGACTAAACGTTATGAAGGCCAACAAGTAAATGCCGGTTCAATTTTAGTGCGTCAAAGAGGCACACCGATACACGCTGGATTAAATGTTAAAAAAGGCGGCGATGATACTTTGTTTGCCGCCGCGACGGGCAAAGTCCATTTTTATGCTAGGAAAAAAAGAAAATTTGACGGCAGTTTAAAATTAACTAAATTTGTTTCGATTATTAAATAGTCTCTCCTTGATTCTTTGGGGGTCAAGGAATGAGATAAAAAAATATATGGGTGGATGCAGTGCTAAAAAAGCGCGCCAAGAACAAATGAAAAAAATAGCTAAGAAAAAACTTGGACGCAAGCGCGGAAAAAGATAAAAATCAAAACAAAAATCGGCTTTAATGGCCGGTTTTTATTATTTATAAAAAATTACTCAGCTTCCACTTGAACGGTTAAATTAATTTTATGATGCGGAATAACTAAAATCGCATTATGAGAGCCGGTTTCTTTAATGTGCGCGCCTTCTAAACTGGCTTGAGATTTTTCAATAATCAGCCCGGTTGATTTTTTAATAGTCAACAGCACATCATCAAGATTAACCGCGGCGAATAATTTACCCCGATCAGAGGTAGTTTTTTTAATTACAAATTTTTTGTTAGTTAAAATTTTGCTTATTTTTTCCCATTGATTATCAAGTTTATTTTTGGTGGTCAAAATTTTATGCGCTTGATCATTAATATTTTTTAAGTTAGCGGCGTTAACCGGCAGGGCTAATTTTAATGGCAATAAATAATTCAAAGCATAACCATCAGAAACATTTTTGATGTCATTTTTTTGACCAAGTTTATCAATATTTTTTAGTAAAATGACTTTCATAAAAACTAAACGGTTGTCATCCTGAACACCGCAAATGCGGGGCGAAGGATCTCTTTTAAATTTATATTGGGATTCCTCGTCGCTTTGCTTCTCAAAATGACATCAACGAGAAAGCATTTCCAGCGCTTTATCTAACTGCGGGTCTTTGCCTTGATTAAAATCTTCTTCGGTTAATTCAATTTTTTCATCTGGTTCAATGCCGACCACATCAATTTGACGCCCCAGAGGCGTTAACCAGCGGGCAATGGTTAATTTAACTGATGAACCGTCAGATAAATTTTCTAGGGTTTGGACTGAACCCTTGCCAAAAGTCTTTTCTCCCACCAGTTTGGCTAACCCCGCATCTTGCAGAGCGCCGGCTACAATTTCGGAAGCGGAAGCCGAGCCGCCGTTAACCAAAACAACGGTCGGATAATTTTTTAATTGCCCCACGCCTTTAGAAAAATAAGTTTGCCGTTCGCCAGAGGCAAACTCTTCCAAAACCACAGATTGATCACTGGTTAACCAATAAGAAGCAACGTCAACCGCGCGCTCCAAATAACCACCGGGATTATTGCGCATATCTAAAATTATACCTTTGGGATTTTTTAAAATAATTTCTTCCACGGCTTTTTTAAAACGAACATCGGTATCATCGTTAAAATTAGTCACTTGCAGATAGGCAATATTATTATCTTTTATTTCTAAACGGACACTGACAATTTTAATTTCATCTCGGGTAATGTCGTACTCATGAAAATTATTATCTTTTTCACGGAAAATTTTTAACTTAACTATAGTGCCTTTGTCGCCACGAATTTTATTGACGGCATCATCCAAGGTCATTTTTTCGGTTGATTCGCCATTAATTTCGACGATTTTATCGCCGGCTTTTAGACCCGCGCGCTCGGCTGGCGATTCCGGCAGTGGAGAAACAATGGTAATAAGCTTATCGCGCAAGCCAATTTCGGCGCCAATGCCTTCGAACTTACCTTTTAAATCATCACTAAATTTTTTGGTGGTGACTGGTTCTAAAAAAATAGAATAGGGATCACCCAAAGAACCAACTAATCCACTCATCGCGCCATAGAGCATTTTAGTTTCGCCAACCGGCCGATCAATATATAAATTTTGAATCTTCTGCCACACTTCCCAAAATAAATTAAAATTAACATCTTTGGTTAAATATTCCGGCAAAGGACCATCTTTGCTTACAACCGTGCCATAAGTTTTGGCCGACAGATTGTCACTATTTTTTTTATCAGCAATACCCTCGCCCCAAAAAACACCGGCAGTTAAAGCAATAATGACCAAAAAAACCGCCAGCCAAAGAGGGACGCGTTTTTTAAATTTTGATTCGGATTGTGGATTGACTGATAATTCCGGGTACATAATAAAAATATTATAACACATGATGGAAAAAAAGAAAAAATATTAAGATCACTCATTTTTGTTATTAATAAATAGCCAAGTAATTGATTTTTAAGGCATTTTTTGATAGAATAAAATTGTCTTGGAGTTTATATTTAAAACAATTAAAAGCTAACATGTCTTTAAAATACCGGCGCGTGCTTTATATTATCTTTTTTTTGATTTTTTTTATCACCGCTCCCTTGGTGATTTTAATGGCTGAGGGTTATCGTTATAATTTTAAAAAAAGAACCATGGAGAAAACCGGGGTGCTTTTTTTGGAATCAAAACCAGATAAAGCTAAAATATTTTTAAACGGCAAGGAACAAAAAGATACCACGGAAGCGAGAATAAAAAATCTCCTGCCGGGAGAATATTTAGTAGAGTTAAAAAAACAAGATTATAATGGTTGGCAAAAAAAATTGACGGTTTATCCTAATCAAACCACCTTTGCCCAATATGTGCGCTTGTTTAAAGAAAACCCAGCGGTAGAAAAAATCTGGCCTCATAAAATAATTTTGGCCAGCGAACCAACAGAAAAAAGCGTCGCCTTACTTTATTTTGAAGAAGAAAAATATCAGTTAGCTTTGCTTGATTTGGATAAAGCCGAAGTGCGCCCGATTTTAGAATTAAATTTTAAACCAGACAAAATTAGTATTTCGCCGACTGAGCAGTATATAGCCTTTAATAAAAAACAGCGTCTTTTTGTTTTTGATACTTTGGCTAAAAAAATTATTAATCTCGAAGATTTGATCACCGGAGAAATTAGCGCTTGGCATTGGTCTAAACAAAACAATAGTGAAAATTTATTAATGGTGGCTGAACAAAAAATAAAACGTCTGGATCTGGCCCTTAATAAAACTTCTAATCTGGCCACAGAAAATCCAGTAATTGATTGCTGGGCTGATAAAAATCAGTTGTTTTATTTAAGCAGGGAAAAAGAAGAAATAATAATTAAAAAGAGTGAATTTTTAGATAACAACGATACTCTTAATATTAAAGGCCTACCCCTAAGCAGTAATTATGAAATCAGCGGCATGATTAATGAATATATTTTAATTAGAGAAACAAAAAACAAGATCTTGTATTTGATTAACAGCGCTGATTTAACAGAAAAAATAAAAGTTTTTCCGGAGGTAGAATATGTAGCCATTAATAATCAGGATATTTTAATGGGCAATCAATGGGAATTTTCCGTTTATAATATTAAAGATAAAGAAGAAAAAATTATCACTCGTCTCTCGCAAACTATTAATCAAGCTCGATGGTATCCAGTGCCAACTCATGTGGTATTTGCGACAGGAGAAGAAATAAAAGTGATTGAAACTTTGGTGGGAGAAAAAGTCCAAATCAATTTAATTAATAATTACCCGGCTAAAATGATTTTTATTAATCAAGATGGCGATCGACTTTATTTTAGCGATGACAATAATTTATATCAGGCACTAATTGAGTAAGATATGAATTTGGAATAATGA
Source organism: Patescibacteria group bacterium (assembly GCA_036845805.1). Taxonomy (GTDB): domain Bacteria; phylum Patescibacteriota; class Patescibacteriia; order UBA2196; family UBA2196; genus DAIUDD01. Next base: position 52,220 of record DAIUDD010000001.1, on the reverse strand, counting down.
ATTAAGAATTATGAATAACAAAACCCATTGGTATATGGGTTTTTTTGATTCGGGGAGATTCTATCCCCTCCTTTTCAAGGAGGGGTATCCGACAAGCATAGCACTGTCGGGGGGGTGGTTATGTATTTTTAATTTTGTTTTTTAAATCAGAACAAAAAGCATATAAATCGTCTAAAACGGCATTCAAAGTATTAAGAATAAAATCATTACTATATCTTTTAACTATTAAACCTTTAGATTCTAGATATTTTTGTCTTTGTTCATCATATATAAAAGCCCCGTTTAATTGATGTGTCCCGCCATCAATTTCCAAAATTAATTTTAATTCTGGACAATAGAAATCTACTACATATTTATCAATTCCTTGCTGTCTTCTAAATTTATAACCAAGCTGATTGTTTTTAATTTTACTCCATAAAACTGCTTCGCCTTTGGGCATTGATCTTCTAAGTAATTTTCTACGTTCTTTCTGATATTTTTGATTAAAAAGTTGATTATTCATAAAAAATAACCACCTCGGTCCGATTTTATATCGGACCACTCCTCCTTAAAAAGGAGGAGATAAAAAATTAAATCTCTTTTCTTATTTTTTCTGCGATGAGGGAAATCTGCCCAGGTTCATAGTCAGTACCGGGCCATAAATGCAAATTGTCGTCTTGGTAGCGAGGAATGAGGTGGATATGAAGGTGCATAATCACCTGACCAGCGGCTGATTCATTATTGTTTTGGATATTAACACCATCACAGTTCAGCGCTTGTTTTAAAGCGGTGCTGATTTTTTTTACAACCAAAAATAAGCTCGTAATATCCTCAGGCGTGGCATCAAAAATATTACGGCAATGATTTTTGGGCACGACTAAAACATGGCCAGGCACCACGGGACGAATATCCAAAAACGCCAAACATTTTTCATCTTCATAAATTTTTTCCGAAGGAATTTCGCCAGTTATAATTTTACAAAAAATACAATTGGGGTCGGACATATATTTTATTTAATTAATTTTATTTGCGCTAAAAAGCCCTGAGATAAATAAACTGGGTTTATTAAATTTAAATTTTGCGGTTTAAAAATTTGTTCATTTAATTCCATAACATCAGAATTTTCCGGCGTAAAATAATAAACATTGCTATTAGAGGTAACAGCTAATAGACGCCTGATTTCTGGCCATTCCACGCCATTTTGCGGCACAATTAAGCGCTGATGTTCAGGAAAAATTATTTTATCAGCCGAAGCAGAAACTAAAATCAAGTCATGGGGTTTAGTATTTTTAACAACTTCCACGGCCAATGTTTGAGAAATCAAAAGTTGTTTTTTAAGTGGTGAAAGAGATTCTGGACCTTTAAACCAAACAAGATTTAAGGACCAAAAAAATAAACAAATGATGACTAAAAAAATAAAAGAAAAAGACAGATATTTATTTTTAATTTTGGCTTTGACAAAAAACAAAAGCCAAGCCACAAAAGGCAAATTAAAAATAAATAAGGGTAAAAAATAGCGCACATAGGACGAACCTAAACTGATTAAGCCAGGCACGGTAGCATCATAAAATTGCCAAGAGCCATAATAAATTAAAAGATAACTTGGCACCAAGGATAAAATTAAAAATTTTTTCTCTTTTAAACTGGGTTTATTTTTAATAAAAAATACAAAACCGATAAGCCAAAAAATAAACCAGGACCAAAGCATTTTTAAAAGATAATGATAAATAACTAAAATAATATTTTTTAAATGCAAACCAAAAGGCAAAAATAGGGCTTTTAACCAAGCAATTTGTGAAATGGTGTTGGTTTCTAAATTATTACTAACGGTATCTAAGGGATAGCCGGTAGAAAAATAATTATCGTATAAAATTTTATGATGATAAAAAACTGGCACAAAACAGAGCGCCGCCACAAAGATAATTAATAACAAAAAAGGATAAACCTTTTTAAGCGGTGGGTGCCAAAAAATTAATAATAATAAAAAAAGAAAAAAGAGCCAGACAATTTCGGAAGTACGCCCAATTAAAGCAGCGCCTAAAAAAAGACCACCCAAGACCGATAAAAACACATTTTTACGATTGGCATCAAAGTTCTCGCCGGAAATTAATTTAATAAAAAAATAAAGCGCCGCAATTAGACAAAATAAAAATAAAATATTAGGGAACAAGGTGCGGCTGGCGTAATACCAAAAAGGCGGAAAAATATAAATTAACAAACAAGACAAGAAAGCTATTTTCTCTGACCAAAAGAGACGAAATAAAAAATAGCAAAAAAGCACTAGGCCAAAAGCAAAAAGTGGGGTTAAAAAAGGAATTATTCCTAAACCAAAAACTTTAGCGACGGAGCCAAAAATTAAATCAAGACCTAAAAAATTACCCGGAGTAATTTTATTACCGACGACCAAGGCCCAGCGCGGAAAAATTACCCGGTGCATAAAAACATTGAGTGGTTCGAGATAATATAAATTACCAGTCTGGGCGTAAGAGACGGAAAAATAATAATTAATTACCTCATCAGGGGTATTAAATTTATAATTTAAATTGTAATCATTTTTAATATTATTTAATAACTGACTACCTGGCAAAAGACTATAAATAAAGAAAAAAACAAGGCCAGAAATAATTAAAATAAGCAAATTGGCATGATTTTTTAGGTTCATATAATTTAATTATAAACCATAACCGTGTGCATTAAAAGTTGACAGCTTGTGCAAAAAAGACAGCTTGCTTTGAATAAAAAAATCAGTTAAAGTATAAGCATGCCAGAAAATAAAAAAACTAATTTGGGCGACCGTTTGCCGCCACAAAACATTGAAGCCGAACAATCGGTTTTGGGCGCACTGTTAATTGATAAAGACGCGATTATTAAAATCGCTGATTTTCTAACACCGGCTGATTTTTATAAAGACGCCCATGCAAAAATCTATCAGGCGATGCTCGAATTATATGAAAAAAGAGAACCGGTTGATATTTTGAGTTTGGCTTCAAGATTGGAAGAAAAGGGACAATTAGAACAAATTGGCGACCGCAGTTATTTGGCTTCTCTGGCTAATATGGTGCCCACGGCATCCCACGTGGTCTATTATGCCAAAATAATCCAAAAAAAATCAACCTTAAATCGATTAATTCACGCGGCCACGGAAATTGTGCAATTGGGTTATCAAGAAGAAGAAGAAATACAAAATATTTTAGACAAAGCTGAAAGCAAGCTTTATAACGTCTCGCAACAATTTTTAAAAAATCAATTTAGCTCGATCAAGGAATTATTGAGTGAGGCTTTTGATCGGATTGACGAATTACACCGGGAAGCAGGTAAATTACGTGGTTTACCAACTGGTTTTTTTGAATTAGACCAAAAATTGGCCGGTTTACAAAAATCAAATTTAATTATTTTAGCGGCCAGGCCGTCGATGGGCAAAACCTCTTTGGCTTTGGATTTGGCGCGCCAAATTGCAGTGCAACAAAAAATACCAGTTGGGGTTTTTTCTCTGGAAATGTCGAAAGAAGAATTGGTGGATCGAATGCTTTGCGCCCAAGCAGACGTGGATATGTGGAAAATGCGCACCGGCCGCTTATCAGACCGCGAGGATTTTGGTGGTGAATCTGATTTTTCTAAAATTGGGCACGCCATGGGACAATTGGCAGAAGCAAAAATTTTTATTGATGACTCGCCCACGGCCAATGTGATGGAAATACGCACCAAGGCCAGAAGATTGCAGGCAGAACATGGGGTGGGTTTTATTGTCCTGGATTATTTACAGCTGATGGAAGGTTCGGGAGCGAATGATTCTGATAATCGAGTGCAAGTGGTTTCGGAAATTTCCCGCGGTTTAAAAGCGGTGGCCAGAGAAATTAATGTGCCCCTTTTGGCACTCTCACAATTATCGCGCCAGGTGGAAAACCGGCCCACCGCCATTCCCAAACTAGCGGATTTAAGAGAATCTGGCTCGATTGAACAAGATGCGGATGTGGTATTGTTTATCTATCGTGATAAAATGTATAAGCAAGACTCGGTGCGCGGCAATGAAGCTGATGTTTATATTGCCAAACACAGAAATGGCCCCACCGGCATGATCTCTTTATATTTTGATGAGACCAAAGCAACTTTTAAGAATTTGGAAACCAAAAGAGAAGGAACACCAGAAAATAATTAATAAAAAACAATTAACAAAATATGTTTAATCAAATTAAAGATCTATATCAATTGCAATCGCGCGCCAAAGAATTAAAAAATGTCCTAGCAGGCAAACAGGTAACAGGAGAAAGTAATGGAGTTATTATTACCATGAATGGCTCGCAAGAAATAATTAATCTTAAACTTAATCCAGAATTAGACATCGCAAATCAGGAACAAAATTTAATTAAGGCTTTTAATGATGTTTCTGGCAAGGTGCAAAGATTAATGGCCGAAGAGATGATGAGGATGTAAACAAAAAGACAGGAAACCGTTGCGTTCCCTGTCTCAAAATTTACTCTTTAAAAAGCGGCGGGTATTGATATTCATCTGGCGGGTTGGTTGCGTCATACAGAATACCGACTTTCCAAAACAGTAACTTCTCTATGGTGGTTCTTTTTGGATTATTTAACCATCTGGCATATGACCACTTGTATTGATTGGCGTAGCCAAATGATTCCCCCCCGCTACTAATGAAACCGACCAAGTCCGTGATTTCTAAAATTTTATACAAATTCTTGTTGTGTTGAGCCCAAGAATGTAGTTTGTGGGCCACTAATGACTGACACAAACAAGAAATGAAAATTAAAGAAATAATCACGATTTTCTTAAAATATTCGCCAAAATCACTCATGGTCACCTCCAAAAATGTAATGGGCAATAAAAAAAGAATGAATGCTAAAATATTATAACAAATAAAATTTCACTTGTCAAGATAATTTTATGAATCAATGGCCAAATAATTTAAATAAAATAATTGAACTTTTTTCCCGTCTGCCTGGCATTGGGCCCAAAACAGCAGAACGGCTGGTTTTTTATTTATTAAATCAAGAACCAATTTTTAGTCAAAATTTGGCGGCAGCAATTTTAAATGCAGGCGAAGCAATAAAAAAATGCCATCAATGCCACAATTGGTCAGAAAAAGAACTGTGTTTGATTTGTGCTGATAAAAATCGTGACCAAAGCGTAATCACGGTGGTAGCGGAACAACAAGATGTGGTGGCTTTAGAAAAAACTCATGCCTTTGGCGGCGTGTATCATATTTTAGAGGGTTATCTTAATCCAATTGAAGGGATTATGCCAGAAAAATTAAATATTAAAAAATTATTTGAAAGAATTAATAGCCAAAAAATAAAAGAAATTATTTTGGCTTTAAATCCCACAATTGAAGGCGAAACTACAGCGCTATACTTGACAAAAATATTAAAAAAGAGTTATCCTAACATAAAAATCACCAGATTAGCCCGCGGTTTGCCCCAAGGAGGAGATTTAGAATATGCTGATGAGATCACACTAACAAATGCGTTTAAGGGCCGCACTGTTGTTTAAAAAATAAATGCGGGAGGAAAAATGAAAAGCGTAATTAAAAGATACAAAATGGATTGCCCAGAAAAATTTTTACTTTTGGGACTAATGTTTTTTTTAATAGTTGCTTTGATTTTGTTGATACAAACCGAGCAGGATTTAAAAAAAATAAAAATTTTAGAAATTACTGCCGGACTTAGTTTGTTAATTTTTGTGCCAATATATACACGCATCATTTATGTGAGCAAAAAATACAGTCAGGCCGTTTGTATTAATTGTGGGGGCCAGTCATGGAAACTAAAAAAAGGAAATAATATGGGTCGTTGCCCATTCTGTGATGAAGAAAAAGTTGTTGTACAAAAATGGCAAGTTTAAAAAAAGAGGAAACGAAGATGAAGAAAATAGTAAAAGGCAGTTTTAACTGGGCATTTTTTGGGGGCATAATGGTGCTGATCGTGTTTTTTTTACTCAGCATGTATATAAACAAAGAATGGTTCTCTTATTTGTCATTAATAGCCGCGATAATTGGATATTACGCAGCCATACAAGTGGAAAAATGGCAGATAAGAAACTATAATTACATCTTTTGTGGCCAATGTAAAAAAACGAGTTTGGCAAGAAAAGGTACAAAAATAACAGGGGAAAAATGTCCCCACTGTCAAAGCAATAAATTAAAATGGTTAGAGAAATAATAAAAAAACCCCCGGCCAAAGCCGGGGTTTTTAATTATGCCACTATTCTATCTTTTACTAACGGAATTTTTACTGAACGCTTTTTTAGCAGACGATCAACATAACCTAACAAAAATTCGCGATGACTTTTTTTTAAGGTACCTAAATTATGTTTTCTTATTATGTATGGCAGACTATAAGCCACATTAATTTCGGCTGGCGCCAAGCTGTCTGATTGTTCTTTGTGAAAAGAATTCAATAAATCTTTTTCTTTTGCTCTGTCCCAAGCTGTTCTGGCTTTTTTGTATTCTGGACTTTCTTTGCCATATTTTTTTGCGGCTTTTCCCAAGCGATTAAAAAATTCTTCGGCGTCTGCCTGAATAGTTAAATACCAACTAAGTTCAGTTAATTCTTTGGTTTTTAAACCATCAATCACGCCTTTTGATAATTGATAATTATCAATAAGTTCTGGCCACTTATCTGGACTGATTTCGGGTGAATTAATTTTTAGATCAGGCGCATGCCAAGTTCTAATGCCGCCAGGGGCGTTGCTTTTTATTTTGTCAAAATCTTCTTTTTCTTCTTGTCCATTATCTATTCTTTCAAGAATCTGGTCCTCCATTGATGCATCCGCTTCATCAGGAAATTGCTCAGTAAGGTTTTGCTGATGAGCTCTATTTCTTCCTTTTGGTTTATTTTTTAATTGGTCATTTTTATTGACAAAAAAATCACCCTGATATGCTTCATCGCCATGCTGTAATATTTCAGCGGTTGAAGGAAAATCATTTTCGTGATAATTTTTCATATTTTTAAGCAAAAACCATGACACAAATCATGGTTTTAAAAATTAACTAGTAATTATCTTTTCGATTTTTATTTTGGTAAACGGCTGGCGGTGGCCATAGACTTTGTGCTCCCTGGTCTTGGCTTTATAGTGCACCACGCGAATTTTTTTAGCGCGGCCCTGCTCCATGACCGAGGCAGAAACAGAAGCATTTTTAACTAGCGGGTTGCCAAGAGTAACACTATGATCTTTTTCATCGGCCAACATTAAGACGTCGTTAAAAATCAAAGAAGTGTCTTTTCCACCGATTATTTTCTCTATTTTTAGGACACTGCCGGGTTTGACCACATATTGTTTACCACCGGTTTTAATGACTGCTAATTGCGACATAAAAATACATTAATTAAGCTAATTATAGCAAAAGGCGAAAAAAAGTCAAATTACTTAAAAAACGATTTAAGATTTAAGAATTACGATTTAAGAATAAAAAATCATAAATCGTAATTCTTGTTATTATATTTTATTGACACAGCAATAACTAAACTAATCATTACCAAAAAAAGCACGCCAATGGCAATGACTTTGGACTGGCTTTGCAAAAAAATAGCTGAGCTGCCAAAAATTAAAGTCAAAAAATATAACAAAAAAACAGTTTGGCGCTGGGAAAAACCGGCGTCAAGAAAACGAAAATGCAAGTGTTTGCGATCGCCTTCATAAATATGGCGGCGAGAAAATAAGCGCTGAAAAATTACAAACAACACGTCTAAAACTGGAATGCCCATAATTAAAAGTGCGGTGGCAATCTTGCCACCGGAAATAATGGCCAATATGCCCAAAAGAAAACCAATTAAAGTGGAACCGCCTTCGCCTAAAAAAATTTTAGCTGGATAAAAATTATATTTTAAAAAACCCAAGAGCGCGCCAGCTAAAATTAAGCAAATTAAAGAAGTGCCGCTTAAGGGCACGTCCCAAAAAAGAGAAACGATAAATAAAATCACGGCGCCAAGGGTGCCAACACCAGTAACAAGCCCATCAAGGCCATCTAAAAATTTAGTGGTATAAATCATGCCAAGCAGCCAAAAGAAAGAAAAAACAGCACCAAAAGAAATGGCAGGCAAATTTAACCAATCAAAATAAAATAAAGCGCGGCCATAGGGACCAGTGCCCGCGATAAAAGGATTAGTCACATATTTAATAGCAATGCCAAAGAAAATGGCGATGATGACGGCTAAGAGCGGAAATAAAAAAGATTGCCAAGGTTTTAAATTATATTTATCGTCTAAAAAACCACCAATAATTAAAATTGAACTGCCAAAAATTATTCCAAAAATTTGTGTTGACTTTAAAACTCCATCATTAAGCCAGCCCAAAAACCAAACAATTATTAAAGTAATTAAAAATGCTAAAAAAACAGAGAGACCGCCAAGTAACGGAGTTGGTTTTTGATGTGTTTTTCTTTCGCTTTTTGGCTCGTCTAAAATTTTAAATTTTTCCGCTAATTTTTTAATTAAGGGAGTTAAAATAAGCGCTAATATTAGCGAAAAAAGAAATGGAAAAATGTATTTTAAATTATTTACTATTGACATAATAATAATAATATGCTACTATTTAAATTGATAAAAAGGAGGAGGATTTTATGGATAATCTTTTCGAGTTGTTTCGAGCGGTCGGAATAGCCGCGGCGGTGGTGGTGGCGGCGGTAATGCCAAACCGCCACAAATTTCAAAAAATATACAAGATTAGCTGGATTATTTTGGTTATTTGTTTGATCGGGACCATCTCGATCGTTGTGGCTACTTTTTTGGCCACAAAAATGTCCAAAATAATATTCTAGCGCTTTGGCCGTCGAGCAATCGGCGGCTTTTTTATTTTTGTTTTTTCTGGATTCCAGCTTTAACTTGCCACTGGCAACTTAAAGCTCGCTGGAATGACAAAAAATTACGAATATACAAATTTAAAAATATTAGTATATTAGTATATTTGTATTAATTAGTAATTCTTATTTTTTCTAAATACCCTTGCAATAAAATTTGGGCGGAAAGAGCATCGATATTATTGGCACGGACAGGTCGCGACCTGTCCCTACTAATTTTGTGAGCTTGCATGGTGCTCCAGCGCTCATCAATGGTTTCTACTGGCAAACCTATCCCCTGCTCTAGTTGTTTAACAAACTCAAACACGGCCACAGTAGCAGAACTATTTTCTCCAGATAATTGTACGGGCAAGCCAATAATTATTTTCTCCACTTTTTCTTTAGCACAAATATTTTTTAAATCAGCAATTATTTTTTGTAGAGACGCAAAATTTTGTGTCTCTACGCGCAAGGTGTCATAGGCAAAAGCAAAATTGCCCTCAACATCGGTGAGGGCAAGGCCAATATTTTTAACGCCATAGTCGAGAGCAAGGATTTTCATAAAAAATTCCAAATCTTAAATTCGAAATTCTAAACAATATTTAAATTTTAATATTAAAAATTAAAAACTATAATTTATTTAAAATTTAGAGCTTCTAATTTCTGATTTGTTATTATTATTTATAATTTTACTCGCTGGCCTGGATTTAAGTCTTGGGGTTGAGCCGATTTTTCTTCAACAGCCAGACGGTTTAAATCAGTAAGAGAAACTTCTTTAACTTGGGTAATAACAGGCGGCGTTTCTGTAGGAGCGGGCTTGTTTTGATTTAAATTAGCAAATAATTCACTATTATGAAAAGTTAGTTTAGCCACATCAATTTTTCCATCCTTAAATTTTTTCAAACAATCTTTACAAAAAATATTTAAATTTGGTTTCGGAATAAAAGATAGGACAGTGCCAGCCCCGCAATTATCACAAACGGCTTTAAGCTCGACATTTTTTTTGTTGGATTTAACGATTTCGGTCGATTTTTTTTCACTCGAGGTTTTGGCACGAAAAATGGCTTCGTCACCAGCGAGCTTGCCTTCAGCCGCTTGAGCTTTAAAGGTTTCATCTAAATTAAGCCAGCGCATAATTTTCTCTTCGACTTCTTCTCTGGGATTAGCATAACGCTCGCGAGAAACCTTGATCACTTTTTCGGCGGTCTTATCGCTCCGCCGGCCAATGGAAAATGGCGCCAAAGTGGAGGCAGAAAAAGGACGGGAATTAACACCGTCGATCATTAATTTTAAATAAATTTCCCGATTATTAATATTAACCAAATCTTCTTCGGTTAAATATGGTTCAAATTCTTTAATTAAAAATTTAGCATCATCAGCACCAACACGAAAACAAACAATGGTGCCCACGTTGCCAAAAACAGCATCACGAACCTTGGTGCTTTCGGGAGTTGATAGTTGAGCAATATATTGATGAGATAAAATTAAACCCAAATGATATTTTCTGGCTTCAGATAAAATATCGGCAAAAGATTCGGTGACAAAATTTTGCATTTCATCAACATAGAGGAAAAAATCACTCCGTTCGGCCTCGGTAATATCAACTCGACTCATGGCCGCTAATTGAATTTTAGTAATCATCATGGCGCCAAGCAAATTGGAATTATCTTCACCAATTTTTCCTTTAGATAAATTCATTAAAAGAACTTTGTCGTTATCCATAAAATCACGGATATCAATAGTGGATTTGGGCTGACCGACAATGTTTCTTATTACCGCTGAAGATAAAAACTGTCCAACTTTATTTTGAATAGGCGCAATCGCCTCGGTACGGAAACGTTCATTATAATTGGCGTATTCTTCTACCCAAAAAGTTTTGACCACTGGGTCTTGAATTTTTTCGACAATTTTTCGACGAAATTCTTTATCGACTAAAAGACGCATAATACCAAGCAGAGTATTGCCGGGTGAATCTAAAAGCGCCAAAATACAATTACGTAAAATATACTCCATTCTGGCTGACCACATGTTGGCCCAAATTTTAGTAAAAACACCCATCAAACCATCAGAGACCAAATGCTTATAATCGGGATTGATGTTTTCCAAAATATTAAATGCAATCGGATAAGACAAATCGGCCGGATTAAAATAGATAACATCATTAGTGCGATGAGCGGGAATACACTCTAAAACTTCTTGGACATCATCACCATGTGGATCAATATAGGCCAAACCATGGCCATTATCAATATCTTGAATAATCATGTTTTTCAATAAAGTGGTTTTACCCACACCGGTTTTTCCCAACACATACATATGCCGACGGCGATCATCTAATTTGATGCCGAATTTTTTATTCTGATTGCGGTAATTAGTCCGCGCAAAATAAGTAATTTCTTCATTATTATTAACCATAAAATAAAATTACATGGGTAAATTATCTGGTGCTGACAACTTATCAGCTACGCCCAGATTGTCTGCTTTATTAACCGTGGGAGCGCTATTCGATTTTGTCTCTTCTTTTTCCTCGTCATAAGGCAAAGTATAAGGCGCTTCGGCTCGCTTAGCGCTAACAGCCTTGACCGAAGTGCCAGCCACGCCCTTATAGGGAAAGTGATAAAGAGTAGCTAGTTCTTCCGTGTTTAAAATAAAATAACCTTTCTCGCTAATGCCGGAACCCGAACTTCTCGATTTATAAGATTTTAAAATTTTTCTCTGTAATTCAAGCTTCTTTTTTTCACGCAAAGATTTAAAAATAAGATTAGAATTGGTGACGGTTGGTCCAAGCGGTTTAAATCCATTAGAATTTAGAGCACTGAATTGTTTAAGCGCCCCCATTACTCCCGAAACACCCTTTGATTTATTACCAACCTCTTTTTTATAGAGATAAATATAACGAATTTTCGCTTTGAAACCGGTTTTGGTGGCTTTATTATCAATGGCTTCAACTGTCTGTCTTTCACCCGGTGATAAATATAACATTTTGGAAGGTACGTCTTGTTTTTTTTCGTCACTTTTAACAGAAGCGGGAATAAACATTTGATCAGCAAATTTACTAACCGCAGAAACCGGCATGTCTAGCAACTGATCAACCAAACCCGGCGCTGGCGGTTTAGTAGGAGCACCAATTATTTTTTGAACTTCTTTTAAACACTTTTCTTTCCAAGAATCATCGACTGGTCGAATGGTAATTTGCAACCAACCTTGTTCACCTTTATTAAAACGGCTAAAAATTTCTAAAAGCGCGGCCAGGGGATCGATAATACCAATTGATTCTTTGGTTTTAGTAATGGCGTGTTCAAAAACAGGGTAAGTGCGAATGGGATACATTTCGTCTTTAATAATGCCAATTTGCGCGCCCCATAAATCATAACCCAATTCTTTAAAATTATCTGGTGTAAAATTTTTCGCATAATCTTCAATTTCAGTAATCTGTGCTTCAGGGTATTGGGCATAAATAGCAGCCTCGACCACATCTCTGACACCAGCTAGACACCTGATAACAAATTGCACGTAACCATCAATGGAAACTAATTCTAGACTATAATTAACCTGGCCATAACCATCAAGCCATTTTTCGACAAAAGTTGGGCCTTTAATAATACCCCAAAGTTGATTAAAAATTTGCTCCACTGCCTTGGGAGATTGTTCGTTATTGCGCGGGACATCAATGGCCAGATAAACCCATTTTAACTGACTAGAAAATTTTCCCTGGCGCCATTCTAACCAAACAAGCATAAACCCAGTAATTAAAACCCAAAAAACCAAAATAAAACCACCGTGGGTAAAAATAAAAGCAAAAACATCCCAAGGATTATCGCTTTTCAGTCCCCAATTGGATAAATAATTTAGGAGTATTTCCATAGTTAATATTATAACATAAAAACATTAAAATAAAAACAAGAGAAAAATCTAAAATTTACCCGCCAGCAACGCTTGAGCGTAGCGATAGCGGGCAGGTGATTTAAGATTTAAGAATAGATGGCTAATAAACAATGAAGGCGAGGTTCTGGAACCTCGCCTTCAAAAATATTAAATAGAAAAGACACCGATTGCTCGGCAGCCATGTTAATTAACTGGCTTTTAAATGATAAGTATTATCTGCGGATTTTTCAAATTTATCTTTATTCTTTAAAACTAATCTAATAGTGGCTTCCTTAACCTGTTTTTTATCTTTTACTTGCTTAATTATTTCAGCTTCACTTAATGGGGTCGTGCTATTTTTTAAGACTTCAATTACAATATCCGCTACATTACCTTCTTGATAACCCCAATCTTTCAAGCCATAAAGACCACGGCCAATTAAAACAAAACGCGGATCAAAAATTAATTCATTGTGCACGGTGGCGGTTTTAACTTGGCGTTCATCACTCCAGTGTTTATTAATCAAATCAGCAATTTCGGTAAAATGCATCGGTTGTTTTTTATGGAGCATCAATAAATAAATTTTACCATTAATCCGACGGGGAGAAGCACTGCCCCAGCTGGTCAGGCCCCACTGATTAAAGGGGGTTTGAGCAAACTTGGGACTAGCTAGAAGGTAGGAATTGATTACTTGCTCTAAATTACGATTATTAGCTGCTAATAATTCTTGCCAGTGATTTTGTTCACTTTGATAAAATTCACTTTGTTTAAAAGCATCCATTAATTCACTGTGCGCCATAATTTGATTTTTTTCGTTTAAAATTTTTTCAAAAGTATTAAGGATATTTTGCACCCATTCCAAAGTTAAATCTAAAGAACGCCAACCAGGCTTAAAATTACCTTGCTCTAAACGTTCTAAACCGGTAACAAAGTTGGCTAACAAAAATTTAAGAAAGGGCACTACGTCTGGCTGGCCAATAGACATTTCTTTTAATTTAGAAATTAAACAATCTTCGGACATTAAGCCGCCGTGTTCGGCAACCAGAGAAAAAATTAAACGCTGAAAAGGGGCGACTATTTCTTCGTAGCGCTTATTTTTTAAGATATTTTTGACAGCCTGATTTTCTATTTGGCGAACCCGCTCCCGAGTTAAATTTAAACTTTGACCAATTGCTTCGAGAGTACGTGTTTTTTGATTATTTAAACCATAGCGCTGACGCAAAATACTGGCCTCACGGTCACTAATTAAGGCCAAAATAGAATCAACTATTTCTGGAGCAGAAAACTGATTTTTTGCCTGATTTTGGCTAAAATTTATTAAATTATCGAGTATTTGATCTGTCATATATAATCATCATACAATAATTAGAAAAAAATGTCAAATGAATAAAAAATAAATTGAGAAATAAAGAAATTGCCTGCTCGCCACTGGTTTCGCCTTCAGCCACTTGGCGGGCGAGAGAAATTAAGGTGAGTGACAAGGAAAAGACAAAAAATTAATAAATAAAGGAAGGCGGCACGTCGACGTGCCGCCTTAAAAATAGAGACAGATGATGACCGAAATTATTTTTTCTTAAGGCCAAGTTTATGCCAGACAACAAGCAGGGTTGAGGCAACAAAAATTGAAGAATAAGTGCCGAAAAAGACGCCAATTAAAAGAGCGAGTACAAAATTACGAGTAGAATCACCACCTAATAAATACATGGCCAGTAAAACAAAAAACACGGTTAAGGAAGTGTTAATGGAACGAGTGATGGTATCATTAGTGGCTTTATCAACGGTATCCTCAAAAGTTTTTTGTGGATTATGAATTAAATTTTCCCGCGTGCGATCATAAACGACAATGGTATCATGAACAGAAAAACCTAAAATGGTTAAAAGGGCGGAAACAAATAATAAATCAATCTCATAGCCAAAAAAATGCCCGAGGGCAGCAAAAATACCGGTAACAATAATAATATCATGAAATAAAGCAATAACAGCACCGACGCCATATTTCCAAGAAGCCACTGGTTTACTAACGTGACGGAAAGAATAGGCAATATAGAGAATAATCATGATCATGGCCAAAATTATGGCCCAAACAGCTTTAACCTTTAATTCTTGACCGATAACCGGACCGATAGATTCAAACCTTTTTTCTTCAATTTGCACGTCTTTGTTTTGATCATTAAAAATTTCGGTTGCCATTCTTAATAATTGCTGATGTTCTTCTTCACTCAGATGTTTTAAACGAATAAGATATCCGCCATCGGAAGAGGGTTGAACGCGGACTTCACCCAAGGTTGGCATGAGAGTAGTAATTTTGTTGGAAAAATCAGAAGCACTCATTAATTCGGCATTATTAATTTTAATTTCCAAAAGAGAACCGCCGGTAAAATCAATGCCAAAATTCAAACCCCAAACAGCAATACTAATAATACTGAGGATTACTAAAACCCCAGAGAAGATAAAGAATTTATTGCGATTTTTAACGATAGCTAAATGCATATATTAACTTAGGCAGTATTATGTTGATGGATGCCAAAGAGCCATTTTTTTTCTTTTAAACTTTTACCGACCAAAATTTTTAATAAAATTCTGGTAACGGTAATGGCTGAAAACAAAGAAACAACAATACCAATAAATAAGGTCAAAGCAAAACCCTTGACCATGGAAGAGCCAATCCAATATAAAATGACACAGGTAATTAAAGAAGAAATATTAGAATCACGAATAGAAGTCCAAGCGCGTTTAAAACCCTCATCAATAGCCGAGGTTAATTCGCGGCCATGGCGGAGTTCTTCTTTTAAGCGCTCAAAAATTAAGACATTGGCGTCAACAGCCATGCCGACCGATAAAACAAAACCAGCAATACCAGCCAAAGTTAGAGTAATGGAAAATAATTGAAAAATTGCCAAGTTAATCAAAGCATAAACAGCCAAGGCGATGACGGCCATTAAACCAGGTAAGCGATAAAAAATAATCATAAAAAGAGCCACGGCTAAAATGCCAATCAAACCAGCAAACAAACTTTTATCGAGAGATTCTTGACCCAAAGAAGCGCCCACGGTTTCTTGGGAAATTAAAGTAATTGGCACAGGCAAGGCGCCGGCGTTGAGACGTTCAACCAGTTGTTTAGCTTCTTTAATATTAAAACGACCAGAAATAACAGCTCGCCCCTCTTTAATTGGTTCATTAACATTGGGCACAGAAATGGCTTCGCCGTCTAAAAAAATGGCGACAGGTTTACCCACATTTCTGGTGGTAATGTCAGCAAACAGATCCTTGCCTTCATCATTAAATTCCAAACCAACTTGCGGTTCGCCAGAGTTTTGATCAAATTGCACTTCGGAGCGTTTTAGATGACGGCCGGAAAGCTTAGTATTTAACCATTGATCTAATTGTTGATAATCGGTTTCAGATTTGGTTTTAATTAAAATGTGCGCGGCATTAACTTCCAGATTCTCCCCTTCCCCGCGCGTGGCGATTTTTTTAATAATATGATAACCAAACTGGGTTTGCACAATTTGCGGATAAATGCCAGGGTTTTTTTGTTTATTAAAAATAACATCATTAAATTCGGTGACAAACATGCCGGGTTTAGCAAAACCCAAATCACCACCGCTGTTTTTGGAACCTTCGTCTTCGGAGTATTGAATGGCAAGCTGATTAAAATCAGCACCTGGTTTTAGGGTTTGGGCTAAAATTTCTTCCGCTTTCTTTTTGGCATTGTTATTATATTCTTCCAATTGTTTAGTTTCTTCTGGGGTTAAGGTTGTTTTTTGTTCTGGATTTAATTCCTTAAATTCCAAAAGGGGCATTTCGCCAATGGATTTAATAGCTTCTTTAACATCTTTAACACCAGCCAACTCCACAATAACGCGATAGCTGTCGCCAACTTGATTAGTTTGCACCACTGGTTCGGATACACCAAAAGCATTAACGCGTTTTTCAATGACATCGCGTGTGCCAGCCACAGCCGAAGCTTGATCCCGAGCATCAATTTGTGAAGTATCGGCTTGAAAAACTAAATGAGCGCCACCTTGTAAATCTAGGCCGAGCTTAAATTTAGTCTTATTCCAAAAACTCTCCAACGGCGTCCCAGCCGGAACTTTTGGATAAACAACCAGTGCGCAAAAAACAGCTAAGACAAAAATAGCTGCTAATTTATAGCGAGTTTTAGTTGCTTGAGATAAATTCATAAAGATTACTTATATTTTAGAATAAAGGCAAAAATGTGTCAAATAGTAAGACAAAAGAGAGAAAAGATTTAAGATTTACCCGCCAGCAACGCTTGAGCGTAGCGATAGCGGGCAGGTGATTTAAGAATAAAAACACAGAGAAGAAAAAAATAGAGGACTAAAGGAATAAAATATTAGAGAAATTAAAAAATAAAAAGCCCGTCTCGGTGTTGAGATCGGGCTGAAAAAATGGTGTGGCCACACTCTCACTCGTAAAAAGGGGTTATTTGTTGCATTATATCTCGGCGACCCCGGACCTAAGTTAAGAGTGGGCCACACCCGGTATGCCATCCTGTTTAGATGGCGGTTTTGAGTGGGCAAGTTGATTCGAACCACTAACCAATTGGCTACTACCAGTCAACGGCTCTGACATTGAGCTACACCTGTGATATTAAATAGTGCTGGGGAACATTCCTCCCTCCGGTTTTGGCACTAATTGGCCCTGAAAGCTTCATCAGAGGAATGTTTTTGTCCCCAGCCTACTCAATAAATATTTTTTATTTTAGCAAAACAATACAAATGGTCAAGTGAAAAACAATAAAACCTGACAAGAAATACGGACAAAAATTAAATTCAAGTTAATCTGAAAATAATTTCTATAATTATTTATTTTTGATAGTAATATGCGGTTCACTGCCATATTTTGGCATAATTGGTTTGAAATATTTTGTTTTTTTTAATTTAAGTAGTCCTTGTCTAATAAGTTTATCTTCGTCCATCAATTTGGCGGACAAACCCTGACACTTTGACACTTTGACACTCTGACACTTTGACTCCACGCCCACAATCGGAATTTGTAAGGACCAGGCCAAGGCGTTGGCCACACCAAGACCAATGCGCAAGGAAGTAAAGCCACCGGGTCCTTTGATTACAATTATGCCCGCGATTTTTGTTAAGGGAAATTTGGCGCTGGTTAAAATTTTTTGAATATTAAGTAATAATTTTTCTGACTGCTGATAGGGCGCAGAAATTTTTTTGGTCACTAAAATCTGGCCAGTGGGTTTAATTAGGGCCAGATGAATAAAATTATGGTCGGTGGTGTTAAGATAAAGATACATATTTTAAAATAATTTCCAATTTCCAAGATACAATTTCCAAATAATTTTCAATAAACAATGACCAAATTATTATTGCCAAAATATCTTTTATTGTGATTTGATTGTTGGAATTTATTTGTTTCTTGGTTATTGTATCTTGGAAATTATTCGATACTTCCCTGCTGCTAAATTTTCTAGGCGCCACTGGCCAATCCGCACGCGGGTTAAAGATTTGACCGAATAACCCAAAGCATAACACATGCGCCGAATTTGGCGCTTCCAGCCTTGATGGATAGTTAATAAAAATTTATTAGTACCAAGCGGTTTAATTTTGTCAGCGCAAGCCAATCCTTCAGTTAATTTAACGCCGCTTTTCATTTTGACAAAAAAGTCTGATTTTATTTTTCTGTCCACTTCGACCAAATATTCTTTTTCGTGTTCAAATTTAGGATGAGTTAACTCTTCGGTCAGACGGCCATCATTGGTTAAAATTAATAATCCAGAAGAGTCTTTGTCCAGACGGCCAACAGTCCAAACGCGCGGATTTTCTGGCACCAAATCAATGGCTAAGCGCTCCCCCTTTTTGCGCCGTCGGGAACAAATATAGCCAACCGGCTTATTTAATAAATAATAAATAAAATTATTTTTACTTTCTTTATTTTTTGACCCGCTATTAATCAAACAATTATTGACTACTATTTTATCTTGAGTTTCATCGGCCTTGTCACCCAATTTTGGGCGCTGGCCATTAACCAAGACATGGCCAGATAAAATAAGCTTCTCGGCTTCGCGACGAGAAGCAATGCCTAAGCGTGATAAAATTTTTTGCAGGCGCTCGGGCATAAAAAATTATTGCTTAATCACTTTATCAATCAGACCAAATTTTTTGGCTTCTTCCGCACTCATAAAATAATCACGGTCAGTATCTTTTTCAATTTTATCCAAAGGTTGATTGGTGTGGACGGATAAAATTTTATTAATCCGATCTTTGATTTTTAAAATATGCTCGGCTCTAATTTTAACATCAATCGCTTGGCCTTCAGCCCCGCCCATCACTTGGTGCAAAAGAATTTCGGAATTAGGCAAAGCCAAGCGTTTACCCGGCGCGCCAGCAGCTAATAAAACCGCGCCCATGGAAGCAGCGGTGCCAACGCAAATGGTCGAGACATCGTTTTTAATATATTGCATGGTATCATAGATAGCTAAACCAGCAGAAACAGAGCCACCGGGCGAATTAATATAAAGCTTAATATCCTTTTTAGGATCTTCGGAAGCTAAAAACAATAATTGGGCAATAACGGTATTGGCTACTGCATCATCGATGGGCGCGCCCAAAAAAATAATACGCTCTTTTAAAAGTCGGGAATAAATATCATAGGCGCGTTCGCCAAAGTTAGATTTTTCCACGACAGTCGGTATAAGATACATAGAATTAAAATTAATAATAAAATTTTAAATTTAAAACAAATTAAAGTGAAATATTTTAGTTCCAATGCCAACCTTGAACCAACATTTATATAATTTTGATTTTACGACAAAAAAGATGTTTGGTAAAGAGTCAAAAAAATTAACCTCGCCCCACCCCTCTCCTTCGTAAGGAGAGGGAGTGATAATTAAATTTTTTCTATTTGCCAAATATTTTTTTCTGTTTTAACAATTCGACCGGAAGTGATAAAGCCAGCTGAACGTTTATGACCACCGCCACCGTATTGAGAAGCAATTACGGAAACATCAATTTCATCTTTGGTGGTGCGCAAACTGCCCTTTACCAGATTACCGGCTTGCTCTTTTAAAACCATGATGCCCTTAACATCATTAACCGCGTTTAAAAAATTACTAAGAGAGCTAAAAATTTCGTCATCGGAAAAATCTTCCTGCCAATCTTCTAAAAAAATAGCGGTGATGCCAAGACCGGTTGATTCATCAAATGTTAAACGTGATAAAATTTTACCCCAGAGCCTTAAACCATTGGGAGGTAAATTTTTTTTATTAGATAAGACGATGCGATGCAAGCTGGCACCATGTTTAATTAGCTCGCCGGCCAGATAAATGGTGCGCTCAGTGGTATTGTTATGGGCTAAAAAATCAGTGTCTTGCATAATACCAAAAAGCAGAGTGGTGGCGAGATTTTTGTTAAAATCTGTTTTTTGATAAATAAAAAATTCGGTCAAAATCTCAGTGGTGGAAGATGCATCTAAATCAATTAAATTAATATTGCCAAAAGAGTTGTTCGATTGGTGATGATCAATATTGATAATAGTGGGCCGAGATTTAAGATAAGAAAAATATTCAGTAAGGCCGGCGCGTTTTTCTTCGCCACAATCCAAAATAATAATTAAATCGTAATTGTGATTCAGCAAATTGTGCCAATCAGTTTCTATCTGGCCCATAAAGGGGAGAAAATAAAAAACAGCGGGAATTTTTTCCGCCACAAACAAAGTGACACTTTTTTTAAACATCCGAATCCAGCTATAAAAAGCAGATAACGAACCAAGGGCATCGCCGTCAGGACTATGATGAGTAACAACAAGAATTTGCTTGGCTTGATTTATAGCTTTTAAAACATCGGCGAAAATTTGTTTTTTAATGATATCTTTCATAATTGATGAAGAATATCATGACTGGCTAAAAGTGTCAAAGTGTCAAGCATTAGAAATATCAAAAGGAAAGGAATTACGAATTAAGATTTATGATTTAGGAATAAAAATATTAAAACAATTAATCATTGGTAAACAATTTGCTGATTTGTTTTTCCATGGCCGCAGCTTTTTCTTCGGTATCATCAATTAAAAAAATAAATTTCGGCAGGCGCCGTAATTTAATGCGTTGATTGAGGTGTTCGACCAAAAGCTGTTGATTTTTAATTAAAACAGAAACCGCTGCTGCCGATTTAGAAAAAGGCAAAACCGAAAGCCAAATTTTGGCCTGGCTTAAATTCTTGGCCACCTCCACGTGCATTAATGTCACTAACGTGCCGGCAGGAAATTCTAGATAGTTGGCAATAATCTCAGACAATTCATGTAAAAATAATTTATTTAATTTTTCTTGATGAAAAGGCATAAAAAGTTATTAAAACATTTAAACATTAAAACATAAAAACAAATTTTTAACATTGTTTGTGGTTATTTTACACACTTCCCCATAAGAAATGTTTTTAAGCTCAGCAATTTTTTGCGCCACTAGAGTAACATTTTGCGGCTTATTAATTTCCCCGCGATGTGGTTCGGGGGTTAAATACGGGGCATCGGTTTCGACTAAAATTTTCTCCAAGGAAATTAGTTTAACAACTTTCCGCAAATTGTCAACAGATTTATTTTTAAAAGTAATAATACCGGTAAAACCAAGATAAAAACCTAAATCAAGAAATTTTTGAGCGATTTCGATTGTTGAACTAAAACAATGAAGAACGCCTTTTAGGTTACTGTCATTCCCGCCCCGTATCGCGGTACGGGGTAAACTCCAGCGGGAATCTTGTGTTTCATCACCTAAACCATGGGATCCTCGCTTTCGCGAGGATGACAAAAAGGCGGTTAAAATTTCTAACATATCTTCATATGCGTCATCTGGTTTTTCCTTTGACCCGCGGGCATGGAGAATTACTGGCAGATTATTTTTCCCGGCAAAATTTAATTGATCAATAAAACCCTGTCTTTGCAAACTTTTTATTTCTGCAAGATCACGGCCAGAGGGCACATAACTATATTCCAAACCAATTTCACCCACCGCCACAATTTTTTTATTTATATCAGCATCAATTAATTTCTGATATAAAGCTGGGTTAAAAAAAATGTCCGGATCTTTTAAGGCTTGCTCGTGCGCGTCATAATCAGTATCAGAACAATGTGAGGGATAAAGACCAATCGCGGCGTAGATTGGTTTATTTGGGTATTGATTGGCTAAATTAAAAACTTCGGTCGAAGTTTTTAAACTGGTGCCAATGTTAATAAGGCCGATCCCTTTTTTTAGGCAATCGGCAATGATATTTTCCTGATCATCTTTATATTCGGGAAAATTAAGATGGCAGTGGGAGTCGATTATGGTCATAACAAAACCCTGTTCTGTCATCCCGAACTTGTTTCGGGATCTAAATATCAAAAATTATCTCAAAGTAAAGGGATGCTGAATCAAGTTCAGCATGACAATTTAAAAATTAAAAATTCAGATAGCTTCGTGCTTGGCGCACAAGTTCTGGCAAAAGCGGGACAAAAATTTTACCAATACTAGTCAACCATTTGGCTACGCTCGAGGCTTCCACGGCCGGAATAATAAAACCAGCGAAAGGAAATTTGCCAATCATTATTAAGACGACGCCCAAAACAATGGCGCCTTCTAAAAAACCCAAGATGGCGCCAGCCAAACGATTGATGGTTTTTAAAAACGGAATAATGGCAATCACATTGAAAATTTTATTAATCAGCCAAAAAACCAAACCGACCAAGCGATTAACCACCACAAAAATAATTAAAAAAGAAATGATGCGCGCCAAATTGTTATTGCTACCGAAAATCGGACCGATCGTCACGGCCAATTTTTCAAAATACTGACCAGCCACTAAGACACCGGCAATAGTACCAATTAAAGCGCCAAGCGCGTGGATTAAGCCAAACCAAAAACCTGAAAAAACAAAAAAGAAAATAATGAGAATTAAGATTAGGTCGAGAATAGTCATAGAATAATTTTAAATTTAAAATTTTAAATTTTAAAATTTCTTGATTCCCGATCGGGTCGGGAATGACAAAATATATTATATTCTGGGAAATAAGGGCTCGCTTTTTTTAATTTTTTCTGCGGTAAAAGTAGCCTTAATTTTTTCCGCGGTTTCGGGCATAAAAGGTTGGAGTAAAATTGCCACATTTAAAATATCTTCTGCAATTGGTTCTAAAATTTCTTTTAATCTATCTTGATCTTTAATTTTCCATGGTTCAGTTTTAGTGACTGTTTCATCGCAGGCGCGCAGTTTATTCCAAAGAATTTCCAAGGCTTCGTTAAATTTATAGTTTTCTAATTTTTCAGAGAATGATTTAGACAGTTGATCATCTTTAAAACCATGGGATCCTCGCGTTCGCGAGGATGACAGAAAAGATGCGGGATCCTTCGCTAATCGCTCAGGATGACATTCTATTTGAATATCATTCTTTTCAATTAAATTGGAAACACGCGAAACCAGATTGCCAAGACCATTACAAAGATCGGCAATATAAGCTTCTTTAAATTTTTCTTCAGTATAATCGCCATCTTCAAAAGGAGAAATTTTAGCCAGCAAATAATAACGCACGGCATCAGTGCCAAATTTTTTAACTAATTCAAATGGATTAATCACATTGCCCAGAGATTTACTCATTTTTTCACCATTGGCCGTAATAAAACCATGAATAAATATTTGCTTGGATGGCGGTAAGCCAGCAGACATTAACATGGCTTGCCACATGGCCGATTGCTGGCGCAAATTGTCTTTGCCCGCAACCTGACACCCTGGCCAAAATTCTTGAAATTTTTTTTCATCTTCGGGCCAACCCAAACAGGAAATATAATTGATCAGAGCATCAAACCAAACATACATCACATGATTTTCATCGCCCGGCACGCTAATACCCCAAGGCATTTTTTCTTTAAGGCGGGAGATGCTAAAATCTTCCAAACCAGCGGCGACAAAATTTTTAATTTCGGTTAGCCGATGCGCCGGCACCACAAATTCTGGATTTTTATGATATAAATCTAAAAGCGGCTGTTGATATTTACTAAAACGAAAAAAATAATTTTCTTCATTAATTAATTCTAATTCTAAATTAGGATGAATCGGACATTTGTCATTTTCTAATTCCGATTCGGTTTTTTCCAATTCGCAGCCGACACAATATTTAACCTGATAGTTTTTTTTGTAAATGTCGCCGTTTTTTTCACAACGTTGCCAAAATTCTTGCGCTGCTTTTAGATGATGCTTGTCGGTCGTGCGGATAAAATTATTATAACTTAAATTCAGCGCGTTTTTTAAATTATCAAATTTGGCCGCATATTCGTCACAATATTCTTGCGGTTCTTTGCCCTCTTCCATGGCTTTTCGATAAATTTTTAAACCATGCTCATCAGTGCCAGTATTAAAAAATACTTCATTGTCATTCAAACGCTGCCAACGGGCAATGGTATCGGCTTGAATAATTTCCAAAGCAAAACCAATATGCGGTTCGCTATTGACATATGGCAGGGTGGTGGTAAGATAGAATTTATTTAACATAAAAATAATGGTGGAGGAAACATGAAACTTTGTCTAATAGGGATTGGTTGCCTAATCTCTGGGTTTGTAGGTCTCGTTATAAACAAAATAAACGAGAAAGATGGACCAGAGTTTGCTGGTCGCCCCCCAATTATTGATCTTCGGGGGTGGTGTTATATAGGTATAATAGCTGGTTTATTGTTAATAAACCAACATTTCCGTTTTTTTTCAATTTTTATTGTGAAATGATCACAAATTCACCTTTTGGGGTTCCGTTCGGGAACTCCTTTTTTATTTGCGCGAGGATTTCTTCGGCAGTGCCGCGATAAATAGTTTCAAATTTTTTGGTCAGTTCGCGGCAGACAACCATTTGGACAGGTCGAGACCTGTCCCTACAAAATAAATTTAATTGTTCTAGACACTTTATTATTCGATGACATGATTCATAAAAAACAACTGTCTCTTTGGCTTCTAAAACTTGTCTTAAAAAAGTTTCCCGGCCTTTTTTGTGCGGCACAAAACCTTTAAAAATAAATTTATCTGTAGGTAAGCCAGAAATAGAAAGTGCGGTAATTAAAGCAGAGGGACCGGGAATAGGAATGACAGACACAGCGGACAGGTCAAAACCTGTCCCTGCAAGCGCGGCAATTAAAATATTGCCGGGATCGGAAATACCAGGGGTGCCCGCATCGGTGACCAAAGCCACATTATTATTTTTAATTAATTCAATGATTTCGGCAGTTTTTTTAGCATCAGTATGATGATGATAAGCAATCAATTTTTTATTTTTTATTTCATAATGATCGAGAAGTTTTCTGGTCACACGAGTATCCTCGCATAAAATGAAATCAACACTCTTTAAAATTTCCAAAGCGCGAAGAGTGATATCTTTTAAATTACCAATCGGAGTGGCAACAAGGTAGAGCATAGAAAGCCGTGAATTATAAATTAAGAATTATGAATTATGGAAAAAAATAAAAAAACATTAAAACATTTAATAATTAAAAATAATTAACATTCAAATTTTGTATAAAATTTTATTTTGTTTTTTCTGCTTGCAGTTGGCGCCAATGGGGAAAAATATCTAATAAAATAACCTCGGCCATAGAAATAACTGGCACGGCCAAAAGGGCGCCGACAATGCCACCAAGTTTGGCACCAATTAAAATTCCAACCATTACCACCACGGCATTTAATCCGGTGGTGCGCTGCATCACCCGTGGGGTTAAAACATAATTTTCTAACTGCTGCACAATAAAATAAACGACGACCACTAAAATCACTTTAGTTAAGGAATCAGAAAAAGCAATAAAAATACCAGGGATGGCGCCAATAAAAGGACCGACATAGGGAATAATTTCGGTTAAGGCGGCAATGACGCCTAACAATAATGCATATTTAACGCCCAAAATTGTTAAACCGAGATAAACAGCCAAACCCACGATCAAGCACAAAATCAATTGCCCACGAAGCCACATACCTACTCTTTTTTCGACACGATCAATTAAGCCCATGATATAATCCTGATGTTGCGGCGGAGCTAAATAACGAAGGAAAAATTTTAAACCGTCTTTTTGCACTAATAAGTAAAAAGTAATAACCAAAAATGACAAAAAAGAAATTAAACCGCCAAAAATTCCGGTTAGGGTAGAAAACAAACCACTGGTGGCAGAGGCTAAATTGGTGCTTAAGCCAGATAAAGCTTCCGGCAGTGTGGCGGGTACGTCAGTATTAGTGCCATCACGTAAACTATTGAAACCCAAAGCCACTTTTTCATAATAGGCCGGCAAATTGCGAGCCAATTGACCAACCTGTTCGGACACAGGAGGAATAAGCAAAACAACCACAATACTAAAAAGAGATAAAACAACCAAATAAATCATCACGATGGACAAGGCTCGAGGCACTTTATGTTTTTGCAGATAATCAACAAAGGGATCAAGCGCGGCAGCGGCCACGACCGAAATAAAAACTAATGCCACAACCTCACGAATCAAATAAAGAAAAAATAAACCCAAAATCACCGCCATCACCCGAATGATGGACACGTAGGACACGGGAGCATGGGAGTTAGAAGTCATAAAATTTAAAATTTAATTTTAAAATATAAAAAATATTTTTTCTGCGTAGTTTAGTGTGTTGTCCATGTCAGTTTGCGATAAAAACGATTTTATCGCTGACATACGCTGACTTAACGCGGACTGACGCGGAAAAATAAAAATTTGTAATTTAAAGAGAAAGAAGTTTTTCAAATTCTTTGGTAGTCTGGTAAGGGCCGATTAAAGCCAAGTTAATTTTTTCATTTTTAAAAATTTTTTTTGCAACCAAATCAACCTGGTTTTTAGTAACCGCCATGACTTCTTTGATTTTCTGTTCCGGAGTCTTGGATTTATTTAAAAATAATTCTTGACGGGCGTACCACTCGGAAACATTAGCCGAATCTTCCATTTCTAAAATCAAGTGCCCTTTTAAAAATTCTTGGGCTTTATTTAGTTCGGCAGGTGTGATCCCTTTGTTTTTTATCAACTGAACTTCTTTCAAAATTAGAGTAATGGCTTGGTTAATTCTTTTTTTATCTAAACCAGCAGCAATAGTAAAAAGACCAGTATCTTCAAGAGCATCATGGGTGGCGCGGATATAATAACAAAGCCCGTGGCGCTCGCGAATATTAATAAACAGACGCGAACTCATCGAACCGCCAAGAATGACAGACAATAATTGAGCGGCGACTAAATCGTGATCATTTAATTGGGGGCCCAGAAACCCAAAAGTTAGATGGACTTGCTCAGTTTTTTTATATTGTAATTTAAGCTGCGGTTTTTTTTGTGAACTAACAAAAGGTAAAAATTTATTTTTTTCATCGCGATTGGCGCGCTGGCCAAAATATTTAAGTAACATTTTTTTAGTAAGTGCTAAATTTAAATTACCGGCGATACTAATAACACAATTTAAAGGAGTGTAGTGGTTTTTTAAATAAGCCAACATTTTTTCACGAGTGGTATTTTTGACGGATTTTTTAGAACCGGCAATATCGCGCCCCAAAAAATTACCCTTAAAAACTATTTCTTCCAATAATGTTTCCACGTGACGCATGGGTGTATCTTCATACATATTAATTTCTTCAATAATCGTGCCTTTTTCCCGTTCAATTTCAGTAGTTTCTAATTTGGAATTGTACAACATATCAGAAAGCATATCCAAAGCCAATTCTAAATGCTCGCCATTCACCTTAATCCAATAACCCGTGTGATCTTTGCCAGTGAAAGCATTGAATTGCGCGCCGACTTGATCTAATTCTTTGGACAAAGCCAAGGTGTTTGGCCGGCGAGTAGTGCCTTTAAACATCATGTGCTCTAAAAAATGTGAGATGCCAGCCACCTCTTCGCTTTCATAACGAGAGCCAACCCCATACAAAACTAAAACAGTTACCGCTTGGGTTTCTTTTTGGGGGGTTAAAATAACGCGCGTGCCGTTTTTTAAAGTATATTTTTGCATGTGTGTAATATGTAATTGGTAATAAGTAATTGGTAAAAAAGTATATTAAAAATTATTTT
The DNA here is from genome assembly GCA_036845805.1 of Patescibacteria group bacterium. Classification (GTDB taxonomy): domain Bacteria; phylum Patescibacteriota; class Patescibacteriia; order UBA2196; family UBA2196; genus DAIUDD01. The sequence continues at coordinate 24,564 of DAIUDD010000001.1, read as the reverse complement.
ACTTGTCCGATATTGTTTTTGATGATTTCTAGGGCGGCTTGGTGTAGTTTTTTACTATCAGCGCTGGCGCAATAATTTTTTAAAACCACCACTTTAAATCCGCGATCAAAGGCGTCACGGGAGAAAGTAAGCACGCAATTTTCAGTAGAAATGCCCATTAAATAAACTTCGCCGATTTTATTTTTCTTTAAAATATTTAATAATTTATTATCCACAAAACTGCTATAAGTATATTTCTTAAATAAATTATTTTTATTGATTAATGGTTTTATTTCTTCACACAAATCATTTTCTTTTTTATCTATAAAACCACGCCAATTTAAAAATTTAACAAAGGGGCTGTTAGGACGATTGAAATATTGGGTAAATAAAATTAAATTAAAATTATTTTTATTTAACTCTAAAAATTTTTTTATTTTAGCGGGCAGGTTTTTGGTTAAAGGATTTAGGAATCCTCTTTGAATATCAATCACAATTAAAGCTTTGCGCATATTTATTATTTTATGGATCCCGTGGACGCGGGATGACAAAACGCCTATCGGCGAATATATTAACCTCCCCGGCTCTGATTTCATCAGAGTCCGCCCCTCCTTGAAAAGGAGGGGACAAAAAACCCTTAGCTTCTTAATTTATTTTCTAGACATTCTCCCAAATCTTCAATGGCGATGCGCTCTTGTTGCATTGTGTCGCGGTCACGCACTGTCACTTTTTTATCCTCTAAACTGTCAAAGTCCACAGTCACACAAAAGGGCGTGCCAATTTCATCTTGACGACGATAACGTTTGCCAATCGAACCGGTTTCATCGTATTGAATCATAAGGCCTGTTTTTCTTAAATCATTTTCAATTTCTTTAGCCAAATTAATCAGCGGTTCTTTTTTAGATAAAGGCAAAATAGCGACTTTAATTGGGGCCAGTTCATAAGGCAATTTTAAAACTACTTCGGTTTCATGTTTAGCATCATCTTCCCCACTCCGGGCTGCTACTTCGCTATAAGCTTCTAATAAAGCCACTAGCACACTGCGATCAACACCAAGCGATGGTTCGATCACATGCGGTAAAAATTTTTCATTGCTTTCTGGATCAGTATAAGTTAAATCTTCGCCAGAAAATTTTTGATGCTGGCTTAAATCATAATCAGTGCGATAGGCCAAGCCATATAATTCTTTAACCCCAAACGGATACTCGTATTCAAAATCAATAGTGCGCTTAGAATAAAAAGCGCGGTCATTATCAGAAATTTCATGAAGTTTTAAATTTTCTTTTTTAATGCCTAAAAAAGCGCACCACTCTTCCATTAGTTTCTGCCACTGCTCAAAACTCTTTTCCCAGTTTTTAGGATGAATAAAATATTCCACTTCCATTTGTTCAAATTCGCGGGTGCGAAAAATATAATTTTCCGTGGTAATTTCATTGCGGAAAGCCTTGCCAATCTGGGCGATGCCAAAAGGAATCTTGGTACGAGTGGCTTGTAGGATATTTTTATAATTAGTAAAAATGCCGCCAGCAGTTTCTGGCCGCAGATAGCTAACACTGCCCTCTTCTTCAACTGGCCCAATAAAAGTTTTAAACATTAAATTAAACTGACGCGCAGCTGTTAATTCGCCGCCACATTCTGGACAAATCATTTTTTCCGGTTCTTTATTTTTTTCTTTATCAAAACCAGGTTTTAAATTTTCCAATTCCAAGACATGGTCAGCGCGAAAACGTTTGTGGCATTTCTTGCAATCAACCAGGGCGTCAGAAAAATTTTTCAAGTGGCCAGAAGCTTCCCAAACACGCGGGTGCATAATAATAGCGGCATCCACTCCAAACATGTCCGGCCGTTCAGTCACAAACATGCGCCACCAAGCGCGTTTGATATTATTTTTTAATTCCACACCTAAGGGACCGTAGTCGTAGGCGCCAAATCCGCCATAAATTTCCGAGGACTGAAAAATAAAGCCACGACGTTTGGCTAAGGAAATTAATTTATCCATTTTATCTGCCTCTAAAGAGGTTCGATTTGTCTTTTTCATAATATTTTTAACCATCAAAGATTAATAACTGGTCACAGAATATATTTAATTTTATAATAAAAAGCTTATTTTGGCAAATAAAAATAGCTAAATAAAATTAGCTAATTAAATTTGCCCAGGGCGGGGGTCGAACCCGCATGGTCTTGCGACCGCAAGATTTTAAGTCTTGAGTGTATACCAGTTTCACCACCTGGGCAGAAAATATTTTTTAAACTGTTTTTATTTTATGGAAAAAATAAAGAAATGTCAAATAAAAAACATAAACGCTTGCGAATAAATACTTGCGTTATTTTTTAAAAAGTAATATAGTTAAATTAACCAAACAAAGGAGGCTCACTTGATTGCCCAAAATTTGGCGACCGTAGCTACTGCGTTGTTGAACCACAACGAAGGAGCTGGAAATCACTAAAGCCCGGGTGAAGTTGGCTGAGGTGATTTAGTAACACCAAAAGTCGTCGAGGGTGATGCTTAGCATCGCCCTTTTTTTATTGATATTTTTGATTTTTTGATAAAAACAAAAAACCACCTGCAAAAACAGATGATTTCTTGGAGCGGGTAACGGGAATCGCACCCGTTTCTCGTCCTTGGCAAGGACGCATAATAACTATTATACGATACCCGCAATAAAATTAAATTCAAAATTTAAAAATCAAAAATCAAAATTAATGTTTATTTTTAATTATTATTTATTTTAACTAATTTATTTCGGCTAGTCAAGCCTTGAACAATTTCTAGGGAAGATTTGGAAACTTTCAATTCTTTGGCCAAAAGAGCAATAACTTTTTTATTGGCCCTCCCCTGCTCTGGAGCAGTAGTAATTTTAATTTTATAACTGCCATCAGTTTGTTTAATGACTTGGTTAAGACTGGATTTAGGAATGACTTTAATATTAAGAAGCATAGGATAAATAATAATAAGTAATAAAAAATAAAGAAAAAAATATTAATTAGCAAGATGGTTAATGTTTTTAATATCTTTAGAAATACTTTTAATTAAAAAAAGGGCGGTAATGATAAGTAAAATATTGCGAGCTAATAAAACAATAATGGCCGTGGTGGTGGGGCTGCTCCAAATAGTAACGCCACTCGCTAATAAAATTTGGCCGTGGATAAAATAGGAATAAAGATAGGGATAAATTAGATTGGTTAAAAAAAGAGAAAAAATGAAGAAGATAAGGGCTAAAACGTTATCTTTGTTTTTAACAGCCAAAAAAGGATAGAGCGGCACCAGCCACAACAAATATTGAGGGGAAAGGACTTTGGAAAAAATCATAACCACCAGCAGGACAACAATAACCAGTTTTAAAAATATTTGCGGCTGAAATTGAGCCAGATGGTGGGCTTTCCCAAAAGAAAAAACATTAATTTTTGAAAATATTTTTTTAAAAGACAATAAAAACCGCCAAGCCAGAACCAAAACCAAAAAACAAATTAGTGGCAAAGAAATCTTGGCCAAAAAAGAAACGCCGGGCGCTTGTAGATTATAGGCGCCAAAATCGTGATAAATGTGGAGCGGCACATTAAACCAAGAACCAATTAAAAGCAAAGAGCTAAAAAAAGACTCTAATTGCAAGCCGCGGCTTTGATGATAGGTAAAAAAATCAAACACATGATTTGAATCATAGAAATAAAAAGGCAGAAAAATAACTGCAGTTAAAATAACTAAAACCAGACCGCGCTTAAAAAGCGCCAGCCAAATTTTTTGATCAAAAAAATTAGCAGAAAAATTTTTAAAATATTCAAGCGGCAAAGAGCCAATGAGAAAAATGGGAGCTAAAAAAATTGGAATGAGTTTAAAATTAATAGCGATTGCTAATAAAAAAAATGACAGCCAATAAGTTTGGCGGCTAATAAGGGCAATAAAGGCCAAAAAAATTAAACCCGCCAGCCAAAAATCAAGGCGATCATAAAGAAAATTTAATAATAACAAACCAAAAATAATAAATAAGATTAAATTAGGCGGTTCGATTTTTAAAAATTTATGAGGTTTTTTAAAAAGCAATAAAACAATTAAGAAAATAAAAACGTCAAAAAGCCAATACCAAAATTTAAAAATAGAATGCCAATCAACCAAGGACGGATTTTGAGCCAAAAATTCTGAAGCGACAAAAGTCGGTTGGTTAATAAAAACTGCAGGCAAAGACATCCAGAGCACAGACAACGGTGGGTACTCAATTGGTTTTTCATTAATTTCATAAACAGACTGATTAGCGCCCAATGACTGATACCAACACAGCGCGTAAGTGCCATAAATATAGGTGTCGCTACCCGGCGTCTCATACATGAGGGCGAAATAAAAGTGAGATAATAAAAAAAAGCCAATAAGAATAATTAAGGCTAATTTGCTAAGCGGTTGTTCTGTTTTTAAATTAAACATATGTTGTTGTTATTATAACAAAATAAACAGGAATCAGAAACTAAAAATAAAAAGCCCGCAAGACAAAGTCCGCGGGCTTAATGAGATGTAATCGTCTTTCCTCCAAAAGACGATTTGTTATTTTATTTAGTTAGAACCAGACGTTTGGTCTGACTGAACGACCCGGCCTGGAGGCAATAGAAATAAATGCCACTGGCGAGGTGATCGGCACGCCAGGTGACCGAGTAGTGGCCGGCGGGCTGCTGTTCATTCACCAGCGCAGCAACCTCACGGCCGGATACATCGTAAATCTTCAACGTCACCTGGCCGCTTGCCGGCAGATCATAGGCGATCGTAGTGGTCGGATTGAACGGGTTGGGATAGTTCTGCTCCAGTTGGAATTCGGTGGGCAAAGCCGCGATCCCAATCCCTTCTTCGGTTTTCAGCTTACCCTTAGCCTGCTGTGACTGCGCCCGATAAGCCAAAGTTGCGCTCGCTGGCAAATATTCCGCCAACATCGGCAAGTATGGGCCGTCCAGCGGACCTTCAAATGATTCCGGCACTAGGCCGAAATCATTTTCCAGCGAGTAAAACGGCTCCGGAAACTCGCTGGTGCGCACGACTCGGTAATTTGGATAAAGCCTATATCCTGATGGGGTCGGCATTTTAGTTTTCGCCAAAATATAAAACTCGCCCCATTTTTGGCGGAAACTGTAATTAACATACCGCCCAGCACGGAAGAACAATGTCGGAGACAATGCATGTGAACCAACGACCTCGCCTGTCCAAGCGTTAATCATGTAAACCTCAGCCATGAATCCACGGTCATCAGCCTCTATCCAATCCTCCCCGACATCGTATAGACCATTTGTATTGACGTCTTTATACACACCGATTCCGGCGACAACAACATCGTCGGTACCGGCGTATTTGCAGATTTCCGAGTTTCTTGATGCCATGGCAAAATCAACATCGAGAAACCAGCTCACTAAAACATCATTGGGCACCTCAAGAAAATATTCGGTTTTGCCTGGCCCAAAAGATGTTGGCTGTTTTCCATCATACTCAATTGGAGCAATATTGTTAAATGCTCCGAGCCCAATTTGAACTTCATACGGGTTTGCGTTATTAACAATAAAGTGTACCCGATATGTATCACGGAAAACATATTTGTCCACGCACTCCACGTGTACCCCAAGGGGCAGCCGCTTTGTCTCTCCCCAGTAATTACCTGGGTCCTGATCCGTCACGGTTTGTGTTTCATAATTACCAGTGACGGTTGCCATATTGGTGTGCTGGCCTGCGACGGCCACCGCGGCAGTCGAGCCGGTCATGGATTCACCCACAGCCAGACTGCTCTTTGGCATGGTTATCGTACCATAGACATCATCCGTGACCACAATGTTGGTCAACGGCACATCGCCGGTGTTGGTGACAACGAACTGGAAGGTTACCATGGCGCCAACTGTCACATTCGGGCCGGTGGGCGTATCCGCATCCTCACCCTGTACCAGTTTCTCGAGGTCGATGCCAGGATGGTGCTCGATCATTGTTTCGCCCCAGTAGTTGGCGGGATCCGCGTCCGTCACGGTCTGCGCTTCGTAGTTGCCCGTCACCGTGGCGGTGTTGGTGTGCTGGCCCGCGACGGCCATTGCGGTCGTCGAACCGGTCATGGATTCGCCAGCCTCCAGGCTGGTCTTGGGCAGGGTGATCGTGCCATAGATATTATCCGTGACCACGATGTTGGTCAAAGGCACATCGCCGATGTTGGTGATGATGAATGAAAACGTGACGGTTGCACCGACGGTCACAACAGGACCGGTGGGCACGTCGGCGTCTTCACCTTGTACCAGCTTTTCGATGTCGATGGCAGGGTTAGGCGGGGGTGGTGGCAATTCAACCCGATAATTGTCGCCTTTGTTGCCGAATTTGACTTGATATTCGCCGCAGTCATCTTCGGCCACAGTATATGCCTCGAAGCAAAACCCGCCACTGTCTTCTTCGCTAATGGTAAATGCACCACTCGCGACGACGTCGCCGTGATCGCAACTAGCATTGCCCGGCTGGCCTTTTATTTCCCATTCATACTCGCCGGGATCAAACTGGTGCCCATTGAGAAAAATATGATCACCAATTTTGTAGTGATTGGCGTCTTTGGTTTCATCACCGCAGTCTCCGCGGGTGGTCCAAATGGCGCCGGAATTGCCACCAGGAGGCGCTGCTAACAACAAAGTAGCAAACGCCAGTACAACCGCAAAAAACAACAAAAACTTTTTCATCTTAACCTCCGTTTTACAACTTTCTTTTTTCTTTACATAACATAACTCACGAATTAAAAATCCCCACCCAAAAGTAGTTTCCTGCAGGAAAAACATTTTTTTCTTTTCCTTTAACCTCCTTTTTATTTAACAAAATTAACCCGTTTTTGGGCTATTTTTTAAAGAACTTCTTAATTTTGTAAAAAAATAATAGCACAATAAAAATACTTTGTCAAATTTATAAAAAACTTGCAAAAAGATGTAAAATTAGCTATAATATGGCAATAATAATTTTTTATAAAAATATGCTAAAAATATTCCGCAAAAAATTTGTGATTATCGGCTTAATAATTTTAATTATAATTATCGGTCTAGTTTATCGCGCTAAAAAATCCGGCCAAACCATCACCTATACCACGGCCAAAGTAGAAATTATGACTTTAAAACAAACCGTAGATGTAACCGGACAAGTGGCTTCAGCCCAAGCCATTAATTTAAACTTTAAAACTACTGGTCGGATTAAAGAAATTCTAGTCAAAGCCGGTGACAAGGTGGTGGCAAATCAAAAATTAGCCAGTTTAGATACTGGCGCTTTAGCTAGTCAAATTACTAACGCGGAAGCAGCGGTCAGACAAGCTCAAGCTGATTATGAAAAAATAAAAGCCGGGGCCACGGCTGAAGATATTAAAGTTTATGAAGATAGAGTAGTACAAAAAGAACAAGAATTATTAAACGCGGAAAGTAATTTAAATACTACCAAAAGCAAAGGGGCGGTGGAAATAAATAATTTGAAAGACGCTTTGATTACCACACTTAAAAATGAATTGGTTACGGCCCAAGCGGCTTTGGAAGAAATTGATAATTCTTTAAATGATACTGATGCTCAAGGAACCTTATCAATAAAAAACAAAGAGTTATTAAATATTGCCGAAACAAATAAAATTGTGGCCCAAACAGCTTATGAGGAAATAAAAAATACTATTAACACTTTAGAGCTGACAGTTGGTACGGAAGATTTGAAAATTATAAGTGACAATTTAAAAAATGTGCTTAACAAAATTGCTACCGCCTTGGCTGATACTTTAGATGTCTTAGGCGCCACGACCACTTCTGCTGATTTAAGCGAAACCGAATTAGACGCTTTAAAAACTAATATCAAAACCAGACAAACCGCCATTAATACAGCCAATTCCACCTTGCAAAGTGCTAAAGCCAGCTGGCTTAATAAAATAAGTTATTACGAAGATCTAATTGCTTCAGCTGAAAATTCGGTGGCGAGCGCTCAAAAAGCCCTGACCATTGCCGAGGCAGAATTGCTGCTAAAAAAGAAACCGGCCCAAAGCTATGATATTAAATCAGCCGAAGCACGAGTGGCGCAAGCCAGCGCCAGTTTAGCTTTAGCCCGCGCCAATTTTAATGATGCGATAATTGTTGCGCCGGTTGATGGCACTATTACCAAGAAAAATTTTTCAGTGGGCGAACAATCATTATTAACTACACCGGTTTTAGAAATGATTGGCAAAACCAATTTGGAAATAAAAGTAGATATTCCCGAATCGGATATTGCCAAAGTGCAAGTCGGCCAAGAAGTAGAAATTACCTTGGACGCTTTTGGGCCAGATCAAAAATTTATGGGCCAGGTGGTTTTTGTTGATCCGGCCGAAACAGAAATCCAAGACGTGGTTTATTATAAAGTGACAGTACAATTTAATGATCAAACAGCAATCGGCGTCAAGCCGGGCATGACCGCTAATGTAACCATTTGCACAGCTAAAAAAGATCAGGTTTTGGTGGTGCCGGGAAGAGCAGTGAAAAGTCAAAATGGCGATAAATATGTCACTGTTTTGGTTGATGCTAAAAAAAATATCACTGCAGATAAAACAGTAATAATTGGTTTAAAAGGTAATGAGGGCATAGAAATTATTTCTGGTTTGCAGGCGGGAGAAGAAGTAATAACGTTTGTAAAAAATTAACCTTTAGTAAATTCCAATAATCAAGAAACAATTTCCAAATAAATTACAAAAATCAAATTATAATCCCCAATAATTTAAATTTGGTTATTGAAATTTGATACTTATTTGGAAATTGAAAATTGTATCTTGGAAATTAAAAAAATGTTAATCGAAGCTAAAAACTTATTTAAAGATTATGTGAATGATGAAGTGGTGACGCCAGTTTTGTTTGATTTAAATTTTTCCATCAATCAAGGCGAGTTTGTGGCGATTATGGGAAAATCTGGTTCAGGCAAATCGACCTTAATGCATATTTTGGGTTTCTTAGACCGACCGACCAAGGGCGCCTATATTTTTAAGGGCGAAAATACAGCGGAATTTAGTGATGAAAAATTAGCGGCCTTGCGCAATGCGGAAATTGGTTTTGTTTTTCAGCAATTTAATTTATTGCCGCGCACTTCGGTTTTAGAAAATGTTAAATTGCCGCTGACTTACACGCCCAATTTAACACCAGCAGAAAAAGAAAAAATGTCGAGGCAAGCAGTCGAAGCAGTGGATTTAACACACAGAATAGAAAATCTTTCTAACCAATTATCGGGCGGGGAAAAACAAAGGGTGGCCATTGCCCGAGCTTTGGTTAATCAACCAGCACTTATTTTTGCGGACGAACCAACCGGTAATTTGGATTCAAAATCTGGCGAACAGGTGATGCAAATTTTAAACAAATTACATGAGCAAGGCAAAACAATTATTTTAGTCACTCATGAACAATATACGGCCGAATATGCCGAGCGGATTATTAAATTAAAAGACGGAGAAATTATGAGTGATGAAAAAGTAATAGAAAGGAGAAAGGCAGGATTAATTAAATAAAAAAGATTTATAGAGATAAAAATAAAATATAAAAAAATGGCTAATGAAAGTCATTTTTTTGTTTTATACACAGATTAGGTATTGACATTTTCTGTGAATTTGCTATAATATAGTTACAAGAGAAGAGAAATAATTTGGCTAATTTCGGCCAATATGCGCTCTTCTTTGTGGAAGAGTTTTTTTAAATGAAAAAATAATTTTAAATATAAATCACAGATAATAATTTAATTCCCAAGGAGGGAAAAATGAAAAAAATGATGGAAGTTTTGGCGATGATTCTGGCGCTGGTTGCAGTGGCGACCGCGCAGAATTTCGTTGAGGTCCAATCGGGCCTTACCAAACCCGCGGGAAGTGACCTCAAGGTTGCCAACCAGATCGACATTTCGGTTGGCGGATCTCTGGTTGGCAAAATTGGCTGGTGGGGATGGGCCCTCATCAGTCAATATTGGGCCGAGGCTTACGCGGGTCCGTCGCTCGCGCCGACATCTTGGTGCCAAATGGGCCTGGCCTACGGCATCCAAAACGGTGCCGACCCCAACCGTTATGGGAGTTTTATTTGGTTGGGGAAGGGACCGATCTCATTCATCGGCTTCTATGAAGCCGGAAACGGCTACTGGCATCGCCAAATCGCCAATTGCCAAGTTTGGAAAACGCTCGGCGTTGGTGCCCTCAACGAAACGGTCGTTGGCGTTGGCCGTCGTACTGGCCCGCGCGTCGAGTTTTCCTCTAAAAAAATTAAGGTCTGGGGGACCTTGATGAAAGACAAAAGCTATGTGGGGTTGGATTTCCTCTTCTAATCTAACATAGTTAGTAGCAATACAGCCGAGGCGCACACCTCGGCTTTTTTATTTTTAAAAACTCCGGTTAAAGACCAGGGTTACAAAAAAATAATTATAAATCAAAAATAAAAAAATGAAGTATATAATTATGACAGAATAAAAAAAGCCCAGGCATGTTTCGCCTGGGCGTTGTGCCGCGCCATCTTATTCCCGTCCAGCAAGGGCACACCTTAGACGGGCTGCAGCCTTATAGCCGTTCTGGAGCAGAGTAAGGCTACCTCTGTCCCATACCCAGCTGTTCGCAGTACTAGCACACACCCGCTGGGACGATGTGCCTTTTTAAAAATCTTTCTAAAACTATCTTAGCATAAGCGTTTTTTTTGTCAAGCTTTAAAAAAATCCGGTCTACCTGCCAGACGGCGGGGCGGGAAGACCAGAGTTACAAAAAATGTAGAGCGGCTCTGGAGCTGTCCTGTTGTGAAGGCGGGGTTCCGGAACCCCGCCTTCAATAAAAATGGAGCAAGGAGGGCAAAAATTTTTTGTCTCTACAAATAAAATATTGAAATATTGATAAAAACAAAAGGGTGGGTTTTAAACCCACCCCTACAAAAATCATAATACATTTTATTCTTGTCTCAACGCTTCGACCGGATCCAAAGCGGCGGCTTTGCGCGCCGGATAAACGCCAAAAATCAAACCGACCGTGGCGGAAAAAACCGTGCCTAAAATAAAACCAGTTAAAGAAAAATTCAAGCCCAAATCAAAGCCGGCGGATTTAGCGGCTATGGCGCCGAGAAAACTAAAAATCGTACCCAGAAAAACACCAATCAAACCGCCTAAAAAAGTTAAAAAAATCGCTTCCCATAAAAATTGCCATAAAATATTTTTGCTAGTGGCGCCCAAGGCTTTTCTTAAACCAATTTCATAAGTACGCTCAGTCACCGAAACATACATAATATTCATAATACCGACCCCACCGACAATTAAAGAAATAGCGGCAATAGCAACAAGCAAAAGTGAAATGCCACCAGTGACAGTATTTAACATGCCCATGGCCTCGTCCATAGTGGTGACAGAAAAGTCATCTTTTTTAGGATCAGTAATTTTATGTTCGGCTCTTAAAATATCTTCGATCTCGGCAGCGGTGGCATAGGCCTGACTGGCATCTTTTAAATAAACAGTAAAAAATTGAATATGATCAACACCCATAATTTGTTTTTGCAAAGTTCTGACCGGCATAAAAACAATTGAATCCATGTCAAAAAACATGCTGCCGCCTTGTTTTTCCAAAACGCCAATAACTTTAAAATTTTTATTACCAATTTTTATATATTTTTCCAAAGCGTCATCAGAACCAAAAAGTTTCTCTTTTAAGTTGGCGCCCAAAACAACTACCCGTGCCTGAGAACGATCCTCTTCATCACTAAATTCGCGACCCGCTTCCACCTTGGCTTCAGATAAAGTAAAAAAACTGCTGGAAATACCCCAAAGCATGGCGGTTTTTTTCTCGTCTAAATAGGAAGCCACGGCCTGGCCCATCTGACCAGCATAGTAGCCTTTGACATTAGGATGACGACCAACCGCCTCGGCATCAGAAATTTTCATAGTGGTAACGGTCACGCCTTGGGCCATGCTAGTAGCGTTGTCAGCTGAATTTCTAGCGGTAGTAGGAACTTTTGTTTCCACTTGCACATAATCCGAGCCAAAAATTTTTATATAATCTAAAATTAAACCTTTTAAACCCTGCCCGACATTCATGACAATAATAATAGACATGACGCCAATTAAAAGACCGAGTACGGTTAAAACCGAACGGACTTTGTGCAATCTGATAGCACGATAAGCAATATGGAGAGTAGAGAGAAAAGACATAAAAAATAAAAACAAAAGTTAAAAGGCAAAAGTCAAAATTAAAGTATTAAAATTTTTTAAAAATTTTAATGATTTTAAATTGTAATTTTAATTTTTGATTTTTGAATTTTAAATTTTTATTATTCATACCGCAGTGCTTCGACAGGTTCGAGACGAGCGGCGCGGCGAGCTGGATACCAGCCAAAAATAATGCCAACCAAGGAAGACACACCAAGACCTAATAAAACAGAAGAAAGGGTAATAACAAATTGCCAATTATAACCTAAATAATTAGCCACCAAAGCAATCAGGCCAGAAAATAAAAAACCAAAAGCAATACCAGTAGCGCCGCCCACGACTGTAATCACCACGGCTTCGGTTAAAAATTGATTTTGAATGCCATTGGCAGTGGCGCCGATGGCTTTGCGCAAACCAATCTCTTTGGTCCGTTCAGTTACTGAGGCGAGCATAATATTCATAATACCGACTCCGCCGACTAAAAGCGAAATAGCGGCAATGGCGGCTAAAAACAAAGTCAGAGCATCGGTTACTTGTTTTAAAGCATCAAGGGCTTGAATAGCGGCACGAACACTAAAATCATCTTCATCTTGACTAAAAATATCATGATTGGCGCGTAAAATTTGTTCGATTTGTTCAATAGCTACTGGCACATCGCTATCATTAAAAACGCGCGCGCGAATCATATTAACATGATCAATGCCCAGTAATATTTTTTGAGCGGTTAACAGTGGCACGAAAACTAAATTGTCTTGATTTTGAAACGCTTCCACTCCCCTTTTGGCTACGACGCCAATCACTCGAAAACGTTCACGTTTTATTTTTATTTCTTCGCCAACCGGATTTTGATTGCCAAATAAATCTTCGGCCACCTGATAGCCTAAAACCGCCACGCGCGCTAAACTTTTTTCATCGCTTTCATCAAAAAAATTACCGCGTTCAATTTTAACTGATTCCACTGCCACATAATCAACGTTGGTGCCAACAAAAGTGGCATCAACCTCGCGGTTTTGCCAAGTAATAGTATCAATGCCACGAACATAACTGGCCACGCTTTCTATTTCTTTAATTTTTTTTAATTCTTCCGCATCGCTTTGTTTTAAGGTGGTAACGACAATACCCATAACAGAGGCAGGCGGTCCTTTTTCATCGCTAAAACCGGGCATGACGCTAATTAAATTAGAGCCAAAAGAACTAAATTGATCAAAAATTAAACTTTGAGCGCCAGCGCCAACCGACATAATAATAATCACGGCGGCCACGCCAATAATAATGCCAAGCACGGTTAAAAAAGTCCGGCGCCGATTAGTGCGTAAGATTTTGACTGCGGTTTTAAAGGAAGTAATTAAATTCATAGTTAGCTTAATTTTAGCGGTTTTAAGAGGTAAATGTCAATGTAAATAAAATAAAAAACCCAGTTCTCCGAAGAGAGCTGGGGGCGTAGCGCGACTTTATCGTCGGCTACTTTTGAGCCGGCTTGGAGTCAATCCCGAAAAGGAGTTGACTACCAATCGGCAGCATGTTGGATGGCAATTGGAGCTTGCCGTCTCTCATGCCTTCGGAAACATTGAGCATGGCCTGGGCACCCATTTTTTGGATTTCCAGTTTTACCATATCGTTGGTGGCATTCTGGGCTGCCGCGAATTTCTGGGCCTCATAAAGGCGCGTCTCGGCAATGGACTTAACCTTTTTATTGGTTTCCTCCTGTGCCAGTTTTTCATTCATTTGCACTTGGATGTTTTGTTCAGCAATGAACACTGCGTTAACACGCGTTTGAATATTTTCATCCAAGAAAACTAATGACCCGGAGGTGCCCATGGCATCAATAGTTATTCCACCTTCTTCTTTATACTTCAGGGAGACTTCCTGAAAAATTTTGCCAACGATTTCACTCTTATTAAGCCGGCATTGATCAACCGTTAGCTTTCCAAAATTATCGGAAAGTTTGGCAAGAGTGGTGCCTCGAACGTTATTATCCAATACATCCGCCAATGACGAACCGGCGTATCGGTATAAAAAACGAGGAGCATCTTCTTCCAAAATTGAGGCGGTAATGGTTAAACCGACATAAAATGGAATGGACTCCTTGGATGATGTAGCCAAAGCTTCGTTTTTCGTGCTTGTCCCGGTGTTTGAATCAACTGTCCATTCACGAGTAACGGGTGTGCGATTGACAACAATAACGCGCATCGTGGGGATCCATTTTTCACTCCACCACATACGTCCTGTGCTCACTTGGCGTTGAGGAATTTCTATTCTCTTTAAAGCCACCTTGGCATCACGGAGATAATCTTCACTCATAAAAGCAGCTTGATTATCTTTTGTGGCTCCTTCCATGGGTACTAGGAACGCCGTTTCGTTGGGCTGGATCTCCACAAAGATCGGAGTTTTATATGGCGCGCAAGCGAAAAGGATCGAAAACAGCACGACCATGGTGACGACCAACATACTCTTTTTCATAGCTTTTCCACTCCTTTGTTTTGGTTCACTTCGCGGTCCGATAAAAAGCCACGGCGTATGTGATCCATGTCAGAGCCAGGATGATAAAAATTCCAGTCCAGACGGCGCCGGGAATCGTGACCATGTTGATGAAAAAGTGCGATTTGGCATAAGCCACATCGCTGTTCTGAGCCTGCTGTGCGGCGATGGCACCCAGTGTCGGTCCTTCCACGGTTTTGTAGACTAGCTGAACAACTAGCCCCAAAACGAAAAAGGACAAACTGAGCCACACTCTCCATCGCAAAGCCGGTTTCTTTTTTTTCACTGATTTTTCCTCCAAAAAATAATGATTTTGAATTTCAACCTTATAATTAAGGTTGACCTTTGAACAGCAGCTTAGCATATTTAAAAAATTTTGTCAAGAGGGAAAATAAAATACGCCCCGATGAATATCGGAGCGTATTTTTTACATAAACTTAAAGTTTATACTTCAGCATTCATATCATCACCAGCCATATCATCAGCTTCTGGAGCTGTTTCTTCTTCGGCTGGGGTTTCTGATAAATCTTCTAAACCTTCCATGCCTTCATTTTCTTTTACTTCTTCATCTTGAGGCATAGGATTTTGTTGTTGATCGAGATCAGACATAAAAAATAGGTTAATTATTAACAAGTGCAATAATTATAGCATAAATAGAAAAGATGTCAAACACTTGAACCCCATTTAGCATAAGGGCCGCGGGCACTGTGACTATGGGCGCGTAATTTTTTTTCTAATTCAACTTCGTGTTCAATTTTTGCCATAACAGAACCGGCTTCTACTAAGTCATTTTTTAAAGTGGCGTTTTTTAAATCAACCAAAAATATTTTTAAGATTTGATAAAGATTAAAAAACTGCGTCTTGGCTGGCTAAACTTTAATTTACTATGGCTAGCGGTGATTTTTCCGGCGAGTGAATAGGTGGAAGAGGAAGAGAAGAAAAAAGATAAGAGCGGCAAGATAAAAAGGATAATTATAAGGATCGAGGTCACGCCAAAAATACCCAAAAGCCATTAAAACAATTGTCAAAGATAGATGTTTATTAATAAATTTTTTTAGAACAAAATATAAAATAATAGCTATTATTAAGGAAACTAATATTAACACTATACCTAAAAAAGCCATGGAATTTGTATCATACATATTTTTATTTTTCTATTAAGAAAATTTTACAATTTACTTAATAAATAATTTAAATTATTAATTAAAATTTGATAATCAGTGATTTTAATAAGGCCTTGGTTTTGATAAGTTTTAAGCACTAATTTTAAAGCCGCGATTTTTAATCTGATGCTTAATTTAATTCTATCATATTTAATGGCGGTTGATAAAATTTCATAATCTTTTTTAATGCTTTGTAAAGAAACCAAAACAATTTTCTTTGCCCATAAATATTTATACCAAATATTTTCGGCTAGATTAATAATTTGGTTAATATCAACCGAAGTTTTTATTTGCCAATTATCTAAATTGGCTGGTTCCAAATTACTGGTTAAATTAATTAGTTCGCCGGCGCGAATAGTGCTTTCAAAAATAATATTTTTTTCTTGGTTTTCATTATTATAATTTATTTCCACGCCATAAGCGCCATCAGCAGTGCCTTGTAAATTTATTTTATATTCGCCAGCCAAAGGATTAGGAATAAAAATAAATTCAGTCGGACCGTCAAAACCAGAATAAAAACCGCCGGGAATATT
Source organism: Patescibacteria group bacterium (assembly GCA_036845805.1). GTDB lineage: Bacteria > Patescibacteriota > Patescibacteriia > UBA2196 > UBA2196 > DAIUDD01. The sequence continues at coordinate 8,287 of DAIUDD010000001.1, read as the reverse complement.
ATTAATTTCAAGATTATTATTAAAATCCTTGCCAATTTTATTACCACTAGGATCAATGATTTCAATATCAATGGGTGAATGTAAAGTAAATAATAAAAAGGCTTTGATGACGCTTGAACCATTAAAATTATTTTGTTCCACAATAGTGGTAGGCTGCTTACCAGTTAAAGCGTAAATAACGTCATTTTGATTAGTAGTAGGCAAATTAACGTGTTTAGCATCACTTTGAATAAAAGGATAAATATCCAAATCAGCCGCGCTTTTTAAAGGTACGGTTTCATCACCTTCACCCATAATTAAACCATGATCGCCGCTAGCATTATCATAATTATTAGGATAACCATATGGCCATTTACCATCAGCGCCAAGATAAGGCATTACTTTTAAAAATTCCACGGTATTGGTAATGGTGGTTTTACTAACCACATTAGTCATTTGCACGCGCTGTTTTAATTTTAAAACATTAGCTGCTTGGTTTAAATTTTCTAAAAAAGTATTGGCTGGATAATTATCAGGATAAATTCTTAAAATATTTGTTTCATTGTCAATTAAATAATCAAAAATTGGCAATAATTGTGCTACACTTTTAATTTTGTCCTGAACATAATTAAATAAATCATTATAGCCATAATAATCTGCTTCGATCTGAAAAATTTTATTTGTTAAACGTGGAAAAATATCACTCTTGCCTTTGACTAAATTTAAGCCACTCATCCACGGCACATAGGCATTAACCGAACCAGTTTGCGGGGTGCCAAGAAATATTAACTGATCTACATCATTCATATAATCGGCGCTTTGAATGTAGGCGCGTGCTATTAAACCACCCATGGAATGAGCTATTAGATCAACTTTGTTTTTACCAGTAATATTTTTTACTGTTTGGATTTTGTTTTTTAAATCAATGGCTGTTAAATTATTATCTTGGCGCCATTGATAGGGAAAAGGAAACAAATTAACATCATCTTGATAACCAATCTGACGCAAAGCAGCTAATAAATTATCATAAGTATGAAAAAATGGATCCAAGCGCCATTCACCAGCGACAATATATTTTTGCCATGAACCAGTAATGCCCGGGATCACAATAACCGGTTCTAAATCAGAAAATGGCAAATTTTCTTTGCCCTGCCATGGTTCATAAACAACCAAGCCTTGAATTTGAGAGCCTTGACCTTGCGAATGAATGCCGGTTTTCGGTCCAGTCTCGCTCCCCCACCAACTATCACGCGCATCAACCACCACTTGGCTATCATTTCGTAAGGCACCAGCAGTATTGTTAATAAAAGAACACTTATTAAAAGTTACCAAAGCAGAAGAATTGCTAATTGCACCCCATTGTAAATTATTTTTTATATCACAGTGATTAATAACTGGTGCGCTAGAATCAGTAATGTTTAAACCATTAATTTTACTGCTATCAATGGTTAAATGATTAAATTCTGGATGCGCTGAAGTAATGCGTAAAGCATTATATTCATTAGTTAAATAAGTACTACCGGTCCAATCAGCGGCATAAGTGCCAGCGTCTTTAATGGTTAAATAATTAATTTGACCGCGGCTGCCCGCTTCAAAAACCACGCCACCCCAAAAATCATTATTAATGCTGGCATTATTAGAGAAAGAAGTAAAAACAACTGGAGCAGCCGCGGCTCCCATAATATTTAATTCGCCTAAATTAAAAAGTCGGCTGTAATAATAACCAAAATGTGCTTCTACTCCAGCATTAATATTTAATTGGCCAGTGGGTGTAATTTTAATTTGTCCTTCTAAATAATATGGTAAATCAAATTTTCGCCAAGTTACCGTTTGATTAATATCGTAGGGGCTAATAATTATTTTTTGATTACTATTATCAATAAAAGAATTATTAGTGCCAGACAAATCAGCCGCGGCAGAAATTTTAATTACACTATTACCAAAATTATTATGCACTAAAGAATTATCAAAAATTGCCTTACTGGCGTCATAAAGTTGCAAAATTTCATTTTTATTTTCGACGGCCTCAAGATTTTCTATTGTGGCCTGACTATTGTTTTTGAGTACAATTCCTGGCTGCAAATTTTTTATTAATTTCAAATTATTAAAATTAATAATGGAATTATCTACCAAAATTGTACTGTTATTATTACGAGCTGTGCCACCATATTTAATAATGACATTTTCTAAATGAGAATTATTTGTTTGATAAAAATTAAGTGCGCGATAATCACCGGATTGGGGCGCTTGATACCAAGTAGCGTCATTATTGGTATCACCCATTATTTCGTCATCATACCAAGAAGTAAAAATTATTGGTTCTTCGATAGTACCTTCGGCAATCAATTGGCCACCATTAGCGCCATCAATTTTTAAACCGAAATATTCGTTCCAATTGCGATTAGCATAAATTTTAATTACTGTGCCAGGCAAAATAGTTAATTTTGCTTGAATAATCAAACCATTACCGCGCCAACTAATCACATAGGGTGAATGAGCCTTATCCCAAACCTGATCGGTAGTCATTACCCCATAAACTTCCGTGCTGGCGGCTTGAACATAATTAGAAAATAATAACACAATAAAAACAAAAACGCTGGCACAAAAAAGTGTCAGCGAAAATATTTTCCTGGCATTAAGGTTAATTAATGACCAAAGAATCCTAAACATATATTTATATAACTTTTTTATTTTCCATTATCCATGATACATAATACATGATACAAATTTTCATCGGTTCCAATTTAGAACCGTAATCGAAAGTTGTAACACGGTGGCAAAACAAACCCAAAGCAAATATGGCAAATTAATATAGCTTACCCATTTGGCATAAGGGAAAATAGCAATTATGGCCCAAATGAGCGTGCCTAAAACCAAGAGAATATCAATGGCGGCGAGAAAATTATTTTTCAAGCCAAACTGAAGCGGCGTAAAAAGCAGATTAAAAATAATATTTAAGATAAAAGGTAAAAAAATTAAAAAAGAGATTTTGTGTTTGAAAAACAGAAAACCAACATAACCATAGGAAATAATAATTAATATATAAAGCACACTCCAGACTGGGCCAAAAAGCCAGCTCGGCGGAGCAAAGAATGGCTTAATTAGATTTTGATACCAAGTATAACTATTAGACATAAAATATATTGATTAGCCCAACTACTTTAATTTTTCCACTTTAAACATCTTTTGGCAAATAAAAAACCGCTCCTCCCCCAAAGAGCGGCCACTTTTTTCTATTGGATCAATCAATTAGTCGCCGTCAGCTTGAAGCTGAAAGACAGAGAGATCCACACCGAGACTGGCCCGGTTTTCATGAGGGCTGGCGTGAAGATCCATTGTTTGGCTGCCTCAATCGCTGGCTGGTTGAAAATTTCTGACGCACTTTTCAGGACAACCACATCCTTCACTTTGCCTTCTTTGTCTACCCAGAGCTTGACCCAGACCATGCCTTCGAGACCGGCTTTGCGCGCCAGTTCCGGATAAACCGGTTCTATCCGTTTGATCACCTGTGGTTCTTTCTCAAACGGTACAAAATCTGGCGGCGGTGCCTCTTCGGTAATATTTTCAACTTGTACATCTCTTTCTATCTGCACTGCTCCAGATCCGGCCACATCAGTGACTGGACCAGTGGCGACATTCATTTCTTGTTGACTAGCAAAAGTTTGATCCGGGCTCACTTCGGCATCGGGCACGGGCACGGGGATTCCCAAGCTGGGCCTAGCCGTGGGCGAGGCCATGGCTACATTTGGCGCCACCACATTTCTGGTCGGATCAATAGAAGGCGGCTGAACCAAGTCAGTGTATTTCATGATTCTGACAGTACGCACCGGCTCCTCATCTTTGGCCAGATAAATCGATCCCCAGTATGCGCCGACCACCGACAAATGAATGAGTGAAGCAATGACCAAGGCCCACAGCATATATTTTTGGGCTACGGCCTTCAGCTCCACCGCGCCAATACCAACCATTGAAGTTTTCACAGCTCACCTCCTTTTATTTTGAGTCTTGCCTGTTAATATTTTTATACCTTAATTTTCCCACTTTAAACATCTTTTGGCAAATAAAAAAGCCACCTTTCCTAAAGTGGCTAATAATAAATAGTATGGGCCCCTTTATTCACTGTTTGTGTGAATATTGGGAAAAATCAATTTTGTTTGTTTCCCAGACTTGTCAAAGTGAAAAATTTCTCCTCCAGCAATAATCATTTTGACTATTTGCCAATAAACATACAAAGCGTTTCTGACCACCTCGGACCAGGAGGCGGCGCCAGTTATTTGCTTCAGCCAAAACAAAACTCTTACGGTTTCGGCTGAAAAAGAAAATTGGACTTTTCTCTTTTGTGTTTTTTCCATTGAATTGTTCTCCTCTTAAGAGTCGGGGAAAAAAATTACTTGCACTGTCGAAAGTGTTCAATTGATTCTCCCCAATTCCAAAGACGATCTGGATCGGGAGAATCGACAAACGCGGCATAGTGATCCTCTGCTTTACAACAGAGGTGTGCTTTACTATCAAGCACAAAATTCATATCGCCACTTAGGTTCCACCCTGGTTGGCGCCTTTTTGGGCCTAACCAACAATACCAGCGATTGGCCCTAAACTTTTTTGGCGGCTTACTGCCCACCCGAAAGACTTGGCCGTCTTTCGAAAATACCACTGTTTGTCGCTTGCCTGTTAAGGACAGTGAACACTCTCGAAAGTACTTTATATCATAGCGCCAATACCACATTCGCCCCGGTTCCGGACTATCGGCAAACGATGCTTTATTGGCATCGCCCAAAATACTTAAATGGGCTTTGCCATCAAGCAGAAAATCTTGGCCGCCTTCTTCGCTCCAAAAAGTTGGTCGCTCCTTTGGCCCCACCCAGCAATACCAGGTGGAGTCTTTGAATGTTGTCGGCGGTTCTTCTGCCACCACAAATTTATACCCCTCTTTTGAATAAACAATTTTTTGGCGCTTTTTCATGAAAAGTTCTCCAATTTTTAAGTTCAATGTAAAAGAATGTTTTGGTTTAAAAATAGCAAATTTACAAAAAATGTCAATGATGAAAAAGTAAAAAACAAAAAACCCCGCATTTAATAACCAGCGGAGTTTTTATTTGCTCAAAAAAAATTTTATTCATTATTATCAAGCTTGTCTAAAACCGGATTGGTGCGGGCTAAATTTTTCTTTTTAATATTAACCAAATCCATTAATTTTTTGGTTACCGTATATGGTTCGGGAATCTGTTTAAAAACAAAATTTGATTCCGCGCCAGCGGTTTGCACATGAACGTTGCCAAAATGAAAAAAGGTAGCCAAAATACCTCTCACCTCGGCCGAGACATCTTGAATGCGATAAAGTTGGAAAGAAGAAATCTCCCGGGAAAATAAACCTTTTTGTTCAATATTAACAATATGCTCGGAAGTAATCACCCAAATATCTAGATAATAATCAAGCCAGGAACGAAAGAAAAAAGTTGTCCAGACAAAATAATATAAACTTAAAACCAAATAAAAACCAACTGGCCCAAAATCGGTTTCAAAAACACCATTGCGGGCAATAAGGTAACGAAAGAAAAAAGGCAAAACAGCTAAAAAAAGATAAAAAATAATAGTCTTAAACAAAATCCAACCATGACGGCGCAAAACCATGATTATTTTTTCATCAGGCTCCTGACCAGGAAAAAGAGTTAAGTAAGGCATAGGGATTAAATTACCAATTACCAAGATACAATTTCCAAATAAATTACAAGCTCTAAATTATAATTTTCAAAATATTTTATTAAAAACTGGTTATTGCTTATTGGAATTTATTTGTTTCTTGATTATTGTTTCTTGGAAATTTATTAAATTAATTTTTTATTTTTTTCATACCCAAGGTGTTCATAAGCCAAATCAGTTACGGTGCGGCCGCGCGAGGTGCGCGCTAAAAAACCAAGACGCATTAAAAACGGTTCATAAATATCTTCAATAGTAGCCATTTCTTCGCCCGTGGCAGCAGCCACAGTGTTAAGGCCGACTGGTCCGCCATTAAATTTTTCAATAATCACTTTTAAAATCTCGCGATCAATTTCATCCAAACCTAAGCGATCAACTCGGAGCATGTCCAGGGCACTATGACAAATTTCAGGCGTAATTTGACCATTGCCTTTAACATCGGCATAATCACGCACCCGTTTTAGCAAACGGTTGGCAATACGGGGCGTACGGCGACAGCGCTCCCCTATTTCGCCGGCGGCGGCAGAATCAATTTGGCAGTTTAAAATTTTGGCCGAACGTAAAATAATTTGCTGCAATTCGTCTGGTTCATAATAATCAATCCGATAGGTGGAACCAAAACGATCGCGCAAGGGCGAAGACAATAAACTAAGCCGAGTGGTGGCGCCAACCAAAGTAAAGCGAGGCAAATCAAGACGAAGTGTCCGAGCTGACGGACCTTTGCCAATCACAATATCCAAAGCATAATCTTCCATGGCTGGATATAATACTTCTTCAATATTTTTATTAAGGCGATGAATTTCATCAATAAATAAAAAATCACCGGGTTCCAAATTGGTTAAAATGGCCGCTAAGTCGCCGGCGCGCTCAATGGCTGGACCAGAAGTGACGCGAACGCCGGTATTCATTTCTTTGGCCAAAATATGTGCCAGAGTAGTTTTACCCAAACCAGGCGCGCCATAAAGTAAAGTATGTTCCAAGGCTTCACCCCTTTTTTTAGCAGCTTCAATAAAAATCTGCAGATTTTCCTTGATTTTATTTTGACCAACAAATTCAGCCAAGTTTTTTGGCCGTAAAGTCAGATCTAAATTCTGGTCATCCTCGCGCTCTTCGGCGCCAATCAAGCGGTCAGTCATATGCTTAAATTTTATCACCTGAAGACTAAATTGACAAATTATAAAAAAGACGGTAATTTTAATCTTGTCGTTTTTTAAAAAAACATTTATAATGTAAAATAAATGGGCGGCTAGCTCAGCTGGTTAGAGCGTTACATTGACATTGTAAAGGTCACAGGTTCAATTCCTGTGCCGCCCACCATCATTGTTTGTCATTCTGAGCGGAACGAAGAATCTCTATGCAGAAGTATAGTTTTAAGTATAAAAAACATCACAATAAATTCTATTCTGTCTATATCATGACCAATATTTCTTTAACCCTTTATACTGGTATAACCAATAATTTAAAGGCTAGAGTTTGGCAACATAAATATAAGATTATCAAAGGTTTTACCGCCAGATACAATATCAAAAAATTAGTCTACTATGAAACTTATAATAATCCGGCTGATGCTATTGGGAGAGAAAAAGAAATTAAGGGTTGGGTAAGAAAAAAGAAATTAAAATTAATAAAAGATTTTAATCCAACTTTTAAAGATTTATTTGATGAGGTATAAAGGAGAGATCCTTCACTAATCGTTCAGGATGACAGACATGTTATAATAATATCAACTTCTTTTGTCATTCTGAGCGAAGCGAAGAATCTCGATACAATTTAAAAGAATTCCTTTGCTAATCGCTCAGGATGACGGAAAAATAAAGATCTAAATTTAAAATTGTTTTTATTATGCGCATGTAGCTCAGTTGGTTAGAGCACGTCACTGATAATGACGGGGTCGGAGGTTCAAGTCCTCCCATGCGCACCAAAAAATCCCTGAACTTTTGTTCGGGGATTTTTTTTGATTAATCTTGACTTTTGTTTTATAAATGTTAAGGTTTGAATATTAACTTGTAAAAACAAAGGGAGAAAAACTTGAAAACAAAAAGAATATGTTATCGTGGCATAAATGGCACGGCAAGAGATGGCTATTATGTTGCTGTGCTATTCTCCAACTTCTCTTTACCCAGAAGAGAAGAAAGTCAATGGACAAAGATTGATAAAATGTGGAGAATTGGTAACAAATATCAGCTGATTCTCTGCAACCAAATTTTTCCAAAGGGTTGGTGGGTATTTGTTGGAACGGCAAAAAAACACCGGGAGTGCAGGAAATGGATAAACAAAACCTTTTGGAACAATCGCCACAATCGCTGGCTGTTGTTCAAGCGCGGCAAGTGTTGGATTGCGGTTTTGGCAATTCACGCAAAAGCCTTGCGCATAGGCCAGAAATAAAACACCCCTCCGATGGATTTCGGAGGGGATTTTTTATTGGTAAGAAGTTAACAACTAAATAGTGGCAAGAAGTTGGAGCTATCATCTCTATAATAAAATAGAGCTCGACTTTATTATTTATAAAAAATATAAATAATAGATAGCATTTTGCCTAATTAAAATTAGGCAATGATACTCCGTAAAAGGAGATAATCCATCCACAGCTTCCGCTACGGATGCCTTGTTA